>JBKBRA010000231.1:0-500 GCA_046292305.1 Dietzia sp. | reverse complement strand
AGGCCACCGACGCGATCTCACGGCTCGTCCGCTCCTGAGCACCGGCAGTGCGAAGCCATTCCTCGCCGTCCACTCCCGCGTGCTTGTCGGAAACCTCGGCGAGGCGGCGCAGGCAGAGACCGTCATGACCGAAACCGTATCGGCGATTCTGCGCGATCGCCGAGTCCTCGCCACCGTGGCAGCGCTGGCAATACTGGCAGTGGCTGCCGCCCTCGTACCCCGCCCGTCGATCATTGTGGTGCGCGAGTGGGCGGAGTCGATGGGCCCGTCGTTCGTGGTGGTGTTCTTTCTGACCCAGGCGGTGTTGACGATTGCCCCGGTACCGCGCACGGTGTTCACCCTCAGCGCCGGACTGTTGTTCGGTCCCGCCACCGGGGTCGCCGTCACGATCGCCGCCACAACTGTCAGCGCTGTGCTGGCGTTGCTGCTGGTGCGCGCGCTCGGGCGCACCGCGGTGCAGGAGCGGCTGACGAATCCTGCGGTCAAGTCCATCGATGCCC
>JBKBRA010000230.1:0-500 GCA_046292305.1 Dietzia sp. | reverse complement strand
TCACCGAAACGGGCGTTGAACTCCACCACCCGGACGCCACGCGTCGTCAGCGCCAGACCGGCGTACAACAGGCCGCGGAACGGGGTGCCCCGGCGGGCCATCTCGTCGACCGTCGGCTGCAGCACGTCGCGCTGCACCTGGTCGACCAGGTCGACCGGCGCCCAGGGCAGCGGGGTGTAGGCGCCCATGCCGCCAGTGTTGGGGCCCTCGTCGCCGTCGAAGATGCGCTTGAAGTCCTGGGCGGGCTGGAGCGGGTGGACGGTGACACCGTCGGTGATCGCGAACAGCGAGACCTCGGGGCCGTCGAGGAACTCCTCGACGATGACCCGGTCGCAGCCGGCGGCGTGCGCGAGCGCGGCGTCACGGTCGTCGGTGACCACCACGCCCTTGCCTGCTGCGAGCCCGTCGTCCTTCACGACGTACGGCGCACCGAACGCGTCGAGCGCGGCGGCCACCTCGTCGGGGATGGTGCACAGCCGCGCCTCGGCGGTCGGCACCCC
>JBKBRA010000229.1:0-505 GCA_046292305.1 Dietzia sp. | reverse complement strand
GGCACGTTGGGGCCCGCCACAGGGAAGTCGAACAGAACGCCCATCGCGAAGCGCGCCGTGTTGCGCACTTTGCGCAGCGCATCGCTGACCTGCGGCGCGCGCCCAGGTTTCGGGGGTGAGGTGCGGCGCGGCGTGGCGCGATGGGCAGGCAGGGTCACAACGCACGGTGGCGAGCACGGTGGGCCCCACAAGCGTGTCGTGCGAGTAGTCGCTGCTGGCCGCCCACACGCGCATCACATCGGCGCCGTATGCAGGGAACTTGCCGCCGCTGCCGCTCCCCTGCACGGCGCAGCGAGTGAGCGCGACGGAGTGCGTAGCAGCAGCCGGCTCAGCACTTGAATAATTTCGTTTGGCCCCAGCACGTTGCCCAGCGACTTGCTCATCTTCTGCCCCTGCTCGTCCAGCACAAAGCCGTGTGACACGATCGCCTTGTACGGGGCGCCATCGCGCACGGCCACGCTGTGGAGCGCCGCGCCGTGAGCGAGCGTGGGTAGGCGCAGCTGGG
>JBKBRA010000228.1:0-505 GCA_046292305.1 Dietzia sp. | reverse complement strand
GGAGTCCTCGGCTTCCGGCTCCTTTTGTAGACGCGCAGTTCGTCCGAGTCAGCCTCCCCCTGATCTTCACGCCACCGCTTACTGGTGCGTTCTGCTTGCTGGTGCTTGTCGTCCGCCAGCCGCTGTCGGGGCTGGGAGTTGTTCTGGGGCTTGCCCTTCTTGCCACCAGGGTGCTTGTTCTTCGGCCGGTCGCCAGGAGGCTTCGATGAATTGTCGGAGTGGGGCCTGTTGATCAACACCTGCTTGCCTGACTCTGGCCAATCGAACGCGGGCAATCCCGCCTGCATGTACGCAGCATCCACGAGCCGACGATGCACCGAGAACGGAGACGCAGAGTTATCCCCGGATGGGACACCACAGCGGTTGCACAGGTCCACTTTTCGCTGAGCAGCAGCTCGCACCACTTCCGCAATGGCGTCTTGCAGCTCGGCTTGTCGGTCCTCAACTTTGTCGCAGTTCGGGTTGCGGTCGCGGGCGAATGAACGAGCTGTGACGAGCACAATGC
>JBKBRA010000227.1:0-505 GCA_046292305.1 Dietzia sp. | reverse complement strand
CGTAGAGTGCCACGACGGGGCCGTCATCCGCGGTCAACGAGATGTCGATATCAACCAGGAACTCCCCCGCTGACACCCGCGCCGACACCTCGACCAGCGGCGAGTGCTCCGGGCTCATATCGAGGCCTTCGACAGCCGATTGACTACCAGTAGGATCACGATCGCGACCCCGCCGAGAATGGCCGCCATCAGAGCCGCGCGCGCATCGTCCCCGGTCTGGACGGCGTCATACACCGCGATGGGCATCGTCTGCGTTCGGCCCGGGATGTTTCCCGCGACCATCACGGTGGCACCGAAATCGCCGAGGGCTCGAGCGAAACCGAGGGCGATACCCGCGATGATGCCGCGGCGGGCCAGGGGCAACGTGACGTACAAGGCCACTTTCCATTCGGACAGCCCCATCGTGCGTGCTGCGGCTTCCATTCTGGGATTGACCTGCTCGATGGCCGCTCGCGCGGTCCGCAAGCAGAACGGCAGCGCGGATACGGTCGCGGCGATGACCGCG
>JBKBRA010000226.1:0-506 GCA_046292305.1 Dietzia sp. | reverse complement strand
ACAAGCGAGACCGGGGTTTACAAAGGCAAAGCAGAACTCCAGGAAAGACAGCGTGGTTTGCTGCGCAACCGTCCTAGCCGAATATTTTTGCTACGTGAAGTAGCGGTCGCGAAAAATGGTCGCGTTTTCGGATTTTGGCCATGAGCGCGAAGCGTTACGCCACGCGATGCTGAAGCCTGAAAATGGCTAGTGAGCCGCGTTGGCTCTCGCCAATCCGTGCTCGATCAACAGGCCGACAAGCTCGGGATAGGGGATGCCGCTTGCGGCCATCGCCTTCGGGTACATGCTGATATCGGTAAAGCCCGGCATGGTGTTGACCTCGTTGATCACCGCGCTCATATCGGCACGAACAAAAAAGTCGACGCGAGCGAGCCCTTCGCAGCCAAGCGCGATGAACGCTTTTTCGGCCATATCCTGCAAGCGTTGCGTGACCTCATCTGGCAAAACTGCCGGCACGCTGATTGCGGCGCCATCTTCGTCGATGTATTTTGCCTCGTAGGTGTAAA
>JBKBRA010000225.1:0-506 GCA_046292305.1 Dietzia sp. | reverse complement strand
ACACCTGCAGTGGGAACGGCAGGGTGGCGAGCCAGAGTTCGACCCTGTCCCAGAACTCGAGGAATGCCGTCACGGATAGATCCTACGACCGCCCGGCGGCCGCGACCTCCCGGCCACCCACCACCGAACTGTCCAGGCCTCGACGACGTAGCAGAGCCGACGGGCTCGGGTCCGACCCGCGCATGGCCCGGTAGGCGTCGAGGAAGTCGATCGCGCCTCCTCGGGACAGCACCTCACGACGCATCGCCTCCCCCGAGGACCGCTGCAGTCCCCCACGTTCGGCGAACCACTCGGCTGCGTCCGCGTCGAGGACCTCCGCCCAGAAGTACGAGTAGTAGGCGGCCGAGTACCCGCCGGCGAAGATGTGTTGGAAGTACCGCGACCGGTACCTGGGCTCCACGCCGGGGACGTCGAGCCCCGCGTCCGCCAACACCTTCGCCTCGAACTCGTCGACGTCGGTGACCGCCTCGGCCTCCTCGAGTGTCAGGGAGTGCCAGGCCAGGTCG
>JBKBRA010000224.1:0-507 GCA_046292305.1 Dietzia sp. | reverse complement strand
ATGCCTTCCTTGGCGGCGTGCGCCAGGGTCCGCTCGATGACCGGGATGGCCTTGTCGAAGTCGTTCTCCTGGTGGACGAAGCCCCGGACCAGGAAGTCCGGCGGGTCGGCCAGCTTGCCCGTGTCGGCGTCGACGATGGCCAGCACCGTCACGACACCCTCCTCGGCGAGGGTGCGCCGGTCCTTGAGGATCGACTCGGTGACGCCCCCGACGGTCTGCGCGTCGACGTAGATGTTGCCGGCCGGGACCTTGCCGGTGATCTTGACCTTGCCCTTGACCAGGTCGACGACCACGCCGTCCTCGGCGATGACGACCCGCGCGGGGTCGATGCCGGTGCTCATCGCCAGATCGGCGTTGGCCTGCAGGTGGCGCCACTCGCCGTGGACCGGCATGACGTTCTTCGGCTGGACCAGGTTGTAGCAGTAGACGAGCTCACCGGCGCTGGCGTGGCCGGAGACGTGGACCTTGGCGTTGCCCTTGTGGACGACGTTGGCCCCCCAGCGGGTC
>JBKBRA010000223.1:0-508 GCA_046292305.1 Dietzia sp. | reverse complement strand
GGATGACGGGATTCGAACCCGCGACCCTCACCTTGGCAAGGTGATGCGCTACCAGCTGCGCCACATCCGCATCGCTCTGCGGCTTGCTGTTGCTCACCGCGTTGCGAGAATGAACATTAGTCGAACCCGAACTTGGAACACAAATCGGGGGCCCGAAATGGGTCCCCACCTGCGCGGACGCCCAGATCTACGGCCCCGCGGCACCGTGCGCCCCGGACCTGGTGATGCTCGAGACGCCGCACCTGCACCCGACCGGGCCCGAATTGGGACCGTGCGTCCGGCTTGCTACAGTGTTCCGGTGCCGATCGGGAGATCGGGCCACATGCGGTCCTATAGCTCAGCGGAAGAGCGCTCCGTTCACACCGGAGAGGTCACTGGTTCGAACCCAGTTAGGACCACAGAGCACCTGCAGCCCCCGCCCCGGTTTCAGCCGGGACGGGGGCTGCGTGCGTATCCGGGGAGGCCCGAACGCGTCAGGAGTGCTGTCCGGCGAGAGCCTGGTCGAGGG
>JBKBRA010000222.1:0-510 GCA_046292305.1 Dietzia sp. | reverse complement strand
CGAAGTCCTTCTGCTCCTCCATCGTGGCGATGACCGGCTCGGGGCACTCGGGGTCGAACTCCGTCGAGGCGGCCTTCTCGAGCCCGGCGACGTTGCGGGCGTACTCGATGACCATGCACTGCAGTCCCAGGCACAGGCCCAGGGTCGGGATGCCATGGGTCCGGGTGTAGTGGAGGGCGCCGAGCTTGCCCTCGATGCCGCGGATCCCGAAGCCTCCCGGGATGCACACGGCGTCGACGTCGGCGAGCTGCCGAGCCGCGCCCGCGGGGGTGTCGCAGTCGTCGGACGCGATCCAACGCAGGTGCACCTTGGCCTCGTGGGCGAAGCCGCCCGCGCGCAGCGCCTCGCCGACCGAGAGGTAGGCGTCGGGGAGGTCGATGTACTTGCCGACCAGACCGATGGTGACCTCTTCGCTCGGGTGGTGGACCCGGCGCAGCAGATCGTCCCAGACCGTCCAGTCGACGTCGCGGAAGGGCAGGTCGAGCCGGCGTACGAGATAGGCGTCGAGCC
>JBKBRA010000221.1:0-511 GCA_046292305.1 Dietzia sp. | reverse complement strand
GCGCGGCCGCTGTTCTGGCACCTGCTGCCCGTGGCGGTGGTGGACAGGCTGCACCGCGAGTTTCAGCACCGGCGCAAAGGCGACCTGCGCGGCGCCATGGCGTCCTTGGTGCGCCACTCCCTGCCCGCGGACGCCGAGACCGCGGACGCGCTGCTGCTGGCCATGCGCCGACTGCGCGCGCGCACGCCGCCGTCCTACGCGCGCGCGGCACGCCTTGTGCGCGCCGCCACGCAGACCGCCGCGCGCCGCAGGCTGGAAGGCACCCTGCGGTTCGCGCACGCCGATCTGCCGCTGCCCCCGCTGCCGCTCCCCTCCCCCGGATCGCCCGAGGACGGACAAGGCGGGGCCGGGGGCGAGGCGGAGGCGGTGCAGCGGGCCCGGGCGCAGCGCGGCCGCTTCTCCCTGGGCGTGGACGCGGCTGACGTGCTGAAGGAGCGCTCCCCCGCCGCCGCCGCCGCCGCCGCCGCGCCAGAGACAGGCGGCGCGCTGCCTTGGTTCGTGGTGGACTGCC
>JBKBRA010000220.1:0-513 GCA_046292305.1 Dietzia sp. | reverse complement strand
GGGTGACAGCGTCTGAAACGCCCCAAGCGGCAGCCTCCAGTGCGGTGCGGCGGACCACTTGGCCAGCGGCCCTCACCATCAGGATGATGAGTTGCAGCTCTGCCGGTGCCAGACTGATCTGCTCTTGATGGTGCCGCATGCAGCTGAGTTCGGGCAGGATCTGAAGACCGTGGTAGCTGAGATGAAGCTCGCGGAACTCTGCGGGCCGTCGCATCAGCGCTCGCACACGCGCTGTGAGTTCTTCTATGGCAAAGGGCTTGGGCAGGTAGTCGTCGGCCCCCGCGTCCAGCCCGGCCACGCGATCATGCAGCGCGTCCTTGGCGGTCAGCATCAGGCACGGGAGCTGATTGTCCGCCGCGCGCAACCTTCGGATCAGGGTCAAGCCGTCGCCATCGGGTAACCCGCGATCTACGATGGCCAGCGCGTAAGGAAGGCGCAGCAGCCCGTGCCAGGCGGCCTCCAAGGTGGCGAACGTGTCCACGGCGATGCCTGCAGCCCCCAGTCCACGCTCGA
>JBKBRA010000219.1:0-515 GCA_046292305.1 Dietzia sp. | reverse complement strand
CAACGAAGGTGGTGCCGGTGCGGACCCAGACCGGGGAGGACTCGGCCAGGGGTGGCAGCTCGCGCTTGAGGATCTTGTTGGTGGGCGTGCGGGGGAGCGCGGGGACGACCTGCACGTAGCGCGGGGTCCACTTGGTGCCGAGATCGGGCTGGGCGGCCAGGAACGCAGAGAAGGAGTCCGGATCGAAGGTCAGTCCCTGCTCGAGCTCCACCACGGCCATCACCTGGTCGCCGGTGACCTCGTCGGGCGCCGCGACGACCGCCACGGCCGCGAACGCGGCGTACCGCATCAGCAGCCGCTCGATCGGCGCCGCCGCGAGGTTCTCCCCGTCCACGCGCAGCCAGTCGCCGTTGCGGCCGGCGAAGTACCAGAAGCCAGCATCGTCGCGATAGGCCAGGTCGCCGGACCACACCCACCCGTGACGCAACCGGGCCCGCTCGGCCTCGGGGTTGCGGTAGTAGCCCTCGAAGAGATCCGCTCCCACCGTGTTGACGATCTCGCCCGTCGCCGCCTCG
>JBKBRA010000218.1:0-522 GCA_046292305.1 Dietzia sp. | reverse complement strand
CAAAAAAGTCGATCTCCGATTCCTGATAGCCCTGGGCGATCATCTCGCTGACGAAGCCTTTACGGCTCTGGTCAACAATATCCTTGTGCCAGCAGGCCTGGATAAACGCTACGCGCTCGCCCTGATGGTTTTTGCTTTTGCTGTCGATTGCGGTGGGTTGCATCTGTTCTGACTCCTGTTTGTGTGAAAAACAGGGCGTTATGAATCGAATGGGATTTAAGGGTACGCAACGGTTCCACGTGCATTGACTGCACCTTCCCCGTGGGCGGCCCTTTGGCGCCAATCCCGTTCTCTCTTCATCCGGACTATGACCGTCGGCCCCGGGATCACACCGGGTCTGCTGACCTTGCCATCATTCACAGCCTGCGGCTGCGGTGACACCAAGCGCTCGCGGGCTATGCGCATTGCGCGCAATTACCGCCGGTGGGGAGTTGCACCCCGCCCTGAGAACGTTTTGCCGCCAGATTGTTAGGCGGCGAAGCTTTTTTATCACATATTTCTCATCTGTGCATGGCTGCTATC
>JBKBRA010000217.1:0-523 GCA_046292305.1 Dietzia sp. | reverse complement strand
CCTTCGGCCTCGATGTCGGCCGTGGGCTCTTCCGGCGACCGTTCCAGCTGCGCGAGTTCCTGCAGCAGGCCTGGTTCATCGCCTCGGTGACGATCATTCCGACCGCCCTGGTGGCCATCCCCTTCGGTGCGGTCATCGCCCTGCAGGTCGGTGGCCTGATCAAGCAGTTCGGTGCGCAGTCCTTCACCGGCTCGGCGTCGGTGCTGGCGGTGGTCCAGCAGGCAGGACCCATCGCGACCGCGCTGCTGATCGCCGGCGCGGGTGGCTCGGCGATCGCCGCTGACCTGGGTGCGCGCAAGATCCGCGAAGAGCTCGACGCGATGATGGTGCTCGGCATCGACCCCATCCAGCGACTGGTCGTCCCGCGGGTCCTGGCCTGCATGCTGGTGGCGGTCTTCCTCAACGGCATGGTGACCGTCGTCGGCGTGGCCGGCGGCTACGTCTTCAACGTGATGCTGCAGGACGGCACCCCCGGTGCCTACCTGGCGAGCTTCACCGCGCTCGCCCAGCTGCCCGACCTGTG
>JBKBRA010000216.1:0-526 GCA_046292305.1 Dietzia sp. | reverse complement strand
ACGGCCCGTGTGCCTTCCTCGACGTCTTCGACCCCGCCACGGTGTTCAGCTCGATCGACGAGGGCGGTCGATACGCCTACGGCAACCAGCCCGCGGTGATGCAGTGGAATCTCGCACGGTTCGCCGAGACCCTCCTCCCCCTGCTCCACGACGACCAGCAACAGGCCGTGGAGCTCGCGACGCGGTCGCTCGGCGGCTTCGCCACGGCGTACGACGATGCCTGGACGTCGGGTGTCAGGGCCAAGCTCGGCCTGCCCGCCGGCCTCGACGTCACGGTCGTCCGAGCGCTGGCCGACGACCTGCTCCGCCTGCTGCACGAAGGCCGGGTCGACTTCACGACGGCGTTCCGGGCGCTGGGCCGGGCTGCGCGCGGTGACCTCGAACCGGCCCGAGGCCTGTTCCTCGACCTCGCGTCGTTCGACGAGTGGGTCGATCGCTGGCGAGCCCTCGGACCGGACGCAGCGGTCATGGGCGGCGTGAACCCGGTCTACGTCCCCCGCAACCACCTGACCGAGGAGGCTCTCGC
>JBKBRA010000215.1:0-529 GCA_046292305.1 Dietzia sp. | reverse complement strand
CGTGGTGGTCAAGGACGCGCCCGCGAACTCGATCGTCGTGGGCATCCCGGGCGTCGCCAAGCCCGCCAAGGAGTCGAAGGAGGAGCTGCGCGACGCGCAGTTCTACATCGACCCCGCCATCTACATCTGATCCCGAGCGATCCGAGACCCACCCCCGGCGAGTGTCGAGGGTGGGTCTCGACCTCTGTCACGGCGTCGGCCCTCCCCGTGGCGTGCTCGCCTGCGATCCGGGGGTGGCCCGGGCTCGACGGGCGGGGATAGGATCGCCGTCACCGCACCGCGGAATCGAGGTGACCGGAGCCATGACGACGATGCGTGCCTGGGTGGTCCGCGAGCCGGGGCCACTGGCTGAGTCACCGCTGGACCTCGTCGAGCTGCCCGTGCCCCGGCCCGGACCGGGCGAGATCCTGCTCCGCGTCCTCACCTGCGGGGTGTGCCGGACCGATCTGCACGTGGCCACCGGCGACCTCCCCGTCCGTCGACCGCGGGTGGTTCCGGGTCACGAGATCGTCGGAGAGGTCATCGGATC
>JBKBRA010000214.1:0-533 GCA_046292305.1 Dietzia sp. | reverse complement strand
CCCGGGTGGAAGCGCAAGGGGTGGAGGAAGCGCGACGGCAAGCCGGTGCTCAACGTGGAGATCATGAAGGCCCTCGACGCCGCGATGGCAGGCCGGCGGGTGGAGTTCGTGTGGGTCAAGGGTCACGCCGGCCACGAGCTCAACGAGGCAGCCGACCGGCTCGCCAACGCCGCTGCCTGCGCCTGGCGCGACGGCGTGGTGCCGGCCTCGGGGCCCGGGTTCGCCGGCGGCCGGGTCGCCCACCCGAGTGCCGTGCCGGGGCAGATCGAGCCCGAGGCCGACCTGTTCTCCCTCATCGACGACTGAGGGTGCCCCTCCCTCGTCGGGGGCCCACGATGGCCGACGACGGCGCTGGTGGGGCATACTCCCAGGGGTCGCCCCACGGCATTCACGGGTTGTGGCACCCACAGGCTGTGGCGTCCACGATCCCGGCGCCGGGTGCGGGCGGTCTGGCAGCCTGATCGGCCCCGAGCCATGGAGGAGTGGACCGTTGAGTCCTCGAGTGATCGCGAGCCTGCTCGGTCTCGCCGGCG
>JBKBRA010000213.1:0-536 GCA_046292305.1 Dietzia sp. | reverse complement strand
ACGGGCGGCAGACCGAGGCTTCACACTGGTGCAGGGCCCTCCTGGCACGGGCAAAACGAGCACGCTGCTGGGCCTGCTGAACACGCTGCACCTGTGCGGCTTCCACCGCTACTATGAGCGTGTGCTTGCGCGCATTGAGCAAAAGGTGTGCAGCGCGGCGGAGGCTGCCACTGCCACTGCCACTGCCACTGCCGCTGCCGCTGCCCCGCCCCACGGCCGCGTCGGTGCCACGCATGCCGACGGGGAAGGTACCGCGGGCGGCAGTGTGGTGGCCAGCATCTTAGCTGCCCGTGCGGACTTGGATCAAGCACTGCATGCCGTCGCCATGTCGGAAGCGGACCGTCCGCGCATTCTTGTGGCGGCGCCCTCCAACGCCGCGGTGGACGAGATCGCGGCGCGCATCATGCGCAGCGGGTTCACGGACGGTCAAGGCGCGCGCTACAATCCCGCCATTGTGCGCGTTGGGGCAGGACAAAGCGATGCGCTGCGTGACATTTCGCTGCACGAGCAAGCACGCGCGGCGCTGGCCTCGCGCG
>JBKBRA010000212.1:0-537 GCA_046292305.1 Dietzia sp. | reverse complement strand
CCCCAACGCCCCCCGGGGCGCGCCCCCGTCGCCCCGGGCCCACCTGGCGCTGCTCGGTATCCGGGGCACCCCTCCGGTGCACCGGAGCGGGGGCGCCGGCCCAAGCGACGACGGCCACCTGGTCGTCTCGGGCCGGGACGCGGCGATCCCCCGCAACGCCGACAGCCCCTTCGTCTTCGACGGCGACCGCGTCCTGCGCGACGGGGTCGACACCGGCCTCGAGGTCACCACGATCGACCGCCCCCGGTTCTACGACCGCAAGACCTCCGACGGGGTGCCGTACGAGAAGATCGCGCGGCTCCACGGCCGTGGCGTCCTGGCCACGACGGTGGTGCAGACCTGCATCCGCTACCGCCGCGACGAGCGCTGCCGGTTCTGCTCGATCGAGGAGTCGCTCCGCGCGGGCACCACGGTGCCGGTCAAGCAGCCGGAGCAACTGGCCGAGGTCGCACGCGCCGCCGTGGACCTCGACGGGATCACCCAGATGGTCATGACCACCGGGACCTCGGCGGGCCGTGACCGCGGAGCCGCCCACCT
>JBKBRA010000211.1:0-538 GCA_046292305.1 Dietzia sp. | reverse complement strand
GCGCATGGCGATGATGTGGTCGGCGTGGTTGAGGTCGTGCAGCACCGCCACCACAGTCCGGCCGCCGCGGTTGAGGGTGGGCGATCAACTCCATCAGTTTGACCTGGTGGGCGATGTCGAGGAACGTGGTGGGCTCGTCCAGTAGCAACAGGTCGATCTGCTGGGCCAGGACCATCGCCACCCATACGCGCTGCCGCTGGCCACCCGAAGGTTCGTCGACCGGTCGGGCGGACAGCTCCCGCGTGCCGGTGGCCTCGAGTGCCGAGCGCACGGCCTCCTCGTCGGCGGTCGACCACTGGCGCAACAGGCTCTGGTGCGGGTATCGGCCGCGCGCCACCAGGTCGGCCACAGGGATCCCGTCGGGGCGATCGCCGACTGCGGCAGCAACCCCAGCCGTCGGGCGACCTCTTTGGCGGGCAGGGAGGTGATGGCTCTGCGGTCGAGGATCACGCTTCCGGACCGGGGCGCCAGCAGCCGCGACAGGCCCCGCAGCAGCGTGGACTTGCCGCACGCGTTGGGGCCTATCGCCACGGTGAAC
>JBKBRA010000210.1:0-539 GCA_046292305.1 Dietzia sp. | reverse complement strand
ACACCAAGGTGATGGAGCTCAACTACTGGAACTCGACCACCTGCAAATCCGCCGCCTATGACGAGGACAAGCAGGAGTGGACCGTCGTTGTCGAGCGTGACGGCAAGGAGGTGGTGCTGAGGCCAAAACAGCTTGTGCTGGCCACGGGCATGTCGGGGAAGGCCAACATTCCCAAGTTCAAGGGACAGGAGACCTTCAGGGGCGAACAGCAGCATTCCTCGCAACATCCCGGGCCAGACGCTTACAAGGGAAAGAAGGTGGTCGTGGTTGGGGCCAACAACTCGGCCCACGACATCTGCGCCGCGCTGTGGGAGGCCGGCGCCGACGTCACCATGGTCCAGCGTTCCTCGACCCACATCGTGCGGTCGGATTCACTGATGGAGATTGGGCTCGGCGACCTCTACTCCGAGCGCGCCGTCGCCGCCGGTATGACGACACGCAAGGCCGACCTCATCTTTGCCTCGCTGCCCTATAAAATCATGCACGAGTTCCAGATCCCGCTCTACGACAAGATGCGCGAGCGCGATGCCAGGTTCTAT
>JBKBRA010000209.1:0-540 GCA_046292305.1 Dietzia sp. | reverse complement strand
GGAGGTGGAGGCAACCTCGGCGGGGGGGTTCACGCAGGGGGTGACGGCAGCCGTTGCGTCATCCATAGAATCCACAGCAGCGGCTGACGTCGCGCCAGTTGCGGCGACGGCCGTTTCGCTGACAGGCGGCAGCGATCGCAATGTCGGCAGTATCAGCAGCAGCGTCAGCACCGGCGCGAAACGAGACGGCAGCATTGTCGACAGCAACAGCAACAGCAATGGCAATGGCAGCAACAGCGGCAGCGGCAGCGGCAGCGGTAGCGGTAGTGGTAGCGGTAGCGGTAGCGGTAGTGGTAGCGGTAGTGGTAGCGGTAGTGGTAGCGGTAGCGGTAGCAGCAGCGGCGGCGCCGATTGCAGTGACAGACGCACTGGCGCGGAGGCGGCGAGGCAGGCAGCACAGGCAGCCGAGGCATCCACCGCTGCGCCTGCATCGGTGGCCGTGGAGCTTGTGACAGGTGCGGCGGCAGCGGGGGCGGCAGAGGCTGCAGGCGGCGGCGACGGTGATGGCAGCGGCGGAGTGGAGGCGGAGGCTGCAGCGGA
>JBKBRA010000208.1:0-541 GCA_046292305.1 Dietzia sp. | reverse complement strand
GGATGACGAAGAGCACCGACACGGCCGTCTTGGTGATGAACCCCGCCTCGGAGCGGATCCGGTCCCGCGGCACCACGAGGTGGATGCCCTTGCTGGCCTGCACGTGCAGCGCCCCCCGGCCGCCGACCATCTCCTGGATCTCGTCGGTCCACACCCCCGCCGCGTTGACCACCACCCGGGCGCGGATCTCCAGGTCCCGGCCGGTCTCGAGGTCGCGGGCGCGGACGCCCACCACCCGCTCCCCCTCGCGGAGGAAGCCGGTGACCCGGGTGCGGGTGAGCACGTGCGCGCCGTGGGCCGCCGCCGTGCGCGCGATGGTCAGCACCAGCCGGGCGTCGTCGACCTGGCAGTCGTAGTAGCGGATGGCTCCCGACAGCTTCTCGGCGCGGAAGTCGGGAGCGATCCGGGCGACCTGGCGCCGGAACAGGTGCCGGTGCCGGGGGACCCCCATGTCGTAGCGGCCGAGCATCGCCATCAGGTCGTAGAGCGCGACCCCGGCGCCGACATAGGGGCGCTCCCACCCCTTGCGGGTCAGCGGGTA
>JBKBRA010000207.1:0-548 GCA_046292305.1 Dietzia sp. | reverse complement strand
CCCACCTCTACGCCGACTCCCGTGCTGCGGGCGCGGCGTACACGCTGGCGCTGGTGGGTGGCACGGCGGCCGTGGGCGCCGCCGCGGGGCGGGTCGGCGGCAGATCCGGGGGCAGGTGGGCGCTCGAGGCGCTGGGCGTCGCCGCCGCGACGTACGTCGTGCTGGGCGGCACCTCGCTGGTGCGCGAGGGGGACGCGATGGCCAGGGCCCTGGAGGGTGGCGACCTCCCGGCGGCGCGGCGCCGCCTCTCCCACCTCTGCGCCCGGGACGCCACCGGCCTCGGGCCCGACGAGCTGGCCCGGGCCACCGTGGAGTCGGTCGCCGAGAACACCTCCGACGCGGTGGTGGCCCCGCTGTGGTGGGGGGCACTGCTCGGTGTCCCGGGACTGCTGGCCTACCGGGCCGCCAACACCCTCGACGCGATGGTCGGCTACCGGTCGCCGCGCTATGCCCGGTTCGGGTGGGCGGCGGCGCGCCTCGACGACCTGCTCAACCTGGTGCCCGCCCGGGTGGCGGCGCTGCTGGTGGTGCTGACCGCCGAGGACCGG
>JBKBRA010000206.1:0-548 GCA_046292305.1 Dietzia sp. | reverse complement strand
ACACGGTTGGCTATCGTTCGCCGTCTCGCCAGCAGGGAGGTGCGTGTAGCGGACCTGGTGAGCGAGCTGGGGCTGGCACAGTCGACGGTATCGGCGCACATGGCGTGCCTGCGGGACTGCGGATTGGTCGTCGGTCGCCCCCAGGGCCGGCAGGTGTTCTACTCCCTCGTCCGGCCGGAACTGTTGGACCTGCTCGCTTCGGCCGAGACCCTCCTCGCCGTCACGGGGAACGCGGTGGCACTCTGCCCGGTTTACGGCACCGCGCCCGCCGGGTCGGCGGTGACCGGATGAGCGACGCATGCGGCTGCGACCACGACGAGCCCCGCCCGGGCGGCGACGACGAGCAGGAACCCGACAGGTTGTGGCAGATCACCGAGATCCGAGCCGCGGCTGTCGCTGGCGCTCTGCTGGCGGCCGGACTGACCATTGGCTGGACCGGCGGTCCCGATGGTCTCACTCTGGTACTCGAATCGGTCGCGTTGATCGTCGCCGGCTACACCTTCGTACCGTCGACCCTGAAGCGGCTCGCCCGCGGCAAGATCGGCGTC
>JBKBRA010000205.1:0-549 GCA_046292305.1 Dietzia sp. | reverse complement strand
CGGGGTGGTTCCCTCACGCCGCTGGCGCCCGCTGGGCCAGTATGACTCCACGCACGGCACCTTCCAGGGCGACCTGCGCTCGGAGGGCGACAGTCTGTACGTCAACGGGCAGCGTCTGCAGGTGCGCTGCCGGAGGCCGCGCGCGTGCGCTCGCTTGACTGCCGCCACGCCGCCAGTCCTTCTCCAAGATGAACCCGCACGAGGTGCCTTGGGGAGACGTGGGCGCTGATTACATCGTGGAGTCCTCGGGTGCTCCGTCACCGATCGGTCAGCGCCGCTGCCGCTGCCCGCTCACCCGCGCCGCTGCGCGCACAGGGTTCTTCACCACGCAGGACAAGGCCGCGGAGCACCTGAAGGGCGGGGCCAAGAAGGTCATCATCTCCGCGCCCTCTGCCGATGCGCCCATGTTCGTGATGGGTGTGAACCAGGAAAAGTACCGCAAGGTGTGTCGCTGCTAGCGCACATGCGGAGGGCCGTGCTGGGCGATGCTGACACACTGCTGCTGCTGCCGCCGCCGCTCAGGACATGCAAGTCGTGTCCAACGCCTCC
>JBKBRA010000204.1:0-550 GCA_046292305.1 Dietzia sp. | reverse complement strand
AGGTCGTCGCCGAGAGCCAGGGTGTTCAGCGCCTGGGCGGCGGCCAGGGCGAGCAGTGCTCCGAGGATGAGGAAGGGCAGGCCGGTCAGCAGCACGTCGTACCCACGGCCACCGATGGTGCCGACCGCCCAGAAGCGGTAGACCTGCATCGTCTGCCGGTCGGCGAGCAGCACACCCGAGGTCCAGCTGGCGAGCGCGGCCGCGAGGGCGGCTCCGGCGATGGCCAGCTTCACCGGGGTGGCGCCGTCACGTCCGAAGGAGGCGATGGTGTGGACGGCCACGGCGGCCACGGCTGCGCCGGCGAAGGCGAACCAGAGATAGCCCTGGAGGCTGGAGACACCGAAGAAGGCCATGGCCAGCACCATCGCGAACGACGCGCCGGCGTTGATGCCGAGGATGCCGGGGTCGGCGAGCGGGTTGCGGGTCAGGCCCTGCAGGCAGGCGCCGGCGAGGGCCAGCGCTGCGCCGACCGCCAGACCGAGCAGGGTGCGCGCCAGGCGTGCGGCGTGGACGGCGTGCAGGGGATGGTCCGGGTCGAACAGGGCGAGGG
>JBKBRA010000203.1:0-555 GCA_046292305.1 Dietzia sp. | reverse complement strand
GAGCCTGCTGGGGTGGAGCGGGGGGAGGCGCTGAGCGACGCTGGTGCCGCTGCATCCGCCGCGGCAGCACCCGCGGCTGCGGTGCAGCAGGCTGTGGTGGTGCAGGCTGCTGCCGCTGGGCCAGCGCCCGAGTGTGCGGCTGCGAGCACTCCTGCATCGCCCGCCCCTGCGGCGGCCACCATGGGCCAGCGGCAACGCCCTCGCAGCGTGGAGCAGGGTGAGGTGGAGTCGCACGCGCACGCGCGTATGAATGGGATGGCTGCCGGCGAAGTGGCTGCTTTGCGCGACCATGCGGAGGCCGTCGGTCGGCACTCACCGATGCACCACCAGTCTGCTGCTGCACCCGCTGCACCCGCTGCACCCGCTGCACCCGCTGCACCCGCTGCAGCTGCTGTGTCCGCTGCTGACATTGTCAGCCCGGGTGCTGACAGCAACATTCAAGGCGTTGTCGATGGCTTGCAAGCCAAGCTGGTACTGGAGAGCATGTGTGAGGCCAGCAAAGCCAAGCTGTGCCATAGCGTGCGCGAGACGCTGCTGCGGCATCACCACGAGGCG
>JBKBRA010000202.1:0-558 GCA_046292305.1 Dietzia sp. | reverse complement strand
CGGCGTTCATGTCCACGGGCCAGATCTGCTTTGCGCTGAAGCGGCTTTACGTCCATCGCTCCCGCTTTGCCGAGGTGGTGGACGGCCTGCGCGCCGTCGTCGATGCCCAGGTGGTGGGCGACGGGCTGCTGCCCGAGACCACCATGGGACCGATGAACAACGCCAGGCAGCTGAAGGTCGTCACCGACATGATCGCCGAGGCGCGGGCGCGAGGGCAGGACGTGCTCGAGCTCGGGCAGGTGCCCGACCCCGAGCTTTACGCCCGGGGGTTCTTCCAGCGCCCGACGCTGGTCATCGATGCCGACCCGTCGCTGTCGGTTGTGCGCGACGAGCAGTTCGGTCCCGTCCTGCCGATCCTGCCCTTCGACACCGAGGACGAGGCGGTGGCGATGGCCAATGACGACCGGTTCGGGCTGGCCTCCTCGGTCTGGTCGGCGGATACCGAGCGTGCCGTGCGGCTCGCCCGGCGAATCGAGGCGGGCTATTCCTTCATCAACGCGCACGGCCCCTCGGCGCAGGACGGAAACGGCCCGTTCGGCGGGTTCAAGCAGTCCGGGA
>JBKBRA010000201.1:0-560 GCA_046292305.1 Dietzia sp. | reverse complement strand
GGTCCCGCCGCCGCACGGCCTCGTAGTAGAGCAGGCGCGCCGCCTCGTTCGCCGTCAGCGGGCCCACGGGGAGGATGCGGCCGCCCCGCTCCGGCTTTTCCCGCGTCGTCAGCAGGACGGCGGAGGGGGCGGGGAGTTCCCGCGCCATGCGCCAGACCTCCTCGTCGGCCACGTCGGCCGGCGCGAACGTGGCCCGCTCGAGCTCCTTGGCGACGGTCTCACCGTCGGAGGACGGCAGGTCGACGACGACCACCGAGGCGCCACGCGTGTGCAACGCCTGCACGGTCGCGAGCCCGAGGCCCGATGCGCCGCCGGTGACCAGTGCGACCTTCCCGGAGATGTCCATGCCGCGCCTCAGATCCGCTCGATGATGGTGCCGGAGGCCTGAGCGCCACCGGCGCACATCGACACGAGCGCGGTGGTGGCGTCGCGGCGTTCGAGCTCGTGCAGGGCGGTGGTCAACAGCCGGGTGCCGGTCGAGCCGACGGGGTGTCCGAGGGCGATCGCGCCACCGTTGACGTTGATCTTGTCCTCGGGTACCTGGTGGACCTTCGCCCACG
>JBKBRA010000200.1:0-564 GCA_046292305.1 Dietzia sp. | reverse complement strand
GCACCCGCTGCTCGGGGTCGAGGTCGTCGAGCTGCTGGGTGAGGTGCTGCAGGGTGATCGTGCGACCGTGCTTGACCCGGCCCTTGTCGGGGGCGAGGGTGCCGGCCAGCAGCGAGAGCACGGAGGTCTTGCCCGCACCGTTGACCCCGACGATGCCGAACCGGTCCCCCGGCCCGATCCGCCAGGTGGCGTGGGAGAGCAGCTGCTTGGGACCACGGGAGAGGTCGACGTCCTCCACGTCGATGACGTCCTTGCCGAGCCGCTGGTTGGCGAACCGTTGCAGCTCCAGCCGGTCGCGCGGCGGCGGGACGTCGTCGATCAGCGCGTTGGCGGCCTCGATGCGGAACTTCGGCTTCGAGGTGCGCGCGGGGGCGCCCCGTCGCAGCCAGGCCAGCTCCTTGCGCACGAGGTTCTGGCGGCGTACCTCCGAGGCGGCGGCCTGCCGCTGCCGCTCCGCCTTGGCCAGCACGTAGGCGGCGTACCCGCCCTCGTAGGCGTCGACGACTCCGTCGTGCACCTCCCAGGTCCACTGGCACACCGCGTCGAGGAACCACCGGTCGTGGG
>JBKBRA010000199.1:0-577 GCA_046292305.1 Dietzia sp. | reverse complement strand
AGAGGCGACCTGCGCCAGCGTTCGCAGTTTCTTCGACGGTCAGCCTGCCGGTTCAGTCGGGCAACGCCTGCCCTATCAGCAGATCCGCGCCGTCGACGAGCACTGGCGGGAACTACCCGCCGGCACCGTCGGGCGGCTCGTCGTGTCGGGACCCACCGTGTTCGCCGGCTACGTGCGCCGCCGCAGCGACAACGGGTTCGATCTCGATGACGGCGGGTCTGTTCGCGGCGGGTGGCTGGATACCGGCGACCTGGGATCTGTGGATGATCGCGGTTTCGTGATGCTCACCGGCCGCGCGAAGGACCTCATCATCCGCGGCGGGCACAACATCGATCCCCGCTCGGTGGAGGACGCTCTTCTCGAGCACCCCGATGTCACCGACGCCGGAGTCGTCGGTCGTCCCGACGTGCACGCGGGCGAAGTCCCCGTCGGCTATGTCACCGTCCGCGACGGCGCCACAGTGTCCGGCGGTGACCTGCAGGCGTGGGCGACCGAGCGGGTGTCCGAGTCCGCGGCCGCCCCTAAAGAGGTCACGATCATCGACTCGCTGCCGGTCACCGATGTGGGCAAGCCCTAC
>JBKBRA010000198.1:0-579 GCA_046292305.1 Dietzia sp. | reverse complement strand
CTTCCACAAGCATCCCGACTGGCTGGCCCCCCAGGCCACCGGCCCCTGGGGCGCCTACGACCTGACCCTGGGCAAGGCGCTCTACGCCGGCTTCACCCTCGGCGGCCTCGTGACCACGGTCGACGGCGAGGTGCGTGGCGAGGACGGCTCGGTCGTGCCGGGCCTGTACGCCGCGGGTGCCTGCGCGTCGAACATCGCCCAGGACGGCAAGGGCTACGCCTCGGGCACCCAGCTCGGTGAGGGGTCGTTCTTCGGTCGCCGCGCCGGCCGGCACGCCGCGGGCGCGTGACCCTCATCTTCGCCCGAACTGGGTAGCCAAGTACGTAGAACTGGCGATGCGGCAACCGGCCCCGGCGCGCACCATCGAGACAGAGACCACCACTGTGCTCGTCCCGGACCGGATCTGGAGGCCCCGTCATGGATCACGTTCTTCCCCAGAACCAGAGGTACCTGCGCGACGCCAACGGGTCGCCGATCACCGAGGGCTCCTGCGTGCTGGACCACGAGCACGAGGTCGGCTACGTCCGGCTGGAGCTGGGTCCCCACTGCAGCGGGCCGGAGTCGGCGTACTGGGACGGC
>JBKBRA010000197.1:0-579 GCA_046292305.1 Dietzia sp. | reverse complement strand
AGGTCCGGCTGCGCGTCGCGTGCGCTGGCAGACAGCAGACAGCGAGTCAAAGACGGGAGCGGAGACACGTGGGCTGCCGCAACGCGCTGCGATGCGCCTTCTGCGCTCGCAGAGTACCGGGGGTGGCCACCACCACCAGGGCTCGCCAGAGGCAGGAGCTCCATGCCACGCGGTGCCACGTTGCCACCGGCGGGCGAGCGGGGGGTGCCGCTGCCCGTTGCAGCGGTGGCGGCGGCGGCGGCAACAGCGGCAGCAGTGGCAGCAGCAGCAAAGCCCGCGGCGGGTCCGGGGGCGCGCAGGGGAGCGGGCGCGGTGGCGAGGGCGGGCGCGGCGGGCAGCGGCGGCGGCACGCCAGTGATCAGCACCCCCGCCAGCGGCACGCCCGGCAGCGTTGTGCAACGGATCTCCCCGCATTCAGCGTCAGGTGCAGGCAGCGGCGCAGCCACCGGCGGGGGCAGCGGCGCGGGCAGCGGCGCGGGCGCATCGGCCAGCTTCGTGTCTGCCGTCACCGGCTCCGGCGCTGTGACCGGCAGTGACATGTCCAGCGCAAACTTTGCCTCCGGCAGCGGCCAGCACCCG
>JBKBRA010000196.1:0-579 GCA_046292305.1 Dietzia sp. | reverse complement strand
GGCTCTGTTGCTCGTGCTGCTCGAGTCTCACGTGCGCTGCGCCCGCCGCTGCTGCCGCCGCCGCCGATGCCGCGCTTACGCTTTGGCTGCTGCATTCGCACCGCAGATGCCCGTGAGCTGCTTCGATGCTGATTGGCTGGGCCGGCCCATGCCGCTGATGTCAACCGACGGCCGGCCCTCGGGCGGCATGGTGGAGCGGCAGGTGTCTGCGCTGGCCATGCTGCAGTGGCTCACGTACAAAGGCAAGATGAACGCGGGCGGTGGCGGTGGCAGTGGCAGTGGCAGTGGCGGCGGGCGGGGCAGACTACTGCCGCCGCGCGACGTGTCTCGGCACATCCTGTGGCGCGCTGGCCGCGTGCGCTGGGTGCGCCGGCTCTCCGAAACGCCCCTCACCTTCCGCACCGTGTTCGAGTGCTGCTCAGGCGCGTGGCCGCGCGCGTCCGCCGCCTCCGCTGCTTCGCGCTGATCCTGCGAGCGCGCCGCAGAGCTGGCAATGGTGCTGAGCGGGCTGCGGCCCATGCAGTTCCGGCGCCGGCAGTACGACGGGAAGGCGGGTTTGATCATCACCAGCAAGAAACT
>JBKBRA010000195.1:0-582 GCA_046292305.1 Dietzia sp. | reverse complement strand
GCACGTGCTCGGCCCAGGCCCAGGTGCCCCACTCCCCCGTGTCGACGGTGAGTGTCGGGCCGAGCAGCATCCGCACGGTCTCCGAGGTCCGCCCCATCGTGTCGGTGGCGAGCAGCTTGCCGACCGACGCCTCGGGTCCCGGCTCCTGGCCGGCGACGACGGCCGCGGCTACCCTCATCCCGGTGAGGCGCTGGGCATAGCTGCGGGTGACCAGGTCGGCAACACGGTCGCGCTGCAGCGCATCGAGGCCCCCGGCATGCCTGGCCAGCTCGACGGCCCGGTCGGCGTTCTCCAGGCCGAGGCCGCCGGAGTCGAGCCGCTCGGCCGCGAGCACCGTGAGGGCGACCTTCCAGCCCTGCCCCTCGGGACCGAGTCTCTGCTCGTCGCCGATCGTCACGGCGTCGAGGTAGACCTCGTTGAACGAGCTGCCACCGGTCATCTGCCGGATCGGACGCACGGTGACCCCCTCGGCGTCCATCGGCACGAGGAACACGGTGAGACCGGCATGCCTGGCCGACTCCGGATCGGTGCGACAGACCGCGATCCCGACGTCGGCGACTCGCGCTCCTGACGTCCACACCT
>JBKBRA010000194.1:0-584 GCA_046292305.1 Dietzia sp. | reverse complement strand
GCCAGGATCATCCGCCACGCCAGCCAGCGTCGAGCCCGCTGGCGCCGCAGGAAACGCCGGCGGGTCCGCTCCAGGGCGGGAGTCGTGACCGCCGGGGAGCCCGCCCCCGGGACGGGACGACGCGTGGAGGTGGGCGACTCAGCCATCGGCGGCCCGCGCCAGCTGCTCGAGGACCACCGGCCCCAGCCGGGTCACGTCGCCGGCCCCCAGCGTCAGCACCAGGTCCCCCGGTCGTGCGCGCGAGACCAGCTCGCCCGGGCCGGCGTCGAAGTCCGGCACGAACACCACTCGCTGCGCAGGCAGCGGCACCGCCTCGGCGACCAGTCGTCCGGTCACCGCCGGGTCCGGGTCCTCGCGCGCGAGGTAGACATCGAGGACGATCACCTCGTCGGCGGCCCCGAGCGCCTCGCCCATGCCCCGGCCGAAGATCCGGGTGCGGGAGACCAGGTGGGGTTGGAACGCGACCAGCACGCGGCCCTCACCGGCCACCGACCTCGCAGCCTGCAGGTCGCCGGCGATCTCCTTGGGGTGGTGGGCGTAGCTGTCGTAGACCCGCACTCCCCCCACCTCGCCCTTGAGCTCCA
>JBKBRA010000193.1:0-589 GCA_046292305.1 Dietzia sp. | reverse complement strand
AATGTCGAGGGAGGCGCTACTGAACACCCAGGGAGGCGCGACTCAACATCCACTCGGGCGCGACTCAACGTAGGTGGTGCCGGTGCGGATCCAGACCGCTGACGACTCGCCCAGGGGTGGCAGCGCGCGCTTGAGGATCTTGTTGGTGGGGGTGCGGGGGAGCTCGGCGACGACCTGGACGTAGCGCGGGGTCCACTTGGTGCCGAGATCGGGCTGGGCGGCCAGGAACGCGGCGAAGGAGTCGGGATCGAAGGCCCTCCCTGCCTCCAGCTCCACCACGGCCAGCACCTGGTCGCCGGTGACCTCGTCGGGCGCCGCGACGACCGCGACGGCCGCGAAGTCGGCGTACCGCATCGGCAGCCGCTCGACGGGCGCGGCCGCGAGGTTCTCCCCGTCGACCCGCAGCCAGTCGCCGTTGCGTCCGGCGAAGTACCAGAAGCCGGCGGCGTCGCGGTACGCCAGGTCGCCGGACCACACCCACCCGTGGCGCAGCCGGGCCTGCTCGGCCTCGGGGTTGCGGTAGTAGCCCTCGAAGAGCTCCGCCCCCACGGTGTTGACGATCTCGCCCGTCGCCGCCTCGGCGTTGGAC
>JBKBRA010000192.1:0-590 GCA_046292305.1 Dietzia sp. | reverse complement strand
GACGCCGAAGACGGCGATCAGGCCACCCCACAGCACCGCCGTCATCAGCCAGGAGTTGAGGACGTCGTTGCCGATCCGGAACGGGTGCTGGTCCTTGCGGCCGTAGCGGCGCTTCTCCAGGCGCCAGGCGCTGAGCAGCGAGCCGCCGACCGTGCGGGGCCAGAAGCGGTAGAAGCTCTCACCCATCCGGCTGCTGGCCGGGTCCTCGGGGGTGGCGACCCGGACGTGGTGACCGCGGTTGTGCTCGATGTAGAAGTGGCCGTAGAACACCGGCGCCAGGGCGATCTTGGACAGCCAGCGCTCGTGGCTCTCCTTCTTGTGTCCGAGCTCGTGGGCGGTGTTGATGCCGATGCCGCCGATGCAGCCGATCGAGATGGCCAGTCCCACCTTCGCCACGGTGGACAGGTCGAAGTTGGTCATGATCCAGAACGCGCCGATGAACCCGGCGTACTGGATGGGCAGGAAGAGGTAGGTGATCCAGCGGTAGTACTTGTCGTTCTCCAGCTGGTCGATCACGTCGTCAGGCGGGTTGGAGCGGTCGAGCCCCACCAGCAGGTCGATCATGGGGACGATCACCAGGATCACCACCG
>JBKBRA010000191.1:0-591 GCA_046292305.1 Dietzia sp. | reverse complement strand
CCGGGCGACGGTCTGCGACACGGTGGGGCCACTCTGGTGCAGTCGCTCGGCGATCCGGGCGCGCAGCGGGACGATCCCCTCCTCGACCAGCTCATAGATGGTCCGGAGGTACATCTCGGTGGTGTCGATGAGGTCGCTCACCACGCCATTGTTACCTATCGCGCCGTCGGCCCTTCCGTGCGGCTGGCAGAGTAGACGTCGATGCCGACGATCCTGTGGTTCCGCCGCGACCTGCGCCTGACCGACCACCCCGCGCTGCTGGCCGCCTGCGACGGGAGCACCGACGGGGTGCTTCCCCTCTTCGTGGTCGACCCCCGGCTGTGGCACACCGCTGGGGCACCGCGACGGGCCCACCTGGCCGCCAGCCTGCGCGACCTGCGCGAGCGACTGGACGGCCGGCTCACCGTCCGCACCGGTGACCCGGTCGAGGTGGTGCCTCAGGTGGCCCGGGAGGCCGAGGCCACCGCGGTGCACGTCACCGCCGACTGCGGCCCCTACGGCGCCGCCCGTGACCGGGCGGGGGAGGAGGCGCGCGAGGTGCCCCGGGTGCGCACCGGCGCGCCGTACGCCGTCACCCCGGGCCGGGTGCGC
>JBKBRA010000190.1:0-594 GCA_046292305.1 Dietzia sp. | reverse complement strand
AGCGCGCGCGGTGACGCTGGTTGCGTGCGTGGCGCCGCAGGTGGCGCACGTGGTGATGCCGGTGCTGTGGCGCTGCTTGCGCACGCGGTGGCGCAGGTGGCGCACGTGGTGGCGCTGGTGGCGCACGTGGTGGCGCTGGTGGCGCACGTGGTGGCGCAGGTGGCGCACGTGGTGGCGCTGGTGGCGCACGTGGTGGCGCTGGTGGCGCACGTAGTGACGCTGGTTACGCATGCAGCTGCGCACGTGGTGGCGCTGCTTGTGCACGCGGTGGCGCTAGTGGCGCACGTGGTGGCGCTGGTGGCGCGCGTGGTGATGCCGGTCGCGCATGCAGCTGCGCGCGTGGTGGCGCTGCTTGTGCACGTGGTGGCGCAGGTGGCGCACGTGGTGACGCTCGTGGCGCACGTGGTGACGCTGGTGGCGCTCGTGGTGGCGCTGGTGGCGCACGTGGTGGCGCTGGTGGCGCGCGTGGTGATGCCGGTCGCGCATGCAGTTGCCCATGCTATGGCGCTGCTTGTGCACGCGGTGGCGCTGCTTGCGCACGTGCTGGCGCTGCTTGCGCACGCAGTGGCGCCACTTGTGCGCGCGGTGGGTGCC
>JBKBRA010000189.1:0-595 GCA_046292305.1 Dietzia sp. | reverse complement strand
GGGGTAGTCCTCCCCGAGGTAGGTCCGGACGTCGACGAGGGAGTCGGCGAAGGGATACCACTGCGCCACCCGCGCCACCTCCGGCGGTTTGCCCGAGTTGATGCGCGCCTGGAGCGTCTGCTCGAGCTCGGCGAACGGAATGATCTGCAGGTTCACCGCAGCTCCGGTCTCCTCCTCGAACTGCCCGATGAGCTCCCGGGTGGCGGCCTCGTCCGGGCCGTCGGTGAAGTAGACGTAGTCGAGGGTCTCGCCCTCGAAGCTCTCCCAATCGATCGTCTCCGACCCCGGCTCGGCCCCGCCGCCGGCGGCGGGGTCGTCGCCGGAGCCGCCGGGGGCACAGGCCGTCAGCGCGAGCACCGCCGCGCTGAAGGTGGCCATGGCGCCGGTTCGCAGAAGTGTGTGTCCTCGCACTGGACTCTCCTCAACCTTGTTCGTGATGGGCACTGATCGGCTCGAGTCGACTGGTGCCGGGATGTGATCCAGGATACTCTCAGGCATCCCGCCAGAAAGGCAAGCATTCCCGTCTGACGGGATAATTGGACACATCGACCGGCACACCGACCGGGCGGCTTCCACCAGACGCCCGGAGAGGAGA
>JBKBRA010000188.1:0-597 GCA_046292305.1 Dietzia sp. | reverse complement strand
GAGCAGCGACTGGTCGAGTGTGGACTGCATCTGCATCCGGACCGTCGCATAGGCCCCCAGGGCGAGCACGCCGACGGTGAGGCCGACCGCCAGGGTGGTGAGCAGGGTGACCCGGCTGGCCAGCGACCGGCGGTAGTGCCAGCGCCGCTCGTCCCACATCAGGTCCGGGTCGGCCGGCTGCGGTGGCCGGCGGGGGGCGGTCATGACTCCTTGAGGACGTAGCCGACGCCCCGCACCGTGTGGATCAGCCGCGGCTCGGCCTCGGCCTCGGTCTTGCGGCGCAGGTAGCCGACGTAGACCTCGAGGGAGTTGGCGGTTGTGGGGAAGTCGTAGCCCCACACCTCCTCGAGGATGAACGAGCGCTCCAGCACCCGACGCGGCCGGCGCAGGAACATCTCCAGCAGGGTGAACTCGGTGCGCGTCAGCTCGATCAGCCGCTCGCCGCGCCGCACCTCCCGGCTGGGGAGGTCCATCGTGAGGTCGGCGAAGGAGAGCGCCTCGTCGACGGCGTCCTCGAGGGGGACGACCCGGCGCAGCAGCGCCCGCAGTCGGGCGAGGAGCTCGGCGAGGGCGAAGGGCTTGGTGAGGTAGTCGTCG
>JBKBRA010000187.1:0-603 GCA_046292305.1 Dietzia sp. | reverse complement strand
CAGCCGGGCCCCGCCCACCAGGAGCGCCACCCCGACCATGACGAGGCCGACGTCGAGCAGCGGCCGCGGGGTGGCGGGCGGACCCGACTCGGTGGGCGGTTCCTCGACGCCGTCGCGGCGTCCGCGGACCACGGTCAGGATCATGTACGCACCCAGCAGTGCCACCAGCACCACGCCGTCCACCCGGCCGACCGATCCGTCGAGCATCAGCAGCAGCGCCAGCACCGACAGCGCCACCATGACCGGCACGTCGATGCGCACGATCTGCGAGCGCACGACCACCGGCAGCACCAGCGCCGCCAGGCCGAGCACCAAGAGGACATTGGTGATGTTGCTGCCCACCACGTTGCCGACCGCGAGCCCGGGGGAGCCGGCGAGCGTCGCGTCCAGCGACACGGCGAGCTCGGGCGCCGACGTCGCGAACGCGACGATCGTCAGTCCGACGACCAGGGGTGAGAGCCCCAGCGCGCGGCCGAGATTGCTGCCGCCCCGCACCAGCAGTTCACCGCCGCCGATCAGCAGCACCAAGCCGGCGACCAGGGCCAAGGCCGTCACGAGTGTCACGCGGGGAGTCTAGGGTGCGCTGCACGCACGCTGCTCGTC
>JBKBRA010000186.1:0-604 GCA_046292305.1 Dietzia sp. | reverse complement strand
CGCAGGTGGCGCTCACCGGGTGACCGCCACGGCCTCGGGCCGGGTCGGGGCTCCCGGCGGTGTCCAGTCGGTGCCCGGTGGATCCTGCTGCGCGTCGAAGCCGAAGGGCACCCGGCGACGTCCCAGCGCCGAGCGGACCTGGTAGCGCAGCAGGCCGGCGAGCACCCGCGGGCTCCTCATCATGTCGGTCAGCGACTCGTCGAGGTTGAAGACGCGGGCGAAGTGCTCCTCGACCACGGCGTCCTCGCGGGCGGCTCCGGTGATCAGGTTGAACGCCGGCCACGCCATCGCCGCGGCGATCCGGCGGCGCCAAGGGGCGACCGTCTCGGTGCCGGTGGCGCACTCATACCCCTGGTCGCGCGCCATGGCGAGCATCCACGGCACCTTGAGCGACGTGCGCTGCTCGGCGAGGAATCGGCGGAAGAACCCGTGGTCCAGCGCGGTGGCCGACTCCAGCTGCGTGCGCAGGAGCAGGGCTGACGCGGCAGCCGAGCTGATGCCCTGGGCGTAGAAGGGGTTGAAGGCGCAGATCGCGTCGCCGACGAAGACGACACCTGCCGGAGTGACCGGCATCTGGTCGTAGCGGCGCCACTTGTTGCCCGTC
>JBKBRA010000185.1:0-604 GCA_046292305.1 Dietzia sp. | reverse complement strand
CACTCGACGTGCTCGAGGGTGATCGACCCGTCCTCGGTCGTCTCGTCGTTGCCCACGTCGAGGTGGTCCTTGAGCCGCTCGAAGATGGCGTCGCCGCCCATCACCGCGCAGAGCGTGTTGGTGCACACCCCCACGTGGTAGTCACCGACCGGGCGGCGCTTGTACATCGTGTAGAAGGTCGCCACGCCGGAGACCTCCGCGGCGCTGATGCCGAGGATCTCCGCGCACGCCTCGATGCCCTCGGGGGTGATCCGGCCCTCGGCGCTCTGCACGAGGTGGAGCATCGGCAGCAGGCCGGACCGGGCCTGGGGGTAGCGAGCTGCGATCTGCTCGAGCTCGCTCCATGTGTCGGCGTTCACTGTGCCTCCTCGTGAGCTCGCAGTTCGAGCGCCTTCTCGCGGCCGGTGGGCAGGTGCAGACCGACGCGCTCTCTCGCTTCGCTCACCTGTCAACTCCCCCCATCACCGGGTCGATGGACGCGATGGCCACGATGATGTCGGCCACCATGCCGCCCTCGCTCATCACGCTGGTCGCCTGCAGGTTGGTGAACGACGGGTCGCGGAAGTGGGCCCGGAAGGGGCGGGTGCCGCCGTCGGAGACGACG
>JBKBRA010000184.1:0-604 GCA_046292305.1 Dietzia sp. | reverse complement strand
GAACCAGAGCCGGTGCCAGAGCCGGAACCGGAGCCGGAGCCAGAGCCGCCACTGCCGACGCCGCTTGAGCCAGCGCCAGAGCCGGAGCCAGAGCTGCCGCTTGAGCTTGACCCAGCGCCTGAGCCAAGGCCAGAGCTTGTGCCAGAGCCAGAGCTGCCACTGCCGACGCCGCTTGAGCCAAGGCCAGAGCCGGAGCTGCCGCTGCCGCTCGAGCCAGCACCAGAGCCGGAGCCGGAGCCAGAGGAAAAGTCAGAGCTGCCGCTGCCGCCTGAGCCAGAGCCGGAGCCGGAGCCGGAGCCAGAGCTACCGCTGCCGACGCCGCTTGAGCCAGAGCCGGAGCCGGAGCCAGAACTGCCGCTGCCGCTGCCGCCTGAGCCAGAGCCGGCGCCAGGGCCGGAGGTGCCTGAGCCAGAGCCGGAGCCAGAGCCAGAGCTACCGCTGCCGACGCCACTCGAGCCAGAACCAGAGCCAGAGCCGGAGCCGGAGCTGCTGCTGCCGCTGCCGCTTGAGCCGGCACCAGAGCCGGAGCCGGAGCTGCCGCTACCGCTCCCGCTACCGCTGCCGCTTGAGCCAACCCCAGCGTCAGAGCCAAAGCCAAAAGCAG
>JBKBRA010000183.1:0-604 GCA_046292305.1 Dietzia sp. | reverse complement strand
AGCCGGCCGCGGACCAGGTGGGCGACCCGGGTGCCCCTGTCGTGCTCGGGGCGGACCACGTGGTGCGCGCCCACCTTCGACAGGATGCGGGCGTGGGAGTGACTGATCGCCTTCGCCCAGATGTGCGGCACCGCCATGTCCACGACCACCGACGTCGTCAGGATGCTCGCCTCGATGTCGGTGCCGATCCCGACGACGACCCGCTGGAACTCGTGCACCGACAGCTGGCGCAGGGCCTCCTCGTTGGTGCTGTCCGCCGTCACCACATGGGTCAGCCGCCCGGCCAGCGACTGGACCACCCGCTCGTCGGCGTCGATGCCGAGCACCTCGGCGCCCTCCGACATCAGCTCCAGGGCCAGGGACTTGCCGAAGCGGCCCAGCCCGATGACCGCCACGCTGCGGCCGAGACGTTCGCTCTTGCTAGCCAATGATCGGCCGTCCTTCCGGGAGGCGGTGCAGTGCCTGGCGCTCACGCAGCGCGAGCGCCGAGACCAGTGTGATGGGTCCGAGCCGGCCGAGGAACATCAGCCCGGCGAGCAGGAGCTGCCCGGCGGCCGGCAGGTCGGCCGTGATCCCGGTCGACAGACCCACCGTGCCGAAGGCC
>JBKBRA010000182.1:0-604 GCA_046292305.1 Dietzia sp. | reverse complement strand
GCCCTCGGCGATCGACCAGCGCAGCAGGTCGGAGGCGTGCGTGTCGTTGATCCCGCGCAGCAGCACGGCGTTGATCTTGACCGGTCCGAGTCCGGCATCGCGGGCGGCGTGCAGCCCCTCGAGCACGTCGTCGAGCCGGTCCCGCCGGGTGATGGTCTCGAACGTGTCCGCCCGGATCGTGTCGAGACTGGCGTTGACCCGGTCCAGCCCCGCCGTCGCCAGCGCCTCGGCCGTCCGGGCCAGCCCGAGCGCGTTGGTGGTCAGGGAGATCTCCGGACGTGGCCGCAGCGAGGCCGTGCGCGCGACGATGTCGACCAGTCCACGGCGTACCAGTGGCTCACCGCCGGTGAAGCGCACCTCGCGCACCCCCAGCCGCTCCACGGCGATGCCCACCAGTCGCACCACCTCGTCGTCGGTGAGGACCTCCTCACCGGGCAGCCAGTCCAGGCCCTCGGCCGGCATGCAGTAGCTGCAGCGCAGGTTGCACCGATCCGTCAGCGAGACCCGCAGGTCCGTGGCGATGCGGCCGTACCTGTCCCCGAGCCCTGGAGTGCGCATGTCGTCGAGTGTAGTGCGGTCTCGGCGCACAGTCCCGGTCCGCGAC
>JBKBRA010000181.1:0-607 GCA_046292305.1 Dietzia sp. | reverse complement strand
CCCGATCGGCCCGCGAACCAGCCCTGGCCGACGTACCCGATGATCTTCCGGATCTCCTCGGCGCACGAGGAGGGTGGTGACCGGGTCTATGCCGTCTCCACCCAGGAGTTCCTCGGTGACGAGGACGGCAACGTCCGGGCCCTGCGCCTGGTCGACGTCGATGCGTCGTTCCAGCCGATCGAGGGCACCGAGCGCGAGATCCCGGCTGAGCTGGTGCTCTTCGCGATGGGGTTCACCGGCCCGGAGAAGGCCGGTCTGGTCGAGCAGCTGGGTGTGGACCTCGACGAGCGGGGCAACGTGGCGCGCACCGCGAGGTACGCCGCGTCGGTCGACGGTGTCTTCGTCGCCGGAGACGCCGGCCGCGGCCAGTCGCTCATCGTGTGGGCGATCGCCGAGGGCCGAGCCGCCGCCGCGGCTGTCGACGAGTACCTCACCGGGTCCACGGCACTGCCGGCCCCGATCCTGTCGACCGAGCGTCCCCTGCTCGCCTGACCGCCGACCACGACAGCATTTGGAACGATCCAGACCTACTGGTCCGTAGCCCGCTGCGGACCAGTAGGGTCAGGGCGTGCGTAGAGCGAAGATCGTTTGTACCCTCGGCCCGGCC
>JBKBRA010000180.1:0-609 GCA_046292305.1 Dietzia sp. | reverse complement strand
CGATGAGCAGGACCCAGCGCAAGGAGGCGCTGCTGCGGATCGCCTCGGGGGAGGCCGGGATCGTGATCGGCACCCACGCCCTGCTGGAGGACAAGGTCACCTTCGCCGACCTCGGGCTGGTCGTGGTCGACGAGCAGCACCGCTTCGGGGTCGAGCAGCGGGCCGCGCTCACCGACAAGGCGGGATCCCCGCCCCACGTCCTGGTGATGACCGCGACCCCCATCCCACGCACCGTCGCGATGACCGTCTTCGGCGACCTCGAGACCTCGACGCTGCGCGAGCTGCCGGCCGGTCGCGCTCCGATCCAGACCAATGTCGTGCCCCTGGCCGACCAGCCACACTGGATCGCCAGGGTCTGGGAGCGGGTCCGCGAGGAGGTGGCCGCGGGCCATCAGGTCTATGTCGTGTGTCCGCGGATCGGTGGCGACGAGGCCGAGCAGGGCCAGGTCGACCAGGTCGATCTCGACGAGGACGGCAAGGAGCTGCCTGCGGTGCGGCAGGGGTCGCTGGCCGCCGTCGAGGAGGTGACCCCCGAGCTCGCCGAGGGACCGCTGGCCGGGCGGCGCGTCGAGCGGCTCCACGGCCGGCTGGCACCCGACGACAAGGACC
>JBKBRA010000179.1:0-610 GCA_046292305.1 Dietzia sp. | reverse complement strand
GCGGCTCTCGCTGCTCTCCGGCGGCGAGCGCTCGCTGGTCGCGGTGGCCTTCCTGGTGGCGCTGTTCAAGGCGCGTCCCTCGCCGTTCTACATCCTCGACGAGGTCGAGGCAGCGCTCGACGACACCAACCTGGGGCGGCTGCTGGAGATCTACGAGGAGCTGCGCGAGAACTCCCAGCTCCTGGTCATCACCCACCAGAAGCGCACGATGGAGGTCGGTGACGCGTTGTACGGCGTGACCATGCGCGGCGACGGCGTGTCCGCGGTGATCAGCCAGCGCCTGCGCGAGTCGGAGCCGGCATGAGCGGTGGGACGGCCGCGGCGAGACCCACGCGTGAGGACTACGTCGCCTGGCGCCAGGTCACCACCCGCTGGCGCGACGACGACGCCTACGGCCACCTGAACAACGCGACGTACTACGAGCTGTTCGACACCGCGGTCAACGCGCACCTCTTCGAGGCGACCGGGGTCGACATCCGGGCCCTCCCGCAGATCGGTGTGGTGGCCGAGACGGCGTGCCGCTACTTCCGTGAGATCGGCTTCCCCGAGCCGATCGACATGGGGCTGGTCGTCGACAGGGTCGGCACCTCCTCGGTCATCTACCGGATCG
>JBKBRA010000178.1:0-618 GCA_046292305.1 Dietzia sp. | reverse complement strand
GCGTCGCTGCCGCGCGCCGCTAGCGTGGCGACCATGTCCGAGCTCTCCATCACGCTGCCCGACGGTTCCGTTCGCACCCTGCCCGAGGGGTCGCCGGGGACCGACCTGGCGGCGTCGATCGGCCCCGGTCTGGCCAAGGCGGCCCTGGCGATCGAGGCCGACGGCGAGACCGTCGACCTGGCCGCGCCGCTGCCCGACGGCGCCAAGGTCCGCATCCTGACCGATCGCGACCCCGATTCGCTCGAGCACATCCGCCACTCCTCGGCCCACGTGCTCGCCCAGGCGGTGCTCGAGCTGTGGCCCGGCGCCACCTTCGCCGGTGGCCCGCCGATCGAGGACGGCTTCTACTACGACTTCGAGCTGCCGGGCGGTGCGACCTTCATCGACGAGGACCTGGAGCGCATCGACGCCAAGATGCGAGAGATCATCGCCGCGGACCAGACCTTCGAGCGCTTCGAGCTGCCTCTCGACGAGGCCAAGGCGCTGATGGCCGATCACCCCTACAAGCAGATCTTCATGGACCTGGCCGCTGCGGGTGACGACGCCGACGGCGAGGTCGACGGGGGAGAGGTCATCAGCTTCTACCGCAACACCCCCGAGTTCGTGGACATGTGCCGT
>JBKBRA010000177.1:0-622 GCA_046292305.1 Dietzia sp. | reverse complement strand
CGGTACCCGATCCCGGCGACCGGAAACAGGGCTCACTCAGAGCCGGGGTCGTCCCTCAGACGGCGTACGACGCGAGCTCGCCGGCGAGGTCCTCGTGGGCCCGCCCCTTGACGATGGTGCCGTCGGCGGTGTGCTCCTGGGAGTCGATCTCGCCGTGCTGGTGGAGCCGGTTGATCAGGTCGCCACGCTCATAGGGCAGCAGCGCGGTGAACTCGACGCCCGGCCGGGGCAGCTCGTCCTCGACGAGCCGGAGCGCCTCCTCGATGCCCTCGCCGGTCTTCGCGGAGACCACGACCGAGTGGGGCTCGCGCTGGCGCAGCCGCGCCAGGACCATGTCGTCGGCAGCGTCGGCCTTGTTGATGACGACCAGCTCGGGCACCTCCGCGGCGCCGATCTCGGCGAGCACCTCGCGCACCGCGTTCAACTGGCCCTCCGGGTCGGGGTGGGAGCCGTCGACGACGTGCAGGATCAGGTCGGCGTCGGCGACCTCCTCCAGGGTCGAGCGGAACGCCTCGACCAGCTGGTGGGGCAGGTGCCGGACGAACCCGACGGTGTCGGACATCGTGTAGACGCGACCGTCGGCGGTCGTCGTACGCCGCGTGGTGGGGTCGAGGGTGGCGAA
>JBKBRA010000176.1:0-642 GCA_046292305.1 Dietzia sp. | reverse complement strand
ACCAGCTCGAGCAGCTCGGTGGCCCGCTCGCGAGCGAAGGCCTTCGACTCGCCGAGCAGCAGCGGCACGGTCGCCACGTTGGTGATGATCCGCTGGTGCGGGAAGAGACCGACCTGCTGGATGACGTAGCCGATGCCACGACGCAGCTCGACAGGGTCGGCGTGGGTGACATCCTGCCCGTCGAGCAGGATCCGCCCGGTGGTCGGCTCGATCAGCCGGTTGATCATCTTCAAGGTGGTGGACTTGCCGCAGCCCGAGGGTCCGACCAGGCAGACCACCTCACCGCGGCGCACGTCGAGATCCAGCTCCTGGACCGCCACCGTGCCGTCGGGGTAGGTCTTGCCGACAGCCTCGAGACGGATCATCGACACCTCGCCCATCGACACCTCGGCCGGTCCGGCCGTGCCCGGGTCATCCGCGGTAGCGTCCATGACCGTGACCCTACTGGTGAGCGGCACCTCGGCGGCGGCATCCGCGCTGCCGACGGCGGCCGAGCCGCGCTGCTACAGCCGGGCGGTCAACGAGTGGTGGTGCACCGACTACCTCGTCGACCGGCGTCCCGAGCTGGTCGACGCGACCGTCGAGCACCTGTGGATCACCTTCACCGCGGTGGCGTTGGCGGTGCTGATCGCCTTCCCGATG
>JBKBRA010000175.1:0-647 GCA_046292305.1 Dietzia sp. | reverse complement strand
CCGACGCAGCGCGGCGCGCGGCGGCGAGCGAGGAGGAGTCGCTGCTGCAGGAGGCCACCAAAGCGGAGCAGCGCGTGGTGCGGGAGGCCAAGATGACCGAGTCGCTGCGCGAGGAGCTGGAGCGCGCGTCGGAGGCGGAGGCGCCGGATATTGCGTCGGAGGTGGAGGAGCAGGCGCAGAAGGAGGCGCGCATGGAGCGATCGCTGCAGCGCGTGCACGACACGTGGCGCGCCGCCTGCTTCGCCGTCACCTCCGTGCGCCGGCCGCTGCCCGCCGCCGCTTCACCTGCTACCGTCGATGCCGCTACTGCTGGCGCTGGTGCTGCCGCGGACGGCACCAACGGCGCAGCTGCCGAAGAGTCCGTCACGCTCCTGTCGCTGCCCGAAGAGGCACGCGACGCGCTGGTGGCAGACCAAGCGGCGCTGCAGGCGGTGCTGGCATCCAAGCACGCGGGCGCGTTCCAGGACACGGCGGCGCGGTGGCGTGACCAGCTGGCGCGCGTGGCCGCCGTGTGCGAGCTGCTGGAGGCGGTGCAGCGCGCCTGGTTGCGCCTGGCCCCGCTCTTCCTCGGCTCCGCGGAGGTGCGCCGCGAGCTGCCGGAGGAGGCGGAGCGATTCACGGCGGCGGATGCCGAGTTGCGCGCCCTG
>JBKBRA010000174.1:0-653 GCA_046292305.1 Dietzia sp. | reverse complement strand
CGCCGCAGCACACGGGCATGCCCGTCGCGTGCTGCACTCAACCAGGGCTGCCGTGTGCGTTGCACTGGCCGTATCTCTGGCGCCACACGCGGCATTACCTGCGGGATCACTTGCACCCTGCTGCTCTCCAGCCCCGCCACGTGCGCCACCAGCTCATTGTGAGCCAGGGGCGGCACCAGGGGCGGCACCAGGGGCGGCACCAGCGGCGCCAGCGGCGCGTCACCCAGTTTGCCTCCTCGCCGGCCGCGGAGAGGCCAGGGCGTGGCTCCTCTTCTCCCTCTCCGTCCCATGCTGCACGTTGGAGCGCCCACCGCGCCGTCTGCACCAGCGCCTCCGGCTCCAGCATGGTGGTCACCACCACACCTCTGACCACGCACGCGCAGTCCTTGCACGGGCGTGTGCGCCCGGCCAGTGCGCTGTGCGCCATCTCGCGCTTGCGCACCAGCGCATACTCGCCGGTACCCCCGCGCGCGCAGGTGAGTTGACCACTGGCACGCGCGCTCGCATCCACACCGGCACCGTGTCTGTGCGGCCGGCGTGTTGTACGCCATCACCGACATGCGCCCGGGCACCGGCACGTGTGCATCAGCACCGTTACGGACACTTGTGCCCCAGTGTCCCACATCTTCGCGTCCGCGTGCACCCAGGTGCTG
>JBKBRA010000173.1:0-666 GCA_046292305.1 Dietzia sp. | reverse complement strand
CCCGGTCGGGCCGAGCGGCCGTTCCCGCTGCCCGATCGGCACCACGTCCTCGACGCTCCGCTGGTCACCGACGAGGTCCCCGAGGGCCTCGAGGTGGCGATCTTCGGGCTCGGCTGCTTCTGGGGTGCGGAGGAGGTCTTCTGGCGGATCCCCGGGGTCTGGTCCACGTCGGTCGGCTACGCCGGCGGCCACACCCCGCACCCGACGTACGACGAGGTGTGCAGCGGCCGCACCGGACACACCGAGGCGGTGCGCGTCGTCCACGACCCCACGAAGGTGGCGTACGCCGACCTGGTGCGGGCGTTCTACGAGGTGCACGACCCGACCCAGGGGATGCGCCAGGGCAACGACCAGGGCACGCAGTACCGCTCGGCGATCTACGTGACCACCCCCGAGCAGGAGGCGACCGCTCGGGAGATCACTGCGCGGTTCCAGCCCGAGCTCACCCGCAAGGGCTACGGCGACATCACCACCGAGATCGGCCCGGCACCGACCTACTACTACGCCGAGGACCTCCACCAGCAGTACCTCTACAAGGTGCCCCACGGCTACCGCTGCCACAGCGCCTCGGGAGTCATGGTGCCCTGAGAGCGACCGGGCCACGATCGTGCAGCGCTTGGTGCAGGAGGTGCACCGTCCGCTGCACGATCAGGAGATCGTGGCCAT
>JBKBRA010000172.1:0-675 GCA_046292305.1 Dietzia sp. | reverse complement strand
GCGCCAAGGGGAGGGAGAAGGTGCTGCGGCGCTGCTGCGGGCCGCGACCAAGGTGCGGCGGGGGTGGGGGTGAGGAGCTGCAGCGGCGCACGAGCGAGGCCACGCGCAGTGCGCACTTGCTGCTGCGCGTCTGGGTCAAGATCGAACAGCACCTGCAAGCGAGCATCCTCCAGCGGGTCGCTCTCCTTCCGCGCACTGCTGCCGTCGCCGCTACCGCCGCAGTCGCCGCTGCCGCCGCCACCGCCACTGCCACCGCTACTGCCACTGCCACCGCCACCGCCACTGCCACCGCCACCGCCACTGCCACTGCCACTGCCACTGCCACTGCCACTGCCACTGCCACTGCCACCGCCACCGCCACTGCCACCGCCGGCGCCACTACCGCTGCCACCGCCACTGCCACCGCCGGCGCTATTAACCTCACTCCCCCCTGCTGCCGAGCTGTCACTGGCACCGCGCAGCGCAGCCGCAGGCAGCAGGCACGCGCTGGGGACAGCCGGCACGCCTTGCAGCGCAGCGCGCACACGCGCCGCCATGCGAAACGAGACGGCGCAGTGCGCCTGCAGGCGCTCCAGCGGCTCCGCATCCCGACGCGCGCACGTGGCGCGCAGCTCGCTGAGCTCCGTGACGTCACGCACCGCCCGCCACGTCATGAACACAGGGCACGTGGCCACC
>JBKBRA010000171.1:0-676 GCA_046292305.1 Dietzia sp. | reverse complement strand
GGGCGGCATCGCGGCGCATGGTGCCGTAGGTCGTGAGCACGAAGCCCGACCCGAGCCCGGTCAGGGAGCGCTCACCACCGTGGAACCGGCGCACCGGCACCCCGGGGGCGAACCGGTGGATCTCCGCCTCCCAGTTGCCGAGCAGGCTGGCCGGGCAAACGACCAGCGTGCCTTTCGTCGGTCGAGGAGGGCGTTCTGCGCCCGTCTCGAGACCACCCCGGTGCAGGTGCAGCGCGATCACGGTGACGGTCTTGCCGAGCCCCATGTCGTCGGCGAGGCAGGCCCCCAGACCCAGGGAGGTGAGGTCGGCGAGCCAGGTCATCCCATGGCGCTGGTAGTCGCGCAGCTCCGCGCGCAGGCCGGCCGGCACCGGCAGCGGGTCGCGGGTCGCCGCCCCGAGCACCTGGGCGCGGACCTTCTCCAAGGTGGCCCCGACGGCCACCGCGTGCTCCTGGTCCTCGGCCTGCACCACCCCGGTCAGGGTGGCGGCGAGGGCCTGCGCTGGCCTGACGGTGCGGATCATCCGGCGTTTGGCGCGGCGCAGGGTCTGCGGGTCGACGACCGTCCAGTTGTCGCGCAGCTTGACCAAGGGTGTGGCCGAGGCGGCGAGGACGTCCATCTCCTCGTCGGTGAGCGGCTCACCGTGCAGGGCGAGCCGCCAGCTGAAGCTGAACAT
>JBKBRA010000170.1:0-685 GCA_046292305.1 Dietzia sp. | reverse complement strand
GCGTGGTGGACGTTCCCGATCACGTAGACGCCGACGACGACGGCGAGCGCGAAGACCACCAGGTGCCCCTGCAGCGCGGCCGGCGCGATGGCGATCAGCCCGAACAGCAGGGCCGCGGTCGCCACCACCGCGAGGGTGCGGCCCCGCTCGGAGAGCTTGGCCGGCTCCTTGGTCTCCGCGCCCGCGTCGACCGGGGCGGCGGCCGCCGGCGCGGCGGACACCTGCACCGGCGGGGGCGGCCACAGGCCCTCCCCGTTGTGTACGACGGTGAGCCCGCGCTGCACCACGTCGTCCATGTCGAGGGTCAGTTGCCCGTCCTTCTCGGGGGTGAGCAGCTTGAGCAGGTTGACCAGGTTGGTGCCGAAGAGCTGGCTGGTCTGGGCGGCCAGCCGGCCGGCGAGGTCGGTGTAGCCCAGGACGGTGACCAGGTTGTCGGTGACGACCCGCTCGTCGGTCTGCGTCACCTCGCAGTTGCCGCCGTTGGCCGCGGCCATGTCGACGATGACCGACCCGTTGCGCATGCCGGCCACGGTCTCGGCGGTGATCAGCAGGGGTGCGGGGCGGCCGGGGATGAGTGCGGTGGTGATGACGATGTCGGCGTTGCGCGCCTCCTCGTCGTACATCGCGGCGGTCGCGGCCTCCTGCTCGGCGGTCATCTCCTTGGCGTAGCCGTCGGCGCTGACCG
>JBKBRA010000169.1:0-698 GCA_046292305.1 Dietzia sp. | reverse complement strand
GACGAACAGCATCGCGGTGGGTACGCCGGCTGCGGCGAGGGTGCCCGCGTCGTGACCGGCCATCGTCGGGCTCACCGGCCAGTCGGGCCCGGCGACGATCCGGGCGGTGAGGTCGTCGTCGAAGGCGACCGCACCGGAGACCGACTCCGGGGTCACCGACAGCGAGGTGCCGTCACTGGCCGCCCGGTCGTGGGCCAGCTCCTCGATCGTGGCGAGCAGCGCGACGAGACCCTCGTCGCTCCCGCTGCGGGCGTCGAGCCACGCGGTCACCCGGGAGGGAATGGCGTTGGTGCCGTTGGGGGCGACCTCGAGCCGCCCGAAGGTGGCCCGCTGCCCCGCCCGACCGGCCTGCTCGGCTGCGGCCAGGGCAGTCGCGGCATAGGTCAGCATCGGGTCGACCCGGTCCTCCATCCGGGTGGTGCCGGCGTGGTTGGCCTGGCCGGTGAAGTCGAAGCGGTAGCGCCCGTGCGGCCAGATCATGCTGGCCGCCCCCACGGCCGCGTCGCGGTCGACGAGGTCGCGGCCCTGCTCGACGTGCAGCTCGACGAAGCAGCCGACACCGGCCAGGAGGTCCGAGCCGGTGGTCGGGTCGAGCCCGGCCGCAGCCCACGCATCCCCGAGCCGTACGCCGCGCGGGTCGGTCAGCTCCGCGGCACGGTCGGCGCCCATCGCCCCGGTGGCCAGCCGCGACCCGAGAC
>JBKBRA010000168.1:0-699 GCA_046292305.1 Dietzia sp. | reverse complement strand
ATGTTCCGGCTCACCCTGCGCCGCCAGCTGCCCGACCCGGCGCTGCGGGCCAAGGTGCAGCCGGACTACCCGATCGGCTGCAAGCGGATGCTCTTCTCCAACGACTGGTACCCGGCACTGGCCCGCCCCCACGTCGACGTGGTGACCGACCGGGTCACGGAGATCACCCCCGACGGCGTGCGCACCGACGACGGCAGCCTGCACCCCGCAGACGTCATCATCTGGGGCACCGGCTTCGCCGCCACCGACTTCCTGGTGCCGATGCGGGTGACCGGCATCGGCGGTCAGGACCTGCACGAGCAGTGGTCCGAGGGCGCCCGCGCCCACCTGGGCATGACGGTCCCCGGATTCCCGAACCTGTTCTTGATCTACGGCCCCAACACCAACCTCGGCGGGTCCTCGATCATCTCGATGATGGAGGCACAGGCCGGCTACCTCGTCGAGGCCGTGCGGTCCTTGGCCGAGGGGCGCGCTGCGGTCCTCGACGTACGCCGTGAGGTCGCCGACCGCTTCGACGCCGAGATGCAGGAGCGGCTCGGTCAGACGGTGTGGAGCGGCTGCGAGAGCTGGTACCGCGAGCCCGGGGGCCGGGTCACCACCAACTGGCCCGGGCTGGTCGCGGAGTACCAGCGCCGCGCCGCCGGCTTCGAGCTCGACGACTTCGAGCCCTCGGTCGTGGAGACCGTCGCGTGAGCGGCT
>JBKBRA010000167.1:0-706 GCA_046292305.1 Dietzia sp. | reverse complement strand
CCCCTGTCGAGCGGTCGCCCTGGAGGCCCGGGTCCGTGTGCTGGACCAGCAGGTCCACGGACACGGGCATCTCGGCGAAGAGGGCGACGCCCTCGTGCATCGAGACCTGGACGCGGGTGTTCTCGAGGAGGAAGCGCGCACCGTCGCCCATCACGGCCGGCGAGACGTTGATCTGCTCGAAGTCCTTCTCGTCCATGAGGACGTAGTCCTCACCATCGCGGTACAGGAAGGTCATGTCGCGACGGTCGACCGTGGCGGTCTCGACCTTCACGCCGGCGTTGTAGGTCTTGTCGACCGTCTTGCCCGTGACGACGTTTTTGATCTTGGTGCGGACGAAGGCAGGTCCCTTACCGGGCTTGACGTGCTGGAACTCCTGGATCTGCCAGAGGTTCCCCTCCTCCTTGAGGACGAGGCCGTTCTTGAAGTCGGCGGTGGACGCCATGGTCGGTTCTCCTTCGCGAGTCGTCGGCGGGCGGCCGTGGACCGGCGCCGCGCGCATGTTCGGCGGGACGGCTCCTCAGATCACGCTGAGCGCCGTCGACGTGGTGGTCAGGGACCTACCGCCCCCGCCGGTGACGGCCACGGTGTCCTCGATTCGGATCCCTCCGAGGCCGGGGAGGTAGATCCCGGGCTCGATGGTGATCACATCGCCGTCGGACAGTGTACTCGCGGACCTGCTGGACACCGCGGGCGCTTCATGGACGTC
>JBKBRA010000166.1:0-737 GCA_046292305.1 Dietzia sp. | reverse complement strand
CGCGCCGACTTGGCCTCCGCGCGCTCGTCCGCAGTGCTCAGCTGCACTTCCAGCTGGCGGACAGTGTCCCGCAATCCAGCGACCTCTGCTTCGCGGGTGCTCACCGCCTGTTGCGCGACAGCCAGCTGCTCACGCAGCGCCTCCGCCTCCTCCTGCGCTGCTGTGCTGGCAGCCTCGGCGGTGCTTGCACGCTCACTCGCCGCAGCCAGCTGCGCCTGCAGCTCCTGCACAGTCTGCCGCAGCGTCGCGGCGTCTGCACTGGTCCCCGCCTGCGCGGTGGCCAGCTGCTCACGCAGCGCCTCCGCCTCCTCCTGCGCTGCCGTGCTGGCAGCCTCAGCAGAAATTGCGCGCTCGCTTGCTGCAGCCAGCTGCGCCTGCAGACCCTGCACAGCGTCTGCATTGGCTCCTGCCTCCTCCTGCGCGGTGGCCAGCTGCTCACGCAGCGCCTCCACCTCCGCCTCCGCCTCCGCCCGAGCACCCGCCTCCTGCTGCGCGGTGGCCAGCTGGTCGCGCAGCGCCTCCACCTCCGCCTCCGCCTCCGCACGCGCACCCGCCTCCTGCTCTGCTGCCTGCTGCGCGACAGCCAGCTGCTCACGCAGCGCCTCTGCCTCCTCCTGCGCTGCCAGCACGGCAGCCTCGGCACAGGTTGCGCGCTCGCTTGCCGCAGCCTGCTGCGCCTGCAGATCCTGGAAGTCAGCCAGAGCCCGGCTCGCGTCCTCCTCTGCCCGCGCTGCGCG
>JBKBRA010000165.1:514-751 GCA_046292305.1 Dietzia sp. | reverse complement strand
AGATCCATCCCCGCACACTGCTGGCCGACCTCGCCGAGCTGGGCTCGGCCGAGCCCGGGGTGACTGAGTCCGCCGGGAAGGTCCGTGCCGAGCTCGCCTGGCGGGAGTTCCACGCCGACGTGATGCACCACCACCCCGACGCCGCCCGGAGGCACCTGCGCCGCGACTGGGACGCGATGGAGTACGACGCACCCGGGCCGGCGTTCGACGCCTGGCGACGCGGCGAGACCGGCTTCC
>JBKBRA010000165.1:0-504 GCA_046292305.1 Dietzia sp. | reverse complement strand
GATGATCGCCGCGAGCTTCCTGGTCAAGGACCTCCACCTCGACTGGCGGCTCGGGGCCCGGCACTTCATGCAGTGGCTGGTCGACGGCGACCTGGCGTCCAACCAGCTGAACTGGCAGTGGGTCGCCGGCAGCGGCGCCGACGCCTCGCCGTACTTCCGGGTGTTCAACCCCACCACCCAGCAGAAGAAGTTCGACCCCGCCGGAGCGTACGCCCGCCGGTGGGTCCCCGACCTCGACCAGCCCGGCTACCCCGAGCCGGTCGTCGACCACGCCGCCGAGCGCCGCGAGGCCCTCGACCGATGGGAGCAGATCAGATGACGAGCACCCCTGCCGCGACCGACGTGCTGACCGTGCCGAGCAGGTTCTGCGGCCCTCCCTCCTCGGGCAACGGCGGCTGGTCGGCCGGCGCCCTCGCGGCCCTCGCCGCGCCGGGAGCCCCGGTCCGCGTCACGCTGCGCCGGCCACCGCCCCTGGAGACCCCGATGCCGGTCACCGCGAGCGAC
>JBKBRA010000164.1:0-758 GCA_046292305.1 Dietzia sp. | reverse complement strand
CGGGGTCGTCGGCGTCGGAGGGCCCTGCGCGACACCCGGTAGCCTGGTTGTCCTGCGCTGCGCGGACCACCCACCCGATGTGCAGTCCACACCCCCGAGAGGAGCGCCCATGACGGGACACGACGCCGTCGACGAGGAACGGCGCCACCTCGGTCGTCTCCTCGATCGTCTCGAGGAACTCCGGACCGACACCCGGGCCCGCCTCGATGCCGTCCTCCGTGGCACGGGGGGCACTCCGCAGGCACGGTCGGAGAGGGAGTCGTTCGCCCGCCTCTACTCTTCGGAGTTGGCGGCGTACAACGCCGCCAACCTGGGCCTGTACTTCGGTCGTCTGGACATGGCGGACGGTGAGGTCCGTCGGATCGGACGCGTGGGGCTGAGGGACGACGACGAGGACCTCACCCCGCTCCTGCTGGACTGGCGCGCGGATCACAGCCGGCCGTTCTATCTGGCCACCACCGCCCGGCCCGAGGGTGCGCACCGTCGTCGTCATCTCCGCACCATCGGCAGACGGGTCATCGGGGTCCACGACGAGTTCCTCACCGCACCGGTCGACGGTGAGGTACCGGAGGACCACGACGACGTCGTGGGTGAATCCGCCCTCCTCGAGGCGCTGGACAGCGCGCGCTCCGGTCACATGACCGACATCGTCGCGACCATCCAACGCGAGCAGGACGAGATCATCCGCAACCCCCACGCCGGTGTCCTGGTGGTCCAGGGCGGGCCGGGGACGGGCAAGACCGCCGTGGCCCTGCACC
>JBKBRA010000163.1:0-759 GCA_046292305.1 Dietzia sp. | reverse complement strand
CGTCGAGCATCGCCCGCACCGACGCCGCCGCGCCCCGCAGTGCGTCGGAGTCACCACCGGTCAGCAGCTTGTTGCCCTCGCGCATCACCTCGAAGACGGCGGCGACGGCCGCGGGGGTGCCGAGGTCGTCGTCCATCGCCGCGACGAAGTCGGCGCAGGGCATCCCGTCGTCCGGGACCCCACCGAGGGCCTCCCCGGCCCGGTCCAGGAAGTGCTCGATCCGGCGGAAGCCCGCCGCAGCCTCGTCCAGCGCCTCGAAGCTGAAGTCCACCGAGGAGCGGTAGTGCGCGGCGACGAGGTAGTAGCGCAGCTCGATGCCGCGGACCCGCTTGAGCACCTCGGGGACGACCAGGGAGTTGCCAAGCGACTTGCTCATCTTCTCCCCGGCCGTGGTGATCCAGGCGTTGTGCATCCAGTAGGACGCGAAGTCGTGACCGGCGGCACGTGACTGGGCCTGCTCGTTCTCGTGGTGAGGGAAGCGCAGGTCGACCCCACCACCGTGGATGTCGAAGGCGGTGCCGAGGTACTTCCCGGCCATCGCGGAGCACTCGATGTGCCAGCCCGGCCGGCCCCGCCCCCACGGGGAGGGCCAGGCGGCGGTGGCGGGCTCGGACGCCTTGTGCCCCTTCCACAGGGCGAAGTCGCGGGGATCGCGCTTGCCGCGCGGGTCGGCGTCCTGGGCCGCCTCCATGTCGTCGACCGACTGCCGGGTCAGCTCGCCGTACGACGCCCACGACGCGACGTCGAAGTAGACATCAC
>JBKBRA010000162.1:0-763 GCA_046292305.1 Dietzia sp. | reverse complement strand
CCGCCAACGCGTTCGAGGCCCGAGCGCTGCAGCACGAGATCGACCACTGCGGCGGGCTGCTGTTCCTCGACCGAGCGGCCGGGGCGCACGCGATCCACGCGCGCAAGACCTACCTGTGACCCCGTGGTGACCTCCCACGCCGCACCAGGCATCACGGTGAAACGTAGGACGCACCCCTGTGGCGTCATACGCTTCACCGGTCAGCACCAGCGGGACGTACGACGTCCCGCGCGGGCCCCCGTATCCCAACGGCAGAGGAAGTCGCCTTAAAAGCGATCCAGTGTCGGTTCGAGTCCGACCGGGGGCACCAGTGCCACGCGGGGCACCCGCGCGACCTGGGTGACGAACGGTGACGTCATCGCCCGGAGCAGGCCGCTGTAGCCCACACCGAACGACAGCTCGTCACCCGGAGACAGGTCGTGGTCGCCGAGGTCGACCACCAGGTGGTCGCTGCTCATCGACAGCACCGTCACCCCGGGCGGGGCGACCAGGCTTTCGGGGTCGACGTCCTGTCGGCCCAACGCCACGATGCCCTGTCGGACGAGGCCGGTGTCGGGGAGGGTCACCTGGGTGCCGAAGGCCGTCTGTGCCAGGACACCCCAGGGCAGGCTTGGCTTCTCCCGCGCCTCGATGATCTCGGCGACCAGGGTGAACGCGTCGGTGGACAGGCCCTCAACCGGCTCCCGGTGCAGCGGCTCGGTGCCGAGCAGGATGGCCTCGCCGAGACGCAGCTCGTTGACCCGTCCGGGGTCGGTGGTGGTCA
>JBKBRA010000161.1:0-771 GCA_046292305.1 Dietzia sp. | reverse complement strand
CCGGACAGGTCGCCAGGGGCGCTCGGCGCCGGGGAGGCGGCCTCGCCCCGCAGGGCACGCTCCCAGCTGGCGAACAGGTCGTGCATGGTGGCGTTGCCGAACCGGTGTCGGGTGAGGTGATCGACCACCCCCTCGAGGAAGGCCGGGTCGCCGATCGTGGTGTTGAGCTGCTTGAGGATGCTGGAGCCCTTGGTGTAGGAGATCCCGTCGAAGTCCTGGAGCGCCGAAGCGGCGTCCTGGGCCCCGTTCCCCGGTGCTCGGCCGCTGGTCGGCGATCAGGCCCCACTGGCGACGGACGTAGGCGTTGTGGGTCCAGGCGTCGGCGTACTCGGTGACGTCGGCGGTGACTCGGTTGCCCATGTACTCCGCGAAGGACTCGTTGAGCCACAGGTCGTCCCACCAGGCCGGCGTCGTGATGTTGCCGAACCACTGGTGGGCCATCTCGTGGACGACGGTCGTCGCGCGCTTGATGCGCTCCCCGCGGGTCACCCGGCTGGAGAAGACCAGCGGATCCCGGAAGGTCACGCAGCCGGGGTTCTCCATCGCTCCGGCGTTGAACTCCGGGACGAACGCCTGGTGGTAGTTGCCGAAGGGGTACCTGATCCCGAAGAGTCGGTGGAACTCGTCGAAGCACTGGCGGGTGAGGGTGAGCAGCTCGTCCGCGTCGGCGTCGAGGTGGCGCGCGAGGCTCTGACGCGAGCTGAGCCCCAGCGGAATGCCGTCGTGCTCATCGGTGACGAGGTGATACGGGCCGGCGACCAGGGTGACGAA
>JBKBRA010000160.1:0-779 GCA_046292305.1 Dietzia sp. | reverse complement strand
GTGCTCGGGCTGCAGCCGCTCCCGGGCGCGGCGCAGCACGGTGGCGAGCTCGCTGCGGTTGACCGGCACCGCTCCAGCATGACGCGTGCCCCGAGGTCCTGGGTAGGACCGTCGCTCCCACGACCAGCCGGTCCTGTTGCGCGGCGACCATCCCGGTGAGCGTGGTCCCATGACATCCCACAGCACCGCACTGGTCACCGGCGCCAACAAGGGGCTCGGCCTCGAGACGACCCGCCGACTCGCCGCCCTCGGTTGGACGGTCTGGCTCGGCGCCCGCGACACCGACGCCGGTGTCGCCGCCGTCTCGGCCCTGCTGGACGAGCAGCCCGGCGCTGACGTGCGCCACCTCGAGCTCAACGTCACCTCCGACGACTCTGTCCACGCGGCGCGCGACCGGGTGGCGGCTGCCGGCGGGCTCGACGTCCTGGTCAACAACGCCGGCATCGGTGGCACGCGCAGTGGCCCCGCCGACACGGTGCCGACCGACTTCCTGCCCGTGTACGGCGTCAACCTGCTCGGCCCCGTGCGGATGACCCACGCCTTCCTGCCCCTGCTGCAGGCATCCGCGGAGCCCCGGCTGGTGATGGTCTCCAGCGGCATGGGCTCCTTCGGGGTCACCACAGATCCCGAGCGGCTGGAGTCGACCCTGCACGGGCTCGTCTACCCGTCGTCGAAGGCAGCGCTGAACATGGTGACCACGATGTACGCCAAGTCGCTCCCGGACGTCCGAGTGGTCGCCGTCGACCCGGGCTACACCGCCACCGACCTCAACGGTCACA
>JBKBRA010000159.1:0-787 GCA_046292305.1 Dietzia sp. | reverse complement strand
GCTCACCCGCATCGAGTGCGCCTGCACCACCCCCAGTGTCGCGAGCGGGCCGTCGAGGCGCGGTGCGCTCCCGAGGTGCCGATGCTGCCATCGCTCGCTGACGCGTGCGGCAGAGCGTGCGGGCGCGAGTGCCGCGGGGCAGCGTCGGCGCCGCGCACGCACGGGACGATGTGCTGGCCGGGCTGTGTCGTCACCTTGCGCCGCATCCGGTGTGGTTTCTTCGCCGCTGCTGCCGACGTCGCCACAGCCGTCACCACTGCCGCCGCTATCGCCGGTGCCATTGCCGTTGCCATCGCCGTCGCCACCGCTGTTGTTGTTGCTGTCGCTCTCACTTTCGCTGGCACTGCCGCTCTCGCCGCCATTGCCGCTGTCGCTGCGACTGCCGTTGCCACTGCCACCGCCACCGCCACCGCCACCGCCACTGCCACTGCCACTGCCTTGGCTGCTGTTGCCAACACTGCCGTCGCCGCCGCTGTCGCTGTCGCCGTCGCTGCCGTTGCAGGTCATGAAGCTGCTGGACGTCAAGTTCATCCCGCAGGTGCGCGCCAGCGGTGCGCGCGCAGCGTGCCCTCGGCTCACCGCGGTGCAGATGCCCGCGCGGTCCAAAGAGTTCTCCTCGGACACCTGGCACATGCTGCTGCGGCACCTGCGCCAAGTGCGTGCGTGCGTGCGTGCGTGCGTGCGCTTACGCCGCGCTCCCGTGCCGTCGAGTGTCACGGTGCTTGGCCACAGATGGCGCTGACCAACTCTGCCATTGAGGAGGGCATGCCCTGGCACATGCCGCTGT
>JBKBRA010000158.1:0-795 GCA_046292305.1 Dietzia sp. | reverse complement strand
GCGCTCGACGTGCTGGACCTGGCCTTCAAGGACACCCGATGACCACCGCCATCGCGACCACCGCACTGCGCACCCTCGCGGTCCACGACCCCGCCACCACCGCGGTCATCGCCGAGGTCCCCGACCACACCCCCGCCGAGGCGATCGAGGCCGTCGACGCCGCGGACGGGGCCTTCGGCGCCTGGGCGGCCACCGCACCCCGGGCCCGCGCCGAGGTGCTGCGCCGAGCCCACGAGCTGATGCTCACCGACGCCGACCGGCTCGCCGGCCTGATCAGCGCCGAGAACGGGAAGTCCGCTGCCGACGCCCGCGCCGAGGTGGGCTACGCCGCGGAGTTCTTCCGCTGGTTCTCCGAGGAGGCCGTGCGCAGCGAGGGCGACTACGCCGTCGCGCCGGGCGGAGGGGTGCGCAACCTGGTCACCCACCGTCCGGTCGGGGTGGCGGCCCTGGTGACACCCTGGAACTTCCCCGCCGCGATGGCCACCCGCAAGATCGCCCCGGCGCTGGCCGCCGGCTGCACCGTGGTCCTCAAGCCAGCCGCCGAGACCCCGCTCACCGCACTGGCGATCGGCGAGCTGCTCACCGAGGCCGGTGTCCCGGACGGCGTGGTGACCGTGGTGCCGACGAGCACCCCGGCCGACGTGGTCACCGCCTGGCTCACCGACGACCGGGTCCGCAAGATCTCGTTCACCGGCTCCACCGGAGTCGGACGGCAGCTGCTGCACCAGGCCGCCGACCGGGTGCTCAACGCCAGCATGGAGCTCGGCGGCAACGCGCCGTTCATCGTCACCGCGG
>JBKBRA010000157.1:0-796 GCA_046292305.1 Dietzia sp. | reverse complement strand
GAGGGTCTCCAGGATCGCCGGCTCCCGGTCGATCCAGCCGCGGGCGGCCGCGGCCTCGACCATGGCGTACTCCCCGGAGATGTTGTACGCCGCCACGGGCACCGCGACGGCCTCGCGCACCCGGCGTACGACGTCGAGGTAGGCCAGCGCCGGCTTCACCATCACCACGTCCGCCCCCTGCTCGACGTCGAGCAGCGCCTCACGCACCCCCTCGACCGCGTTCGCGGGGTCCTGCTGGTAGGTGCGCCGGTCACCGTCGAGGGAGGAGTCCACCGCCTCACGGAACGGCCCGTAGAACGCCGAGGCGTACTTCGCGGAGTAGGCGAGGATCGCCACGTCGGTGTGGTCCCCCGCATCGAGGGCCTCGCGGATCACCGCGACCTGGCCGTCCATCATCCCGCTCGGCGCGACCATGTCGACCCCACAGGCGGCGTGGGCGCGTGCCATCTCGGCGTACACCGCCAGGGTCTGGTCGTTGTCCACCCGGCCGTCGACCCCCAGCACCCCGCAGTGGCCGTGGTCGGTGAACTCGTCGAGGCACAGGTCGCTCATCACGGTCAGGGCATCCCCCACCTCGCCGACCACGTCGGTGATCGCGAGGTTCAGCACCCCCGCCGGGTCCAGCGCCCCGGACCCCCGCGCGTCCTTGGTCGTCGGGATCCCGAACAGCATCACCCCACCGAGCCCCAGCTCGGCCGCCTCCCTGACCGCGGCGAGCAACGAGGACCGGCTGTGCTGGACCACGCCGGGCATCGAGCTGATCGGCCGGGGCTCCTGAGCCCCCTCCCGCACGAAC
>JBKBRA010000156.1:0-816 GCA_046292305.1 Dietzia sp. | reverse complement strand
AGGTGGGCGGCTCCGCGGTCACGGCCCGCCGAGGTCCCGGTGGTCATGACCATCTGGGTGATCCCGTCGAGGTCCACCGCGGCGCGTGCGACCTCGGCCAGCTGCTCCGGCTGCTTGACCGGCACGGTCGTGCCCGCGCGGAGCGACTCCTCGATCGAGCAGAACCGGCAACGCTCGTCGCGGCGGTAGCGGATGCAGGTCTGCACCACCGTCGTGGCCAGGACGCCCCGGCCGTGGAGCCGCGCGATCTTCTCGTACGGCACCCCGTCGGAGGTCTGGCGGTCGTAGAACCGGGGGCGGTCGATCGTGGTGACCTCCAGGCCGGTGTCGACCCCGTCGCGCAGGACGCGGTCGCCGTCGAAGACGAAGGGGCTGTCCGCGTTGCGGGGGATCGCCGCGTCGCGGCCCGAGACGACCAAGTGGCCGTCGTCGCTGGGGCCGGCGCCCCCGCTGCGGTGCAGCGGAGGGGTGCCGCGGATGCCGAGCAGCGCGAGGTCGACCCGGGTCGACGTGGTCGCGCCTGTGGTTGCGGTGGAGGTGGTCATGAGGCCCGTTCCTCTCGAGCGGCGTCCTGGCTGGCGGAGCTGCGGCGGGCGATGATCCCCTCGGCGAGGTGTCGGGCGTCGCGGTCGATGCCGAGGAACCGGCCGGAGCCCCAGGTGTGCATCCAGGGCAGGCCGACGAACGACAAGCCGGGGACCTCCGTCACGCCGCGGGTCTGCATGGGGTGGCCCGCGCCGTCGAACGCGCTCGCCTCGATCCAGCGGTAGTCGGGTCGGTAGCCGATCGCCCAGATGATGGTGGTGATCCCCTCCG
>JBKBRA010000155.1:0-817 GCA_046292305.1 Dietzia sp. | reverse complement strand
GGTCCGCGGGCGGCGGGCCCACCGCCATCTCCACCGCGGCGCGATGCAGCGAGAGGCGCAGGGAGGGCTGGTGCGCGCCGAAGAGGTCGTCGACCAGCGTGATGCGCACTTGCGGCATGCGCAGCTGCAGGAATGTGCGATCCTGCGGCACATCCGCCTCCTCCGTGCCCGCACCGCCCGCACCGCCCGCACCGCCATTGGCGCGCGGGGCGGCGGAGTCGGCTGCGGCCACGCTGCTGCCAGCGGCGTCAGCAGCAGCGGTGCCATTCACGGAGAGAGTCACGGCGGTGCCCGCGTCGACGAGGGCGCGGCCGGCGCTGCTGTCGACAGCCACTGCGTCGTCATCGGCGGGCGTGGGTGACGGCGCGACGGAGGCAGGGGGGGAGGCGGCAGCGGCCGCTGCACCCGCTGCACCCGCTGCACCCGCTGCACCCGCTGCGCCCGCCTCTGGCGCCGTCGCAGAGAAGAGCGCGGCAATGTCCGTGATGGCGGCCACGTCTTGCAGCGACAGCTGAATATCCATCGTCAGCGCCGCGTTCTGCTGCCGCTTGGCCGCCAGCGAGCGGGCAGAGGCGGGGATGTGTGCGGTAATGTTGGTCTCCAGCCAGCTGGAAAAGTAAGCGTACTGCACCGCGGCGGAGACAGGGCGCAGTAGGTAACGCACGCCGGGCATGTGCGCCTCCGCGCCCTCCTCCTCGCCGTCCGTCACGCCGCTGATGCTGCCCGCCGCGCCGCCCGCCGCGCCGCCGCGGCGTGACCACAGCAGCAGGGCGCGCGCGGCCGTGGAGTACTGCGTGTGCACGGCCAGGCTGACGCC
>JBKBRA010000154.1:0-832 GCA_046292305.1 Dietzia sp. | reverse complement strand
GACGGTCACGGTGGAGGCGGACGTGGACCGCATCCGCGCCAACTACCCGCTGGCGGCCGCGGTGGCGCGTGCGTCCATGGGCGTGCCGCGCCACGCGCCCTTGGTGATCCGCCTGGAGTACCGCCCCGCCGGCGAGATCCGGCAGCAGCTGTTTGTGGCGGGCAAGGGCGTGGCCTTCGACACGGGCGGCGTGAACGTCAAGGCGGCGAGCAGCGCGGGCATGTCGCGCGACAAGTGCGGCGCGGCGGCCGCGGCGGGGCTGGTTCGCGCCTTTGCGGCGCTGCGCGCGCCCGACGTGCGCGTGGTGGCCATGCTGGGCGTGGTGGTGAACGCGGTGGGGCCGGAGGCGTACCTGCCTGACGAGATTGTGCGCGGGCACAGCGGGCGCCGCGTGCTGGTCACGCACACCGACGCGGAGGGCCGCATGGTGCTGGCCGACATGCTGTCGTCGCTGCGCGAGGAGGCGGTGGCCAGCGTCGCCGACCCGGCGCTGAAGCACGCCAGCATCACCATGTGCTCCATCGCCACGCTCACCGGGCACGTGGGCCTGGCATGGGGCCCCTACACCGCCGCCATGGAGAACGGGCCCGCCGCCGCGCACGGCCTGGCGCGTGCGCTGCAGCACGCGGGCACGCTGCTGGCCGACCCGCTGGAGGTGTCGTCGCTGCGGCGCGAGGACTTTGCGGTGGTGGCGGCCCACACGCCGGATCACGACGTGGTGCAGAGCGTGGTGCACCTGCCGCGCCCAGTCAAGCGCGGGCACCAGTATCCGGCGGCATTCCTGCTGCGCGCCTCCGCCCTGGACGTGCATGGCACGCGTGCCGAGCTGCCC
>JBKBRA010000153.1:0-837 GCA_046292305.1 Dietzia sp. | reverse complement strand
CCCGCCGGCTACATGGCCAACTACTACCGCTGGTACGGGGTCCCCGAGTCGCCGTTCGGCTCCCCCTACTACGACCTCCTCACGATGCTCGCGCACGTGTCCACCGCGAGCCCGTGGATGCGCCTGCCCGCGCTCATCGCCGCGATCCTGTGCTGGCTGGTCATCAGCCGGGAGGTCCTGCCGCGCCTCGGCCGCGCCGCGCGCACCACCCCGGTGGTCGTGTGGAGCGCCGCCGCCGTGTTCCTCGCCTTCTGGATGGCCTTCAACAACGGCCTGCGGCCCGAGCCCGTCATCGCCCTGGGCGCGCTGCTCACCTGGACGTCGGTCGAACGCGCCATCGCCACCCGACGGATGTTGCCGTACGCGGTCGCGGTGATCCTGGCCTCGTTCTCGCTGGCCACCGGCCCCACCGGGCTGATGGCCGTCGCCGCACTCGTCATGGGACTCCGCCCGGTCCTGCGCACCGTCGTGGTGCGCGGACGCGAGGTCGGTTCACACCTCGCGCTGGTCGCCCCGGTGCTCGCCGCCGGGACCATGGTGCTCATCAGCGTCTTCGGCATCCAGACCCTGGCCTCGGTGCTCGAGGCGATCCGCGTCCGCGGCGAGATCGGTCCCAACCTGAACTGGTTCGAGGAGTTCGTCCGCTACTACTACCTGATGATCCCGACCGTCGACGGTTCGCTCTCGCGTCGACTCCCGGTGCTGCTGGTCCTGCTCTGTCTGATCATGGTGATCGGCACCCTGCTGCGCCGCGGCAAGGTCCCGGGCGCGGCCTCCGGCCCCGTCTGGCGCCTGGTCGGCGTGGTGGTGGGCACCGCGTTCTTCATGATGTTCTCC
>JBKBRA010000152.1:0-862 GCA_046292305.1 Dietzia sp. | reverse complement strand
TGTCGGTGGGGTCGGTGGCATGTTCGGGGTCGTGCAGTGCGGTGCCGATGTCGTCGGTGTTGGGGTCGCCCAGGGCGGCCAGGGCATCCGCGCGTAGCTGGTTGCGGGTGCGGGGGTGGCCGTGGTCGTGGGCGTTGCGGGCGGCGGTCTCGATCCGGCGGCGCAGTTTGTCGGCGTCGGCGCAGGGCAGGTTGGCCCACATGTTGGTCATGCCGTTGCGGCCGGGGCGGAACCGGACGGTGCGTTGCTCGGCGGCGTCGGCCACGGCGTCCTGGGCGCCGGCGGGGTCGCGGCGTTCACGGGCGGCATCGACAGCGGTGTCCAGGGCTGCCCGGCTGGGGCGGTGGCCGCCGTCCAGGGCGCGGGCCAGGGCCCCGACCACATCGGATTCGACCTCGCCGATGATCTCGTCGGGGATCTCGGCCAGCCGGCAGGCGGTGTCGATGGCCAGTTGTTCGGGGAACAGGCCACGGTCGACGGCTTTGCGCAGCAGAGGCAGGCGGGTGTGGATCTGCACGGCGGCGGTGACCAGGCGTCCGGCGTGCCAGGTGGTCAGAGCCATCGCGGCGGCCAGGTGGTCGCGGGCCCGATCGGCCGGGTCCAGGCGGGCGTACGCCGGACGTGGGCGCGCCTCGTCGTCATGGGCGGCCTCGTCGAGACGGCCCATCGTTTCGACGAGGTGGTGCGCGGCCTGCAACCGGGTGGCCGCGGCGAGGTTCTGCGCGAGTGTGGCCGACCGCGCCACCTCACTCAGCGCCTCGGCCCCGAGCGTGCCCAAGGGCTCGGGCACGGCGCGAAGCGGCCCGGACGCGAACGAACTCGTCGTCGTCGCACTCACCACCGTCTCACCTCCCGAACCGCT
>JBKBRA010000151.1:0-911 GCA_046292305.1 Dietzia sp. | reverse complement strand
TCGCGCACCACGAGACACGCCCCGGCTGACCGCCGGGGCGTCGTGCATTTCGCGGAGATCGCTCCCTGTTCGGTATGCGCCCGTGCTCGCGGCGTGATGGAGATCACTCATCATCAGAGCATGTCCACTGCACACAAGCTCCCACATACGACGACGGTCGACTCTGTTCGTCTGGAGGACTTCCGGGGGCGAGTCGTCGACCTCCGGCACACCACGGGAGTTCTCGTCGATCTTCGCCGCACGGCCACGGACACCTACGTGGTCACGATGGTTCTCGGAGGCGGCGACGACTCGGAACGGATCGTCATGTCCGGTGTGGGCGGTACCGAGAACCTGCACCTGCATGTCTGATCGCGGGCCCCCGCTAGGCTCGCGGGGTGATCGCCCGCGTCGAGCCCGCAATCGAGTCAGACCTCGACTCGATCGCTGACCTCGCAGCACGGACCTTCCCTCTGGCGTGTCCCCCGGAACTGCCCCGGGACGCCATCGACTCGTTCATCGTCCAGCACCTCTCGCCGGGGGCGCTGAGGGTTCATCTGGACATCCCCGGACACGAACTCCTCGCGGCGAGGACCCCGGAAGACGGACTCGTCGGATACGCGCTGCTGCTCGACGGAACCGAGATGGATCCGACGTGCGCCGGTCAGATCCTCCACCGACCCACTGTCGGGATCAGCAAACTGTACGTCGACCCCGGCCACCACGGTTCGGGCGTCGCGACCAGGGTGCTCGACGAGATCGCCGGGCTCTGTTCCGGCCGTGGTGTGCGCAGCCTGTGGCTGGCCACCAACATCGCCAACGCCCGGGCGCGCCGGTTCTACGTCAAGCAGGGGTTCGTCGAACGGGGAACGCGCACCTTCGACGTGGGCGGCGTTTCGAACCACGACGTCGTGTACGAGAAGGACCTGAGC
>JBKBRA010000150.1:0-968 GCA_046292305.1 Dietzia sp. | reverse complement strand
AACTTCTGGGTACCAACGACGTACCTTGCGCACCAACAGCAAAGACGGGGCTTCCCTGTTCCCGCGAGTGGCGCCGCGGACAACGCAGGAAATTGCACCTTCGGCCGCGACGCGTCCATCACCCTCATCATCCGCGGCGCGGCCTCGTGGCTGCACCCCACCATGTGGTCGTGGCCGTACTTGGTGAACAAGTGCGTGTTACGCGATCGGCGGCACCGGCTGCAGCCTCACGCGGCACGCTTCGCCGTCGTGGCCACCGCGCTGCGCGGGCGCTCCGCGGCTGCACCAGGTGCGGTGACCAGATGCATTTCAAGTTCAAGCGCTTCATGCGGACCACCTCCAACCGCTTGGCCATGCCCTCGCCCGACGATCGCTACACCGAGACGGGGTGGCGCTCGCTGTCCATTGGCGATTACCACAGCTACCTTCAGGCGCGCCAGCTCGCCATTACCTTCCTGCGCGACGGCGGCAAGTACGAGGAAGAGGTGCGGCGCGCCATCGGACGCCACTGCGCGGGCGGCGTCTGGCGCTGTCAGGCGGTGCCCGTCGCGGGCACTGTACGGCACTGCGGGGCTCACCGGCTTGTGGCGGTGGCGGTGGCGGTGGCGGTGGCATGCGCACGCGCTCAAGGAAAGCGTCGGATTCCGGCAGCTTGCACGGCGGCCCAAGGCTCAACGACACCGCGGACGCGTCGCTGACCGGCAGCCCAGGCGGGCGGAAGCGGCACTATTTCGACCGCGAAGCGGCTGCAGAGCTGGGCTTGAAATCATTGATGCGCGGCCTGCTGGAGCCGCTGCTGCAGGTGCTCGACCGCCCCGGCCTCTTCCGCTTCCTGGACGCCTGCGCCGCCGCTGCCTCGCCCGCCGCTGCCTCGCCCGCCGCTGCGCCGCCGCGGGGAGACGAGGCAGGCGCTGCGGGCTCGCCCGGCGCGTCGGGCGCTGGGCAGACGGCGGGCGCGAGCGCGGGCC
>JBKBRA010000149.1:0-1020 GCA_046292305.1 Dietzia sp. | reverse complement strand
TCGGCCTGGAGGGGCGGACCCAGGCGAAGACCCTGCTGCGGATCAAGGCCGAGTTCCCGGCGGGGTGACTCCTCAGTACGACCGGGTCACCGGGGTCCTAGCCTGGCGGCGATACCGTCGCGGGTGGTGGCGAAGGTCAGCAGGAAGTGCTCCAGGGCGAACTGCACGTGACGGGGCAGGAACGGGCCCACGGACACGACGGAGCGCTGCTTGACGTGACGTCCGTCGAGGATCCACGAGGTCCAGTCCTCGTCGCGATTGATCCTGCCCAACTCCACCGCCGTGTCGGACCGCGATCGGACCCCACGGACGACCCACGCCCAGATGCGGGCTGTGGGGTCGTCCGCGGAGAACGAGACGTGCACGGGGTGGCCGACGTGGTCGAACACCAGGTCCCCGTGGTCGTCGACGATCGTGGGTCGTCCCGTGATCCGCTCGACGATCGCCTCGACACGGTCCCGGGCGTCCTCGTGCCCGTCCACCTCGACGGCGACGTCCACCGGGTCGGGGTGGTCGGCAGGGTCGGACCCGACGGCCAGCGAGTCGGAACGCACCAGCCCGAGCCCCTCGACGTGCCTGCCCACCGGGCCCTCGCAGCGAGTCGTCAGCAGCTGCGGATGAGGTAATCCCATGCGGTCCCGGCAGGCGTCCACGACAGCCCGGGCGACCGTTCCCGCGACGGTTGGCGAGGTCCGGGCCACGATCTCCTCGATGAGCGGGTGTCGTGCGGCACGGAAGGTCACCCAGGCGAGTGAGTCATCCGCCGCGAGCTGGACGACGCACCGGGCCCGCTGACCAGTGCTGTCCGCGGGAGCCGAGAGCTCCATCGCGCCCATCGCGCTCGGCCGCTCAAGGTGCCGGGCGAGGGCCTGTTCGAACCGACCCCAGGGATCGTCCACCGGGCGCAGCGACGCATGATCCGGTTCGGATCGGCGGGCGTCCATCTCAGCCGCCGTTCACCGGCGCCAGGGCCGCGATGTCGTCCACCGCCCGGCGGAGCTCGCGCGAGGCCGCGCAGTC
>JBKBRA010000148.1:775-1099 GCA_046292305.1 Dietzia sp. | reverse complement strand
GGCTCGACCACCGAACCACCTCCAGGCTCGACCACCGAACCACCTCCAGGCTCGGCCACCGGCTGCCTCGTCATCGGGGCACCCGGGGCAGCCCGAGACCGAACATCGCGATCAGCTCGCGCTGCACCTCGTTGACCCCACCGCCGAAGGTGAGGACGAGGTTCCGCTTCGCCTGGGCGTCGAGGTAGGCCACCAGGTCGTCGGTCTCCGGGTCGGCCGGGTCGCCGTACCGGTGGACGACGTCGGCGAGCAGCCGTCCGACGTGCTGCACCCGGTCGGAGGCGAAGACCTTGGACGCCGACGCGTCGGCGACTGCGATGGCCC
>JBKBRA010000148.1:0-765 GCA_046292305.1 Dietzia sp. | reverse complement strand
CGCGACCTCCCAGTTCAGCAGCTCGTTGACCCGGAACGTCGCGGTGACCTCGCCGAGGGTCCGCTGCACGTCGGGACGGTCGAGCACGTCGGCTCGCGAGGCCCACGCCACGACGCGGTCGCGCAGCCCCTCGATCCGGCCGGCGGGCCCGAGCATCACCCGCTCGTGGTTGAGCTGGGTGGTGATCAGGCGCCACCCCTGGTTCTCCTCGCCGACCAGCATCTCGACGGGCACCCGGACGTCGTTGAAGTAGGTCGCGTTGACGTGATGGGACCCGTCGCAGGTGATGATCGGGGTCCACGAGAAGCCCGGGTCGGACGTGTCGACGATCAGGATCGAGATGCCCCGGTGCTTGGGTGCGTCCGGGTCGGTGCGGACGGCCAGCCAGATGTAGTCGGCCTGGTGGCCGCCGGTGGTCCACATCTTCTGGCCGTTGACCAGGTAGTAGTCACCGTCGGGGTCACTGACCCGCCGGGCCGAGGTGCGCAGCGAGGCGAGGTCGGTACCGGCGTCCGGCTCGGAGTAGCCGATCGCGAAGTGGACCTCACCGGCCAGGATGGGCCCCAGGAAAAGGTCCTTCTGCAGCTGGGTGCCGTAGGTCTGCAAGGTGGGTCCGACGGTCTGCAGGGTCACCGACGGCAGGTGCACGTCGGCGCGCTGCGCCTCGTTGGCGAAGACGGTCTGCTCGATCTCGCCGAAGCCGTGGCCACCGTGCTCTTCGGGCCAGCCGACGCCCATCCAGCCGTCCTTGCCCATCTGCCGCAC
>JBKBRA010000147.1:0-1120 GCA_046292305.1 Dietzia sp. | reverse complement strand
GTGTCGGTGTGCGGTGGCATCGGCTTCGTGGGGCTGGTGGTCCCGCACGTCGCCCGGATCCTGGTCGGCACCGACCACCGGACGATGATCCCGGTCGCGGTGCTCGGTGGCGCCGCCTTCTTGATGTTCGCCGACTTCCTCGCCCGGACGGTGGCCGCGCCAACCGAGATCCCGATCGGGATCCTCACCGCCGTCGTCGGGGCCCCCTTCTTCCTGTGGCTGATGCGCCGTGACGCGGCCGCCCGGGCAGGGGGCGACCGATGAACGTGGAGTTCGACGACGTCCACGCCGTACTCGGCGGGAACGAAGTGCTCCGCGGGGTCACGCTGACTGCCCGCAGCGGCCGAGTCATCGGTGTCGTCGGGCCCAACGGGAGCGGCAAGACCACGCTGCTGCGCACGCTCTACCGGATGGTGCGCCCCTCGCAGGGCACGGTGCGACTCGAGGGCCGCGACCTGTGGCAGCTGCGTCCCCGCGAGGTCGCTCGGTCCGCGGCGGTGATGACCCAGGAATCCACGTCCGCCGCCGAGCTGCCGGTGGTCGACGCCGTCCTCCTGGGGCGTACGCCGCACCACCGCGGCATCGCCCCCGACGGGCCCGAGGACCGGCGGATCGCCGCCGAGTCGCTCGAGGAGGTCGGTGCCCTCGACCTCGCCGGACGCGCGATGGGCGAGCTGTCGGGTGGCCAGCGCCAGCGGGTCCTGCTCGCCCGGGCGCTCGCGCAGCGGTGCCCCGTCCTGGTCCTCGACGAGCCCACGAACCACCTCGACATCGCCTTCCAGCTGGAGCTGATGGCGCTGGTGGCGGGCCTGGGACGCACCGTGCTCGCAGCACTGCACGACCTCAACCTCGCCGCGGCGTACTGCGACGAGGTGGCGGTCCTGCGCTCCGGCCGCCTGGTCGCGACCGGTCCGCCGGCGCAGGTGCTCACCCCCGATCTCGTGCGTGACGTCTTCGGTGTCGACGCCGCACTGCTCCACCACCCCCACACCCACGATCCGGTGCTGGCCTTCAGCAGCATCGCCCGGTCCGCACCCAAGGAGAAGTCCCCACGATGAACAGCAGTGCCCTGAACACCACCCTTGTCACGGTCGGCCTGGCCGCCGGTGCCCTCGCACTC
>JBKBRA010000146.1:0-1134 GCA_046292305.1 Dietzia sp. | reverse complement strand
TCAGCGTGAACCGCACCCGCAGGTGCCGCTCGTCGGGCGCCCCGGCCGGCTGGACCAGCATCTGACCGCTCATCCCGAGATGACCCAGCAGGGCGTCACCGTTGTCGAGCGGCAGCCAGAAGTACTTGCCGCGCCGCCGGGCCGCGGTGATCACCCGATCAGTGAGAGCGGCGGCGAACCCGGTGGAGCCGCCGGCGTCACGCCGTACCGGACGTGGGTGGAGGACGTCGACCCGGTCGATGCGGGCACCGACGACGTGCCGCTCCAGGCCGGCCCGCACCACCTCGACCTCGGGCAGCTCGGGCACGGGTCAGTCGGCCCGAGGAGGATCGGCCCGAGGAGTGTCGGCCGGGGACACGTCGACCGGGGACACGTCGACCCTGGGGGCGTCGAGCGGCGCCTCACCCGCCGTGGGGGTGGCCTCGACGATCTCGCCGTACGCCGTCAGCGCCTCCTCGACCTCGGGGGTGGCGCCGCCGAAGCGGGCGCCGTAGCGGGCCGAGGTGGCGATCAGGGAGGCCGTCTTGCCGGCCACGACGTCGAGGTAGTGGGCCAGCGGGTCCTCGTCGTCGTCCGGCTTGACGGTCTCCATGATCTGCCCCTCGACGAGGCGGGTGAAGGTCTGCGCCTGGATCCGGACGGCGTCGCGGCCGAGGTCGGCGGTCAGCTCGGAGGACTTGGAGAACAGGAAGTCACCGGTGAGGATCGCGACCAGGTTGTCCCAGCGGGAGTTCGCCGAGGCCGCCCCGCGCCGGAGATCGGCCTCGTCCATCACGTCGTCGTGGTAGAGCGACGCGAGATGGGTCAGCTCCACCACACAGGCTGCCGTGATGACGTCGTCGCTGTCGGCCCGGTCTCCGGTCTCGGCGGCGAGCAGCACCAGGAGCGGACGGAACCGCTTGCCCCCGGCCTCCATCAGGTGACGCGCCGCCTCGGTGACGAACTCCGCCCGGCTGCGCACGTGGCCGTCGAGGGCCACCTCGACCTCGGCCAACCGCGACTGCAGCCGCCGTGCCAGGGCCTCGTCGACCACCGGCAGCGCCAGGTCGGGGGCTGCCGCCGGGACCGGCTCGGCGGCGCCGACGGACGGGTTCACCTGATCTGGGCTCACCTGATGAAGTCTCCCGCATGGGC
>JBKBRA010000145.1:0-1232 GCA_046292305.1 Dietzia sp. | reverse complement strand
CCCACTGGTCGGGGGTCAGGTCGTCGTCGTCGACCAGGATCCGCATGACGTCGGCCTCGGCCGGCACGTCCTGCATGTCGACCCGCAGGTTCCGCCAGGTGGGGGCGGGACCGATGTCGAACGGCACGACGGGCTCTCCCACCACGTCCGCGCCGCCCTCGGTGGAGCGACCGAACTCGACGATGACCTCCTGCCCGTACTTGTACAAGCCGTCGGCGTCGTAGCGGCCGATCCGCCCGGCGGCCGAGATGACCAGGAGCGGATGCGTCTCGCGGTTCTCCGGAAGCCGGTACCAGCCGGTCTCCAGGTTCGACTCCCGCTGCGGTCCCACCAGGTACGAACCGAGCACCGGGGTGGTGGCCGGGTCGAGCCCGAAGGGGAGGGCCACGGTCGATTCGTTGACGCCCTCGGCACCCAGGCCGCCGCCGGTGCCGGCACTCTCGCCGGTACTGACGGAGGGGCCGCCGCCGGGCTCCTGGGTGGTGTTGGCGGCACCGGGATCTGCCACCACCGCGTCCGCGGACAGGTCGGGTGCGACGCCGTCCGGGGTGAACCCCGAGTTGCCGCCGGCCTCGATGGCCGCCGCGCGGTCCGCGGGGTCGATCGAACCGTCCGGCCCGGGGGTCGCGGCGAGCGGGGTGAGCATGCCGTCGTTGGCGTCGGGCTCCACCAGGACGCGGTCGGCGAGCATGCACGGGTTCCCGGCGAGCGCGGAGAAGTTGCCGGCCGCGATCGTGTACGCCGGGTACTGCTTGTGGACCCCCTTGGCGAACGAGGCGACGGAGAACACCACGAGCAGACCCGCGACCACCGCGATGGGTGCCGCGGCGATGGTCCGCGTCCGTCGCCGGCCCTCGCGGGTCCTGGGCACCTGCGTGCCGGTGTAGTCCTGGCGGAGGTGCTGCCAGCCGGCGAAGGCGAAGGTCAGTACCGCCAGACCCAGGAGCACGGTGGCGGCGTCGATGCCGCGGACACTGGGCGCCTTGTCCCACCAGGGGATGCCGTAGCTCGAGACGTACCACCAGCCGTTGGGGCCGGCGAAGGCCAGGGCGAGCACCACCAGGATGATCCCGAGGAACACCGTCCGGTTGCGGGCGGTGCGGACCGCGGACGCGGAGATGGCCATCGCGCCGAGCGCCGCGATCGCGGCGCCGATCCCCGCGTAGACACCGAAGTGGTGGGTCCACTTGGTGGGGGAGAACATCATGAAGAACGCGGTGCCCACCACCACG
>JBKBRA010000144.1:0-1409 GCA_046292305.1 Dietzia sp. | reverse complement strand
ATGATCCGGCCCGTGAACCCGTACCCCGTCGGCTTGGACCTCGAAGGCCGTCGGGTCGTGGTGATCGGCGGCGGGTCCGTGGCGCAGCGGCGTATCCCGGTACTCCTGGAGTCGGGCGCCGCCGTTCACCTGGTGAGCCCGGAGATCACGCCCACCCTGCAGGGACTGGTCGATTCCGGGCGGATCCGGTGGGAGGCCCGCGAGTACCGTTCCGGCGACCTCGAAGGCGCCTGGTATGCGGTAGCCGCCACCAAGGACTCGCTGGTCAATGCCAGGGTCGCGGCGGAAGCCGAGCAGGACCGCACCTTCTGCGTCCGGTCGGACGCGGTCAACTCCGGCACCGCGGTGACCCCTGCGGTCGTCCGCCGCGACGAGATGGTGGTCGCGGTGCTCACCGGCGACCGCGCCCGGACCGCCGAGGCCCGCGACGTGGTCGCCCGGGCCCTGAGCGGCGCCGGGGCCGAGGCTCCCGAGGTCGAGGAGAAACTGCGGGGGACGGTCGCGCTGGTCGGCGGTGGGCCGGGTGCGGAGGACCTGATGACCGTGAGGGGCAGGCGCCTGCTCGCACGCGCCGACGTCGTGGTGGCCGACCGGCTCGCCCCCCAGCGGCCACTGGGGGAGCTGCGCTCGGACGTGGAGATCGTCGACGCGGCCAAGATCCCGTACGGCCGGGCCATGGCCCAGGACGCCATCAACGAGGTGCTCGTGACCCGGGCGCGTGAGGGCAAGTTCGTCGTCCGGCTCAAGGGCGGAGACCCGTTCCTCTACGGGCGGGGATACGAGGAGGCCCATGCCTGCGCCGAGGCCGGTATCCCCTGCACCGTCGTCCCCGGGGTGTCCAGCGCACTCAGCGTTCCGGCGTTGGCGGGAATCCCCGTGAGCAACCGCGGCATGACCCATGAGGTCACCGTCGTCTCCGGCCACCTCCCACCGGGACACCCGGACTCCCTCATCGCCTGGGAGGCCCTCGCACGGATGCGGGGAACACTGGTCGTGCTGATGGGCGTCAAGAACTCCCCTGCCATCGCGGAGTCCCTCATGGCAGGCGGGAGGGCGTCGGACACACCCGCCGCGATCATCGTGGACGGCAGCCTCGACGGACAGGCCACCTACCGGTGCACCATCGGGACCCTGGCCGCCACCCTCGAGGACCGTGAGGTCCGGCCGCCGGCGATAGTCGTGGTGGGCGAGGTCGCCGGGCTCCCGCAGGTCCTGACCCGCTCCTGACCCCCTCGCTCAGGGCACCGTGACCATCGTCAGGGCGGTGTCGGAGGTGCACTCGAGAGTGTGACCCGCCCGGCGGGCCACGCGCAGGAGGGCCTGCACGTCCGCCATCTCCGCCCGTGAGGTCGCCAGCGACCGGGCCAGCAGACCCTTGTGGTGCTTGGAGAAGTGGGAGACCACCTTGC
>JBKBRA010000143.1:0-1540 GCA_046292305.1 Dietzia sp. | reverse complement strand
TCATCACCGACACCGGACACGAACACCGCACCAGACCCAAGGGGCCCCTGGCCCGTGCTCGTGACGCCATCCGGGAACGCGAGTGGAACGCCTACGCGGATCGCACCATTGCCGAAGACGGCACACTCGTCAACCCGCCGGGTCACACCAGGCACGGATCCCGCAGACGGCCAGCCTGACCGACTCAGCAGTCGCCGACGCCCACCCATTCGGAAACCCCGTCGGTGAAGCGCTGCCGCTTCCAGATGGGCACCCCCCGCTTGAGCCGTTCGATGAGCTCCGAGCAGGCGGCGAACGCCTCGGCCCGGTGCGGCGCCACGGCCACCACCACCACCGCGACCTCGCCCACCGGCAGCACCCCCACCCGGTGAACGGCGCCGATTCGCACCGAGCGTCGCGGGTCGAGCGGCCCGCCACTCTCCAGGTCGGGCGAGGTGAACTCGGTGGCGACCTCGTCGCAGAGTCGCGCCAGGACGTCCCGGGCAGTTGGGTGGGCCGAGTACTCGATGTCGACCACTTCGCGACCGTGGTCGTGGTCGCGCACCACCCCGGAGAACGTCACCATCGCCCCGTCGGCGGTGCTCCAGACGGACTTCTCGAGCTCACGGGGGTCGATCGCGGCATCGGTGATCTGCACGAGCGGACTGCGGACGGTCATTGTCGGGTGCTCCTCGCGGGACGGTCCCGGGCGGGTGGCGTGGGCCGTCAGTGGCCGCCGCCGTGGGCGTGGACGGCGAGCAGGTGGTCCAGCAGTTCGTCGAGCACCGCCAGACCGTCGCGTACCCCGCCCGAGGAGCCCGGGAGGTTCGCCACCAGGGTACGTCCGGCGAAGCCCGCCAGGCCGCGGCTCATGGCGGCGGTGGGGGTCGAGGCCAGTCCGCGGGCGCGCATCGCCTCGGCGACGCCGGGCAGTTCGAGCTCCAGGTGGGGCGCGGTCGCCTCGGGTGTGCGGTCGTCGGGGGCGACGCCGGTGCCGCCGGTGGTCAACAGGACGGCCGGGCGGCGGCGGACCTGCTCGGTGACGGCCCCGGCGACATCCGCGTCGGTCACCACGTGGACCTCGACGGGGGAGAAGTTCCGCTCGAGGAGCCAGCCCTCGATGGCGGGGCCGGTGGTGTCCTCGCGTCGGCCGTGGGCGGCGGCGGTGGAGGAGACGACGACGACGGCGCTGCGGCCCGACTCCACCGCGGACCGCCCGGCGTCCGCGGTGGCGGACTCGTCGTCGGACTCCCGGGTCCAGTCGCCCCGCTTGCCCCCGGTCTTGGCTGCGAGCCTGACCCCGTCCATCGTGGCCAGGGGGTCGACGGCCTTGACCATGTCGTGCAGCGTCAGCCCGGCCACCGAGACGGCGGTGAGCGCCTCCATCTCCACCCCCGTGCGGCCGGTCGTCTTGGCGGTGGCCGACACCCGGATCTCGCCGGCCGGCGCGTCGAGGTCGAAGCGCACCTTGACCGAGTTCAGCGGGATCTGGTGGCACAGCGGGATCAGCTCGGAGGTCTTCTTGGCGGCGCCGATCCCGGCCAGCCGCGCGGTGGCCAGC
>JBKBRA010000142.1:0-1683 GCA_046292305.1 Dietzia sp. | reverse complement strand
GTGCTTGTCCGTTTTTCGCGTGGGGGGGCCCTGCGATGGGGGGGAGGGTGTGGTGGGGGGCGCACTACGGGCCCCACCGACCGTCGATCACCCGTGAGAACCGGGTCCCCTGCACCGGGACCCCATGCGCCGGCGTCAACCAGCGCGGGAACCTCGAAGGGTCAGGACCCCAGGGATCCGAGCGAACCCGTCGACCCGAGCGAACTCGTGGACCCGGACGAGCCAACCGATCCGAGCGAACCCCCGAGGCTGCCCATGGACAGACTCCCCATCGAATCGATGTTCAGCTCGCCACACGCGGCGGGGTCGGTGGCCTCGGACGGCAGAGTCGGATCGAGGTCCGACACCTGGTCGCCGTCGTACACGCCGCTGCCGTTGTGGTCGACACCGTGCAGGACGACCGAACCCTCGCCGGCGCGGAGGCTGGCGGCCACCTCGTCGGTGACGGTGAAGGTCCGCGAGTACGGGGCATCGCCGACGGGGTAGCGGTCGACCGCGAGCGCGCTGTCCGGGCTGGTGTCGCCCTCCGTTGTCAGTGACACCTGGACCGCGCCGTAGGAGTCGATGGCATCGAGGGTGCGGATCGCTCCGTTGAAGCCGGTGCCGACCTGGTTGGGATCGGGGCACATGTTGGCGCCACCGATGTGGATGTGCTGCGCGTGCGGTGCGCCTGCGAGAAGCCCCGAGCTGTCGATGCGCACGCTGAGCTGGTTGCCGGTCAGTGAGAGCCAGGCGGTGCTGTCCACGCCGGAGTTGTTCAACTCCGTGATGTTCGCGGTCAGGTTGGTGGTGTCGTCGCCGAGGCTCCCTGCGCTCAGGCTTCCTGCCATCGCTGGAGCCACCCCGAGCGAGCTAACGAGTGCGGCGGCTGCCAGAACCGGCAGTGTTCTCTTGGTCATCGTGCGCATATAGCGTCCTTTCGACCTGCGGCACCGTGCGGCCATCCAACCGCTGAGGACGGTGCTGGCAGTGATTCGCGACACACTGCCGAGCGGATGGGCCCAGTTCGGGAACCCGCGACTCCACTCGGACGGCCCGCCTCGTCACGCGCGTCCCGCAGGCTGTTGGGTAGGTTGGTGGCCCACCAGCCCGCCCCAACCCAGGAGGCAACTGAGCGTGCAGATTTCTACCGCAGAACCGACCACCACCGATGCGGATACGAGTTCGCTAGCGACGCAGGACGCCAACGAGAAGCGGCGCGACCCCGACAAGGGCTACGTGGCGCTACTCGGCTGGGCGCCGAACGCGGTCGACGCAGTGGACAGGTTCGACCGCCGCTACGTGGTGGTGGCCCCGGAGTGGGCAGAGGACTACTGCAAGCAGCACAACATCCCGTTTGTGCCGTGGAACTTCGAGCGGCTCAACGACCGGTCCATGGAGATCGCCGAGACCCTGAAGGACATGGGCGTCGACGTGGCGATCCCGCTGTTCGAGGAGACCGTCGAGTGGGCGGGCGCCATCAACTCCATGCTCATGGACAACCCCACGCTGTACGGACAGTCCCTGCTGCTGCGCGACAAGGCGCTGATGAAGCGCCGCGCGCAGCTCGGCGGGATCCGCGTGGGAATCTTCGAGGAAGCCCACGAGCGCGACGACGTGATCCGCTTCCTCAAGCGCGTCAACCAGACCGTGCTAAAGATCGACGGCGACCCCAACGACCCGATCCACCTCAAGGCCTTCGAC
>JBKBRA010000141.1:0-1899 GCA_046292305.1 Dietzia sp. | reverse complement strand
CAACGCGATGCTCTCCCGCATCCAGACCTCGATGGCCGATGCCGCCGAGGCCGAGGACGCGGCCCGGTCGTCCGCCGAGGCGGCCCGCGAATCGGAGGCCACCGCGGTGCGGTCCGAGGCGGCGATGCGCCGGTTCGTCGCCGACGCCGGCCACGACCTCCGAACCCCCTTGACGACGATCCGCGGGTTCGCCGAGCTCCACCGACAGGGCGCCTCGGGCGACACCGGCAGGCTGATGCGGCGCATCGAGGCCGAGGCGCAGCGCATGGGCGTGATGGTGGAGGACCTGCTGACCCTGGCGCGGCTCGACGAGCAGCGGCCGCTGGCCCGCGAGCACGTGGACCTGCTGACGCTGGCCACCGACGCGGTCCACGACGCGCAGCTCCTCGCCCCGGGCCGGCGCATCGGGCTGGAGATCATCGAGGGGCCCGGCACCCCGGAGGTGCTCGGCGACGACACGCGATTGCGGCAGGTGTTGGGCAACCTGGTCGACAACGCCCTGGCCCACACCCCGCCGGACGCCGACGTGACAGTGCGGGTCGGCACCCGCGGCGACGACGCGGTGCTCGAGGTGGCCGATCGCGGACCGGGGATGACGCCGGAGCAGGCCGCCCGCGCCTTCGAGCGCTTCTACCGGGCCGACACCTCCCGCACCAGCTCGACCGGGGGGAGCGGGCTCGGTCTGGCGATCGTGCGGTCGCTGGTGGAGGCGCACGGCGGATCGGCCGACGTGGAGACCGCCGCCGGGCAGGGCGCGACGTTCCGGGTGCTGTTGCCGCGAGTGCGGGCCTGAGGGACGACGACGACGAGGCCGGCAGCCGCGGGAGAGGGGAGCGCTTGCGCGGCCGCGCGGGACTGGCAGGAACTTGCCAGCGTCACCGGAGCGTCACCTCAGTGACACCGAATGTACTGACGGAGTCAACCCGCCGTTCACCGACTCGGCCGGCACCCGCCGACCGCGTCGTGAGCGAGAGAGTGATCCGCGCCCATGGCTCCGCACACACCGCACCTGCCCATACGGAACGCGCCCACGCCGCACGCGTTCAACCGCTACGAGATCAAGTACCTGATCGACGAGCTCGCGGTCCCGGCCCTCCGCCAGGAGCTCGCCGCCCGCATGGACGGCGACCCGTACTCGCCCCACGGCGGCTACCCCGTGAGCTCCCTCTACTACGACACCCAGAACCTGTCGTTCTACTGGGAGAAGATCGAGGGCCTGCGATTCCGCCGCAAGCTCCGGATGCGGCTCTACGGCGACCCGGCCGACTGCACCGACTCCTCGACGGTCCACGTGGAGATCAAGCAGCGCGTCAACCGCGTCACGCAGAAGCGCCGACTCGCACTGCCGTACGCCACCGCCCGCGACTGGCTCGACGAACGCCACCGCCCGGACTGCCCGCCCGAGCGGCAGGGGTACGTCAACGAGGTGAGCAACCTGGTCTCGACCCTGGACCTGCGGCCCGTCGCCACCACCGGCTATCTGCGGGAGGCGTTTGTCGGCCGTGAGGCGGACACGGGCCTGCGCGTGACGATCGACCACCGCGTCCACGGCCGGGATCGAGATTTCCACTTCGCCTCCGGCGGCGAGAACCGGTTCATCATCCCGCCCAAGCTGGCGATCGTCGAGCTCAAGGCGAACGAGCGGGTGCCCTACTGGGCCACCGACCTCGCGGCCCGCCTCGACCTGAGCGTGGTCCGGATCTCCAAGTACTGCCGATCCGTCGAGACGTTCGGCCTGGCGCCCCGCTCCCTGTACGGAGCCCCCGAACTCGTGGCCACCTGACCGGCCCGCCCCGGCACGCGCGCACCGCGCGAGCCGTCCACCCCACTTCACCCAGAGAAGAACCAGGACAGAAATGACCATCGATTTCCAGGACCTCAGCGGGACCTTCACCACTT
>JBKBRA010000140.1:0-2136 GCA_046292305.1 Dietzia sp. | reverse complement strand
CAGGCAGCGCGGCGAGCACCGCCTTGCCGATGGCGGTGCAGTGCAGCGGGATCGCCAGCCCCACCCGCGAGCGCATCTGGTAGGCCCGGCTGCCCTCGATCTTGTCGACGTAGACGGCCTCGTCGCCGGTGCGGACCGCGAAGTGGACGGCATGGCCCGTGCGGTCGGAGAGCTCCTGCAGGGTGGGGTGCGCCGCCCGCACCAGCGAGGTGTGGTCGGTGGCTCGCCCGGCGAGCGCGAGCAGCCGCGCCCCGAGCAGATAGCCACGGTTGCCGTCCTCGCGCGCCCAGCCGACGGCGACGAGGTCCTGCAGGATCCGGTGCACCGTGGAGCTGGGCAGGCCGGTACGACGGGCGATCCCGCTGGTGCTGCTCTCGTCGGTGAGTGCCTCGACCACGGCCGCGACCTTGCCGATGGCGTTCGGGGTCCGGGGCGACGGGGTCCGGGGCGGCTGGTTGACGGTCATCGCCCCATCCAACCCCCGTCGACCACGAGTGTGTGGCCGTGCACGTACGCCGCCGCCGGGGTGCACAGGAAGACCACCGCGCCGACCAGGTCGTCGGGCTGTCCCCACCGCCCGGCGGGGATGCGCGCCCGGATGGACTGCTCCCGCTCGGGGTCCTCGCGCAGCGCGGCCGTGTTGTCCGTGGCGATGTAGCCGGGGGCGACGGCGTTGACGTTGACCCCCGAGCCGGCCCACTCGTTGGCCAGCGCCTTGGTCAGTCCCACGACAGCGTGCTTGCTGGCGGTGTAGGCGGGGACCCGCACGCCGCCCTGGAAGGACAGCAGCGAGGCGATGCTGACGATGGACCCGCTGCCCCGCTCCAACATCGGCCCGGCCACCAGCTGGCTGAGCGCGAAGGTGGCGTCGAGGTTGACGTCGAGCACCTTGCGCCAGTCGGCGAGGGACGTCGCCGCGGCGTCCTCGCGCAGGATCATGCCGGCGTTGTTGACCAGGATGTCGATGCCTCGGCGCTCCAGCAGCGCCGAGGCGGCGGCGCGCACGGCCTCGAGGTCGGCAAGGTCGGCGGTGACCACCTCCGCCTCGCGGCCGCGGGCCCGGACCTCGTCGACGACCTCCTCCATGCCGGCGTCCGTGCGCCCCCAGGCCACGATGTCGGCACCGGCGTCGGCGAGCCCGAGCGCGACGGAACGGCCGATCCCACTGCGGGCCCCGGTCACCAGGGCGGTGCGCCCGGCGAGGGAGAAGCGCTCGACGTGCCCCGGCGTACTCACCGCAGCTCCGTGGTCGCGACGGGGTCCATGTCGTTGTAGGCGAGGTTCTCGCCTGCCGTGGACCAGACGAACTTGTACGAGCTCGTCCCGGCGCCGAAGTGCACCGACCACGGCGGGCTGATCACCGCCTGGCGGTCGGCGATGACGAGGCTGCGGGTCGCGTCGGGCTGGCCACACACGTGCAGGACCCGGTCGTCCTCGGGCAGGTCGAAGTAGAGGTAGACCTCGGTACGCCGGTCGTGGGTGTGGCAGGGCATCGTGTTCCACACGCTGCCGGGCTCGATGGTGGTGATGCCCAGCGCCAGCTCGCTGGAGGCGGCCCCACGGTCGTGGACGTACTTGCGCAGCGTCCGCACGTTGGCGTGCTCCTGGTCGCCCAGCGGCACCGTCTCGGCGTCCTCCCGACGGATCAGGGTCGTCGGGTGCGGCTCGTGGGAGGGCGCCGAGGCGCAGTAGAACGCCGCGTCGCCCGCGACGGTGACGCGCCGGGTCCCCTGGCTGACGTAGACGATGTCCTCGGCCCGGACCTCGAGCGTCTCCCCGTCGGCGGTGACGCGTCCGGATCCGGCCAGGCAGACGATGCCGACCTCGCGCCGGTCGCAGAGCGCCTCGGCGGCCAGCTCCGCAGGTGGGGTCAGCTCGAGCTCACCGCCCTGCGGCAGGGCGCCGCCGATCAGGATCCGGTCGTGGTGCGACAGGGCCCAGGACACCTCGCCCGGGACGAACAGCCCCTCCAGCAGGAAGCGCTCGCGGAGCTGCTCCGGCGCGAGGTGGTCCATCTCGGACGGATGTGTGGCGTAGCGGACGTCGGTCATGGGTCGAGTCTCCTCTCCGGGCGTCTGGTGGAAGCCGCCCGGTCGGTGTGCCGGTCGATGTGTCCAATTATCCCGTCAGACGGGA
>JBKBRA010000139.1:0-2399 GCA_046292305.1 Dietzia sp. | reverse complement strand
GTCGAACGCGCTCGCCTCGATCCAGCGGTAGTCGGGTCGGTAGCCGATCGCCCAGATGATGGTGGTGATCCCCTCCGTGTGGAGATCGAGCGAGGTGGGGTCGGTCGCGGGCTCCCACACCGGTTCGTACCTCGACGGCGGCGGGGCGTCGATCCCGTGTGCGGCGATGTGCCGGTCGATGTCGGCGCAGATCGAGTTGTACACCCGGTCCGCCGAGTCCAGGGCGTCGGTGAGCGAGGGGTCGAACCGCAGCTCCGAGCCCTCGCCGGCGGTGAGCGTCCCGTAGAGCCGCATTCCCTCGGACGCGAAGCGGCGCAGGTCCACGTCCCGTCCGCCGTCGCGGCCGGTGACGTAGTGGTTGGTCTTCTCCTGAGCGGCCTTGCCGCCGGGGTACTGCTGCGCGGGGGTGTCGTACAGCCCCATGTCCGCGAGCCACGTCATGCAGTCCCTGCCGCGGTAGAACCTGGCCACGCGCGGGGCGCTCCCCACAGCCAGGTGGACGCGTCGTCCGGCCAGGTGCAGGTCCTCGGCGATCTGGGCCCCGGACTGCCCCGACCCCACCACGAGGACGGCGCCCTCGGCCAACTGGTCGGGGTTGCGGTACTGCTCGGAGTGGAGCTGCGCCACGCCGGGGTCGAGGAAGGAGGCGTAGGGCGGCATCACGGGGATCGGGTAGCCGCCGGTGGCCACGACCACCTCGTCGGCGGTGACCGTCCGCTCGCCGACCGGACCGGCGAGAGTGACCTCGAACCCCGTTCCGGTCCGCCGCAGGCGCGTGGCCGCCGTGTGCTCGGCGAGCGGCGGGTCGAACGTGTCGAGCCACCCGTGCAGCCACTCGACCACCTGGTCGCGGGTCATGAAGCCGTCGGGGTCGGGCCCCTCGTAGCTGTAACCGGGCAGTCGGCAGTGCCAGTTCGGCGTGACGAGCGTGAACGAGTCCCAACGGGTGTCGGCCCAGGCGTGGACGGCGGTCTGCTTCTCCACCACGAGGTGGTCGACGCCCGCGCGGCCGAGATGGTGACTCACCGACAGCCCGGCCTGCCCACCGCCGATGACGAGGACGGGGACATGGGCGCCGGGGGAGGCCGGTGTGAGGGTCATGGATGCTCCTGGAGGTCCGGAGTGGCGGAGGGTGACCCCGCCGTAGCGGGGAGTGGGGGGTGCATCGAGACGACTTCGACCAGTGCGTTCCGGGGATGTGCGCGGCTCGCCGAGTCCACCCGTGCTGCCGTGTCGGCGGCGGAGCTGCACATGAACCCGTACCGGGCGCGGACCCGTTCGCCCGCCTCGGTGAGCGCGTCGGTGGCACGACGACGGAACTCGGCGACGCTCAGTCGGTCGCCGACCGCGAGGTGGTCGTGGATCACCAGGCTGGGGGAGTAGTAGTCCCGGACCGTCCCGTCGGGCCACCGGACGGCGAAGCTCATCTCAGGCACTGGCGAGGGTCCTCTCGTCGTCCGGATCGCTGACCTCGACCAGCGACCCGTACACGTCGGGGCGCCGATCGCGCAGGTGGAACATCCCGGCGCGCATGGCCGCGAAGGTCCCCGCCACGTCGACCTCGGCGACCGCCAGGCCCTCGTCGAGGGTGGTGGTGGCCAGGACGTTCCCGCCGGGGTCGACGATCTTGGCGTTGCCGACATACCGCAGGGACCCGAACGTCCCCGCCTGGTTGGAGGCCACCCAGAACACCTGGTTGTCCAACGCCCGTGCGGAATCGAAGAGGTTGAACCGGTAGGTCCAGCGGTCCTCCTGGAGGTTGGCGGCGGTCGCGGTGCGTGCGGCCGGCCACGCGGAGAGGGAGGCGATGATCTCGGCGCCCTGCAGGGCCATGACGCGTGCGGCCTCGGGGAACGCCTTGTCGTAACAGATCTGCAGGCCCACCCGCCCGACCGGGGTGTCGAACACCCGATAGTCGCCGCCGGAGGCGTAGGACATGTTCTCCCCGAGGGGCTGGTGCACCTTGCGGTAGGTGCCGTAGACGCGGTCCCCGTCGAGGACGGCGGCGGCGTTGTAGCGGCTCACCCCGTCGTCGTCGAGCTCGCAGAACCCGATGGCCACCACCAGGTCTCCGACGATCTCCTGCACGCGGGCGATCTCGGGGCCGTCGAGTCGGATCGCCGGGGGCAGCGACCGTGACCTGGGAGTGGTGTCCCCGTGGTTGCCGAGGGTGGAGAGGTATCCGCCGATCGCGGCTTCGGGGAAGACGAGGAAGTCCACGCCGCGCTCGCGGGCCAGGGCCGCGTACCGCGCGATGGTCCGGTAGTTCTCCTCGAGGTCGCGGGTGAAGTTGGCGGCGACCGAGCCGATGGTCGTCATGGTTCAGACCATGTAGGTGGAGTTGATGATCGCGCCCTTACGGGCGTAGTGGATCAGGGCGTCCTGGACGTCGAGCGGGT
>JBKBRA010000138.1:0-2477 GCA_046292305.1 Dietzia sp. | reverse complement strand
GTCGCCGCCGCCATCCGCCGCGAGCTGCTGCGCGAGGGGCAGGTGTTCTACGTGCACAACCGGGTGCGGACCATCGACGCCACCGCCGCCAGGATCCGCGACCTGGTGCCCGAGGCGCGCGTGGTGGTGGCGCACGGTCAGATGGGGGAGGAGCAGCTCGAGCAGACCGTCGGCGGCTTCTGGAACCGCGACTACGACGTGCTGGTGTGCACGACCATCGTCGAGACCGGCCTGGACATCTCCAACGCCAACACCCTGATCGTGGAGCGCTCCGACCAGCTGGGCCTGTCGCAGATGCACCAGCTGCGCGGACGCGTGGGCCGCTCCCGCGAGCGTGGCTACGCCTACTTCCTCTACGACCCGGAGAAGCCGCTCACCGAGACCGCCTACGACCGACTGGCCACCATCGCCCAGAACAACGACCTGGGTGCCGGCATGGCGGTGGCCATGAAGGACCTCGAGCTGCGCGGGGCCGGCAACGTGCTGGGTGCCGAGCAGTCCGGCCACATCGCGGGCGTCGGCTTTGACCTCTACATCCGTCTGGTGGGCGAGGCCGTCGAGGCGTACCGCGCGATCGCCGACGGCGAGACCGTCGAGGTCGAGGAGGAGCAGGGCGAGATCCGCATCGAGCTGCCCGTCGACGCCTACCTTCCGGTGGAGTACGTCGACGGCGACCGGCTGCGGCTCGAGGCCTACCGCAAGCTCTCGCAGGCCCGGGCACCCGAGGACATCGACGCGGTGGTCGAGGAGCTGGTCGACCGCTACGGGCCGATGCCCGTCGAGGCCCGGCGCGTGGTGTCGGTGTCGCGGCTGCGGCTGGTGTGCCAGAAGTACAGGGTCCGTGAGATCGTGCTGGCCGGCTCCCGCCTGCGCGTGGGGCCGCTCGACCTGCTGGACTCCCAGCAGATCCGCCTCAAGCGCATGTACCCGGCCGCGCAGTACCGGGCCACGCAGAAGACCGTGCTGCTCCCGCTGCCCAAGGCCGCGGGCGCCCGCGCCGGTGCGGGCGCCGAGAAGGCGCGCGACGACGAGATGCTGCAGTACGCCGCCGACTTCCTCACCGCCATGGCCGGGGATCCGGAAGGCTCGCACCCGGTGATCCAGCCGGAGTTGGTGTCGGCGTGAAGAGGGTCCTGGGATGAGGCTGGTGGCATGAGCGCGGGCTCCGAGCCAGATCCCCGTCGACCCGAGCCGGCGGGGGGCGGGTCGCCCGGGGAGTGGGACCGGCTCGCCGAGGCCGTCGAGGTGATGGCCCGCATCCGGCGCGACGGTGAGTGGGAATCCGCCCAGACCCACGCCTCGCTGCTGCCGTACCTTCTGGAGGAGTCGTGGGAGCTGGTCGACGCCGTGGCCGACGGCGACCGCGACGAGCTGGTCTCCGAACTCGGCGACCTGCTGCTGCAGGTGCTGTTCCACGCCGCGATCGGGGCGGAGCGGGCCGAGGAGTCGTTCGACATCCAGGACGTGGCCACCGCATTGTTGGACAAGCTGCGCCGACGAGCGCCGTACTGGTTCACCGGCGACGGTGCGGCCGGTCCCGGTTCCGCTCACCTCGATGCCGCCGAGCAGGATCGCCTGTGGCAGGAGGCCAAGGCGGCCGAACGCGCCGATCGCCCGCCGCGGGGGGTGGTCGACGGCATCCCCTGGGACATGCCGGCCCTCGCCCTGGGGCAGAAGGTGCTGGCCCGCGCCCGTTCGGCGGGAGTCCCTGACGAGTTGGTGCCCGCCCGGATGCGAGTGGTCCACGTGGACCCGGTGGGTCTGTTCCGCGAGCTCGCCACAGGCGGCCGCGATGACGGCACCGGCACCGGCACTGGCTCTTGCACCGACACCGGCACCGTGCACGAGTCCGGGTCCGCGGAGGTGGCGTACCGGCAGGTGGTCCGGGAATTCGCCCGCGACCTCCGCCAGGCCGAGTCGCAACTCCCGGTGCCTGCCGCCGACGCCTCTGCCGCCGACTGGCACGCGGCCTGGCCCAGCTGAACCTCCGGCGCACCCGCACCCGCGCACCCGCGCGCTCGCGCACCCGCACCCACAGGGAGTGTTGGGCATATTCCCGCTCAGGTCGGCTCGCGTGCCCCACAGCCGCTCCTAGGCATGCACGCGCGCCTGCCCCGCGCGTTCTCTGCCAGCCTGATCGTGAGACAGGTTGGTGCAGTGCGCGGGGATCGGAGTTTGGACGATGATTACTACGCCGATTGGGACGACGGCGACGGGGAGGCGGACGTTCTCGGTCGCGTTCCGTCTTGAGTTCTTGCAGGCCTGGGACGAGTGTGTCGTTCACGGTGACAAGGCCCGGCTTCTGCGCGAACACGGACTGGCCCAAGGGACGGTCAAGCGGTGGCTGCAGGCCAGGGCTCGGGGCGAGTTCGATCGGTCGTTGCAGGCTGCGGAGGTCAAGTTGGGTAGGAAACGTCAGCACAGTGAGGATCGCTCCGAGGTGGTCCGGCTTCGCCGGCAGGTGGAGCAGCTGGAGC
>JBKBRA010000137.1:0-2490 GCA_046292305.1 Dietzia sp. | reverse complement strand
CAGGGACTCCAGCAGCCCGACCAGCGCCATGGCGAGCGCGTAGGGGGCGATGATCTGGAAGGTCTCGAACGTCAGGGGCACGGTGGGGATGAACAGCGAGGGGAGGCTCTCGGGGAGGTCACCCTCGTCGCCCACGTTGGGGACGTGGGACAGGCCCATCACGATGGTGATGGCGGTCAGGATCACGATGGCGACCAGTGGTGCCGGGACGGCCATGGTCAGCCGCGGCAGCACCACCATGATCACGATGCCGGCGGCGATCATCGGGTACACCAGGAAGGGCACCCCGCGCATGTGGGGCACCTGGGCCAGGAAGATCAAGATGGCCAGCGCGTTGACGAAGCCCACCATCACCGAGCGGGGGATGAAGCGCATCATCCTGGCCACCCCCGCCAGGCCGAGGATCACCTGAATGATGCCGGCCAGGATCACGGTGGCGATGAAGTAGTCCAGCCCGTGGTTGAGAGCGACCGGTGCGATCACCAGGGCGATGGCGCCGGTGGCGGCCGAGATCATCGCCGGGCGCCCCCCCAGGAACGCGATGGACACCGCCATCGTGAACGAGGCGAACAGCCCCACCCGGGGGTCGACGCCCGCGATGATCGAGAAGGAGATCGCCTCGGGGATCAGGGCCAGCGCGACGACCAGGCCGGAGATCACCTCGATGCGCAGGCGCCGGGGTGAGCGCAGGGCGCTCATCACCGTGTGGTCCGAGTCGCTGTTCTGGGACAGGGCAGGGCGGCTCAAGGGGTCTCCATCCAAGGGATCCGGGCGATCTCCCAGCGGGCTACGTTGCCGGCGCGGTGTCGCGAAGAAAGAAGTCGTCGATCAGGCGGTGCGTGACGCGCCCGGATCGGGGCAACTCTAACCTGACGTGAGACTAGAGTGTGAATCGCCTCGCGCGCGCCGTGCTGCGCGGCGGGCCGCCACCCGGCAGGATGGGCGGCATGAGGCCGCAGGTCGTCGCCCACCGGGGCGCCAGCCACGACAGAGCAGAGCACACGCTGGGCGCCTACCAGGCCGCGCTCGACGCCGGCGCCGACGCCCTCGAGTGCGACGTCCGGCTGACCGCCGACGGGCACCTGGTGTGTGTCCACGACCGTGACCTGCGGCGTACGGCGAGCACCCGGGGCATCGTCTCGACGATGGATCTCGCCGAGCTCAACGACCTCGACTTCGGCAGCTGGAAGAACCCCTGGTCCGAGCTCGACGACGAGGCACCCGAGCTCGACGACGACCTGCGCCGGGTGCTCACCCTGCGTCGGTTGCTGGAGATGGTGGCCGACTACGACCGGCCGGTCGAGGTGGCGATCGAGACCAAACATCCCACCCGGTACGGCGGGCTGGTCGAGCGTCGGCTGGCGCAGATGCTGCGGGAGTTCGGGTGGACCCACCGGGAGTCACCGGCCCGGGTGATGAGCTTCTCGTGGAGCGCCCTGCAGCGCATGCAGCGCCACACCCCGGACCTGCGGCTGGTCCAGCTGGTCGACAAGGCCCACCACTGGCCGATGCTGCGGCGGGTCGTCGGGGACGACTGGATCATCGGCCCCGGCGTCACCGAGCTGCGGGACCACCCCGGCCTGCCCCGGCGGCTCGTCGAGCAGGGCCGCGAGATCCACGTGTGGACCGTCAACACTGCCGAGGAGCTGCAGCTGTGCCAGAGCTACGGCGTCACCGCGTGCATCACCGACCGGCCGGAGTACCTCATCAAGCTGCTCGGCGGATAGGTTCGCTGCATGGGAAAACGATCGCGCACCAAGGCCAGGGACGAGCAGGCGGCCACGGCGGAGGTGGGTCCGCGCCAGCCGTGCCCGTGTGGCTCCGGCAAGCGCTACAAGGCCTGCCACGGCGACCCGAACGCGGTGCCGGCCTTCGTCAACCGGCCCTTCGAGGGGCTCCCGTCGGAGTGTGACGTCATCGCGATGCGCGAGCTCGTGCCGGCCGCCACCGCGCCGCTCACCCTGCGGGACCCGGCGTACGCCGATCGCACGGTGCAGCTGTGCACGCTGCTGCCGACCGCGGCACCGGCGATGGTCCGCGACTCCGGAGAGGTCTGGCTGGGCCTCCAGGTGCAGCACAACTTCGGCGACCCGGCGCGGGACCTGGGGGCGGTGCTCCTCAAGGCGCTCGACGCCGAGCCCGGGATCGTCGGCCTCACCTCGCCGCCCGGTGACGGACCGCGGTTGCAGGACCTGGTGGCCGGCGACGCCCTCGACATCACCGTGCACGAGGGGTTCGCCTTCTGGCTCGCCGACGTCGAGGAGCGCAGTGCGGCGATGACGGCCGCGCTGGAGCAGGCCGACGACGCAGCCGCCCCCACCCAGCGACTCGCCGGCGTCGGCGCGGCGTACTGGACCAGCGTGGGGAGCAAGGAGCACCTGCGCTGGGTGATGCCCGAGCCCGAGGACGACCTGCTCGCCGCGCTCGCCCGACTGCACGCCGCCGACAAGGACGGCCTCGCCGAGGGGTCCCGTCTGGTGGGGATGTTCC
>JBKBRA010000136.1:0-2510 GCA_046292305.1 Dietzia sp. | reverse complement strand
ATCCCACGCCACTGTGTCGCCACCGACACCGCGCCGGGCGAGCTCCAACACGATCCGCCCACCCATCGACTGTCCGGCCGTGGAGACCCCGTCCAGACCCTGCTCCTCGATGAATCCGGAAACCGCGTCGGCCAGCGTGGCGATCGAGACCTCGCCATCCAACGGTGCGGACTCGCCGAACCCGGGCAGGTCCACCGCGATGACCTCACGACTCGCGGCCAACTCGTCAATGATGGGCTCCCAGGATCGCCAACCCGCGCCGAGGCCATGCACGAGCAGTAGGGGGCTGCCGTTCCCGCGTCGAACATGGTTTAGCGTCATATCAACATGCTACGGACTCCCCGTCGGTAGGCGGCCGAGGAAATCCGAGGTAGCAGCCTCACGACGACGGATGGAACGATGGGGATATGCGCACCCCAGACGGTATGGAACGTGATCGTGACGAGGACGGCCGCGCGCGCAACTCACGGCCCCGCGACGAACTCGGTCGCCCGCTCCCGCCAGGCAGCGTAGGGGTCGAACGCATTCCCGAAGACCTCGATCTGACGCCCGGGGAATCGTTGGCCTGGGCCCAGGATCTGCTTGACCGTGGCCTCGCTTTCAATGCGCACGAGGTTCTCGAGGGCGCCTGGAAGAGCTCCCCCGCCGCCGAGCGGACGCTCTGGCAGGGCCTGGCCCAACTGGCCGTCGGAATCACCCACATCCAGCGCCGCAATACCAAGGGTGCGTTGACGCTGCTCGAGCGTGCGGCCGAACGTATCGGAAACGACGACGAACCGGCGCCTCACGGAATCGATGCGACCGGATTGGTCTCCTATGCTGACGAACTCGTCGTCGACCTCCGACGGGGCGCCGATCCGTCACCGGACCAGTTGAAGCCACGCCTTGTCGGCCCAGGTCCAGCGCTACGGTCTCCGGTCGCTGGGATTTGATGACCGCACCCACCTCGAGCAAGCGATCGCCGCACGCCCGTGTGCACCGGAACGCGCACCTCACGGGGAGGTCTGAATCGCTGACTCCCCGGGCAGTCACGCACGGACGGGTGGACGCCCCGGCGGCTACGGCTGGCGGTGACGCTACTGCCACACCGTGAGAACGGCATCCACGTGAACACAGCGAACAGGTCCGTCGCGCTCCTCCGCGTCGCCGACCCGGGCCCAGACCGCTCCTGCCGCCATCCGTGCACCACCACTTCACATCTTGCCACGCATCGGCCGCGCGGCTGAGGTACCTCGCACCGCAGTCAGCCACCGGCGAATCGCGACTCAGTCCGAAGTCCGGGGGGAGCGCAAGTGATGATCAGCGTAGGCGTGGAATACCTGCTGGAGATCCGCCTCGTCTCCCACGCGAACGAATCCCCGGAGTTTTTCCGACAGCTCGTCCAGTGATGCCGTCAGCATCCCGATCCCGACCCCCGTCTCCACGCACGCATTCGCTGCAACCACGTCCCGCAACTTCAGGGTGTAGTGAATCTGGCGGGACAGGGACTGGCTCGGGACCTCTTCCTGGAAGTAGTACGTCTCCGAGTGCTGGGTCAGGTCCACGCACACGGTATTGATCTCCGTGGCGAGCTCGTCCAGTACCCGGGTGATCGTGTCCGCGGGGAGGTCGGGAACCGATTCGGCGAACCCGGCCTCCGCCAGTCCGTGGAGTCGCAGGGCCAGTGCCCTGCGACGGGTGAGCGGCGGATAGATCTGCATGAACCAGGTCAGCGCCGCTGTCAGCACGGCGAAGCCGACCAGTGCCTCAATCGGAGCAAGTGCTCTTATGAAGGGCTCCGTGGCCACCATGTCCCCGAATCCGAGGGTCGCGAGGGTCACGAATGAGACATAGAGCGCCTCGAGGAAATCGGGGTAGCGCCCGGGATCGATACCCGAGTCATAGGTGAACCCCCCGGGAACGTGCGGCAGGTAGATCAACGCCCACCCCAGTCCCTGCAGCAGCACCCAGACCAGGACGGTGGCCACCATCCCCGCGGGGCCGACTGCAGAACCGAGTCGGTGACCGAGTCGCCGCGAGGTCGCCCACAGAGCCGATATCACCGCGTTACTGAGGTCTCCCTCCCCGCCGGGGTGCAACAAGGCCCGGAACATGTCCACCAACCCGAACGCGATGATCACGAATCCGACTACCGTCAGAGCGATATCCACAGGTCCTCCATTTCACACTCGACCGACCCCCGGAACAGGACCGCCAGCCCGCCGTGGTCCCGCGACAGTCTCGCAGGCCACCAGCCGGAGGGGCCGACGACCCCGAGGTCGCCGCCATCCTCCCCGGGACGGTTGTTCGCCGAGGACTTCGGAACGGATCGGAGTCGGGCGAAAGCGCGTAGCGTCGAGTCCAACCCCCCGGAAGGCTGTGATCTCGACCCATGACCAACGTGACCGACACCGCTGATCGCATCCTCGCCCGAGCCGCGGACGCCCCGCACGGCCGCCATGCCGAGATCATCGTGCGCGAGGGCCCCCTCCGCCAGTCGTTGCTCGCCTTGACCGCCGGCACCGAACTCG
>JBKBRA010000135.1:0-2811 GCA_046292305.1 Dietzia sp. | reverse complement strand
CTCGCCGTCGACACGGGGTTCAGCCGCCAGTTCGATCTGGAGGCACACGGGGTGCGGTGGGCCCTGCCGGAAGTCCAGTACTCCCACCCCCTGGACGACGGCCGGGGGGCAGCAGTGTGGAGGTCGGTGGAACGCACCGCGGGACACCTGGGAACCGACGGAGACTCCTACCGGCGGATGTTCGGATCGCTCACCACGCGTTTCCCCGGGATCGTCACAGAATTCCTCCAACCGATGGTCCACATTCCGAGCCACCCCCTCGCCCTAGCCCGATTCGGGGCGTACGCCGCGATGCCGGCAACCCTGCTCGCACGGCGCTGGCACACCGAGGAGGCGCGGGCGCTCTTCGCCGGTGTCGCCGCGCACGCCTTCCGCCCGCTGGAGTCGGTGATGTCCTCGGCCATCGGCGTCGCGTTGGGTACGGCCGCGCACCGCTACGGCTGGCCGGTCGCGGTGGGCGGTTCCGCATCGATCACCCGAGCGATGGCGACACGGCTGGCCGATTTCGGCGGGCGTGTCGAGACCGGGGTCACCGTGCGTGACTACCGCCAGCTGGGCGATCCGGACATCATCATGCTGGACACCTCACCCTCGGCCGCCGCGGCGATTCTCGAGGGCGTCCTTCCCACCCGGGTCGACCGCGCGTATCGGCGTTTCCGACACGGTCCGGGCGCCTTCCAGGTGGCGTTTGCTGTCGAGGAGGGGATCCCGTGGTCACACGAACCCTCCCGACTGGCGGGGACCGTGCATGTCGGGGGCACGCTGTCGGAGGTCGCGGACGCCGAACGACAGGTCGTGCGAGGCGTCATGCCCGAGCGGCCGTTCATCCTGGTGGGCCAGCAGTCGGTGGCTGATCCTGGCCGGGCGCGGGACGGGATCCACCCGATTGACGCGTACGCTCACGTGCCCGCCGGCTGGACCGGGGACGCCACCCGGGCGATCATCGACCAGATCGAGCGTTTCGCACCCGGATTCGGCAGCCGGATACACCACACCACCACGCGATCCACGCATCAGATCGAGAGCCATAACCCCAACTACGTCGGAGGCGATATCGTATCCGGCGCCAACACCCCGCGGCAGCTGGTGTTCCGTCCCCGGGTGGCGCTCGACCCCTACGCCACCGGCGTGCCCGGCGTCTACATCTGCTCGGCTGCGGCTCCCCCCGGAGCCGGGGCCCACGGAATGGCCGGCTGGAACGCAGCGCGGTCGGCACTGACGTACCTGGCGAAGTGATGAGCTCGAGGGGAGGACGAGTCGGGACCTCGCCGCGGAAGCGGACGAGGTCCGGGCCGAGACCATGCTGAGCACGTCACCCCAGGACCCGGAACGACTGGATGAACTGACCCGACAGATCGGGCTACGGCTCAGCAAGAAGACGACCGCCTTGAGCGACGGGATGACCACGGCCATCGAGAGCGTCGTCGGAGAACTAGCCGATGACGACATGCGGTCAGCGCTCCATTCCAGCGTGACGAACAACGTCGACGTCATCATCTATCTGCTGTCCCACACCAAGCCTGCCCACGAGCTACCCCCGGTGCCGGAGGCGATCCGCTACGCCGTGGAACTCGCCCAGCAGGACGTGTCGAGCGCATCACTGCGCCGCGCTTATCACGTCGGCTCAGATCACCTTCTCGCGCACGTCTTCGACCAGGTGCAGGAGATCGACTGCGAACCCCACGAGAAGCTTCAGCTGTACCACCACCTGGCGGGGTGGATGTTCCAGTACGTCGACGAAATCACCCGCACCGTCATCGCCGCCCACGAGGAGGAGGTTCGCTCATCCCACAACCGTGCGGCGAGATCGATCAACGCGTCCGTCAACCGTGTCCTGATGGGTGACGGTGTCGACCTGGCCGAGTTCGAGAAGGTCACGGGATACCGGTTGAACCAGGTGCATCTGGGATGCCGTGTCTGGATCGATGATTTCGGCGCCGTCCCGGATCAGGCCAGGTTGCTCTCCGATGCGGTGGATCGCCTTGCCGAGAAGCTGGAGCTGAACCGTGCGCCGTTGATGGTCATGACGGACCGCGCCACAGCGGAGGTGTGGTTCGGTGTGAACGGTCGTAGCGCCCCGATGGAGCTGGGATTCGCTACTCCGATAGCAGCGGCGATCCCCGGTGCGCGGATCGCTTTCGGCGCACCCAACCCGGGGCTCGAGGGGTTCCGCGTCACTCGTACCCAGGCCACCCAGGCAGCCGCCGTGGCTCAGGTCTCCACCACCGGTAACGCGCGGGCGGTCTCTTATTCCGACGACGGGATCCCGGTCATCGCCCGGTTGGCCGAGGACTCCACGACCACGCGTCGGTGGGTCCACGAGGTCCTGGGCGAGCTGGCCTGCGACACCGCCGACGCTGCGAGGCAACGCGAGACGGTGCGGGTGTTCCTCGATACTGCGGAGAACTACACGGAGACAGCCTCCCGCCTGCTCCTGCACCGGAACTCGGTCAAGTACCGCCTGACAAAGGCGGAGACCGCACTGGGCAGACGACTGGGGTCGAGGAGACTGGACACCCAACTCGCCCTCGCGACATGCCATGTCTTGGGAAGCGTCGTGCTCCAACCCGCCGAAGGGCAACCGCCGGACTAGAGACGACAACGGAGATCAAGGCCGGATGCCGGCTCAGAGGCACTCCCCGAACGGCAGGACCTCAGGTGAATTCCGTGGTGCCCTCACGCGTCCGGGCCGGGTCGACCCGGGTCGGTCCTGGCCGGCGCGGACGACCCGCCCTTGCCGTTCTCCCCACGGCGCCGCAGGAGTTGGAAGCCGGGGATGCCCTGAACCGCCTCGAGGCACTGCTGGGCCAC
>JBKBRA010000134.1:0-3087 GCA_046292305.1 Dietzia sp. | reverse complement strand
GGTGCCCACCGCGATGGGCGTCGACCACCACGAAATGGACCGTGTTGCTCCCGACGTCCAGGACACCTAATCTCACACGCCCACCCTAAACGGTCTACGGTCGCAGGTTGTGACCGCCACCGAACGCACCAGCACCCCGGGCGCACCCGTCCCCGAAGTCTCCCTCGACTTCCCCCGCGAGTGGTACACGTTCCCGGACCCCGCGAACGACGAGCACCTCGTCTCCGCGGACATGACCTGGCTGCTGTCCTCGTGGACCTGCGTGTTCGGCACCCCGGCCTGTCACGGCATCGACGCCGGTCAGCCCGATTCGGGTTGCTGTACTCACGGCGCGTTCCTGTGCGACGACGACGACCGCGAACGATTGAAAGTAAACGTCGCGCTCCTGGGGCCCGGGGACTGGCAACACCGTGAGGCCGCTCTGGAGGCAGCAGTGGCCGAGGGCGGCGATCTCGAGCCGTGGCTGGAGGAGGACGAACTCACCGGGGACGACGGCGAGCCCGAGCCCGCTCTGCGTACCCGTCGCCACGGTGGCAGGTGCGTGTTCTTCAACGATCCGGGCTGGCCTGCGGGGTCTGGCTGCGCACTGCACCACATGGCGGAGCGAACGGGCCGGACGCTGCCCGAGGCCAAGCCGGACGTGTGTTGGCAACTGCCCATCCGCCGCACGCAGGAATGGGAGACGCGTCCCGACGAGGTGGAGGTCCTCCACACCCGTATCGGTGAGTACGACCGCCGCGGCTGGGGTCCCGGCGGCCTGGACCTCGACTGGTACTGCACCGGCTCGCCCGAGGCGCACGTCGGAGCCGAGCCGGTGTACGTCTCCCTGCGGGACGAGCTGATCGGCCTACTGGGGGCCGAGTGCTACGAGGTGCTGGCCGCGGCGTGCAGGCGCCGCGGCCAGCTGAGCATCGTCGCCGTGCACCCCGCCACCGAGCGTGCGCAGTCCGCGCGGGCCTGCGGCAGCTGATCCGCGGGTTGGAGCGGGGTGGGTCGGGTTGGGGCGGGGCGGTGGGGGTCAGCCCTCGAACTTGTAGCCCAGCCCGCGGACCGTCACCAGGTGGACCGGCTTGCCCGGGTCCTGCTCGATCTTCGACCGCAGCCGCTTGACGTGCACGTCCAGCGTCTTGGTGTCGCCCACGTAGTCCGACCCCCACACGCGGTCGATCAGCTGCCCGCGGGTGAGCACCCGTCCCGAGTTGCGCAGCAGGTATTCGAGCAGATCGAACTCCTTGAGCGGGAGGGTCACCACTGACCCGCGGACGGTCACCGTGTGCCGCTCGATGTCCAAGCGCACCGGCCCCGACTCCAGGACCCCGATGTCGTCCGGCTGGTCGCCTTCCGAGTCGGCACCGCGCCTCAGGACGGCACGGATGCGGGCGATGAGCTCGCGGGCCGAATAGGGCTTGGTCACGTAGTCGTCGGCGCCCAACTCCAGCCCGACAACCTTGTCGATCTCACTGTCCCGTGCGGTCACCATGATGACCGGGACGCTCGAGGTCACCCGCAGCCGCTTGCACACGTCGGTTCCGGACATACCCGGGAGCATGAGGTCCAGCAACACGATGTCCGCGCCCTCCGCGTCGAAGCTCTCCAGCGCGGTCGGGCCGTCGCCGGCGATGGTGACCTCGAAGCCCTCCTTGCGCAGCAGGAACGCCAGCGGATCCGCGAGCGAAGCCTCGTCCTCTACGATTAGCACCCTGGTCACGGCACCTGGTCCTCTCTTTGTTGGTCGTGCTCGGAAGGGGGCGGGGCCCCCTCGCCACCCGGCTCGACATGGGCCGGAAGTTCGAGTGTGAACGTCGACCCGGTCCCGGGTCGGCTCCAGATACTGACGAGACCGTTGTGGTTCTGGGCGACGTGCTTGACGATCGCCAGCCCCAACCCGGTCCCGCCGGTGGCCCGGGACCGGGCCTTGTCCACGCGGAAGAAGCGCTCGAAGACGCGGGTCTGGTGCTCGGGCGCGATGCCGATGCCCCGGTCGGTGACCCGGAGCATCACGGTGTCCCCGTCGAGCGCGCGGGTGATCGAGACCGGGGTGCGCTCGGGCGAGTAGTTGACGGCGTTGGAGATGAGGTTGGTCAACGCGGTGACCAGCAGGGTCCAGTCGCCCGAGATCTCGAGCCCGGAGGGCGAGTCGGTGATCAGCTCGATCCCCGCCGCCTCCGCCGCGGACGACGACCTGCGCATGGCCTCGTCCACCACTGCGTCCACGTCCACCGGCTCGGGATCGCGGATCCGCTCGGCGCCCTGGAGCCTGGACAGCTCGATGAGCTCGGAGACCATCTTGCCCAGCCTGTGGGCCTCGCTCACCACGCGGCCTCCGAAGTACTCGACCGATTCCGGGTCGTCCTTGGACTCCAGCAACGCCTCGGCCAGCACGGCCATCGCCCCCACCGGGGTCTTGAGCTCGTGGGAGACGTTGGCCACGAAGTCGCGACGGGCTGCCTCCATGCGCCGCTGCTCGGAGTCGTCGTCGGCAAAGACCACCACGAACTGCTCGAGGTGGCCGCCGAGGATCTCGCTCCGCCCGCTCACCGAGGGGATGCGGCGGCGACCGGTGATGATCTTGGCGGGCAGATCGAACGCCGAAGATTCGCCATCGGCGAAGGTGGCGATGGCCGCGCGCCACACCGGGTCCACCAGGAGCCGATCCTCCACGATCCCCAGCTCCGCTGCACGACGGTTGTAGAGGACCACGTCCTGGTAGCGGTCGACCACGGCGAGGGCGTAGGGCGCCTGGTGGTAGACCGACCGAAGGACCTCCATGCGGCTCGGGCCCTGCTGCTCGACCAGCCGCAACTCACGGCGGGCGTTCAGCCGGGGGACGATGAGGCCGCCCACGACGAAGCCGACCACTGCGGCGATGATCGCGAGGGCGATCACGAGACTGACCTGCACGAGCCAGATACTACGGTGCGGCGAATCGGCAGCCACAACGGCGAACCCCCGTGCCACAGCGGGGACGGCCGCCGGGGGGGGGGGACGCCGGGGGGGTTGGGGGCCGCGCCCGTGGGCCGCCCCCCGCCCCGGCCCCCCGCCACCGCCGACGAGGCGCTCGACGCGTGGGCCCGGGGGCAGCGGGGG
>JBKBRA010000133.1:2251-3096 GCA_046292305.1 Dietzia sp. | reverse complement strand
CCTCGGGTACTCGGAGGCGCGTTGGCGCAAGCTCAACGACGAGCTGCAGGTCGCCGCGCTCGCGGTGCCCGAGGTGCTCGGTGGGCACGGGTTCGGCTTCGCCGATCTGGGCGTGGTCCTCGAGGAGACCGGTGCGGCGCTGCTGCCGGAGCCGATCCTCGCCAGTGCCGTGGTGGCCGCCCAGGCGCTGGTCCGGGCGGACGACGCGGAGTCCGTGGCCGACCTCCTGGCTGAGGTCCTGGAGGGGGCCCGGACGGTAGGGGTGGCGCTCGACGGTCAGGTCACCCTTGCGACGGGTGGGGCCGGACCCGTGGTCAGCGGGACCGTCGAGGGCGTCCTCTGGGGGCAGACGATCGACTCCCTCGTCGTGGCCGCGGTCTCCGGCGGAGAGCGGGTGCTCGTGATGGTGGACCTCGCCGGCGCGGGGCGGCAGGCGCGTGAGGTCGTCGACCTCACCCGGCGCCGCGCCGACCTCCGGCTCGAGGCGGCGCCCGCGAGAGTGCTGGTCGGGGCCGGTCGCTTCCGGGACGTGCTGCGCGAGTTGCACTTGATCACCGGCGCCGCGCTCGCGGCCGAGCCCGCGGGAATCGCCTCGCGGTTGCTCGACGACACGGTCGCCTACGTCCAGCAACGCCATCAGTTCGGCCGCTCGATCGGGTCGTTCCAGGCCATCAAGCACCGCCTCGCTGACATGCTCGTGGACCGTGAGCGGGCCCGTTCCGCCGCGATGTACGCCCTCGCCGTACTGGACCAGGAGGACGCGACCGACGTCGACCTGGCGGTGGGGGGGGCGGGCGCGGGGGGCGCGGACCCCCTGAGCGCCCCGGCGGGAGAGGCGAGACAGA
>JBKBRA010000133.1:0-2241 GCA_046292305.1 Dietzia sp. | reverse complement strand
CCTGGCGGTGGCGGTCGCGTCCTCGGTCTGCGCGGACGCAGTGACCGCCAGTGCGTACGAGGCGATCCAGTTGCACGGCGGGATCGGCTTCACCTGGGAGCACTCCGCCCACTTCTACCTGCGTCGCGCCCTCGGGGACGAGGGTGCGTTCGGGGGAGGGCGGGTGGCCCGACGGTCGATCGCGGACCTCGTCGGGGTCTAGGGGTGGACATGTCGGACTCCCCGTCCGCGCCTGAGCTCCTCGGCGCCCACGACCTGATCACCACCACCCGTGCCGTGCGGCGAAGGCTGGACCTCGAGCGCGAGGTGGACCCCCGGTTACTGGAGGAGTGCGTGACCGACGCCCTCCAGGCGCCGCAGGGCTCCAACCTCATGCGCACCGAGTTCCTCGTCGTGCGCGACCCGGGCCGCATCGACCGCCTGGGCCGTATCTATCGCGAGGAGTTCGACGGTTTCTACCGGGCCAGCGACGTGGGATTGTTCAACCGGGTGGACTCCGACCCCCGGCACGCCGCACAGAGTCGGCGGACCAGGGACTCGGCCGAACACCTCGCCGCCGTCATGTCCCGGGTGCCGGTGATCGTCATCCCGTGCCTTACCCCCCGGCTGGCCGAGGGCGATGTCCTTGCCGCAAAGCACCGGCTCGCGACTGTCTACCCGACCGTGTGGAACTTCATGCTCGCCGCGCGGTTGCGCGGATTGGGGACCTGCTGGACCGGGATGACCCTCGGCCGCGAGGACGAGGTCGCCGAGATCGTGGGAATCGATCCGTCCCTGGTGGAGCAGGTCTGCATGATCCCTGTCGCCCACCACACCGGCACCACTTTCCGCCCCGCGTGGCGGCCACCGGCGGAGGAGTTCATCCACTGGGATCAGTGGTGAGCAGCGGGGTGGACGCGGATCAGCCGCGGGCGTTCTCGCTCCGACGCGAGCGGGCGTTCCGGGCACTGCTGTCGGTCCAGCTCGCCAACGCGGTGGCCGTGTGGATCCACGTCGTCTCGGTCCAGTGGGTCCTGACCGAACGCGGCGAGTCCGCGTCGGTGATCTCGCTCGCGCCCGCGGCCATGGCGGTGCCGTTCCTGGTGCTCTCGCTGCCTGTCGGGGTAGTCGCGGGGTACGCCTCGCGCAAGAAGATGATGGCCCTGGCCACCACCATGTCCGCACTGGCCGCCGTGACCGCGACCGCGCTGACGGTGACGGGAGCCGACGATGCGCTCCCGATGATCCTGTCCGTCGTCCTGGTGGGCGCCGCCCTGGTGGTGGTGGGCGTCTCCTGGCAGTCACTCCTACCGGAGACCGTGGACCGCCGGATGATCCCCGCCGCGGCGCTGGTCGATGGCGCGGTGTTCAATCTCGCCCGCTCGCTGGGTCCGCTCCTGGCGGGCTTCGGTCTGGGATTCGCAGGGGCTGAGTGGGCGTTCGCGGTGGTTGCCGTCCTCTCCGTGGGGTGCGCGCTCACGCTGTGGCGGATGGAACGGCGGTCACCCGACCGGACCGCGCCCCGGCGGGCGATCATGCCCGAGATCTCCGGGGCGGTGCGGTTCGTGGCCAATTCGGCATGGACCACCCGGTTGCTGTTCCAACTCTTCCTCTTCGGTGTCCCGTCCAGCGCACTCTGGGCGCTCATCTCGTTGGCTGTGCACGACCGGCTCGGGATGGGCGCGGACGGGTTCGGTGCGCTCATGGCGCTGATCGGCGCCGGAGCGGTCGTGGCGGTCGTGGGATTCGGCGGGCTGCGCAGGCGGCTGCGGGTCACGGTGTTCGCGGCGTGCGGTGCGTTCGTCTACGCCTCGGCCCTGGCGGTGCTGGCGCTCTCGACCTCTCCGGTGGTGGTCGCCGTCGCCATGCTCTTCGCCGGTGCGGCCTGGGTGAGTGTGCAGAGCACGTGGATGTCGATGGGGCACCAGTTCTTCCCCGACTGGGTCCGGCCCCGGCTGATCGCCTTCATCCTGCTCATGTTCCAGGGGACCCAGGCGGTCGGATCGCTCCTGTGGGGAGTCGTGTCCGACTTCGCAGGCCTGCAGACCGCGCTCCTCGCCGCCGCCGGGCTCATGATGCTCAGCTGCGTGTCGCTTCTGGTCGTCGGTCTGGGGGCCGAGACGGGGATCGAACCCGTCCTGGTCTCCGAACTTGGTGGGCCGGTGGCGGTGACGGCGGAATCCAGCTCTCCGGAGGAGGCCGGGGGCGCCGGCTCCGGTCCCGTCCTGATCCGCTACGAGTACCGCGTGCCGGAGGATCGTA
>JBKBRA010000132.1:0-3153 GCA_046292305.1 Dietzia sp. | reverse complement strand
GAGGTCAGCGCCCTGGGGGCTCGGATCCATCCCGCCCACAGCGTCTTCGCCCCCACCCGCGACGAGTACATCGACCTAGTCGCCGACGCCCCCTGGCCGCAGGGCCTCGACCATCCCGTCGTGTGGGACATCGGCACCGGGACCGGAGTGCTCGCCGCGGTGCTGGCACGGCGTGGCGCCCGAGAAGTCGTGGCGACCGACATCAGTCCCCGCGCCGTGAAGTGCGCCCAGGACAACGTGAATCGGCTGGGGCTGGCGGACCGCGTCGCGGTGGTACAGGCCGACTTGTGGCCCTATGACGACGACGAGACGGGCGTCTCTGGGCGAGCCGACGTGGTGGTGTGCAATCCGCCATGGATTCCCGGGCGTCCGACCTCGGCCCTGGAACGGGGGATCTACGACCCGGGCTCCGACGTGCTGCACCGCTTTCTCAGCGGGCTCGCGGAGCACCTCACGCCGCAGGGCGAAGGATGGCTGATCCTGTCCGACCTGGCCGAGCACCTGGGACTACGCACCCGCGATGATCTGCTCGGCCGTATCGACGCGGCCGGGCTGATCGTGATGGGGACCTGCGAGACCACGCCACGCCATTCCCGCGCCGCCGACAGTGCTGATCCGCTGCACGCGGCTCGGTCCAAGGAGCGCACCATCCTGTGGCGGGTGGGGGCGAGGCTGAGCACGTAGCGGAGGCGGAGCACCTAGCGAAGGCGGCGCACCTAGCGGGGCCGACGCCCGCCGAATGCCCAGACGAGGGCATGCACCGCGAACAACGGGGCGATGAGCACCACCGCGCCCCAGCCCGTGGTGGCGACGGGCACCCAGTCGTCCCACGATGCGCGCATGGCGCCGAGGAAGTCCCCGCGCTCGGACTCGGCAGGCTCTGGTGAATCCTGCCCGGCGTCGGCGCCCCGGGAGTCGGCAAAAAGCCCTGCCACGTCTGCACCGTCCGCCGTGACGTGGAAGTCGGCGGGCCGAGGGGACTGCGAAGCGGAGTGCATGCCCGGGATTCGACGCCGGGGTTGCTGCGGATTGGGTGCGGTGCCGGGCGGCAGGGGAGTACCTCGTCGTCGTCGCACTGACTGCGGCCACCACCGCATTTCCGGCACGTAGGCTGAACGGCGCCCCGCACTTCACCCGAGGCCGAGGATGCCATGGACAGCATGACGAACAGGTCGGCTCCCGCCGCTTCCGGAGAAGGCCCGACGGACCACGACCGCGCACCGCTACTCCCGCCCGGGCCCCCGCTGCCCAGGTCGATCCAGGGCGTGGGCTTCGGCCTCGCCCGGCGCAGAGTCCTCCAGCGCCTGCAGGCGAGATACGGCAACGCCGTCACCGTGCACCTGCCCATCTACGGGCGCGCGGTGATGATAGCCGACCCCGCGCTGGCCAGAGAGCTGTTCACCGCCCCGCAGCAGTCGCTGACCAACGTCGACCCCAATCTGGGTCGGGTTCTGGGCGAGCAGTCGATGTTCGCGCTCGAGGGCACCGACCACCGTCGGCGCCGCAAGCTGCTCACCCCGCCTCTGCACGGGCGGCGCATCAAGGGCTACGAGGCGGTCGTGGAGGAGGAGACCCGGCGCGAACTCGACTCGTGGGTCGTCGGCCGACCGTTCGCCTCCATGCCGTCGATGACCCGCATCACCCTGGACATCATCATCCGGACGGTGTTCGGCGCGCGTGACGACGAGCTCGTCACCCTGCGCCGCGTCATCCCGCCCATGGTGGAGGCCGGCTCGGCGATGGTCATCACCCCGGAACTGCCGGTAGGCGTGGGGTCTCTCGGCCCGCGCGGTCGGTTCGCCCGCTACAAGAAGGTGTACGACGACGCAATCAGCTCACTCATCGCCCGGGGGCGCCGCGACGACCGACTCGACGAGCGCGACGACATCCTGGCGATGATGCTGCAGAGCACCTACGACGACGGCTCGTCCATGACGGACGAAGAGATCCGCGACGAGCTCACCGCACTACTCGTGGCAGGACACGAGACCACCGCGACGACGCTCGCCTGGGCCCTGGAGCGGCTCAGCCGGAATCCCGCTGTGCTGGACGAGCTGGTCGCCGAGGTCGACGCCGGGGGGACCGACTACAGGCACGCGACGATCCTGGAGGTCCAGCGCAGCCGGCCGGTGATCGACCTCGCCGGACGCAACGTGCAGGCTCCGCACCTGGACCTGGGCCCGTGGCGCATCCCGCGCGGGTACAACGTGATGGTCGCGATCTCGCTGTTGCACGACGACAGCGTGCACTTTGCCGACCCCGAGCGCTTCGACCCGACCCGTTTCCTCGACACCACGCCGCCGCCGGCATGGCTGCCGTTCGGCGGCGGGACCCGGCGATGCATCGGTGCGGCGTTCGCGACGATGGAGATGGACGTCGTGCTGCGCACCCTGCTGAGCATGTACGAGATCGTCCCGACTACCGAGCGTGAGGAGAAATGGCACTCCCGCGGCGTCGCGTTCGCGCCTCACCGAGGAGGGCGGATCACCGTCCGTCGTCGGTGACGGTCTACGGGAGCAGCCCGTCCCGCACAGCCTTGGTCAGCCGTACGTACTCGCCTGATCCGGGATCACGGATCCAGGTTCGCGGGCCGGCCTTCGGTAGGCCCCGGGCGGCAAGTCCGGTCGCGTCCGGCCTGTACCAGTTCGTCACCGGGATGTCGTCGACAACGTGGACGATGTCCGGTCGTCCGGCGGAGGGGACCGAGACGAGTGCGCCACCGACGTCGGCCGCGGTGATCGCCGTGGAGCCCCACCTGCTCACCGCGGCGACGGCGACCAAACCCGTGGCAGCGGGCACGCCGTACACCACGGCGATATCGACCTCGGGCAGATCCCCGAGCGCGTCGGCGACCTGGATCGGGAACACCGGGCCGTGCGACGTGCGGACCACCGTGCTCGCCGGGCCGAGCAGCCAGAGGTCGCCGTCCCGGTCACGCTCGAACACGTCGTCGGTGGACACCCACGTGTCGCCCCGCCGGAACACCCCGCGCAGCCGGCGAACGGAGGCGTCTACCCGGAGGCGGGGCCGGGCGAGAAGCACCCCGGGAGCGCCGACCTCGCTTTGCACGGCGTAACCGCCGGGGCCGGTCATGATCGAGCCTGAGTCGGGGTCGGCCTCGACGAGCCGCACCTCGGCGGTGCCGGGCAGCGG
>JBKBRA010000131.1:0-3184 GCA_046292305.1 Dietzia sp. | reverse complement strand
GAGTTCTGGGACAGGGTCGAACTCTGGCTCGCCACCCTGCCGTTCCCACTGCAGGTGTTCATCATGCTCGCCGCGGGCGTCCCGCTCTTCTTCCTGGTCGCAGTGGGTGTAGAGCGTGTCGCGGATGTGCTCGTGCACCGGTTCCGGGGGCTGGTCGCCTCCGGGGACGCCGAGTCCGGGAAGGAGGTCCTCTGATGCCCCGGTCGCGTGTGACTCTCGCCCTGATCCTGCTGATCGCGCTCGTCGTGATCGCGTGGCTACTCCTCGACGTCTTCTGAGGAGAGGCGGTCCGCGGAACCGACTCTGCGGGCCGGACTCCGGACGTACACTCCCTCCATGCAGCGCCTGAGTGGACTTGACGCCAGCTTTCTCTACTTCGAGACAAGGGCCCAGCTCCTGCACGTGTGCGGTCTGATCGTCCTCGACGGATCCGAGATGGACGGCGGGTATTCGTTCGACGCGCTCCGGTCGGAACTGGCCCGCCGGGTCATCGGGATGCCCGGCTTCCGACGCAAGCTGCACGACTCGTTGCTGAACATCGATCATCCGGTCTGGGTCGAGGCCGAGGACTTCAACATCGACCACCATCTCCACCGGGTGGGCCTCCCGGAACCGGGTGGGGACGAGGTGCTCGCGGAGCTGTGTGGCCACCTGGCCAGCCAGCCGATAGACCGATCGATGCCGCTGTGGCAGATGTACGTCATCGAGGGGTTGCCCGACGGTCGGTTCGCCGTCTTCGCCAAGATGCACCACTCGACCGTCGACGGCGTCACGGGTGCGAACATGATGTCCCAGCTGTGCTCGCTCACCCCGGACGATCCATCGCTCGACCAGGAACTGGTGGAGGAGACCGCCGGCGGCTCGGGAGCCCTCGAGCTGGCCGTCGGTGGGGCGTTGTCCCGACTGGCCACCCCGTGGCGGCTGGCCTCGCTGTTGCCGGGAACCCTGGGGGTCCTGCCGTCGTGGATCAACAGGGCCCGCAAGGGACTCGCCATGCCGGCGCCGTTCACCGCGCCCCGCACCCCGTTCAACCGCACCATCACGGGGCATCGGTCCATCTCGTACGCGAGTGTGGACCTGGACCAGATCAAGCGGATCAAGAACGCCTTCGGCACCACCGTCAACGACGTCGTTCTGGCCCTCTGCTCGACCGCCCTGCGCAATTACCTCGACGACCTGGACGAGCTGCCGCCGAAGCCCCTCATCGCGATGGTCCCGATGTCGGTGCACGCCGCGGAGTCGCGCCCCGGTACCAACCGGGTGTCGGGGATGTTCATGTCGCTGGCCACGGACATCGACGATCCGGTCGAGCGGCTCGAGTCGATCCGGGACGCCAACACCGTCGCCAAGGACCACACCGACGCACTCGACGCGAATCTCCTGACCGACTGGGCGCAGTTCGCGGCGCCGTCGGTGTTCGGTTCGGCGGTCCGGATGTACTCGCGTCTGAGGCTCTCGGAGCGCCACCCGGTGGTGCACAACCTCATCATCTCCAACGTGCCCGGTCCCAACATGCCTCTCTACTTCCTCGGGGCCAGGGTCAAGAAGATGCTGCCGATGGGGCCGGTGTTCCACGGTGCCGGCCTCAACTGCACGGTGATGTCGTTGGACGGTGAGCTGCACTTCGGGTTCATCGCGTGCAAGGACCTCGTTCCCGACCCCTGGCCCCTGGCCCGGGCGGTGGAGGAGGCCATGGAGGACTTCGTCGCGGCCGCCGAGGAGCGAGAGGCGAGCGGGACCCCCTCTCCGGAGCGGATGTCCGCGGCCGAGTTGGGGCAGCTGCGGAAGGACTTGAAGAAAGCGGGTCGTCAGTCGTCGGGTCGCAAGGCGTCGGCCGCGACAGAAGCCTCTGACACAGAGAGCTCCGCGAAGAAGGCACCCGCGAAGAAGGCCCCTGCGAAGAAGGCACCGGCCAAGAAGGCGCCCGCGAAGAAGGCACCGGCCAAGAAGGCGCCCGCGAAGAAGTCCCCCGCCAGGAAGACTTCCGCCGAGGTGAATCCGGCCGCCAAGAAGACCACGGCCAAGAAGACTTCCGCCGAGGCGAAGCCGTCCGCCAAGAAGACCCCGGCCAAGAAGACTTCCGCCGAGGCGAAGCCGACCGCCAAGAAGACCCCGGCCAAGAAGACGGCGGCCAAGAAGACTTCCGCCGCGGCCAAGCCGTCCGCCGAGAAGACCACGGCCCAGAAAAAGTCCCCGACCAGGAAGGCACCGGCCCGGAAGACTTCGGGCAAGCCGACTGGATCCAAGCCCGTCTCCTCGCGAGCGCCCGCCTCCGGCTCCGGCTCCGGCGATGCACCCACCCCTGCGCTCGACACCGCGCCCGCCGCACCGACCTACAGCGCGACCGTCGCCACCCCCGTCGGCGGCCCCGCGGACCCGGCATCCGGCACTGTGGGCTCCGTGCCCAGACCAGACAACGCGCCCGCGGCCGAGCCGGCACCAGGTACCGAGCCGGCCTCCGACGTCGCCACCCCGACCTACAGTGCGCAGGCCACCGCCGTTCCGGACGATGCACCGGCGACAGCCGAGCCGGGGGGCGGTGAGACCGGGAGCGACCGCGCGTCCGGTCAGGCGTGACGACCGGGGTCCCCGAAGCAGCTGGTCTCGCCCTCTCCCCGCCGCCGCGCGATCCGCGGGCACCGTTCGGCATCTACCTCCACGTGCCGTTCTGTGCCTCTCGGTGTGGCTACTGCGACTTCAACACGTACACGGCCGGAGAACTCGGGTCCGCAACCTCGCCCGCCGACTGGGAGCGGGCCGCGGTACTCGAGATCGAGCGGGCAGCATCGGTCCTGGCCGTGTCGGGTACCCCGCCGACGGTCGACACCGTCTTCGTCGGCGGTGGGACTCCGTCCCTGGTGGGAGCCGACGTCCTGGTGGGGATGCTCGAGCGCATCCGGTCGACGTTCGGTCTCACGCCCGGCGCCGAGGTGACCACCGAGAGCAACCCCGAGTCCACCTCGCCTGAGTTCTTCGACCGACTACGCGAGGGCGGGTTCACCCGGATCTCGCTGGGCATGCAGTCCACGGCGGCGCACGTCCTGCGCGTCCTGGACCGCGCCCACACCCCGGGCCGCCCCCAGGAGGCGGTCGCCGAGGCGGGTCGTGCAGGGTTCGACCACATCAACCTCGACGTGATCTACGGGACCCCGGGGGAGACCGACGACGACCTCGCCCGCACCCT
>JBKBRA010000130.1:0-3194 GCA_046292305.1 Dietzia sp. | reverse complement strand
GGGGGCCCGGGTCGTGGACGAAGCCGTCGGTGATCGTGGCCTCCGCGGCCAGGATCCTGGCGCCGAGGGACTGCTCGACCTCGGCGCGCAGTGCGGCGAGCCGTTCGGTCACGACCGCGGCCGTGTGTGTCCGCAGCGTCTGTGTCCGCCTGACCGCGACCGTGGTCCAGCCGAGCGCCAGGCCGCAGAGCAGTGCCATCGGGATGACCACGGTCGCGAGTCCGGGGACCTCGGCGAGCGGGGACAGGAGCATGCGCCCCACCCCGGTCCCGCCGGCCGCACCCATCATCATCACGAGCGCCTCCTCCCCGAGATTGCGGGGCGGACGACCCGGGGTGATGCCGCCGGCTGGGGCGGGGATCCGCGGGGTCGTCGGGGCGGCGGCCCCGAGGTGGCGGGCAACGAGCGAATCCGCGCGACGGTCCGCGCGGGCGATGGTCCCGGCGACCGCGGTGTCCGCGTCCGAGGCCAGCGCCCTGACGATCCCGTCGACCCGGGCGCGGGGCGCGGCCGCGAGCTCCTCCCGCGCGCGGCTGCCGAGGTCACGCATCGATCGGTGGAGATCCTGCACCACCTCCATGCGCAGCGCCTGGACGTCCTGCCGCAGCGACTGCGAGCGCGAGGTGATCGCCTCGGTGCGGCGCGCGAGGAGCCAGTCGACGGTGGCCGTGGCGGCGTCCGGTGCGCTCTCCCGGTCCGTCCCGGCGCCCCGCGCGCCCCCGGCTGTACTCACTCCCGTCCCGCGACCGTCCGGGAGGTTGAGCACCGCCTCGAGGAGGGCGGCCGCGCCGGCGGGATCGGCGTCCATCACCCGGACCGGCGCCGTCACCCCGGCGTCGGCGAGGCGTCGGGTGGTGACGTCGAGAGTCTCCGACAGGGCCTCGGGGTCGCACGTCCCCACGCCCCCGGAGAGAGCCACCGCCAGCGGGATGCGGGAGGCGACGCCGCGGGCGACCTCGAGGTCATCGGGTCGGATGGGACAGACGGCGTCGACGACGAGCACCGCCGCATCCGGCCGGTCGCCGGGCCCGGCGTCGACCAGGACGCGGATGTGGGGGGCGCGGTCGACACCCGCCGGACCAGCGGCCGCGGTGAGAGCCTCGGCCACGGCCGGTGCGGCGGAGTCCCTCGCGCCGAGTACGGCCACGGTCCGCCTACCCCGCCCGCCCGGTTCCGGCGGGGCCGGGCTCATGTGCGGCCCTGCTGCCCGAGCGCGCACAACGCGGCTTCGGCGAGCTCGCCGACATCGTCGTGCACCGCGAGCCTCTCCAGTTCGGCCTCGAGTCGGGCGCCACGGACGGCGGCGAGGCCGTCGACGGCCCGGTCGAGGAATGACACGACGACGTCGAGCGAACCGTCGGATGCCCGTCGGGCGTCGACGGCGGGTAGGTCACGGGCCCATCGGGGTGGGTCCGCCCCGTCGACGCCGGTGGCCACCACCAACAGGGCGTGCGCCCGCGGGCGACGCACCCAGGCCTCCTCGTGTCGGCAGGGAGCCGTGCGCAGACAGACGATCTCGACGTCGGGGGGTGCGCCCACCGCTCTGCCGGGCGCGGCGAGCACGTCCAGGTCCTCGATCGTCGGACGCCATCCCCGGCGCGTCCGCAGGGCCGCGGCGAGGGTTCGTCGGCCCGACCCGAGTCCGCCGCGGACGTGGATGTCCACCGGCGCGTCGAAGCGGGCGAGCGCGAGCTCCAGCTCCCGGAGGCCGTCGGTCATGGCGCCGTTGCCGCCGTGCTCCCGCGCGGACCCGACCAGCCGCCGGACCCGGGAGGCGGGATCGGCGGTCGACGGCTGCACCGCGGGACGGAGAGCGGTGTCGTGGGTCACGATCGGCACGGGGTCATGGTGTCCCGGCCGGGCTCCCGCGGCAAGACCTTCCCCCGGTCGGTGCGGTGTGCCGGGGAGGGTGTGCAGCCTCCGGGGCGCGACCCGCCCGGACACCGGATTCGGAACCGGGCCGCGGACTACGGGATGATGTCCGGGTGAACCAGAGCGAGAGCCCCGGACCGGCGGACGGTGCGACCCCGGACGATGCGATCCCGGAGGATGCCACCCGGGGTGGTGACTTCCCGGACGGTACGACCCCCGACTACGACCCGCGTCTGTTCCCCCGGGTCACGGCATACCGGTTCCGGCGCGGCACCCTGCGCCCGGGTCAGCAGCGCAACTGGGAGGAGCACTGGCCGACCTACGGTCGCAACGTCGCGGACGAACTGGTCGACCAGCAGGCCCTGTTCGGTCGCGTCGCGCCGCTGGTCGTGGAGATCGGTTCCGGGACCGGGACGTCCACGGCGGCGATGGCGTCCGACGAGCCGGACGTGGACGTGATCGCGGTTGAGGTCTACCAACCGGGTCTGGCCCAGCTCCTGGGGATGATCCTGCGCGAGGGGCTCGAGAACGTCCGGATGATCCGCGGCGACGGCGTGGATGTGCTGACCAACATGATCGAGCCGGCGAGCCTGACCGGGGTGCGCGTGTTCTTCCCTGATCCGTGGCCCAAGGCCCGCCACCACAAGCGGCGTCTCCTGCAGTCGGGGACGTTCGAACTGATCGCCTCCCGCCTCCGTCCCGGCGGCGTGCTCCACGTGGCCACCGACCACGCTGACTACGCCGGCTGGATCGCCGAGACCGGTGACGCGGAACCCGCACTCGAACGGCTCGACGCCACGACCGATGCCGGACACGTACCGTTCAGTCTGAAAAGACCCGTGACGAAGTTCGAGGGCAAGGGTCTGCAGGAGGAACGAGTGATCAACGAATTCCTCTGGCGTCGTAGAGACTGACAACCCCGTATCTACAAGAAGACCGAGGCAGCAGACGATGACCCCACCTGACGGACCGGACGACCACGAGATGTCGGACGTGGTGCCGCCCGACGCCCCGGGCCTGGTGCTGCTCGTCTGGGACGCGCCCAACGTCGACATGGGGCTGGGGTCGATCCTCGGCGGACGTCCCACGGCCGTGTACCGCCCCCGCTTCGACGCGCTCGGTCGGTGGCTGCTCGGCTACGCGGCCGAGTTGTCGGCCAGTACCAACGACACCCTCGAGGCCGAGGCGACGGTCTTCACGAACATCGTCCCGGGCACCTCGGACAACGTCCGCCCCTGGGTCGAGGCGCTGCGCAACGTCGGCTTCGCCGTCTTTGCCAAGCCCAAGACCAGCGAAGACTCCGATGTCGACGACGACATGCT
>JBKBRA010000129.1:0-3206 GCA_046292305.1 Dietzia sp. | reverse complement strand
GCCCGCGGGTGTGAATCGCGTGAAGCGGATCACACCGCGGGCCGCGGGCGTCCAGAGTGGTCCCATGGACGTCGAACTCGCCGAGGTGAGGGATTTCCTCGCCCGCTGCGCCCCCTTCGACGAGCTGGCGGGTGAACAGCTCGACCGCATACCCGCCCGGCTCTCGCAGCGGTACCACCGCCGGGGGACCGTGATCCTCGATGCGGGTGCCCGTAACGACACCCTGCACATCATCCGATCAGGGGCCGTGGAGGTGTGCGACCCGGACGGGATCCTGTTGGACGCCAGGGACGAGGGAGACTGCTTCGGCTACTCGTCCCTGGCCCACAGCGGCCCGTCGCGCTACCGGATGGTGGCGGTCGCGGACACCCTGCTGCTCGAGATGCCCCGCGAGGTGCTCGACGAACTGGCCGCCGAGCACCCTCGGCTGCGTCAGTTCTTCGGCCAACGCAGCGACCGGATCCGTCAGGATCTCGCCTCGGCCCGGCTCGAGGCGGCGGGTGGGGACGCCCTGGGCACACCGGTCGGGGAGCTCCTCGCCCGGGACGCGGTCACCACCGCTCCCGACACCACCATCCGCGACGCCGCCCGCCTGATGACCGACAGCCGTGTATCAGCGCTACTCGTGGTGGAGGCGGGCCGCGTGGTGGGCATCTTCACCGACCGGGATCTGCGCTCCAAGGTCGTCGCCGTCGGTGCGGACACCGGGGCCCCGGTGTCGACGATCATGACCCCGGACCCGGTGGCGGTCGACGCCGGGACACGCGCGTTCGACGCCACGCTCCTCCAGATCGATCGAGGGGTGCATCACCTGCCGGTCTGTGAGGATGGCGTTCCGGTGGGGATGGTGACCAGCGGGGACCTGCTCCGTCTGGCCCAGACCGACCCCGTCTACCTGGCGGCACGCATCTCCCGTGCGCCCGACACAGAGGGGGTCGCGGCCCTGGCGGCCAGGCTGCCCGCTCTGGTCGGCGAGTTCGTCCGCCGCGGCACCGCCCCCCAGGACATCGGCCGGGTCATCACGGCCACCGCGGACGCCGCGACACGTCGGTTGATCTCGCTGGCGGAGGGCGAACTCGGACCGCCGCCGGTCCCGTACTGCTGGGTCGGACTCGGTTCGCAGGCCAGAGGAGAGCTCGGGGTGGCGAGCGACCAGGACAATGCGCTCATCCTCGATGACGCGGCGGAGGTGACACCGGACGCGGACCGGTACTTCGCCGCGCTGGCCGAACGGGTGTGCGCAGGGCTGGACCGGGCCGGCTTCCCGCTGTGTCCGGGTGATGTGATGGCCACCAACCCGGCGTGGCGTCGCACCTGTGAGGCCTGGGAGCAACAGGTGGGGGACTGGGTGCGGGCGCCCGAGGCGGACGCCGTCCTGCACTCCCAGGTCTTCCTGGACATCCGACCGGTCCACGGTGACACCTCGCTGTTCATGCGGGTGCGTGGGCAGATGCTGGTGCGCTCCGAAGGCAGCCAACGGTTCCAGGCACACCTGGCGCGGATCGCCTGCGACTGGCACCCGCCGCTGGGGTTCTTCCGAGGGCTGGTGGTGGCACGGCGGGGCGAGTACCGCAACACTCTGGACCTCAAGGCGGGCGGGATCGCGCCCGTGGTGCAGATCGCGCGCCTCCACGCCCTCTCGGCGGGTCTGGACGAGGTGTCCACCCTCGGCCGGCTCGACGCCGCCGCCGGTGCCGGCGTGATCGCGCGTGCCGACGCGGAGGACCTCGGCGAGGCCTTCCGGTTCCTGCGCGGTCTGACCTACCGGCACCATGCCCGTCAGATCGCGGACGACGACCCGCAGGACAACCACGTCGACCCCGGCACACTGAGTTCCGCCGACCGCCACCGGCTCCGCGCCGCCTTCCGGATCATCGCCGGGGTGCAGGGCTCCATCGCCCTGAAGTACCGGGTCGGTCAGATGTGATGCGCGAGTGGTTCACCGGCGCCGGACGCCGTCGTCGTTCCGCACGGCGGCTTCCCGACGGTCCCCTCCGGCACTACCTCGAGACCCCGCCACCGGGCCCCTCGACCCCGCTGGGGGAGCTGCCCCTGCTGGCGATGGACGTGGAGACCACCGGCCTCGATCCACGGCGGGACAGGGTCCTCTCCGTGGGGCTGGTGCCGGTGGACGGCGACCGGATCGTGCTCGGCGGAGCGCAGTCCATGCTCCTGCGGGCCGAAGGCGCCGATGACGCCGAGGGGGTGGGCCAGAGTGCCACGGTGCACGGGATCACCGATGACACGGTGGCGACCGGAGTGGGCGTGGACGTCTTCCTGGAACGGATCTTCGCGGCGTTGACCGGTCGGGTGCTCGTGGCCCACTACAGCCATATAGAGACCGACTTCCTGGGTGCGCTGTGTGCCACCGGGCACGGTGTACGGCCGCCGTTCGTCCCGGTCGACACCCTCGAACTCCATCGACGTGTCCTCGGTGGAGGCATCGACATGGGTTTCGCCCCGGAGTCCTCCCCGGACGAACTCCGACTGTGGAATGCCAGGCAGCGGTACGGCCTTCCCCGCTACCGCGCCCATGATGCGCTGATCGACGCCCTCGCCTGCGCGGAGTTGTACCTGGCCCAGACGGCTGAGCTCCACGACCGCGGGGTCACGACGCTCCGGGATCTGCGAACGGCATAGGATCGCGGGTATGCGCCTCGCCCGTATCGCCCACCCGCAGGGATTCGCCTTTGTCGAGGTCCGCGGGGACGTCACCGATCCCACTGCTCTCACCTGCGCGGAGATCTCGGAACACCCCTTCGGCACCCCCGAGTTCACCGGCCGCGAATGGCCGCTGGCCGACGTCCGGTTACTCGCTCCGATCCTCGCCTCCAAGGTGGTGTGCATCGGGAAGAACTACGCGGAACACGCCGAGGAGATGGGGTCCGAGGCGCCCGCAGAACCCCTGATCTTCCTCAAGCCCAACACCTCGGTGGTCGGCCCCGAGGCAGCCATCGCGTACCCGCCCAGTTCGGAGCGGGTGGATCACGAGGGCGAGCTCGCCGTGGTGATCGGTCAACCCTGCCGCGACGTCTCGGCCGCCCGGGCCCATGAGGTGATCCTGGGCTACACCTGCGCCAACGATGTGACGGCACGAGACCAGCAGCTCGCGGACGGTCAGTGGACCCGCGGGAAGGGCTACGACACCTTCTGCCCGCTGGGCCCGTGGATCGTCACCGACCTCGACCCCAACGGCCTCGACGTCC
>JBKBRA010000128.1:0-3230 GCA_046292305.1 Dietzia sp. | reverse complement strand
CATCGTCGCGGTCAGGTTCGACGAGAAATCCTCGACCCGGCCTGTCGCCTCCATCATGAGGTCCCAGGACCGGACGGCGAAGAAGGACGAGTCCCCGATCCGTTCGATCGCCGGTGACACACGTGACGGATCGAGGAGGTCCATGACATCGCCCGCGTTGTGCATGCCTTCCACCCTCGCGCACGAGCCCCTACCGCACGGTGATTTCAAAGACACGGTGGTTTCAAAGACACAGTGGTTTCAGGGACACAATGGATTTGGGAACGCCGTGGATTCGGAGACGCCGTGGTCAGGTGGCGGGAGCGGTGGCGCTCCCCCGGGTTCCGCCAATAAATACCAGCCCCACTCCGCTGACCAGCGAGACCGCTGCACTGGTCAGGAGCAGCGCTCCGAGCCCCAGGGCCGGGATCACGGCCCCGGCGAGGGCGGGTGCGACAACGGAGCTCACCGCTCCCACGACCAGGCACGCCGTGAACGCCGCTCCCGCGCGATCGGGCACCAGTTCGGCGGTCCACACCGCGAGCACCGCCGAGCCGGTCATGTACCCCACACCGAAGACGCCTGCAGAGATCACGGTAGCGACGAGGGAGTCGCCGGCCACGCCCAGCAGTGCCAACGCCAGGGCCACGATCACCAGGCACATCGCGGCGACCCGGGTGCTGCCCCACCGCCCCGCCATGGCGCCGGTGGCCAGCGCCACCAGTCCACTGGCTCCTATCAGGACGTAGATCACCGGAACCGCGATCGCCGGCAGGTCGGTGCCGCCGAGGACGTCAGCGGCGTAGGTGAAGTAGATGACGACGACGGCGAAGTAGACGACCGAGTAGCCGGCGGGGACCGGGAGGGCCCTGGCCAGGGTGGCGAGGTCGCGCCGTCCGCGTGGACGCCCCGCCGGGTCGGTTCGCGGCACGAGGCAGAGGTTCGCCACCGCCGCGATCACGGCTGCACCCGCGACACCGGCCCACACCAGACGCCACGATCCCTGCACGGCCAGGACCGCCAGCCCGCCCAGTGCGATCAGTCCGGCACCGGTTCCGGTGGTGATCATCGCCAGCGCTCTGGGCTGGTGCCGCGGTGCCACCGTCCGGGTCACGATGTCTGAGTAGGGTGCCCAGACCCAGCCGCCCGCGCTGCCACACAACACGGCGCCCACAGCGAGTAGGCCGGGCGACTGCGCGGCCACCACGATCACCGCACCCAGCGCGCCACAGACCCCACCCACGGTCGTGGGCGCACGCGCACCGCGACGCGCCGCCAGCGGGCCCGCGAGAACGAGACCGGCGAGGTAGCCAGCGAAGGTGGCGCTGGCGATCAGCCCCAGCACCAGCTCCGAGAGCCCGAGTTCCTGCCGGATGTCGGGGAGCGTCAGCCCGTAGACGTACCGCGCCATGCCGAAGGCGACGCCGACGACCGCCGCCCCGGCGATTCCGATCCTGGCCGCGGACAGCGCCATGTCAGCATCCGACGCTCGTATGGGTCAGACCTCCCGCGCCATCGCCCGGCCGGCCTTCATCCCCGAGAAGATGCAGCCGCCGAGGAAGGTGCCCTCGAGGGAGTTGTACCCGTGGACCCCTCCGCCACCGAAGCCAGCGACCTCACCGGCCGCGTACAGGCCCGGGAAGGGTTCGCCGTCGGGGCGCAGACACTGGGAGTCCAGCGTGGTCTCGATCCCGCCGAGGGTCTTGCGGGTCATGAGGTGCACCTTGACCGCGATCAGTGGCCCACCGGAGCCGGCGGCGGAGCCCTTGCCGGCGCCCGAGTCCGCGAGGAGCTTGTGCGGCTTGGCGATTCGGGTGAGCTTGTCGGTGAGCACCCGGCGCGAGTTGTGGATGGCCTGCACCTGCGCGTCCTTGGCGAAGGGGTTGTCCATCTGGCCGTCCATCGACAGGACGAACTCGCGCACCTTGTCCAGATCGAGCTCGGGCTCGCCCTCCCGGACCAGCTCGTTCATCCCCGTCACCAGCTCCTGCAGGGAGTCGGCCACCACCCAGTCCACGCCCTTCTCGGAGAACTCGCCGACCGACGGCGGCAGTCCCTTCTTGGCGCGGGACAGGAACTTCTTGACCACCTTGTCGGTCATCTCCGGATTCTGTTCGGAGCCCGAGAGCACGAACTCCTTCTCCGCGATCGCCGAGTCCAGGATGAACCACGAGTGGTCGTACCCTGTCCGGCGGATTGCCTCGACGGACGCCGTGGTGTGGAAGCCCGGGAACAGCGGCACCGGCATCCGCTCGCCGGTGGCGTCCAACCAGAGAGTCGACGGGCCCGGGATGATGCGGATGGCGTGGGAGGGCCAGATGGGTGCGAAGTTGGCGACCCCCTCGGTGTAGTGCCACATCCGGTCGCGGTTGATGAGGTTCGCCCCGGCCGTCCCCGAGATCTCGAGCATGCGACCGTCGACGTGCTCCGGGACCCCCAGGATGAGGTCCCTGGGCGCCTCGCCGAGCCGGTCCGACGGCCAGTACTGGCGCACGAGGTCCGGGTTGCCGCCGATCCCGCCCGAGGACACGAGCACCGCGCCGCCCCGGAACTCGAACCGTCCAGTCTCCTCGCGGGGTGAGGAGACGCCCCGGTCCAGATCGCACGGGACGAGGGTGGCGCCCCGCACGCCCACCGCCCGCCCGTCCTCGACCACGATCTCGTCGACGCGGTGACGCACCGCGAAACGCACCCGCCCCTCGGCGGCGGCGGTCCGGACCGGCTCCTCGAACACGCGCACCACCTCGGGTCCGGTGCCCCACGTGACGTGGAACCGCGGGACCGAGTTGCCGTGGCCCGCCACGTCCCCGCCGCCACGCTCCGCCCAACCGACGGTGGGGATGATCTTCAACCCCAGCTCGTTGAGATACGTGCGCTTCTCACCCGCCGCGAATTCCACGTACGCCCGCGCCCACCGCTGGGGCCAGTGGTCCTCCGGCCGATCGAACGCGGCCGAACCGAGCCAGTCCCGCCATGCCAGGTCCAGCGAGTCGTGGACGCCGATGCGCCGCTGCTCGGGGGTGTCCACCATGAACAGGCCGCCGAGCGACCAGTAGGCCTGACCGCCAAGGTTCTTCTCGTTCTCCTGGTCCACCACGAGGACCTTCTTGCCGGCACGGCTCGCCTCGTAGGTGGCGACGAGCCCGGCGAGGCCGTGACCCACCACGATGATGTCGGGCGTGAACCCTGGCTCGGGGGCCGGGAGCGGCCCGGCGTTGGCCGCGGTCGAGGTGGAGGGCGGGGCGTACGAC
>JBKBRA010000127.1:0-3239 GCA_046292305.1 Dietzia sp. | reverse complement strand
ACTACTGGGCCCGCAACCATCTGGGATGGCGCCACATGGAGGCCGCCCGACCCAACGCGGCGCACGCGCTGTTGGCCGACTGGGAACGTCGGGGGCTGATCAGCGGGATCATTACCCAGAACGTGGACCTGTTGCACCTCAAGGCCGGCAGCCGCCGTCTCGTGGACCTGCACGGCAGCTACGCCGTGGTGACCTGTCTCGACTGTGGCCTGCGCCAGAGCCGCTGGGCCCTGCACGAGGACCTCGACCGTCTCAACCCCGGTTTCGCGGAGCGGGTGTCGACGCGCGGCGCCATCGAGGTCGCCCCGGACGCCGACGCGGTCCTCGCCGATACCGCGGACTTCCGGATGGTGGACTGTCGCCGCTGTTCGGGGGTGCTCAAGCCCGACATCGTCTACTTCGGGGAGAACGTCCCCGCGCACCGCGTGCACGAGGCCAACGCCATGGTCGACGAGTCCGACCTCGTCGTCGTCGTCGGTTCCTCCCTCACCGTCCGGTCCGGGTACCGGTTCGTGCGGCGCGCGGTGACCACCGACACCCCGGTGGCCGTGGTCAACCGCGGCCACACCCGGGCACACGCCGAGGCCACAATGACGCTCGACGGCGACTGCGTGGAGGTGCTCACCCTGGTCGACCAGGCCCTGTAGGCCGTACAACCTCGCCGAGGGCACGGTCACCCCGGTCCACCCCGAGGGCGGGATCGAGCTCTAGAGCGCCACCAGATCATCGGCGTGCACGAGAGGACGCCCCTGGCCCGTGGTGCCGGTGCCAGACGCGCGCTCGGCCAGCCGGGAGCGCACCTCGATCGAGTCGTACTGGGCGATCCCCCGGGCGACGGTGACGCCGGCGGGGTCACGCATCTCGATCACGTCACCGAAGTGGAACAGCCCGTCGACGCCGGTCACCCCCGCCAGCAGCAGCGACCGCCGGGACCCGGTGACGGCCCGCACCGCGCCGTCGTCCAGGATCACCGCACCCCGCGCGTCGGCCGCGTGACGAACCCAGAACCGGCGCGCGGTCATTCGCTCGGGCCGGGGCGCGAACGCCGTGCCCACCTGCGGCTCGCCGGCCAGCGCCTCCCCCGCCCGCTCGGCCGCGGTGAGCAGCACCGGGATGCCGGCGTCGGCGGCCAGGCGTGCCGCGGCGAGCTTGGAGGCCATCCCACCGGTCCCGAGGGCGCCGCCGGCGCCGGCCACCACACCGTCGAGGTCGGCCGCGCCCGACACCATGGTCACCGCGGTGGCGTCACCCTTACGGGGGTCGGAGTCGTACAGCGCGTCCACGTCCGAGAGCAGGATCAGAGCATCGGCGCTGGTCAGATGTGCCACCAGCGCCGCCAGACGGTCGTTGTCCCCGAAGCGGATCTCATTGGTGGCCACCGTGTCGTTCTCGTTGATCACCGGCACCGCGCCGAGCCCGCGGAGGCGGTCCAGGGTGCGCTGCGCGTTGGCCGCGCTCTCCCGTCGCCCGATGTCACCCGCGGTCAGCAGGACCTGGCCCACCACGCGGTCGTACCTGGAGAACGAGTCGCCCCAGGCCCGCGCCAGCTCGAGCTGCCCCACGCTGGCGGCGGCCTGTTTGGCGGACAGGGTGGCGGGACGGGTCGTCATCCCGAGCGGGGACATCCCGGCGCCGATCGCCCCGGAGGAGACCACGAAGACGTCCGACCCCGCCGCCATGCGCGCCTGGCAGACATCGGCCAGGGCGTCGAGTTGCGGCCGGCGGATGCCGCCACCGAAGCTGGTGATGGCGGAGGAGCCGATCTTGACCACCACTCGGCGGGCCGTGCCGATCCGGCGCCGCAGCTCCGGTTCGCCTGTCACTCCAGGATCTCCTCGTCCGGGTCGATCAGTCCGCGGCGTACCCGCTTGCGGTACTTGCGCTCGATGGCGCCCACACGCTCGTCGGACTCCAACCGGATGTCGGTTCCGCGGCCCGTGCGCATGAGGTCCACGCCGGCGGGGGTCTGTGGCTCCCAGTCGAAGGAGACGTCGCCGACGGTGACGGTGCAGCCCCCCTGGGCGCCCGCCTTGATGAGCGCGTCCTCGACGCCGAGCCTGGCCAGGCGGTCGGCGAGGAAGCCGACGGCCTCGTCGTTGGCGAAGTCCGTCTGGCGGATCCAGCGCTCGGGCTTGGACCCCGAGACCACGAACGCGCCGGGCTCGTTCGGGTCCTTCCGGACCGTGAACTCCGCCACGTCGACGGCCCTGGGCCGCAGGACGATCCGCTCGGGCGCCGCCGGCGGATTCGCTTTGCGGTGGGCCTTGATCAGCTCGTAGAGGCCGTACCGCAGCTCGTCGAGACCCCTGTGCGCGACCGCCGAGATCGCGTAGACCGGCCAACCCTTGACTTCGAAGTGCGCGGTGACCATCTCGGCCATGTCGGCGGCGTCCGGCACGTCGATCTTGTTGAGCACCACGACCCGCGGCCGGTCGGCCAGGTCGCCCAGGCCTGCGTCGGCGAGCTCGGGCTGATATGCGGCGAGCTCCGCCTCGAGCGCGTCGACGTCGGAGATGGGGTCACGGTCGGACTCGAGGCTCGCGCAGTCCACCACGTGGGCGAGAACGGCCGTGCGCTCGATGTGGCGCAGGAAATCCAGGCCCAGTCCCCGCCCCTCGCTGGCGCCGGGGATGAGTCCGGGGACATCTGCGATGGTGAACGTGTCGTCGCCCACCGAGACCACCCCGAGGTTCGGGGCCAGGGTGGTGAACGGGTAGTCGGCGATCTTGGGCTTGGCCGCGGACAGCACCGACACGAGCGAGGACTTGCCCGCCGAGGGGAACCCGACCAGGCCGACATCGGCCATCGACTTGAGCTCGAGGGTCAGATCGCGGACCTCGCCGGGCTCACCGAGGAGGGCGAACCCCGGGGCCTTGCGGGCCCTGGAGGCGAGCGCGGCGTTGCCGAGCCCGCCCTTGCCGCCCTCGGCCGCCACGAAGCGGGTCCCGGCACCGGTCAGGTCGGCGAGCAGCTCACCGTTCTGGTCCAGCACGACGGTCCCGGGCGGGACCGCCAGCACGAGGTCGCCGCCCTGGGCGCCGTTCCGGTTGGCGCCCATCCCGGGTTCGCCCTTGCCGGCGCGCGCATGGGGCCGGAAATGGAAGTCGAGCAGGGTGTGTACCTGTGGGTCCACCACGAGCACCACATCCCCGCCGCTCCCGCCGTTACCGCCGTCGGGGCCGCCGAGCGGCTTGAACTTCTCCCGGTGCACGGACGTGCAGCCGCGGCCACCGTCCCCC
>JBKBRA010000126.1:0-3239 GCA_046292305.1 Dietzia sp. | reverse complement strand
GGTTGTTCCGGCTGAACGCGCGGGTGACAAACCGGAACACCTCGATGGACAGATCCCGCGCCCGCCCCGAGGCGCCGGTGATCCGGTCCAGCTCGGAGTCCTGGGCGTCATAGGCGTGCAGGGTCCGGGATCCGGAGATGCCGCCGAGCAGTCGGCTGGCGCGGGTGCCGAACGCGGCCCGCTCCGCCGCGTAGATGGGCCCGGACCGCGGCAGATACCAGCGCAGGGTGGTCCAGTACATGGGCAGCGCGACCAGACCCACCAGGCCGAGCCTCCAGTCGACCGTGGCCAGACCGACCCCGGACACGATCACCGTGAACAGCGACTGCACCACCAGCGGCACCACCGCGGTGGCCGCCTGGCTGACCTCGCGGGCGTCCTCGGCCACGCGGGAGACCAGGTCGCCGGTCTCGGTGGTCTCCATCTGCGCGGAGCCCAGTTGGAGGGAGCGGTCCATCACCATCTCGCGCAGCCGCGCCACGGTCGGCTCGGTCAGCTGGGCGAGCCAGGCTTGCCCGGCCCAGGCGCAGCCGGCGCCCACGATTCCGGCCACCGCGATCGCACCCGCACCCACCCAGACCGCGGTGTAGTCCAGTCTCCCGGGCAGGACGTCGACCAGGCGACCGATCACCAGGGGCGCCACCAATCCTGCCACCGAGGCGACGAGGCCGGTCAGGCAGACGAGCACCAGGTATCCGCGGCGTTCCTTCAGCAGTGACAGGAGCACGGCGAGGGATTCGCGGCCACTGGCCAGGGGAAGCGACCCGGTCGAGCTCGTCGTCACTGTCATGCTCATCGGTCGACCGCCGCTCGGTAGGAGGCTGACGTCGCACGCAGCTCGAGATGGGTGCCGGAGCGCGACTCGCCGCTCCGCGGGAGGTGGACCACCCGGTCGGCGGTCGCGAGGAACGGGGGCGACGAGGTGACGATCAGCGTGGTCTGCCCCGGCCGGCTCGCGCGCAGTCGGCGCACGGCCTGAGCGATCTCCCACTCGGTCACGGCGTCGACGGCGCTGGTCGGGTCGTGGAGCACCAGCACGTCCGGATCGGCGTGCAGGGCGCGGGCGAGCGCGATCCGCTGACGCTGCCCCCCGGAGAGGTTCCGTCCCCCCTCCTGCACCAAGTGGTCCACCCCGTCAGGGAGGTGCTCGACGATCTCCGCGACGGCCGAGGCCGTGAGGACCTCGTCGGAAATCGGGTTGTCGTCGTCGTCCGTGGTCTTTTCACCCGGGGCGTCGTGGCGCATCGCGATGTTGGATCGGATGGTGCCGACGAACAGGTCCACGCGGTGAGGGGCGACGACGACGTGGTCGGCGATCGCCGGGGCCAGGCGACTGCGTCGATGCCCACCGACCAGCACGGCGTCGGCGCCGTCGCTGTGGCCGGCGATCGCCAGGGTCACCGCCTCGGCGGCGGCCGGCTGCTCGGCCACCAGCGCGACGAACTCCCCTGGTGCCACCTCGAGGTCGAGGTCCCGGCCGTCGGGAAGCGCCAGGGCGCGAACCTGCAGGTGCGACCCCGCGGGGACCTCCGTCCCGGATTCGTCGACCGGCGCCGACTCCTGCAGGTCGACAAGGCGCTGCGCGGCACCGTGGGACCTGGCGAAGACGCTGACCATCTGGGTGATGAGTCGCACCGGCTCCTCGAAGAAGACAGCCACGCCGACCACCGAGACCAGCGTCCCGATTGCCATCTCCCCGGCCAACACGCGGTGTCCGGCGGCCAGCAGCACCAGCGCAAGAACCACGGCCATGCCCAGCGAGCCGATGCCCTGGACCCGCCCCGACCGTTCGGCGGTGACGATGCCCGCGTCGGCCGCGAGGCGTGAGGCGTCGCGGTACTGCTCGGCCGCCCAGCGCTCCCCGCCTCCGGCCTTGAGCACGCGCAGGCCCGTCATGATGTCGGTCGCGCGGCTGCTCGCCATCCCGATCGCGGCCTGCTGCGCGGTGCTGTGCCGGGAGATGACGCGGCTGGGAAGCGCGACCAGCAGGAGGCTCAAGGGGACACCGATCAGGACGATCAGCCCGACGAGCAGATCGGTCCACAGCAGGTAGACCGAGATTCCGATGATGCCGATGAGCGCGGACCCGCCCAGCGCGACCTGCCGGAAGACCAACGCCGCGACGTCGGCGTCCGCCGAGCACACGGACAGGACGCCGCCCGAGCTGGCGTCGTCCATGGCACGCCGCCTGGTGAGCGGCACCCGGGTGGCCTCGACCCGCAGATCGTGCGCCTCCTCCTGCAGGGCCCGGTTGCTCAGCCTGGCGCCGAAGCGATAGCTCAGGCTCAGCACGGTGAACAGCGCGATCAGCCCGAGGACGGACCACAGCAGCGCCCAGCGGTCCAGTGGGATGATCGCCCGGTCGACGATCACGCCGATGGCGATGGGGACCAGCGCCTCGCAGAGCTGCCACATCGTCATAAGCACCAGCCCGGGGCCCACGAGGTGCCGGCGGCGGCCGATCGCCCGGAGCAGGAGCCCGTTCGCTGTCGACGGGGTGTCCGCGGGATGCCGGCGCGTCGGGGATGGTGCTGACATGCGTGTGGAGCTCCCGCCGCTGAGGATGATCGCCGTGTGGGCCTCGCCGACCCGTCGGACATACCGACTCCGTAGGTTAGCCTTACCGACTCAGTAGGTTAGCGCCACGCGGCAATGCGGTGTCACCCGCGATGACATCCGGGCAGCCTCTACGGCGCGGTGTTGTCTAAGGCGCAGTGCTGTCTACGGAGCGGTGGTCCCCACCGAGTACGCCGCAGCCGAGTCGCGCACATCCATCACGTACTCGCGGGAGGCGTTGTAGGCCAGCACGGCACGCTGCCAGTTCTCGGCGACCGAGAGGTCTCCCCCGTTCTCGCACAGCAGGCGGGCGGCGGACACGGCGGCGTCGTCGATCTGGTTGGGGTCGGCCCGCCCGTCGCCGTTGGCGTCGACCCCGTACTTGCGCCACGACTCGGGGATGAACTGCATGGGCCCCACTGCCCGGTCGAACTCCGGGTCCCCGTCCAGCTCCCCGCCGTCGGTGTCCGGGATCCTGGCGAATCCGGGCGAACCGTCCAACTGGATACCGATGATCGGCGGCAGCGCGTAGCCGTCGTCGTTCAGGGAGGCACCCCGGTAGCGGCCGTGCCGGGTCTCCACGTGCCCGATCCCGGCGAGGGTCGTCCACGCCAGGTTGCACTCGGGCCGGGTCTGCCGCATGGTCTCGGCGGCGTTGCCATATGCGGCCAGGGCGGCGACCG
>JBKBRA010000125.1:0-3247 GCA_046292305.1 Dietzia sp. | reverse complement strand
CGCGACCGTGCTGGTGACCGCGTCCTCGACGTCCTTCCAGCGGGCGGCGCTGACGCCGGCGCCACGGACGAAACGGACCCGGTAGCCGCCCTGCCCGAGCCGGACGACGTAGGCCCGTCGGGTCAGCCAGAAGCCGACCCCACCCACGGACAACAGACCGAGCGCGAAGACCAGGAACACCAGCTGCGTCGGCAGCCCCAGCACGTCGATGAGGAGGGTCAGCGCGAAGACCAGCAGGCCGAGCAGGACGAGCGAGATGCCCATCAGGCGCGCGGCCAGCTGCGGGGAGAGTCGATAGTCGGACGGCACCCCCCGATTGAACAAGACGGCGGGACACGACGCCAACTCAGGCCCCCGGTGACTCATGTCAAGATGCGCGCGTAGTCGGGTTCGTTGACTCATGAGCGGATGCGCGCGTCACGACGGGCTTGGCGCGGGCGCTTGCTTTGCTGGTGGTTAGGGTCAAGAGTCGCTCGGCGAGGGCCTGGACGTGGCGTTGGATCGCTGCGGGGTTCAGGTCGGTGTAGGTGTCGGTGAGGATCGTTTTGTCCTCCGCAGCGACGGCATCGTGTCGCTCGGCACGGCGGTGCGGGGTGGTCGCCTTGTCGTACTTCTTGGTGACCTTCGCACCTCGGCGGACCTTGGAGACGAGCTTCTGTTGGGGCAGGAAGTAGTTCGTCATCTGCGACTGCAGAACCCAGATCTCGTTCAGTAGAGCCAGTTCCGCGGCAGTGTCGTAGCGCTGGTAGCCGACCACGGTCCGCACGACGGCCCAGTTCTTCTGCTCCACGTGCGCGCCGTCGTTGGAGTTGCCGGGACGGGAGCGGGTGAAGGTCAACTTCCGGTCCGTGCACCAGGTGAGCAGGTGGTGGTTGATGAACTCGCTGCCGTTGTCGGAGTCGACCCCCAGAACCGGGAACGGCATGATCTTCGTGATCTCCTCCAGCGCGGCGACCACCCACTTGCGGGCCTTGTTGCGGACACTGCGGTTCTCTGTCCAGCCGGTCGCGATGTCGGTAACGGTGAGCGTGTAGCAGTGCTCCCCGACTGCGTTGCCGCCCTCGTGGCCAACCAGGTCGATCTCGACGAAGCCCGGCACGGCGTCGTCCCACTGCGCCCAGGTGCGGATCGGGATCTGGTCCTTCAACAGGCTTCCCGGCTTGGTGTGCGAGCGGCCCTTGAGCACCATCTTGGCCCGGTCCTCCGCCAGCCGTCGGTCCATCGTGGCCGGCGACATCGCGACCAACGCCGCAGCGACCTCGTCGGTGACATCGATCTCCTCGAAGCGCCGTAGCCGAGGAACCAGGTCGGCCATCATCGGGGCCAGCCGCTTGCCGGTCGGCGCACCGAGCACCGCCCAGCAGAACCCCAACGCCACAACGGTGTCCGCGTCGTACTTCGGGGCCCGGGCCTTGCGTGGGGGCTTCACGAGCCTCGGCTTCAACGCCACGGCCAGCGCCTTGCGGGCGTGGTTGCGGTGCCACCCCGTCGTCGCGCACAACTCGTCGAGAATCACGCCCTTGGTGGCCTTGTCGCTGCGCTTGTACCTCGTCGCGATCGTCTTGGTGACCGCACGTCGTTGGCTCATCGTCAGTCCCATGCTCGGGGCCTACCTTCAACCACCAGCAGCGGTCGGTAGGCGCGCTCTACGCGCGCATTCCCAGATGAGTCAACGACCCCCTCTACGCGCGCATCTTTGATGAGTCAACGCGAGGCCTTGCGGAAGGCAGTGGCGCGGGTCACACTCGAAGACCCACTGCCGACTCGGCTCCCCGGAGGTCGCGATGAACACGACCGCAGCTGCACTCCAGGGCCTGCACCAGGCCCTCGACGCGCCTCGCACCCAGGGGGTCGCGCTGGGCAATTGGCGCTGGGTGGTCCGGCAACGGATGGCCGCGGTCCGCGACGTCCTGGTCAACGAGCCCGCCTTCGCCGTCGACGGGTGGCTGGCGGCCCGCGAGGGCTCCGTGCTCCGTGAGCGCAACGCCCTGCTGGGCCGGTTGAGCGTGTTGGGTCCACAGGTGCTGGAGTCACCCGACGCTGAGGCGGTGCGAGGCGAGCTCAAGCGCCTCCTGCACGACGTCGGCCATTACCTGCAGCGCCGCCACGACCTTGCCTACGACGACGTCGAGATCGAGCTCGGCGGGTCGGAGTAGGCCGGCCGCTGGGATCCAACGGCCGCTAGACTTCCCAGCCGAGCTCCGCGGAGCTCGAGGAGGGGTGCCGGAGTGGCCGATCGGAACCGCCTTGAAAGCGGTCGCTGGCAGAGATGTCAGCCGCGGGTTCGAATCCCGCCCCCTCTGCCGCAGGCGAGTCAGGCGACGCTCCAGCCGACCATCTCGCTGACCTCCTGGGCCAGGGTGCGCGGGTTGAACGGCTTGGGGATCACCCCGGCGAAGTCGACGCCCGCCCACGGCGGCTCGTCCCCGCGCACTGCTGACTTCGCCGTCACCAGCACCACGGGGATGTCGGCCGTCAGTGGGTCGGCGTGCAGCAGGCGGGTGGCTTCGATGCCGTCCATCTCGGGCATCATCAGGTCCATCAGCACCACGGAGGGATGGTGGGTGCGGGCCAGCTCGATACCGGCCCGTGCACGATCTGCCGTGATCACCTCCCACCCCGCCACCCGGGCGAGGGCCAGCTCGGTGATCAGCCGGATGTCCGGGTCGTCGTCGACGACGAGAGCGAGTGGGAGTGTCATGAGGACTGCTTCCGAGGTCAGCGTGCCTGGCAGGACGGTCTCAGACGATTCTGGCAGGTGCTGGAGTCGCCTGGCACCCGTTCTCGTAGACTCCGCGCGTGGACACCGACGCCTGGACCTCTGCACCGACGAGCGGGCGCGCATGACTGAGGCACGATTGCGCATCACTGTGCGCACGGGCACCGGAGTGGGACGCACACCCCTCTCGGCGTTCGACGACGCGCTTCACGGGGCCGGTGTCGCCGACCTCAACCTGATCACCCTCTCCTCGGTGATCCCCCCGCGCAGCGATGTCATCCGCACCGGCGCGCCGCTGGCCTCCCAACACGGCGACATGCTGTACTGCGTCGTCGCCGCGGCACACAGCGAGCTGCGCGGAGAGTCCGCCTGGGCCGGCTTGGGCTGGGTGTACGACGAGCCCCACGGTGGGCTCTTCGTGGAGCATCACAGTGGAAGCGAGGAATCCGTGGAGGAGCTGATCGACATGTCTCTGGACGACATGGCGCGTCGCCGTGGTCGCGACTTCGGAGCCGTGGACCGGGTGGT
>JBKBRA010000124.1:0-3273 GCA_046292305.1 Dietzia sp. | reverse complement strand
CTGATGACGACGCTGCAGACTGCAGTCGCGCTCGAACAGATGAATGACCTCGCCCCTGGTGTCGGCCAGGATCTGCACCTCGATGTGTCGCGGGTTGATCACCGCTTGTTCGAGGAACATCGTCGGGTCACCGAACGCCGACTCCGCCTCCCGCGATGCCGCGCTGGTCGCGTCCGCCAACTCCTCGATCGTTCCCACCCGACGCATCCCCCGACCGCCGCCACCGGCCACCGCCTTGACGAACACGGGGAATGTCATGTCTCGTGCTGCCGCGACGAGCTCGTCGAGATCTGCGGAGGGCGCGGACGAGGCGAGCACCGGCAGGCCCGCCTTGCGCGCCGCCGCCACCGCACGCGCCTTGTTGCCTGCCAATTCCAGGACCGACGCCGGCGGACCGACGAACGCGATTCCCGCCGACGCGCACGCCGTCGCGAGATCCGGGTTCTCCGACAAGAATCCGTATCCCGGATAGATCGCATCCGCGCCGGACCGCTGCGCGACCGCGATGATCTCCTCGATCGACAGGTACGCCCGCACCGGATGGCCGGGCTCCCCGATCTGATAGGACTCATCGGCCTTCAGCCGGTGCGGGGAGTTGCGATCCTCATGCGGGAACACCGCGACCGTTTTCGCGCCCAACTCGTAAGAAGCCCGAAAGGCGCGGATCGCGATCTCACCACGATTGGCCACCAGAACCTTGTGGAACATTCGACGTCCTCGCTTCTCGGATGTGCTCTCGGGCATGTGCGGACCCTGCGGCCTCACGGTCTCACGCGTCACGTCCTCACGGATGCCGCGCGTGCACGGGTCGTGAGCCGTCCTCGGCGCGACCCTGGCGTCCGACGACGTCGGAGGTGTGGTCCGGCCCGGACAGTGACTTAAACATCAGGGTTGACGGAATCATCACCCAAGACTGCGTACGAGTCAACCCTCACTGCACCGGCGAGTTCTCGATGATCCCGGCCCGCACCGCGGGACGAAGAGTCGGTGGGCGGTGAATGCTCGCGGGGCGAACAGGGTCAGGGCGAACAGGGTCAGCGCGAACAGGGTCCGCGCTCTGCAGCGCCGCACATCGGCTCAGCCTGCGGCCGCCGCATCCGCGGCCCGGGCCTCGAGCGCGCGGGTCAGGTCTGCGGTCTGCTCGGCGAGGATCCGGCGCAGGGCGGCCGGCTGGGAGTCGTCCGCGATCACGGCCTCGAAGCGGGCCACGGTGTCGGCGTCCACCGACCACGCCGGGAAGAGCCCTGCGGCGACGGTCTTGGCGAGGTCGCCGGAACGTGTTTTCCACAGGGCTGCCACGTCGTCGAGGTAGCGCTCGCACAGGCCGGTGAGCAGGTGCTCCTGCCCGGGCATGTCGATCCCGAGCAGTGTGGCGCGCACCACCGCGTTGCTCGGGGCGTCGTCGCCGGTGGCGGTGAGCAGTGCCTCGGCCTCCTCCTTCGCCCCGACAGTGGGCCGGGCGGCACGGGCGGTCGCCGCCCGCCGGGCGCCTCCGGCGGTGTCATCCGCTGCCAGTTCCTCGTCGATCCGGTCGGAGTCCTCGGCGCCCGCGGCCACGAGTGCGGTGAGGACGGTCCACCGAAGGTCGGTGTCGAGGGTCAGGCCGGGCAGCTCCGCCTCGTCCGCCCCGGCATCGAGGAGTGTGGCCAGAACGCGCGCCTGGTCGGCCCCCACGGGGCAGCTGCACAGCGCCGCGAGGAACGCCAGCTGATGATCCGACCCGGCCTCCGAGTCCCGGGCCGCCGCGAGCATCGCGGCGGAGAACTCGGGCCAGCCGGTGGCCGCCGCCCAGTCCGGGTCGGCGTACTTCGCCAGCGTGGTCTGCGCCTGGGCGAGCACGCGCTGGACCACCCCGATGTGGGCCTCCCGCGGTGCCGCGCGGGTGACCACCTCGACGAACCGGCGAGCCGGGAGTCGGGCCTCGCGGGTCATCTCCCACAGCGCCGACCAGCACAGTGTGCGGGCGAGTGAATCCGTCACGTCCTCGATCGAGCTCAGGACCGTGGTCAGCGAGCGCTCGTCGAGCCGCACCGAGCAGTACGTCAGGTCGGCGTCGTTGGGCAGGACCAGATCGGGCACGGGGAGGCCTGCCATGTCCGGGACGGTCGTGCGCTCAGCGTCCACGTCCAGCTCGGCGAACGCGGTGCGGACCAGAGCGCCCGAGTCGTCACGGCTGTAGAGGCCGACTCCGAGGCGGTGGGTGCGTAGCTCTCCGGCACCGGGGGCGGCGGGTCCCTGGACGACGGTCAGCTCGGAGATGGTCCCCGGGGTGTCGGGAGCGGTGTCCACCTCCACCGTGATCTGGTTGATGCCGGTGGTCCGCAGCCACTGATCGGCCCAGTCGGACAGGTCGCGGCCGGACGAGGCCTCGAGGGCGCGCAGGAGGTCGTCGAACTCGGCGTTGCCGAAGGCGTGCTCGGCGAAGTAGGCGCGCAGGCCCGCCAGGAACGGCTCACGCCCCACGTACGCCACCAGCTGCTTGAGCACGGACGCGCCCTTGGCGTAGGTGATGCCGTCGAAGTTGGCCTCGACCGTCTCCAGGTCCTTCATGTCGGCCGCGACGGGGTGGGTGGAGGGCAGCTGATCCTGTCGGTACGCCCATGCCTTCTCCACGTTGGCGAAGGTGGTCCACGCGTCGGTGTACTGCGTGGCGTCCACCTGGGCCAGGACCGAGGCGAAGGTCGCGAACGACTCGTTGAGCCACAGGTCGTCCCACCAGCGCATGGTCACCAGGTCGCCGAACCACATGTGGGCCATCTCGTGCAGGATCGTCTCGTTGCGCCGCTCGTAGCGGTAACCGGTGACGCGGGAGCGGAAGACGTAGTCCTCCAGGAAGGTCACGGCGCCCGCGTTCTCCATGGCGCCCGCGTTGAACTCGGGCACGAAGATCTGGTCGTACTTGCCGAACGCGTACGGCATTCCGAACTCGCGGTGGTAGAAGTCGAAGCCCTCCTTGGTCTCGGCGAACAGGCGCTCGGCATCGAGGTGCTCGGCGAGCGACCCACGGCACAACAGTCGTAGTGGAATGGTTCCGTGCTCGTCGGTGTAGGAGTCCTCGGCCACGTGGTAGGGGCCGGCGATCAGGGCCACCAGGTATGTCGACAGGATCTCCGTCGGCTCGAATTGGTGAACAACCGCACCGCCCTCGCCCGGGGACTCGGTGGCCGGGGTGTTGGCCACCACCACCCAGGAGGCGGGGGCGGTCACGGTCAGCGTGTAGCGGGCCTTGAGATCGGGCTGGTCGAAGCAGGCGAACACCCGCTTGGCGTCCGC
>JBKBRA010000123.1:0-3582 GCA_046292305.1 Dietzia sp. | reverse complement strand
TAGACGAAGTTCCGGAGATTCACCAGGAGCCCCGCGCCGGCTGCGACCCAGGGCAGACCGCCCGACGCGATCACGCCGATGAACACCAGTTCCGAGGATGCGCTGAGCACCAGGACGGCGGCAAGTACCACAAGCCAAGGGGGGACCCCCGCAGCTGAGGCCATCGACCCGTAGGCCACCCCGACCACGCCTACCGCCGAAGCGATTGCCATGACGGGCGCGACGGGCGGGTGTGTTCGGCGAGGTGAACGCATGACCAGTATGGTGAACGAGCCGCTACTGCCTGTCAAACTGATCAGTTGTTCGTTATGGTGAACGAATGACGGAACAACTCGGTGCCAGAATCGGGGCGGCGATCAAGAGGGAGCGCACCTCAGGTGGCCTGTCGGTGTCCGAGCTCGCCCGGCGCTCGGGCGTCTCCAAGGCGACTGTGTCCCAACTGGAATCGGGCGGGGGAAACCCCAGCGTGGAGACCTTGTGGGCTCTGGGAGATGCGCTCGGTGTGCCATTCGCCCGTCTCGTGGACGAGGACGCCGAGCCCGTCACGCTGATCCGCGCTTCAAGTGCGCCACACATACGTTCGGCCAGCGCCGACTACGTGGCCGCGCTCCTCTCCGCCAGTCCTCCACACGCGCGCCGCGATGTGTATCTGGTCCGGGCCGACCCCAGCGGCCCGAAGGTATCCGCCCCGCATTCCCGCGGCACCGTTGAGCACGTGATCCTGGTGTCGGGTTCGGCACTCGTAGGACCAGAATCATCGCCGGTCGCGCTGCTGCCTGGCGACTACCTCTGCTATCCGGGCGACGCCCCGCACATCTTCGACGCCCAGAACGAGGGAACCACCGCGGTGCTCATCTCAGAGATCAGATAGCTCGTGCGCGACAGCGTGTCTGGTGCGGTGTGGCTGGGGGCCAGCGCTGCCGAAAAAGGTCCGCCTCGCGGTCAGGCCTCCGAGGTAGCGGTTTCGGTCACGGTTGCCGGGGCGCTCGCCGCGGGTGTGCTCACCGCGGACGGAACCGGCGAAGTGGTGTTCGGGACGGTGACCTTGGTCAGCGGCGGCAGGTCAAAGACCCACCCGGAGGTGCCCTCGGGCCGGAGCATCGCCCGCTGCGCCGAATCGTCGAGCTGGAACGCCAGGACGAACTCGTATTCGCGATCCGGCGACAGGCGCGTGGTCGTGGAGGCCGCAGACTGCTCGCAGTCAGAGCTGATGGTCCGGGCGTCGCGGGTCGCGCCGCTGCTCCGCAGCTCGGCGAAGTCGCGGGGGCCGATGGACGACCAGCGGTCCGGGCCCGTCTCGGTGGAGGTCCTGATGCTCAGGGTGAGCTCCACCCCGCAGCCGGGGGTCCGCACGATGTCCTCGATCTTCGCCGAGCCGAGCTCGAGGCCGTCGCGGCCCACCACCGTGAACCACCGGCCCAGCGCGATGTTCTCAGGCTTCTGCGTTGCTTCCGCGCCGGCAGTCTGCTCGGTGGGCTCGGAGTGCTCAGCCGACGTGGGGGTCTTGGGAGTAGTCGTGGTCGCGCCGGGCTCCGACGTGACGGGAGTTGCGCCCGTCTCCGTGTCATCCTCGGTCGCGTCGTCGATGGACAGGGGCGAGGGGATCGACGGCTCGTCGTCGGCAGACTCGCCGCCGTCGAGGTGGGCTTCCTCGGATTCCATCGCGCTCGGCACGTCGGCCTGCGCGACCATCATTCGATTCGTCTGGGCCGAGAGAGCGGGCCACTCGGCGCTGGTCGGACGGGTGGGAGCGGCCGTGGTCTCCCGGTCGACCCCGCATTCGGCGTGAGCGAGGATCAGAGTGAGGTTCCAGCGCTCGGCGCCGCCCGTCCCGGTGGCATTGACGCGGAGCCGCAACTGGGAAAGGGCATATCCGGGGCTCTCCTTCTTCACGTGCTGAAGGGTGGCGACGTAGTCATAGCTGCCCCAGTTACGATTCCCCGTCTGCTCCGAGTTCGGACCGGGGATCGCGACGCGGACCTCTTGTTCGAAGAGACCGTTTCGCCCGAGGACCACCGGGCCGTCCGAACTGAGGGTCGCCACGCCGTCACTCGCAGTGCAGGCAGCCGTCGCGCGAATCGGGCTCCTGCCCGGATAGCTGACCAGGTCTGACCCCAAGATGCTGAGAGTCCGCACCTCCAGAGAGCGGGTCTCGGAGACCGCGTTGGCGGTGGGGTTGGCCAGACCGGTCGGGTTTCCGTTGTCGCACCTCGACTGTGTATCGAGTGTCGAACACGAGTAACCCACGGTGGTCAGTGGGAGCAGGTAGGTGGGAAAGGAGCCGGAACTGTTATGTGTCGTTGGACCGACGACCTGCCGGGACGCGTCAGGGGTCTGCCGGAAGGCGGTGACGGCGCCGACGTCGCTGTTCCGGACCGCCCGTTCCATGACACCGAATGTCGACATGGCTCGGGCGTAACGCTTGTTCTGGTTCGGATTGGCTGCACCGAACTCGGCCGCGCCCACGACCTGGTCAGACCACGTCGCCTCGGTCGGGCGGATCGAACCGATGGCCAGTGCCGTCGTGAAGAGCAGGACGACGGTGCCGAGGATCGCGACGAGAGCTCGAACCGGATGCAGCTCACGAGTCATGGTCAGACCTCGTCCTCGTCGCGCCCGGGCCAGAAGGTCCACAGCACACCGAGTGCGGCGAGCATGGTGATCGAGCCGAGGACCAGCGGGTTGCCCGCCCACACGATCACGTTCGCCAACTCGGGCACCGACCACAGCACCTTGCGGACGGTCTCGACCCGGTACATCCCCGGATCGGGGTTCGGATTCGCGTCGCCCTGCATCAGGATGAGCGCCTGGCCAGGCACCTGAGGATGGACTTCGATAACCCGGTGGGTCACGGGCAGCCGGCCGGGACGGTCGACGGTGACGACGTCGCCCACCCGGATCTCGTCCGCACTGATCTCCTTGACCACCGCGACCGAGCCGGTGGGGATCGTCGGGGACATGGACCCGGTCTTGAACATGATCAGCGTGATGTTCATCGTCACCGCCGCGATCACGAGCCCGATCGCCACGACGCCGCCGGCAGCGAGCAGATTGGCCAGCCCGCCGGCGAGGTAGGAACCGAATGACCTGCTGGGGGCGCGATGCGATCCCGTGGGTCGGCTCAGGGTTCCGCTGTCGGACATCGTTGCTGCGGTCTGCATCGCCATCACCTCTCGCTTGTCATTCGTCGGTCGTGCTGAAGGGGCCTAGCGCGATCAGGCGTCGTCGCTCTGCGCGTCGAAGTTCCAGTACACGGGAGCGGGCGCGATGCCGGCAGCGTCCAGTCCGGCGTCCCCGGCGAGCTCGGCGCGGAAGCACAGCCACTTGATGTCGTTCTTCTCGACGCGCGTGGTGGTGGTGGCCGCGCCGCTGGTCGGGCTCACGGTCATGCTCTCCGCGCACGCCCTGCGCTTTGCGCGCCGCATCCACGCCGTGGCGCGCCGGCTGCCCCACTGCGCCACGCCCGAGGCAGCGCTGCACGTGCACAACGAGACGCGGCTGCTGCACGCGCGCATGCACAGCCCGCTGGTGTCCATGATCGTGCTGTCGTTGGCCCTCACCGTCATTGTCTTCCTCTGCGCC
>JBKBRA010000122.1:0-3639 GCA_046292305.1 Dietzia sp. | reverse complement strand
ACGAGCGTCCGCCTGAAAAGCGGAAGGTCGTCGGTTCGATCCCGACTCTGGCCACGGATAACAGAACGCGTCGGAGGGATTCCCTCCGGCGCGTTCGTCGTTTCGGGGAACTCCCGCCCCCCGTTATAGCGTGGACGCCATGCCATCGACTGCCACCGAGGTCCGTGACGCGCCGGACAGGTCCCGAACAGGAACCCGGTGGGGGATCGTCGCCGCCGTCAGCGGTCTGGTCGGAATCCTCCTCGCGATCATCGTCCCGCTGCTCCCGGTCACCCAGACCACCTCGACGATCAGTTGGCCCGAGGCCGGGGTCCTCGACCCGGTGACGGCGCCGCTCGTGGCCTATTACCCGCTCGACCTCGCCGCGGACGTTCCGTGCGCGGCCGTGGGGGAGCTGCGGGACCAGGGACGCGAGGACGGGGTGCTGGTGTCCACCGCTCCCCGTCAGGCGGGCGACAACGCGGGCGCCCGCGCACTGATGGTGTCCGTGGCCGGCCCCACCGTCGAGGTGCGCAGCCGGAACGTGTTGGTCGCCTCCGCTCCCACCGACGCGGTCGCCTCGGCCGGGGCGTGTTCGGAGATCCGCGTCGTGGCCGACTCCGGGTCGATCAGTGCGGAGTTCGTCGGTCTCGAGGTGGACGGCCGGGAAGTCGGCGGCCGGATCGACGAGGACCTGCGACCGCAGGTCGTCGGGGTGTTCACTGACCTGCAGGGGGCGGCTCCCGAGGGTATGTCCGTCGATATCACCGTGGACTCGCGCTACACCACCCAGGCGACCGTCATCAAACAGATCGCGATCGCGGTCGGCATCCTCGCGATCGTCGTCGCGCTCGTCGCCCTGCACCGACTCGACCTGCGCGACGGACGCTCCGGGCGGCGGGTACTGCCGCGACGGTGGTGGAAGCCTCGTCCCCTGGACCTGGTGGTCGTGGCCACGCTCCTGGTGTGGCACGTCATCGGGGCCAACACGGCGGACGACGGGTACATCCTCACCGAGGCACGCGCCGCGGTCTCGAGCGGCTACATGCCCGAGGTGTTCCGTTACTACGGCGCCCCGTACGCGCCGTTCGGGATGCCGTACTACCTCTACACGGCGATCAGTTCCCTCACCGTGGGCAGCGTGTGGCTGAGGCTCCCGGCCCTGCTGCTGGGAATCGCGTCCTGGATCCTGCTCTCCCGCGAGGTGATCCCGCGCCTGGGCATAGCCGCCCGCCGGGCGTCGGCGGTCCGGTGGAGCACCGCCGCGGTGTTCCTCGCGTTCTGGCTCACCTACAACAACGGTCTTCGTCCCGAGCCGATCGTGGCCTTCGGCGTGCTGGCGACCTGGGTCTCGCTGGAGCGGGCCCTGGCGACCGGCCGGCTGCTGCCCGCGGCCACCGGCTTCATCATCGGCGGGCTCACCCTGTCCGCCGCGCCCACGGGCACATTCTGCATCGCGGCGATCATCGCCGCCTCTCGTCCGCTGTTGCTGCTGGTGATCCGCCGGGCGCGGCGGGACGGGTGGATCCCGACGGTGGCGCCCCTGTTCGCCGCCGGTCTCGGCGTGCTCCATCTGATCTTCCTCGACCAGCCGCTGGTGACCACGCTGCAGTCGTCGGCCCTGCTCGGCGACGTCGGCCCCACCGGCCGATGGTTCGAGGAGGTGTGGCGCTACGAGTGGCTCATGAACCCGACTCCGGACGGCTCGCTGGCCCGCAGGTTCGCGGTCCTGGCGATGTTCCTGTCCCTGATCACCTGCGCCGCGATCCTCTTCCGCAAGGGCCGGATCCCCGGCGTCGCCGTCGGTCCCGCCCGCCGGATCGTCGGTCTGGCCGCCATGTCGATCGCGTTCATGGCGCTCAACCCCACCAAGTGGACCCATCACTTCGGTGCGTTCGCCACGATCGGCGCGGCGCTGGCGGCCCTGGTGACCATGGCCGTGCTGCCCGCGGCCACACGGTCGCTGCGCAACCGGATGCTGTTCCTGGCCGCGGTGTTCTTCGTGCTGGCACTTAGCTTCACCTCCACCAACGGCTGGTGGTACATCTCGATATACGGCATCCCGTGGGGCGGCGTGCAGCCCTCGATCGCCGGGATCACGTTCTCCTCGGTGTTCATCGGGCTGATGCTCGTCGCGCTCCTGCTCGCGCTCTTCCTGCACTACCGGGAACCGTTCGTGCGGCCCACGGGGCCGGAGCGCCCCGATGCCGATCGCGGTCCGGTGGTCCGGGTCCTCAGTGAGGTCTCGCACGCCCCACTGGGCCTCGCGGCGGCCCTCGTCGTCGTGGTCATCGTGGCCTCCATGGCGGCGGCGGTCCGCAACCAGTACCCCGCCTACTCGGTCGGTCTGCAGAACCTCCGGGTGCTGTCCGGGGAGCCGTGCGGAATCGCTGACATGGTGCTCGCCGAACCCGACGCCAACGCGGGACTGCTCGCCCCGGTGGGTGAGCCCCGTGACCAACTCGAGGCGGGCGCGGAGTCGGTGGAGTTCGTCCCCGACGGGATCCCTACGGACCTCACCGCCACCCAGGCCGTGGACATCGACACCCCGGGCACCGGGGAGGACTCCGACGCCACCGCGACCACAGCCGGCACCGAGGGCGGCGTGCGCGCCGGCGAGGGCATCAACGGCAGTCACGCCGTCCTGCCCTTCGGTCTCGATCCGGCCCGCGTCCCCGTACTCGGCAGCTACCAGACCGGTCCGCAGTTCAACGCGGAGACCACCACGGACTGGTACCGGCTGCCCGCCCGGGCCGAGGCGAACCCGCTCATCACGATCGCCGTGGCCGGTTCGTTCGCCCCGGACGCGATCCGCGTGGAGTACGCCACCGCCGCCGAACAGTTCGAACCGGCGGGTTCGGTCCTACCGGTGGACATCGGTCCGGCACCGTCCTGGCGGAACCTGCGCGTGCCCATGGACATGCTGCCGGACGACGCCACGGCGATCCGGCTCGTGGTGCGTGACCTCGACCCGGACCCGTCCCGGTGGATCGCGTTCACCCCGCCGCGCATGCCCGAACTGGTGACGATGCAGGAGCTCGTCGGCGACTCGCGCCCGGTGCTGCCCGACTGGGCGGTTGCCTTCCACACCCCGTGCCTGCGTCCCTTCGAGGAGTACGCCGGGATCCACGAGTTGCCCGAGTACCGGGTACTGCCGGATCGCGACCTCGCGGTCAGCTCCACCAACACCTGGCAGGCGTGGGACGGCGGCGGGCCGCTCGGGTTCATCGAGCTGCTCCTGGCCGGGGAGACCGTGCCCACCTATCTCGAGCACGACTGGTCGCGGGACTGGGGTTCGCTGGTGCGGTACGAGTCGCTGGTGCCCGGGGCGCGGACCGCGACGGTCGAGCACGGGGAGGCCGTACGGTCGGGGCTGTGGAACGGGGGACCGCTCGCCCGATGACCGGCTAGCATCGGCCCCGGAGCTTTTACAAGGAAGTCCAAGTATCCCCTGACTCAGACTGGAGCACGCGATGTCCGTGACCGAGAAGCATTTCGAGAACATCCTGGTGGAGCGCAGCGACCGTGTCGCGGTCATCACGCTCAACCGCCCCAAGGCGCTCAACGCGCTGAGCAGTGGCATGGAGAAGGAGGTCGTCGAGGCGGTCGAGGGCCTCGACTCCGACCCCGGCGTCGGCTGCATCGTCATCACCGGTTCGG
>JBKBRA010000121.1:0-3923 GCA_046292305.1 Dietzia sp. | reverse complement strand
CGTCGATCGCCGCGGTCCACGCGGAGTCGCGAGACGTCGAGTCGACCGATTGGGCACAGATCGTGGTGCTGTACGACCTCCTCCTCGCTCTCGCACCCGGACCCGTCGTCCGGATGGCGCGGGCAGTGGCCGTGGGACGCCGCGACGGACCGGAAACCGGCCTGCGGCAGCTCGACGCCCTCGCCGGAGAGGCGGAGCTGGAGCGGCACCACCCGTTCCACGAGGCGCGGGCGACGACGCTCGAGGAACTCGGTCGCGGTGACGAGGCCCGCCGGGCCTGGGCGCGTGCCCACCAGCTCACGGAGAACGCCTCCGAGCGCGAGTACCTGGTCCGTAGGTGGTGGGACGCCTGACGCGCTCGCCGACGCGTCGGCGCGTCAAGCGTCGAAGGCGTCGATGATCGCCTGGGCCGCGAGGGCCGCCGTGAGGGTGCCCTCGCGGACTCGTCTCTCGACGTCGGGCGCGACCCGCCGCACCTCGGGGTCGGCCGCGAGTCTCGCCATGAGGGTGTCGCGCACCATGGACCGGGTCCATTCGACCTGCTGGCGGGCCCGACGGGCCTCGACCTCGCCGATCTCCCCCATCGTGTCCTGGTGGGACCGGACGGCGTCCCAGAACTCGTCCAGCCCCTCGCCCTCGAGTCCGGACATCGTCAGGACGGGGACCTTCCAGGTCGAATCCGCCGGTCGCACGAGCCGCAGCGCCGCGCCGAGCTCGCGGGCGGCGCGACTGGCGTCCTTGACGTGGGGGCCGTCGGCCTTGTTGACGGCGACCACGTCCGCCAACTCCAATACGCCCTTCTTGATTCCCTGGAGCTGGTCCCCGGTGCGGGCGAGGGTGAGGAACGTGAAGCAGTCGACCATCCCCGCGACGGTGACCTCGGACTGGCCCACTCCCACGGTCTCGACCAGGATCACGTCGAACCCCGCGGCCTCGAGCAGGACCATCGTCTCGCGGGTGGCCTTGGCCACCCCTCCGAGCGTGCCGGAGGTCGGTGACGGCCGGATGTAGGCGCGGGGTTCCGTGGAGAGCGTGGCCATCCGGGTCTTGTCACCGAGGATCGACCCGCCGGTGCGGGTGGAGGAGGGGTCGACGGCCAGGACCGCGACCTTGTGCCCCTTCTCCACCAGGTACAGGCCGAACGACTCGATGAACGTGGACTTGCCCACGCCCGGTACCCCGGTGATGCCGATACGCAACGCCCCGCCGGCGTGCGGGAGAGCGCCGAGCAGGAGCTCCTGCGCCTTCTCGCGGTGCCCGGGGTTCGTGGACTCGAGCAGCGTGATGGCGCGGGCGAGCACGGGACGGCTGTCTGCGAGTACGCCCTCGAGTAGCGACTCCACGTCGATCTCCCGACGCGGCCTGGGCCCCGTCGCCGAAGGGACGGGGCCGCGCACCGGACCGGTGCCGAGAGTGGTCGACAGGCTTCCCGACAGATTTCCCGACCCCGCCGGATCGGGACCGGAGCCGAGGCGGTTCAGGACTCCGCCCCCGCCCCTGTCCCCTCGCCGGACCGGGCCGACACCGAATTCGCGGAAGCAGCGTCCGGGGACGTGGAACCGGCAGAGGCCAGCTCGTGGCCGAGCTCGCCGGCGAGTGCCCCGAGCAGCTCGATCGCCGCGTCGGAGATCACCGTGCCGGGAGGATAGATGGCGGCCGCCCCGGCGTCGTAGAGCTCCTGGAAGTCACCGGGCGGGATGACGCCGCCCACTGTGACCATGATGTCCCCGCGGCCCACCGAGGCGAGTGCCTCGCGCAGAGCCGGGACCAGGGTGAGGTGACCGGCGGCCAGCGAGGACACGCCCACCACGTGCACATCGGCGTCCGCGGCCTGCTGGGCGACCTCCTCCGGCGTCTGGAACAGCGGACCCATGTCCACGTCGAACCCGAGGTCGGCGAACGCGGTACCCACGACCTTCTGACCGCGGTCGTGGCCGTCCTGGCCCATCTTGGCCAACAGGATGCGGGGTCGGCGACCCTCCAGTTCGGAGAACTCCTCGGCCATCGTCATCGCCTTGGTGACGTTGTCCACGGCGCCCTCCTTGGAGACCTCCTGCCGGTACACACCGGACAGGGTCTTGATCTCTGCCTTGTGTCGACCGTAGACCTTCTCGAGCGCGTCCGAGATCTCACCGATGGTCGCGTGGGCGCGGGCGGCGTCGATGGCCAACGCCATCAGGTTGCTCTCCATGTCGTTCCCGGCCCCGCCGGACGCCGCCTCGGTGAGCTTGTCCAGGGCCACCTGACAGGCGGCCTCGTCGCGCTCTGCCCTGAGCTTGTCCAGCTTGGCCAGCTGCTCGGTGCGCACGCGCGAGTTCTCGACCTTGAGGACCTCGATCTCCTGGTCCTCGGTGACGACGTACTTGTTGACCCCGATCACGGGCTGGCGCCCGGAGTCGATACGCGCCTGGGTGCGGGCCGCGGCCTCCTCGATGCGGAGCTTGGGGATCCCCTCGCCGATCGCCTGGGCCATACCTCCGGCCTCCTCGATCTCGATGAGGTGGAGCCGGGCCTTGTCGGCGAGCTGGGCGGTGAGCCACTCGATGTAGTAGGACCCGGCCCACGGGTCGATCGGGCGGGTCGTCGCGGACTCCTGCTGGAGCAGGAGCTGGGTGTTGCGCGCGATGCGTGCCGAGAAGTCGGTGGGCAGTGCCAGCGCCTCGTCCAGGGCGTTGGTGTGCAGCGACTGCGTGTGGCCCTGCGTCGAGGCCATGGCCTCGATGCATGTGCGGGCCACGTTGTTGAACACGTCCTGGGCGGTCAGCGACCAGCCTGAGGTCTGCGAGTGGGTGCGCAAGGACTTGGACTTCTCGTTCTGCGGGCCGAACTTCTCCACCAGCTCGCTCCAGAGCAGGCGGCCGGCCCTCAGCTTGGCGATCTCCATCGAGAAGTTCATCCCGATGGCCCAGAAGAAGGACAACCGCGGGGCGAACTTGTCGATCTCCAGACCGGCGTCCAGTCCGGCGCGCAGGTACTCGACCCCGTCCGCGAGCGTGTACGCCAGCTCCAGATCCGCCGTCGCACCGGCCTCCTGGATGTGGTAGCCGGAGATCGAGATGGAGTTGAAGCGGGGCATCTTGCGTGAGGTGTAGGCGAAGATGTCCGAGATGATCCGCATCGAGGGTGTGGGCGGATAGATGTAGGTGTTGCGGACCATGAACTCCTTGAGGATGTCGTTCTGGATGGTCCCCGCGAGCTGATCCGGCGTCACCCCCTGCTCCTCGGCCGCCACCACGTACAACGCGAGGATCGGCAGGACGGCCCCGTTCATGGTCATCGACACGGAGACCGCGGACAGGTCGATGCCGTCGAACAGCTCACGCATGTCCAGGATCGAGTCGATCGCCACACCCGCCATTCCGACGTCCCCGGCGACGCGGGGGTGGTCGGAGTCGTAGCCGCGGTGCGTGGCCAGGTCGAACGCCACCGACAGGCCCTTCTGGCCCGCCGCGAGGTTGCGTCGGTAGAAGGCGTTGGACTCGGCGGCGGTCGAGAAGCCGGCGTACTGCCGGATCGTCCACGGCTGGTTGACGTACATGGACGGGTACGGACCACGCAGGAACGGGGCGGTTCCCGGGACGGTGTCGAGTGGGTAGGGGGTGACCTCCTCGCCGTCGTCGGTCGGGGCGCTTCCCGCCTCCACCGCGTCACGGTCCGCCTTGGTGAACACGCGCTTGACGTCGATTCCCTCGGGGGTCTCCCACCGCGGTCCGGCGTCGACGCCGTTGTCCACGCCGTTGCTTGCGGTCTCGACACCGTCCGGCCGGGGCGCCCCCTCGGTGGTGGGGCGCAGCGGAGAGGTGCTGAAATCGGGGAAGGTGGTCATCTCACTTCACTCCCAGCTGGTCGAGGAGGGTGGTCAGGGCGGCGACGGCGTCGATCCCGGTCGCGAGGTACCCGTCCGGTCGGTCCACGGCGTCGGC
>JBKBRA010000120.1:0-3954 GCA_046292305.1 Dietzia sp. | reverse complement strand
CCCAGCGGGGGCGGGCCTCCGCGTGGGGCTGCGGCCATTCGGGCTGGGCGGGACCGGGCTGCGGACGGGGACCGTCGACCGGACCGGCGGGGTGGTATCCGCCGTGAGCCGGGGCGCCGGTCTGGGGAGCTCCCGCTCGCCACACCGGGGCCCGCTCGGGCCGGGGATGCTGCGGGTAGGCCGGTTGCGGGTGAGCCTGTTGCGGGTACGACGGTTGCGACTGCTGCGCCTGGCCCGGTGCGGCCGGGTGAGGCACACCCGGCGCGGCCTGCGCGGCTGGCGCGGCCTGCGCGGCTGGCGCGGCTGGCGCGGACCATGACGGCTGACCGAGTGCCGCCAACCCGGCCCGGACCTCCGCGACCTCGGCGGTGATGCGTCCGAGCCGTGCATCGAGGTCGTCGAGAGCACGCTGCAGGTCTGGCTGCTGGGGGTTCACCTGGAAATCATCCCCCGCTGCGTTGCCTGCGTCCATGCCCCTCCCCTGGCCACCTCGCGGGAAGAACGCAGTGCCGCACTAACGATCCCGGTCCCCGGGCCGATAGACAGAGCACGACACGAACTCGGACGGAGCACGCATGAGTGAGCACATCATCCCCGTTAAGGGGGCGACCCCGATGCACTTCGTCTCCGAGGGCGACACCCTCTCCTGGCACCACCAGTCGGTCGAGACCGAGGAGACCACCGAGAGGTGCGGTGAGGTCGTCGACATCCCCACCGACAGGGTCACACAGTGGGATCCGCTCTCCATCAGGGGCGCCCTGTCCTGCCCCAGGTGCGGCCTGGTCGGAGGAGTCCTCGAGGACACCTTCATCCGGGTGTTCCAACGGAGACCGGGCCAGACCGAGGCAGAGGCACGTTCCGCCTACTACAGATACCGTTACGGGCACCATGTGGAGTGAGTCTCTACCCGGTCGGCCTACGCGGCCGGCGCACGCCGGGCAGTGACGGGGAGGGCGCCGACGCCGTCGAATCACCATCGAACCACCGCGGGCCCGAGAGGAAGGCATCCACGGCGAGGCGCTCCAGCTCGTACGAGCCGATACCCGGGTAGCCGTGGCACATGCTTCTCCACGTCGCGGGCACGGCCGTCGCACCCCACCGCGCGCCCAGCAGACCGCCGGCGATCGCTGCGACCGTGTCCGTGTCCCCGCCGATCTCGATCGCCGTGACCAACGAGTCGGCGAGGTGCCGCCCCGGATCGGCTTCGGGGACCGGGGTGTGGTGGATCGCCGACCACGACGCCTGCAACGCGCTCACCACCCAGCCGTTGATCGGGAACCGAGAGGGCGGCCCCTGTTCGGCCTCGTCGATGCGGGCCTCCCAGAACTCACGGTCCGGCTCGTCGAGGTGCGCCAGCCCGCTACGGAGGTCCAGGACCTGCTCCCGCACCGCGCGGTCGATGGCCAGAGACCACAGCACGCACGCCTGGCCGGTCCGCGGATCGGAGTGGGTCAGGTCGCTCACGGCGGTGGCGGCCCGGATGATCGCCCCGGTGTCACCGAGGTGCGCCAGCGCCACGGGGGCGGTGCGCATGAGGGAGCCGTTGCCGGCCGAGTGGTGACTCCGCCGGAAATGCTCCCCGGCCGCCTCCCGGGCCGCGGCCGCCGTCGGCGCGGGACCCGCGGCACGCAACACGGCCGCAGTCTGGTTGCCGATGTCCGGCGGACCGGAGTCGTACCAGCGGCCGAAGTTTCGGGCCACCTCGGTCAGTACCTCGTCGGCGAGCAGACCCCGCCCGCGGGCGGCCACGTCGAGAACGCACCACGCCATGGCGGTGTCGTCGGTCCACTGGCCAGGAGCGAATCCACCCAGCCCACCGCCGATCATCTGCGGGCCGTCGGGCCCGAGGCGAGCCGAGCCGTATTCGTACCCGGCGCCGAGGGCATCTCCGACCGCGGTGCCGAGCATGACACCCGCCACCCGGTCGGCTCGTGTTCCGTACTCGCTGTCGCGTCTCATGCCGCCACCCCTCCCAATCGATACGCCAGTTCGTCCCGGTTCCGCTCGAACTCGAACGAGAAGGAGCGGAGAATCTCGTCGACGTTCTCCACGGACAGTGGCCGCGCCGGAATCCTGATCTTCTGGAACACCTCGCGGTCGGTCATGTACCAGGTGCTCCACATCCCTTTCCTGTTGAGGAGGTCCAATTCGACGGCGGTGTTGCGCCGACTGTAGACACGGCGCACGACCATGGCGAAGATCTCGATCGCAGCCCCGTCCGGACGGAATATCACGAACACCGTGGTCCCGGCGACATGGAATCGGAGGTCACCGTCGGAATCGACGTCCGGGTCCTGCCCGGTGAGGTTCCGGATCACCCCCGCCACCAGTGGACGCAGGGCGTCCGGGCCGCCGAGGGCCGCGTCCTCCCCGCGTGACGGGGCTTCCTCCACCGCACCGGCGTCTGCGAGCCCGAGTGCGTCCGCCACCGCCGCGGCGCCCGGCCCGGTGGCGCGGGCCGTGAACAACTGTGGGTGCGGCAGCAGCAGGTCCCCGCGTGCCACCCGGACGATCGCGTCCGCCAGCGTGAATGCGCCGTCCTCACCGACGCGCGCGACCATGTCCTCCGCGGCGGTGCTGCCGCGGATTCCCCGCGTCACCCACATCCACCCGCGCCGGCGATCGGCGCGGATCACCAGTTGCGACGTCCACTCCTGCCGGCCCGAGGGCGCGATCAGCGCCAACGTCTCACCATCCCGAATATCGCCGAGTCGGCAGATCAGCGTGTCGAGAAACTCGCCCCACGCGCACTCGGTGCCATCCCTCATTCCGCCGTCTCGCCGTCCCATTTCTTCCCGTTCCATGTCGCGCCCTTTCCGACCCCGATTTAGCACTCTCAACGCGCTAAACATTAACACGCTTGCCGCGCTAAAGTGAAGGGTATGTCAGATCTGGAGCGGTTCCCCCGGCCCGCGGTGGCCGTGGACCTGGCGATCCTCACCGTCTCCGACGCCGGCGGCACCGACCCCGGACTACGCGTACTGGTCCAGTCACGCACCGACCCCGTCGGATGGGCGCTACCCGGCGGCTTCCTCCGCGAGCGGACCACGGTGGCCGAGACCGCGGACGACGTGCTGCGCCGCAAGGTGGGGATCGCACCCCACGAGACCATCCGGCCACGCCTGCTCCGCCTCTTCGACGACCCGCACCGCGACGACCGCACGTGGGCGGTGTCGGTCGCGCACGCTCTCCCCCTGGCCGAGTCCGCGCTGCGCGGCGCCGACGGCGAGCTGGCCCGGGTCGGCCCCGACGGCCGGCTCGACGGGGTGGGGCCGTTGCTGTTCGACCACGACGCGATAGTCGACGCCGCGATCCGGGACGTGCGCGAGAGGTACGAGATCCGACTGCGCTATGTCGACGTCGGCCCCGACCCCGACCGCTTCCTGGCCGAGCCGTTCACCCTTCACCAGCTCCGGCGCGTCCACGAGGCCGTGATCGGCGGGGAATTGCACAAGGACAACTTCGCCCGGCGGATGAAGCCCCACCTGGAACCGGTGACGGACCATGACGGCGAACCGGCGCTGGCCACAGCGCTGCGCGGTCGGCCCGCCGCGCTCTACCGCCGCGCGCGCTGACCCGCCGCGGTCGGCCGGGACCGCAACACCAGGATCACGCCGACCGCACTGATGGCCATCCCCACCACCGCGAGGAGGGTGATCGGGACGTCGAACATCAGCCACACCCAGATCATGGTGGTGGGCGGGGTCAGATACAGCAGCACGCTGGCGACCGTGGCACCACGGGTGCGGGTGACGAACACGTAGAGGACGTACCCGCAGAGCGTGGACAGGACAACCAGCCAGGCCACCGCGGCCCAGAACTCGGGCTCGACCGGCACCCTGCCCTGTCCCGCCAACAGGGCCGCCGCGACCAGGACGACCGCCGCCACGACCGACTGCATGGTGATGGACTGCAGCAGGGTCTCGGTCGGCCGTAACCGCTGGGTCAGGACCG
>JBKBRA010000119.1:0-3961 GCA_046292305.1 Dietzia sp. | reverse complement strand
ACCGGACCCGCGCCTCACCTGTCGTCCTGTATCCCCCACGCCCCCAGCCAGACCGCCTTCACGGCAGCCAACATCCTCGTGGACTCCGCCTCGGAGGGCCTGAGCGACCGATCCTTGTAGAAGGCCATGACGATCATGTCCGTCAGCGTCGCGACCACAGCCGCGTGGTCCTCGGACAGCGGGGTGATCACCCCGGCGTCAGCGTCCCTGCGCATCTGCGCCGCGAGATGCGTGTTGAGCCCCGTCACCAGAGTCGTCCACCGCGCTCTGAGTGTCTCGTCGTAACCGGTCGCCTGCACTCCGGCCACCATCACCCGGCCGTGGACCACCCATGCCTCGTAAGACGCCCCGAAGAGCCGGTCGAAGTAGTCGGCGTGCGACTCACCGGCCCGTCGGAAGTAACTGCCGATGGCCTCCGCCCAGTCGTCCCAGGCCAAGCCGACCAGTTCTCCGAGGACCTCACCCTTGCTCTCGAAGTAGAAATAGAAATTCGGCCGCTTGATCCCGGCGGCCTCGGTGATGTCCTTGACCGAAATGTCCGGCGCCGGCATCCGACCCAGCAGCGTCTCGAACGCGTCGAGGATCATCTGTCGCTGGACCTCGCCGCGCGGGATCCGGCGCCTGCGTGCGCTGTCTGCGGCAGGCGCGACCACCGCGGGCGTCCCGGAATCCATGGCTGACATCCTAATCTCGTCGCCCTGCCAGGACCGTTCCCCAGACGTCCCCCGTGCACATCGTCGGAGGACTGCGCCCGGAGGACGCGCCCGGAGAACTGCGCCGCCGGTGGCCTACGTCAGCCCGACGCCCCGTCGACTCACGCGACCGGGATCGCGTCGCGGGACTCCTCCAGGGTCAGACCCTCGAACGTCCCCGACCGCCACCAGTTCTCGATCATGTCCCAGAAGTCGATCTCGCTGGAGTTGTAGACCTCGCTGAACACGGCCTTCGATACATCGCCTTGACCGTTGTAGTAGCCGGGCGTGCAGGCTGCCCAGTACGCGATCCGGGGTTCGTTGGAGGCGCGCACCTTGGCGACCCACTCCGTCTCGGCCTGCAGTTCCGGCTCGAAGGTGCTGAAACCGCCCTCGAGCGTGTGCCGGATGAGCCGGGCGGCGTGCCGCGCCTTGCGGTCGAGCATGTACACGAAGTTGACGTAGTAGGCGGTCTGGCTCATGCCCAGCTCCACGAAGTTGGGAAAGCCGTGGGTGAAGAAGCCGTGCATGGTCTTGTGGCCGTCGGAGAAGTACTCCTGCATCGACTTGTCGTCCCGGCCGATCACGTCGTAGCCGTAGATGCCCGCCGGCCCGGATCCGGTCTCGAAGCCGGTGGCAAAGACGATGCAGTCGACCTCGTAGTGCCGGCCCCCCACCACGATGCCGGTGGCGGTGATGCCGTCTATCCCGGTGGGCGCGGCGGCCAGGGTGACGTTGGGCCGGTTGAACGTCTGCAGGTACTCGTCGTTGAAGCACGGCCGCTTGCACATGTACCCGAACCACGGCTTGAGCCCGTCCGCGGTGGCGGGGTCGGTGACGATCGAGTCCACTCGGGCGTGCGCGCCCATGAGCAGCGTCATGTCGGCGATCTCGGCGACCGCGGCCTGGTCGGTGGCCGAGAGCTCCGAGACCGGCACGTCCACCAGGTGCTGCCCGGTCAGCTCGGGGAACAGGTGCGTCCAGCCGTCGTCGACCAGGTTGCCATTGACCTCGTGGCCGCTGATGATGCCGTTGAAGTTGTCGTGCCGCTCGTACTGCCAGCCGGGCTCGAGGGAGGCCGCCCACTCGGGATCGGTCTTTCGGTTGTTGCGGGGCTGCACGACGCTCGGGGTGCGTTGCACCACCACGAGCTCCTCGGCGTCCTGGGCCAGGTACGGCACCACCTGGACGCCGGTGGCGCCGGTTCCCACCACGGCGACGCGCTTGTCGCGCAGATTCTCCAGGTTCCCGGCCGGCGAACCGCCGGTGTACTCGTAGTCCCAGCGGCTGGTGTGGAAGATCTTGCCCCGGAACTCGCCGATGCCGGGCACCTTAGGCAGCTGCGGCTTGGTCAGCGCCCCGTTGGAGCGCATGAGGAACCTGGCCAGGAACACATCGCCGCGATCGGTGGTGACCTCCCAGCGCTGCTGCTCCTCGTGCCACCGGGCCTCGGTCGCGCGCGTCTGGAAGTAGGTCTTGTCGTAGAGGTCGTAGTGGCGCCCGATGCGCTGCGCGTGCTCGAAGATCTCGGAGCCGTCGGCGTAGCGCTGGCTGGGGATGTAGCCGGTCTCCTCCAGCAGCGGCATGTAGATGTGCGATTCGATGTCGCACTGCACGCCCGGGTAGCGGTTCCAGTACCAGGTGCCGCCGAAGTCGCCGCCGTACTCGACCATCCGGAAGTCCGAGATCTCGTTCTGCGCGAGGTAGGCGCCGGCCGTGAGTCCACCGAAGCCGCCACCCAGCACGAGGGCGTCGATCTCCTCGGTCACCGGCTCGCGGTTGATCGGCTCGACGAAGGGGTCGCGGTCGTCGACCTCCAGGACGTCGGACAGCCCCTGGAACTGGGCCAGCTGGTCGGGCCGGATCCGCTTCTGCTTGTGCACGGCAAAGCGCTCGCGGATCAGGTCCGGGTCGAAGTCCAGATCGAGGGGGAGATCGGACTCGGGGAGGGTGAAGGCCATGGTGCGTCCTTTGCGAGGGGAGTCGTCCGCCGGAGAGGGAACCGTGGACGGCTTGTCGAACAAACTTGACGCCATGTCAAGTTGTGACCCAAGTTACAGCTTTGGTGTGATCAGCGCAACACTCGCGGCCTGGGTTCGGCTGGGCTCCGGGATGGGCTCCGGGTTGGGGCCCGGGCTGGGACCCGGCCCCCATCCAGCTCCCGGCGCTCGCCTCTCGTGGGTACGGTGGCCCCACCATGACCCCTCCCCTGTCCCCTTCGGACTCTGCGCGACCGCGGGATTCCACCCGCCCGCTGGCGGTAGCCGTGATCGGCGCCGGGGCGATCGGGGGCGCGGTGGCCGACGCGCTGTGCAGGGGCGACGTCCCCGGGGCGCGCCTGTCCGCGGTGCTCCGCTCGGGCAGCACGCGGGAAGAGGTCACCGCGGCCATCGACCTCGCCGACGTGCTGGTCGAGGCCGCCGGCGTCGAGGTCGCGGAGGAGTTCACCCCTCGCATCACGGGCGTCGGCAAGGACGTGGTCGTGTGTTCGTGCGGGGTGTTCGCCCGGCACGAGCACCCACAGGACATCCTGGCGGGCGGTTCGGGCCGGGTCCTGGTCCCCGCCGGGGCCGTGGGTGGACTGGACGTGCTGGCCGCCGCGGCACGGGCGGGGACGGACGAGGCCATCCTGCGTCACTCCACCATCAAGAGCCCGGCGGCCCTGGGCGTCGATGGACCCCTCGGTGCCCCGCGCGAGGTCTTCCGGGGGTCGGCGCGCGAGGCGGCGCTGGAGTTCCCCCGTACCTCCAACGCCTCGGTGGCGCTCGCGCTCGCGACGATCGGTCTGGATCGCGTCGAGGTGATCGTGGTGGCCGACCCCGAGGTGGATCGCACCCGCCACGTGGTGGAGTGGGAGTCCCCGGTGGGCCGCTATGACATGCGATTCGAGAACGCGGTGGACCCCGACTCCGGGGGCCTCACATCGGCGATCACGGCGTGGTCGGTGGCCGGGGTCCTCACCTCGATCAGGGCGGGGGCGGGCCCCGGGGTGGTGGTCGTGGGCGCGGCCCGACCGGTGGAAGGCACCTCAGCGACGCCCTAGGGTTTAGATCCCAGACGACTCGAGAGGTGTCCCATGACACACGCACGACCGTCAGATCCGGATCCCGCCGATACCCCGGACGTCAACAGCGCCGGATCGCCGGATGGCAAGCAGACCCCCGCTTCCGATTCCACCTCGATGCAGTCCGACAGCGCGACGATGAAGCAGAGCCCGACCCCGCTGCCGTCCAAGAAGGGGGCGTACATCTCGATCTTCGTCATCGCCC
>JBKBRA010000118.1:0-4032 GCA_046292305.1 Dietzia sp. | reverse complement strand
ACCGGACACGAACACCGCACCACCCCACACGGCCCCCTGGCCCAGGCACGCGACCGGATCCTCGACCACCGATGGCGACAACACATCGACCGCCTCATCGCCGACGACGGCCACCTCACCAACCCACCAGGAGCCCACCGCCCCCGTCCCGCCTGACGTAGGCATCCGGTTTCTGTCGCGCCGGTTGTTCCGCTGAGTGGCACGCGCAATTGTGGCAGGTGATCCCCGCGGTGAGACTGTCGGTATGACAGAGAAGACCAAGCTCAGCGCCGCGATAGTCGGGTCGGGAAACATCGGTACCGACCTCATGTACAAGCTCGAGCGCAGCGAGTACATCGAGCCCAAGTGGATGATCGGTATCGACTCGGAGTCCGAGGGGATGAAGCGCGCCGCCGACCACGGGTTGACCTGCATGTCAGGTGGGGCCGACGAACTGCTCGCCTCGATCGAGGCCGGAGGCGAGAAGCCCGACCTGCTGTTCGAGGCCACCAGCGCCTACGTCCACAAGGAGTACGCACCCCGCTACGAGGCGGCGGGCATCACGGCCATCGACCTCACGCCCGCCGCGGTGGGCCCCATGGTGATCCCTCCCTCGAACCTGCACGAGCATGTCGACGCGCCCAACCACAACATGGTCACCTGCGGCGGCCAGGCCACCATTCCGATGGTCCACGCGGTCTCCTCGGTCGTGCCGGTGGAGTACGCGGAGATCGTCGCCTCCGTCTCCTCGGAGTCGGCGGGGCCGGGCACTCGCGCGAACATTGACGAGTTCACCGAGACCACCAAGCTGGCCATCGAGAAGGTCGGCGGCGCCAAGCGGGGCAAGGCGATCATCATCCTCAACCCCGCGGAACCGCCCATGATCATGCGCGACACCATCTTCTGTGCGATCCCCGAGGATGCCGACCACGACCTCATCACCACCGCCATCCGCAAGCGGGAGAAGGAGATCCAGGAGTACGTCCCGGGGTACCGGCTGCTCCAGGAGCCACAGTTCGACCCGCCCACCGAGGTCACCGGCGGAATGGCGCGTGTCGCCATCTTCGTCGAGGTCGAGGGCGCAGGGGACTTCCTCCCGCCGTATGCCGGCAACCTCGACATCATGACCGCCGCCGCCACCAAGGTCGGCGAGGACATCGCCAAGACCAAGCTCGCCAAGACCAAGCTCGGAGTATGAGAACCATGGACAAGAGCAACCCGTACAACGCCGATGCCCGCGCATACAGCTCCGAGCTCGACATCCGCATCACCGACTCGTCCCTGCGCGACGGCTCGCACCACAAGCGCCATCAGTTCTCCGTCGACGACGTCCGGAACGTCGTCGCCGCGCTCGACGGTGCCGGCGTCCCCGTCATCGAGGTCACCCACGGTGACGGACTCGGCGGTGCGTCCTTCAACTACGGCTTCGCCAAGTCCTACGACCAGGACCTCATCAAGGTCGCGGCCGAGACCGCCACGCAGGCCAAGATCGCGTTCCTCACGTTGCCGGGTCTGGGGATCAAGGACGATATCCTCGCCGCGCGCGACAACGGCGGGTCGATCTGCCGGGTCGCCACCCACTGCACCGAGGCCGACGTCTCGATCCAGCACTTCGGATACGCCCGCGAGCTGGGCCTGGAGACGGTCGGGTTCCTCATGATGAGCCACACCCAGCCTCCGGAGGTGCTGGCCACGCAGGCCCGCATCATGGCGGACGCGGGGTGCCAGTGCGTGTACATCGTCGACTCGGCGGGCGCGCTGGTCATGGACCAGGTGTCCGACCGGGTCGCGGCGGTGGTCGCGGAGCTCGGCGACGATGCGCAGGTGGGTTTCCACGGACACGAGAACCTGGACGTGGGCGTCGGCAACTCGATCATGGCCATCCGCGCCGGCGCTCAGCAGATCGACGGCTCCACCCGCCGCTTCGGAGCGGGCGCCGGAAACACTCCCGTCGAGGCGCTCGTGGGGGTGTGCGACAAACTCGGCATCACCACCGGCGTGGACTTCTTCAAGATCGCGGACGCCGCCGAGGACGTGGTGCGTCCGCTCATGCCGACCGAGTGCGTGGTCGACCGGTCGGCGCTGATGCTCGGCTACGCGGGCTGCTACTCGTCGTTCCTCAAGCACGCCGAGGGGCATGCGAACCGCTACGGCGTCCCGTCGTCGGAGATCCTCATCCGTGCCGGCGAGCGTCGTCTGGTGGGCGGCCAGGAGGATCAGCTCATCGACATCGCGCTGGAGATACAGAAGGAGCAGGCGGGCGTCTGAGCCGCCTCTTCTCGTCGGCGGGTCTGCTCACGCCCCGGACGTGGTGCGCCCCTGCACCCAGTCCACGATCGGGTCGAGGGTGGACTCGTCGACGAACTCGAGCCGCTCGCGTGCCAGGAGCAGTCGGGCCATCGGTTCGTCCGGGGTCTTGCGCAGTTCCCTGCGCAGCGCGGCCATGAGCACGCGGTCCATCAACCGCAGCCGGTCCGGGTCGAAGTCGCCGCGTAGCTGGAAGACGGCGACCTCCCGGCCGGAGGCCGTCACGAGTTTCTGCGCGAGGGTGCCGCGCCCGGAGTCGTCGGCGGGGGACAGTGCGACGACGACGAGGGCCGCGGGGCCCGGAGCCGAGCGGATCGCACGGATGATCTTTCGCCGCCCGAGAATGCTGGTGACGTACTGAGGTGCCAGCACGACCAACGGCTCGGCGGCGGACGCGTCCCGCATCGAGGCGAGATCCACGGCGCGCGTTTCGATCCTCTCGGCGAGCGCGTCCGCGTACCTGCGGGTGGAGCCGTATCGGGAGGTGAAGGTGACGGCAGGGTGGTTCACGCCCTGAAGTCTGTCACTCCGAGTACGAGACCTCTACGCGGTCGGTCTTGGGCAGGAGTTGGCAGCTCAGGACGTACCCCTCCTCGACCTCCTCCGGATCGAGGATTCCGTTGTGGATCATCTCGACCTCACCGGACTTGAGAACGCAGGCACAGGCGGAGCACTCGCCCTTGCGGCAGGAGAACGGTGCCTTGATGCCCTTGGACAGCAGGACGTCCAGGAGCGGGGTGTTGCGCGGCCACGAGAGCTCGTGGGTCTCGTCGTCGAGCTCCACGATCGCCGTGGCCGGCCCGACGCCGTCTTCCGAGGGGGAGTCGTCGATCACGATCTCGGCGAACGGGTCGCCCTCGATCGAGGAGAACACCTCGGTGTGGATGAGGTGCATGTCGGCACCCGAGCGGCGGAGGCCGTCCTTGACCGTCTCCATGAACGGTGCCGGACCACAGATGTACGAATGGCGCTTGGTGGCCACAGGATGGAGGAGGTTGCCGATCATCTCGGGGGAGGGGATGCCCGACACCGACTCGAGCCAGTGGAGAACCGTGAGCCGGTCGGGGTTCTCCCGCTGCAGGGTCTGCAGTTCGTCCTTGAAGATCACGGACTTCTCGTCCCGGTTGGCGTACACCATGACGATGTGACCGGTGCCCTGGGCGAGCGCCGACTTGAGGATCGACATCACCGGGGTGACGCCGGAACCGGCGGCCAGGAGGATGAAGTCCTGGTCCAGGTTCTTGGGCGTGAAGATGCCCGAGGGCGCCAGCACGTGCATGGACATGCCGGCCTCGGCGTTGTCACACAGCCAGTTGGAGCCGTAGCCGTCGATCGTGCGCTTGACGGTCACCTTGAGCCTGGAGTCCTCGGTGGGTGAGCTCGAGAGCGAGTAGCAGCGCGCCACGGACCCGGTCTGGTCGCTGGGGATCCGCAGGGTCAGGAACTGTCCGGGGGTGTACCGGAAGTCGTCCTCGGCGCCGACGGGGATCTCGAAGACGATCGACTTGGCGTCCGCGGTCTCCTCGATCACCTCGGCGATCGAGAGTTCGCGCACGAAGGAGCCGAGTTGTGGGGTGGCGGTCATGGATTGGGAGCCTATCGCTTGAATGCGGCGGGGCGGGAGGTCACTCCGGGACGTCTCACTCCGGGACGTACAGCGGGTTGACCATGTGATCGGCATCGGCCGGGTCGACGCCCTCGGCGAGGGTGATCAGACCCTCCGCGTAGGCGTACCGGATGCTCGCG
>JBKBRA010000117.1:0-4119 GCA_046292305.1 Dietzia sp. | reverse complement strand
GACACGCCTTCCTGAAGTGTCGACGTAGCAGGCGGTCGCCCTGATCGGCCTCGTCGACCACCCGGACGATGAGTCGTGCCCGACGTCACTCGACGAGGTAGTGCGCGATAGTTCGCCAACGTGGAGGAGCGGTTCGCCTCGTTTCTTGCGGCGAAAGGACTGGCTCAAGGCAGCAAAAGTACCTGAGTCCCTAGAAAACGGTGTCACGGTCGACGAGTTTGACGTTGCTGTGGAACGCCAGACCGGGGCTGTGCCCGCCGGTCTGCGCAGGGAACCTAGTCTGGGGTAACGAGCGTGCGGCTAGTGTGCGCCTGCTCGAAGGGCGATTGCTCTCCTACTCCCACTGACTGGAGGCTCCATGACCACAGTCAAGTGGACCGAGGGCGGCACCCAGCGCATCGGGTCCTGGCGCTCCGAGAACGCCGCACCCGCGCCGACTGGGATTGTCGTGATCACCGACGACATCTCCGCAGACAAAGCTCTCCGAATCGCTCAGAGAGGCTCAAGCCTGCTGTGGCGGGGCGACTTCCAGAACGCCCGGCAGCTCATGCGCGCCCTCGACCGTCGCCTCGAGAAGCGGGCGTCCCGGGCGCCGCAGAGTTCCGACCCCGGAGAGGTCTTCCTCGCCAACCGAAAAGCGCGTGCCCAGCGGGCAACGATTCTGGGCAAAATCCTGATCCCACTGGAGCCTGACTACACAGTTCGATTGCGCCGAGCGCCCGATGCGCGCGAGGCCTGCGCGCACGCGTACGGGCAGCCGGCCGGCCGGCCCTCCGACGAGTCGAGCGATTCCGTCGGCGAGGAGACCCTCGTCTCGCTGCCCGAGCTCCTCGGAGTGATCAGCGCCTACGAGTGGCACCGCAAGGGCATCGAGGTCAGCGCCCTGGGGGCTCGGATCCATCCCGCCCACAGCGTCTTCGCCCCCACCCGCGACGAGTACATCGACCTGGTCGCCGACTCCCCCTGGCCGCACGGCGTCGACCACCCCGTCGTGTGGGACATCGGCACCGGGACCGGGGTGCTCGCGGCGGTCCTGGCCCGGCGCGGGGCCCGGCAGGTGGTGGCGACCGACATCAGTCCCCGCGCCGTGCAGTGCGCCCAGGACAACGTCAGTCGGCTGGGGCTGGAAGACCGCGTTGCGGTGATCCAGGCCGACCTGTGGCCCTACGACGACGACGAGGCGGGCGACTCCGGGCGGGCCGACGTGGTGGTGTGCAATCCGCCATGGATTCCCGGGCGTCCGACCTCGGCCCTGGAGCAGGGGATCTATGATCCGGACTCCGACGTCCTGCACCGCTTCCTCAGCGGGCTCGCCGATCACCTCACGCCGCAGGGCGAAGGGTGGCTGATCCTGTCCGACCTCGCCGAACACCTGGGACTGCGCACTCGCGATGACCTTCTCGGCCGTATCGACGCGGCCGGGCTGATCGTGGTCGGGACCTGCGAGACCACGCCACGCCATTCCCGCGCCGCCGACAGTGCGGATCCGCTGCACGCGGCCCGGTCGAAGGAACGCACCATCCTGTGGCGGGTGGGGTCGAGGCTGAGCACGTAGCGGAGTCGACGCACCTGGTCGAGGCTGAGCACTTAGCGGAGGCCGAGCACCTAGCGGGGCCGGCGCCCGCCGAATGCCCAGACGAGGGCATGCACCGCGAGCAACGGGGCGATGAGCACCACCGCGCCCCAGCCCGTGGTGGCGACGGGCATCCAGTCGTCCCAGGATGCGCGCATGGCGCCGAGGAAGTCCCCGCGCTCGGACTCAGCCGACTCTGGTGCATCGTGCCCGGCGCCGGCGTCCCGGGAATCGGCAAAGAGCCCTGCCACGTCCGCGCCGTCCGCCGTGACGTGGAAGTCGGAGGGCCGAGGGGACTGCGAAGCGGAGTGCATGCCCGGGATTCGACGCCGGGGTTGCTGCGGATTGGGGGCGGTGCCGGGTGGCAGGAGAGGACCTCGTCGTCGTCGCACTGACTGCGGCCACCACCGCATTTCCGGCACGTAGGCTGAACGGCGCCCCGCACTTCACCCGAGGCCGAGGATGCGATCCCATGGACAGCGTGACGGACAGGTCGGCTCCCGCCGCGTCCGGAGGACGTTCGACCGGCGACGACCGCGCACCGCTGCTCCCGCCCGGACCCCCGCTGCCCAGGTCGATCCAGGGCGTGGGCTTCGGCCTCGCCCGGCGCAGAGTGCTCCAGCGGCTGCAGGCGAGATACGGCAACGCCGTCACCGTGCACCTGCCCATCTACGGGCGTGCGGTGGTAATCTCCGACCCCGCGCTGGCCAGAGAGCTGTTCACCTCCCCGCAGCAGTCGCTGACCAACGTCGACCCCAATCTGGGTCGGGTTCTGGGCGAGCAGTCGATGTTCGCGCTCGAGGGCACCGACCACCGCCGGCGCCGCAAGCTGCTCACCCCGCCTCTGCACGGCAGGCGCATCAAGGGCTACGAGGCGGTCGTGGAGGAGGAGACCCGGCGCGAACTCGACTCGTGGGTCGTCGGCCGACCGTTCGCCTCCATGCCGTCGATGACCCGCATCACGCTGGACATCATCATCCGGACGGTGTTCGGCGCCCGGGACGACGAGCTCGTCACGCTGCGCCGCGTCATCCCGCCCATGGTCGAGGCCGGCTCGGCGATGGTCATCACCCCGGAACTCCCGGTGCGCGTGGGCGCTGTGGGCGTGGGGTCGTTGGGCCCGCGCGCTCGGTTCGCTCGCTACAAGAAGGTGTACGACGACGCGATCACCTCACTCATCGCCCGGGGCCGCCGCGACGACCGACTCGACGAGCGCGACGACATCCTGGCGATGATGCTGCAGAGCACCTACGACGACGGCTCGTCCATGACGGACGAAGAGATCCGCGACGAGCTCACCGCACTACTCGTGGCAGGACACGAGACCACCGCGACGACGCTCGCCTGGGCCCTGGAGCGGCTCAGCCGGAATCCCGCTGTGCTGGACGAGCTGGTCGCCGAGGTCGACGCCGGGGGGACCGACTACAGGCACGCGACGATCCTGGAGGTCCAGCGCAGCCGGCCGGTCATCGACCTCGCCGGACGCAACGTGCAGGCTCCGCACCTCGACCTGGGGCCGTGGCGCATCCCGCGCGGCTACAACGTGATGGTCGCGATCTCTCTGCTGCAAGACGACAGCGTGCACTTCGCCGAGCCCGAGCGCTTCGACCCGACCCGCTTCCTCGACACCACACCACCGCCGGCATGGCTGCCGTTCGGCGGCGGGACCCGGCGATGCATCGGTGCGGCGTTCGCGACGATGGAGATGGACGTCGTGCTGCGCACCCTGCTGAGCATGTACGAGATCGTCCCGACGACCGAGCGTGACGAGAAGTGGCACTCCCGCGGCGTCGCGTTCGCGCCTCACCGAGGAGGGCGAATCACCGTCCGGCGTCGGTGACGGTCTACGGGACCAGCCCGTCCCGCACAGCCTTGGTCAGCCGTACGTACTCGCCTGATCCGGGATCACGGATCCAGGTTCGCGGGCCGGCCTTCGGTAGGCCCCGGGCGGCAAGTCTGGTGGCGTCCGGCCTATACCAGTTCGTCACCGGGATGTTGTCGACAACGTGGACGATGTCCGGTCGTCCGGCGGAGGGGACCGATGCGAGTGCGCCACCGACGTCGGCCGCGGTGATCGCCTTGGAGCCCCACTTGCTCACAGCGGCGACGGCGACCAGACCCGTGGCAGCGGGCACGCCGTACGCCACGGCGATATCGACCTCGGGCAAGTCCCCGAGCGCGTCGGCGACCTGGATCGGGAATACCGGGCCGTGCGACGTGCGGACCACCGTGCTCGCCGGGCCGAGCAGCCAGAAGTCGCCGTCCCGGTCACGCTCGAACACGTCGTCGGTGGACACCCACGTATCGCCCCGCCGGAACACCCCGCGCAGCTGGCGAACGGAGGCGTCTACTCGGAGGCGGGGCCGGGCGAGAAGCACCCCGGGAGCGCCGACCTCGCTCGGCACGGCGAAGCCGCCGGGGCCGGTCATGATCGAGCCTGAGTCGGGGTCGGCCTCGACGAGCCGCACCTCGGCGGTGCCGGGCAGCGGACGGCCGCGAGCACCTTGCTTGGATGTCGAGAGATTGGCAAGAACGACATCGACCTC
>JBKBRA010000116.1:0-4175 GCA_046292305.1 Dietzia sp. | reverse complement strand
TGGCAGCCCTCATCCTCGTGGCCGGGACGGCGCAGGCGGTGAGCGATTGGCTGAACGGCGAGATCGAGCTGTCGCGGACCGAACTGCTCGAGGAGATCGTCCGCCTGGCGGCAGCGGCGATCCACACCATCCTCCCCGACCACTGAACCAGGGCGTTCGTGCTCGTCGGGGGCTACTCCGGGCCCGCCGCGCGACCGGCCCCGAGGGCTCTTGACTTCCGCGACCGCGGGGCTACCGTGGAGATACTGACTGCTCGTGGCGTGTGACGAACTCCGGGGGGAGTGTCGAGATGGCATCAGAGAAGACTCAGCCCCCTACCTCCGAACAGATCCGCAACCGCGTCCACCAGATGTGGGGTCTGGTCGCGGAGTCCTGGGGCGAGCACGCAGATCACGTCGAGCAACGCGCCGAGCCGGTGACCCGGCTGATGGTCGATACCGTGGCTCCCGCTCCCGGCGACGACGTCCTCGAGCTGGCATGCGGCGCGGGCGGCTTGGGTCTGATCGTCGCCGACCGGGTCGCACCCGGAGGGCGCGTCGTCCTCTCCGACGTGGCGCCGGAGATGGCGGCCCTCGCCTCACAGCGGGCGGCGTCTCGGGACCAAGTGAGTGGAGCGGCCGCCCACCTCTCCGTGCGTGTTCTCGACCTCGAGGAGATCGATGAGCCCGATGCCTCCTTCGACATCGTCGTGTGTCGCGAGGGGCTCATGTTCGCACTCGATCCGGTCCGTGCCACCTCCGAGATCGCCCGCGTCCTTCGGCCCGGGGGCCGGATGGCCGTCGCCGTGTGGGGTCCGCGCGATCGCAACCCGTGGCTCGGAGTGCTCGCGGATGCGGTCCAACAGCACACCGGCGTACCCGTGCCTCCTCCCGGGACCCCGGGTCCGTTCTCGCTGGGCGCCGACGGCGCCCTCGAGGCAGCACTGACCGCCGCGGGCCTCGAGCAGATCAGCGTGCAGGAGGTCGACGTCCCCACCCACGACGACTCCTTCGACGAATACTGGGCACTGCGCACGGATCTTGCAGGCCCTCTCAAGAAGAGGCTGGCCTCCCTGTCCGCCGAGGATCGCGGCGCGATCCGGGAGACGGTCCGATCGGGCCTCGCGCAGTACCAGACCTCAGACGGGCTCAGAATCCCAGGCACCTCCTACGTCGGTACCGCCCGGCGACCAGTGGCTCACCCGGAACACCAACCGAGTGAGCAGGAATTCCGCACCGTCCTCGAATCCACGGGTGGCAACAACGTCGCCATCGTCGTCCCCACGGAAGTCGTGTCCGCCTTCGACCGCGGGAAGCGGGTTCCCGTCAGAGTGACAGTCGATGGTGGCTACACCTACTCCTCCACGATCACTTCTATGGGAGGTCGCTACCTGCTCTCGTTCAACGCCGAGACGCGGGAAGCAACCGGGCGCACGGCGGGCGATGAGATCGAGGTCCGACTAGAGCTCGACGACGCTCCTCGGACGGTCACCGTGCCGCAGGCACTGGATGCAGCACTACGCAGCGACCCCGCGGCAGCAGCGGCGTGGGCGACACTGAGCTACTCCAAGCAGAAGGAGCACGCCCGCTCTGTCGACTCTGCAAAGGCCGACGAGACCAGGGCGCGTCGAGTCGACAAAGTGATGGATTCCCTCCGCGCCTGAACATCCCGGACCGGCACTGTTCGCCGGTGTCGGGGCGCGTGGCTCCGTCCGGGGCAGATTCCCCGCGATGCGCGTCATGCCGTGCGAGCAGCACGACGTGGACCTGCCCTAGCCGTCGCGCACCTCAACGGCGGCCCAAACCTGACGCCAGTGTGTGGCCAGGGAGTCGATGGTCTCGTGCGCGTTCAACCCGCTCGGCTGCGGCACCACCAGCAACACCACATCGTCGGGCCAACCCGGAATGTCCGAGGTGTCCTGCTCCCCGTAACCCGCCTTCGGACGCGCGAAGGCGGAGCGGAAGGCCGTGATCCCCGCGATGCACACGACTCGCGGACACAGCTCACGTGCCACCACGGCCACGCGCTCCGCGCCTGTCCGCAGCTCCTCGCGGGTGAGCTCATCCGCTCGGGCAGTGGCCCGCCCGACGAGATTCGTCATGCCGATACCGCGGGAGAGCAGCTGCGCCTCATCGGCGACCGAGAGCCCGGTCGACGCGTCCACGAGATGGTCGGTCAACCCCGCTCGGTGCAGTGCCGGCCAGAAGCGATTGCCGGGCCGCGCGAAGGGAGCGTTGACGGCCGCGGTCCACAACCCCGGGTTGACGCCTACGATGAGCAGTCGCAACTGCCCGGCGTCGGCGGGCAGGACATCGTCGATCGCGTGCGGATCATCCGACGCGAATCGGGCGAGGTCGTCTCGTGTGGGGCGGAGCCCACCCATCGAAGAGGGCCGCCGCGGGATGCCGGTCACGACCCGTCGGCGTCGATCTCGCGCCGGTGTACGCGGACGAGGTCACTGATCAGATCCTCGGACAGGGGTGTGGCAGGCGTGAACTGGATCGCGTGCTTAGTGGTCTCGTAGTCCGCGAGCTGGTCCTTCAGCTCCTCGATCGCCCAAGAGGAGGGGTAGAAGCTCATGTGCTTCTTGGATGCGGTGAAGTACACCAGCGCCCGGTTCCTGTACTTGAGTGTCGGCATCCCGTAGCTGATCGTCTCTTCGGTATCCGGCACGAGCTGCGTGACGAGCGCCCGGATCCGTTCCAGTTCTGATCGGTACGTGGGGTCGAGCGCATCGAGATACTCGTCGACGCTTTTCGCTTTCTCAGCCATGACCCGAGGGTAGTCGGGCGGATCTCTGTGAGCCTGGTGAGCAGCTGGTCGGAATGGTCCGTCGACCGGCCTTGACTGCGGACAGGATCCGTCCACTTCACCTGGCAAGCTGGCACCATGAGCGACCCCGCGACCCCGGAGACACCCTTGGTCCTCGCGAGCATCGACCGATGGCACGAGTGGCTGATCAGGAACGAGGACAGCTCCGACGGGATCTGGCTGATGCTCGCGAAGAAGGGAGTGACCTCACCGACCTCGCTCACCTATCAACAGGCCCTCGACGAGGCTCTGTGCAGCGGATGGATCGACGGCCAGCGCAACCGCTTCGACGAGCACACATTCGTGCAGCGGTTCACTCCGCGCCGGGCGCGCTCACTCTGGTCGCGGCGAAACGTCGAGATCGTCGCGCGCCTCGCCGGCGACGATCGACTCCGGCCGCGGGGCGTCGCCGAGATCGAGCGGGCGAAGTCCGACGGCCGCTGGGACCGCGCCTACGCCGGCCCGGCGACCGCGCAGCCGCCGGAGGCGCTCACCATCGCACTGAAGACGGCACCGGCGGCAGAGGCAGCCTTCGCCCGGCTCACCCGGACCGAGCGCTTCGGTGCACTTCTCCCTCTACTCACGGCTCCGGACGACGACGTTCTCCAGCGGCGGGTCCGACGCCTGATCGCCCGGCTCACGTCGCCGTGATCAGGCCCCCCACGCGACATGACGTGACGACGACGAAAGCGACAGTTCCCGAGGACAGACGACCGGCACTCTCCGGCGGTTCCACCAAGACCGGTAATCCACAGCCTCGAGTCCCTTATCCAGAGAGATCGACATGGGGTTCCGGGGCCCGACCGGCTCCCGAAGACTCGGGGCCATGAGATACGACGAACTTCCCGAGAACTGGACCCGACTCCCCCTCGACGACGCCCCCCTGGCGGCTGGCGTGATCGACCTGGTCCTCGGCCACGCCGACCGGGTGCGGAACTCGATGCTCGTCCTCCCGTGCGACGAATACTGTGTGGGTCTGCCCGCGCCGCTCGTGGTCGGTGAGACCGACTGGTCGGAGACGTACGCCGAACGCCGTCGCGGACTCGCGGTGCTGCCCCAACTCCCCGCGGCCGGATTCGTGGTGGCCGTGTCGTCGCGATTCCGCCTCCCGGACAGGATGGTGCGGGGCTGGCTGCGGTCGGTCGGGGACGTGCTCGACGAGTCCGGCCAGGCGCTGCTCGCGTTCGGAGTGGCAGACCTCCACGGCGTCGAGATCGTCGGCGGACGGGCGGCCGGGAACGGCAGCCTCGGCGCGATGGCCGGATGACGTTCTTCGATCGTCTGGTGGGGTCTGGCCGCCACCGTCACACGTTGAAGCGGAACTCCACCACGTCGCCGTCGACCATCACGTAGTCCTTGCCCTCCATGCGCACCTTGCCGGCGGC
>JBKBRA010000115.1:0-4292 GCA_046292305.1 Dietzia sp. | reverse complement strand
GTCCATGACCAGGAGGACATGTGCTCTCCGCACTCGCGTCCGCGATCAAGGACCGGGACCTGAGGAAGAAGATCTTCTTCACCCTCGGGATCATCATCCTCTACCGCATCGGCGCGCAGATCCCGTCGCCCGGTGTCGACTACCCCAAGCTCCGGGGTCTCCTCGACACCGCGTTGACCGGAGACAACGCGCAGTTGTACTCCCTGGTCAACCTGTTCTCGGGCGGCGCGCTCCTGCAGCTGTCCGTGTTCGCGATCGGCATCATGCCGTACATCACGGCGAGCATCATCGTGCAGTTGCTGACCGTCGTGATCCCCCACTTCGAGCAGCTCAAGAAGGAGGGGCAGTCCGGCCAGGCCAAGATGACGCAGTACACGCGCTATCTGACCATCGCGCTCGCCGTGCTGCAGTCCGCCGGCATCGTGGCGCTCGCCGACCGCGGACAGCTGCTCGGCAACGGAGAGTCCGTCCTGATGGACGGCGACATCCTCACCCTGGCCACCATCGTCATCGTGATGACCGCCGGTGCAGCCCTGGTCATGTGGTTCGGTGAGCTCATCACGGACCGCGGGGTCGGCAACGGCATGTCGCTGCTGATCTTCGCCGGCATCGCCTCGCGGATCCCGGCCGAGGGCGTCAACATCTACCAGAACTCCTCGACGATGAAGTTCGCCGCGGTGATGTTCGCGGTGGTGCTGATCGTGGTCGCCGTCGTGTTCGTCGAGCAGGGTCAGCGCCGGATCCCGGTGCAGTACGCCAAGCGCATGGTCGGACGTCGCCAGTACGGCGGAACCTCCACCTATCTGCCGCTGAAGGTCAACCAGGCCGGCGTCATCCCCGTGATCTTCGCGTCGTCGATGATGTACGTGCCCATCCTGATCACCCAGTTGATCCAGGGCCCGGAGCCCGCCGCGGACGGATTCTGGCAGCGGTATGTCATGCAGTACCTGCAGAACCCGTCGAGCTGGGGTTACATCCTGCTCTACTTCGCTCTGATCATCTTCTTCGCGTACTTCTACGTGGCCATCCAGTTCGATCCCATGGAGCAGGCCGAGAACATGAAGAAGTACGGCGGCTTCATCCCGGGTATCCGCCCGGGTCGCCCGACAGGCGAGTACCTCGGATACGTGCTCAACAGGATCCTGCTGTTCGGTTCCCTGTATCTCGGGCTCATCGCGGTTCTCCCCAACGTCTTCCTCGACATGGGTAGCGGGGGTGGAGACATGCAGAACATGCCGTTCGGTGGCACCGCTGTGCTCATCATGGTGTCGGTGGGTCTCGACACCGTGAAGCAGATCGAGGCTCAGCTCATGCAGCGTAACTACGAGGGCTTCCTCAAGTAGTCGCCGCCACCCCGAGCACATCACACTGTAGAAAGGCTGGTCCTCACCATGCGTCTCGTCCTCCTCGGCCCCCCCGGCGCCGGCAAGGGAACCCAGGCGGCCCTGCTGTCGGAGAAGCTCGGTGTCCCGCACATCTCCACGGGTGACCTCTTCCGGGCCAACATCTCCCAGGGGACGGACCTCGGCACGGAGGCCAAGTCCTACATCGACGCCGGGAACCTGGTTCCCGCGGACGTCACGAACCGCATGGTCGAGGCGCGCATCGGTGAGCCCGACGCCACCGAGGGGTTCCTCCTGGACGGTTATCCCCGCAGCGTCGAGCAGGCGGACGCACTCAAGGGCATGCTCGCCGACGCGGGTCTGTCGCTCGACGCCGTGATCGAATTCAAGGTCGACGAGGACACCGTGGTCCAGCGGATGCTGGCGCGCGGTCGTGAGGACGACACGGAGGACGTGATCCGCAACCGTATGGCCGTCTACCACTCGGAGACGGCCCCCCTCCTCGAGTACTACGGCAGCGAGGTCACGACCGTCGACGCCGTGGGCGAGGTGGACGAGATCAACGCCCGCGCGTTCTCCGCGCTGAATCGCTGATCCACCGTGTTCGGTCGGTCGCGCACGAGCGTCGTCACTGCGCGCACACCTGGTGAGCTGGACGCCATGGAGGCGGCCGGGCGGATCGTCGGCCGCGCACTCGTCGCCGCCCGGGACGCCGCCGTGCCGGGCGCGACCACGGCGGATCTCGACTCGCTGGTGGACCAGCTGATCCGGGACGCCGGCGCGGTCCCGTCCTTCAAGGGGTACGAGGGGTTCCCGGGATCGATCTGCACCTCGGTCAACGAGGCGGTCGTGCACGGTATCCCGGGATCCGCCACCGTCCTTCGCGAGGGGGACCTGGTCTCGGTCGACTGCGGCGCGGTGCTGGACGGCTGGCACGGCGACTCCGCCTGGACCTTCGGCGTGGGCGATCTGGATCCCTCGGTAGCCCTTCTCAACCAGGCGACGCGGGAGGTCCTCGAGGAGGGCATCCTCGCCATGTCGCCGGGCAATCGACTGACGGACGTGTCGCACGCCCTGGAGACCGCGACGCGCCGAGCGGAGCAGCGTCACGGTGTCACCCTCGGCATCGTCGACGGGTTCGGAGGGCACGGCATCGGGCGTGAGATGCACGAGTGGCCGTTCCTGGCCAACGAGGGCAAGCCGGGGAAGGGGCCGAGGCTCCAGGAGGGCTCCGTGCTCGCCGTCGAGCCGATGCTCGTGCTGGGTGGCGAGACCGACACCCGGACACTGGCCGACGACTGGACGATCGTCACGGTCGACGGGGCACCGTCGTCGCACTGGGAGCACACGGTGGCCGTCACCTCCGCCGGCCCGCGTGTCCTGACCCCGCGACCCCAGGACTGACTCCCCGACCACCGGACAGGGCGCGACACCGGGGGACGTGTGCCGGAGCCTCCGCGGGCCAGGTTAGAGTGTTCCCACTGTTGACCACCGGCCCGAAAGGTCAGGGCATGCTCGCTCACCCCCACGTGCGCCGTCCCGTCACGACACCGATGCGCACGGCGCTGGCGGCGGCCCTCGCCTGTGTCGTGCTCCTGGCTCAGATGGCAGGACCGACACCGCCGGCGGGAGCGCAGTCCCTCATGGAGGGCGGGCAGGGATCCCTCATGGAGGACCCCCAGCCGGCGCCGTTCTACCACGCGGACCCCGCGGTGCTCGCAGGCGCCGATCTGGGGCAGGTGATCAACACCCGGGTCGTCACCATGCCCGCCTTCCTCGGATACGAGGTGACGGAGATCGCCTACCGTTCGACCGACACCCGTGACCGTCCGGTCCTGGCGACGGCGACCGTCGTCCGGCCGCCCCACGCCCGCCCCGACGGTCCGGTCCTGAGCTACCAGCACTACCTCAACGCGCTCGGCCAGGGTTGCGCCCCCACGGAGACGCTGGTCAACCCGACACTCGAGACCGTGCAGGACAACGCGATGGCGTTCCTTCGTGTCCGACTGGACCAGGGGTGGACGGTGATCATCCCCGATCACCTCGGACCCAAGGTCGCCTACCCCGGCGGGCAGCTGTCCGCCCGGATCGTGCTGGACGGCATGCGGGCCGTGCGCGACGACCCCCGGTTCGACTCCAGGCACAGCCGGTTCGGGGCCCTGGGCTATTCGGGCGGCGGGATCGCCAGCGCCTGGGTCTCCCTCATGCACGAGGAGTACGCCCCGGACGTCAACCTGGTGGGAGTCGCGCAGGGTGGTATCCCGACGGACATGACCACCATGGCGCGCATGATCGGCAACGCGCCGCACCCCGCGTTCGGGCTCGCCTTCGCCGCCGCTGTCGGGATGGCGCGTGAATACCCGGAGGACATCCGACTCGAGGAGAAACTCACCCCGGAGGGCTGGGCCCTGTTCGAGCGGATGAAGGGTCGGTGCACGGCGACCCTGCTGGCCTTCGGCGCGTTCAGGTCCGTGCCGATGGTGCTCGAGGGGGGAGACCTCATGGCGGAGGAGGGTCTGATGCGGGCGTTCGCGGAGAACAGTGTGCGGCTGTCACCGGATGTCCCCCGGGTGCCGGTCTTCATGTGGCATTCCCGTACGGACCCGCTGGTGCCGTTCTGGGACGCGGAGGAGACCGCCAAGCGGTACTGCCGCGAGGGGACCGAGATCACCTGGGAGCCGGGCATGGCGCCCGAGCACCTCATCGGCGCGGTGGAGAAACTCCCGGCCGCGATGAACTGGCTGCAGCAGCGTTTCGACGGCGTCCCGGCGGGCCGCGCCTGCTACGTGTGAGCGCCGATTGGCACTAGAACGCGCACTGACGTAGGCTTATACGTCGGTGTGCCCACCAGTGCACCAGAATCCGGTAGACGACATCCGGGGAATCGTGGAGGACCGTAACAAGCATGGCAAAGAAAGACGGAGCCATCGAGGTCGAGGGCCGAGTTGT
>JBKBRA010000114.1:0-4353 GCA_046292305.1 Dietzia sp. | reverse complement strand
GGGGTGCGGCCGATCGGTGACTGGTCCACCTGGACCAGCTTGTCGAACGACTCCACCCCGTCGATACGTGAGTGCCGACCGGGCACCTGGCGGGCCCGGTTGAGCTGGTTGGCCAGTGAGGTCGCGAGGATGTCGTTGACGAGGGTGGACTTGCCCGAGCCCGACACCCCTGTGACGGCGCACAGCACGCCGCCCGGGAACACCACGTCGACGTTCTTGAGGTTGTTCTCACGGGCCCCGCGCACGTGGAGGATCTTCTCCGGGCTCAACTCACGACGCGTCTCGGGCACCGCGATCGACCGCCGGCCCGCCAGGTAGTCACCCGTGAGGGACTCCTCGTTGGCGAGCAGTCCCTCGTAGTCGCCCGAGTGCACGACCCGTCCACCGTGTTCTCCCGCCAGCGGGCCGATGTCCACGATCCAGTCGGCCGAGCGGATGGTGTCCTCGTCGTGCTCCACCACGAGGAGCGTGTTGCCCAGGTCCCGCAGCCGGACGAGCGTGTCGATCAGGCGGCGGTTGTCCCGCTGGTGCAGACCGATGGACGGCTCGTCGAGCACGTAGAGCACGCCGGCGAGGCCGGACCCGATCTGGGTGGCCAACCGGATGCGCTGGGCCTCGCCGCCGGACAGGCTGCCCGCCACGCGGTCCAGGGACAGGTAGTCCAGCCCCACGTCGAGCAGGAAGCCCATCCGGGCTTGGATCTCCTTGAGGACCCGACCGGCGATCATCGCCTGGCGGGAGTCCAGCTCGAGACCGTCCAGGAACTCCGCGCAGTCCGCGACGGACATCCGGGAGATGTCCGCGATCGACCGATCACGCCCGCCGGGGCCGGTCATCGTGACGGCGAGGATCTCCGGCTTGAGACGGGTCCCCTCACAGGCCGGGCACGGCACCTCGCGCATGTACCCCTGGTAGCGCTCCTTCTGCGACTCCGACTCCGTCTGCTCGAGCCGGCGCTTGAGGAACGACATGACGCCCTCGAACTTGGCGTCGTACGTGCGGACCCGGCCGTAGCGGTTCTTGTACCGCACCCGGACCTTCGTCGACGCCCCTCCGAGCACCGCCTTGCGCACCTTGGCGGGCAGGTCCTGCCAGGGGGTCCGCAGGTCGAAGCCCATGTCGTCGGCCAGACCCGAGAGCAGCTGCTGGAAGTAGTCGGCGCTCTGTCCCCCGGACCAGGGGGCGATCGCGCCGTCCGCCAACGACCGTTCGGGGTCGGGTATCACAAGGTCGGGGTCCACCTCGAGATGTGAGCCGAGTCCGTCGCAGACCGGGCAGGCGCCGTAGGGCGAGTTGAACGAGAACGCGCGCGGTTCCAGGTCGTCCAACCCGATCGGGTGGCCGTTGGGGCAGGCCATGTGCTCGGAGAACCGACGACGCCGGCCGGGGTCGGCCTCGTCGACGTCCACGTAGTCGATCACTATGACGCCGGCCGCCAGTCCCAACGCGGTCTCGACGGAATCGGTGAGCCGCTGGCGGGATGACGGCTTGGCTGCGAGGCGGTCCACGACCACCTCGATGTCGTGCTTCTCCTGCTTCTTGAGGGTGGGCGGCTCCGCGAGGGTGTGGACTTCACCGTCGACCCGCACGCGGTTGTACCCGTCGGCCGCGAGCTGGGCGAAGAGGTCGACGAACTCGCCCTTGCGGGTACGCACGACCGGCGCGAGGACCTGGAACCGGGCGCCCTCCTCCCCCTCGAGGATCTGGTCGACGATCTGCTGCGGGGTCTGCCGCGAGATCACCTCACCGCAGGTCGGACAGTGCGGGACACCCGCCCGGGCGTAGAGCAGTCGCAGGTAGTCGTAGACCTCCGTGATGGTGCCGACGGTCGACCGCGGGTTCCGGTTGGTGGACTTCTGGTCGATCGACACCGCCGGGGAGAGTCCCTCGATGAAGTCGACGTCCGGCTTGTCCATCTGACCGAGGAACATCCGCGCATACGAGGAGAGGGATTCGACGTACCGACGCTGCCCCTCTGCGAAGATCGTGTCGAACGCCAGCGAGGACTTCCCGGAACCCGACAAGCCGGTGAAGACGATCAGGGAGTCGCGAGGGACGTCGATGTCCACGCCCTTGAGATTGTGTTCCCGTGCGCCGCGGACGACCAGACGGTCCACCATGGGTACTCCTTCCGAGGGGGATGTCGCCACGGACCCGTGGCGGTGGCCGTACGCGCCGCATGGCCGCCGTCCCGCAGACGAAGGTACCAACGAACACCGACACGCTTACCGCCACGAACCCCCTCTGCCGCCAGTAGCCTGCAATTATGTCGAATCCCACCGATTCCGTTCCCGAGCACATCACCCTCACCGAGGGCTACTCCGGTCGACTGAGTGGTCGTCTGACCGGGGAGCGCTGGACCGTCGGCCCGGCGCGGTTGTCCAAGATCTCCGTCGGCGAGATGGACAACAACGTCTACGTGATCGAGTCCGTCCCGACGGGCGAGGTACTCCTCGTCGATGCCGCCAACGACGCCCCCCAGCTCATCGCGCATCTCAAGGCGGAGGCCCCCGGCGTGAAGGAGGTGCTGACGACACACCTGCACGCCGACCACTGGATCGGCCTCCCCGAGACAGTCGACGCCCTCGGCCTCACCACCATCGCCTCCCCCGGTGACGCCGGTGACATCCACGTGCCGACGGACCGCCACGTCTCGCACGGCGACGAGGTCGTCGTCGGGGATCTCCGCCTCGAGGTGATCGGTCTGCGGGGACACACCCCGGACGGCATCGGGCTGCTGCTCCGCACCGACGAGGGGACCCACCTGTTCCCCGGCGACTCCCTCTTCCCGGGCGGACCGGGCAAGACGGGCACACCGGAGCAGTTCGCCTCCCTCATGGACGACCTCGAGACCCGTGTGTTCGCAGTGCTCGACGACGACGTGGTGGTCCATCCCGGGCACGGTGACGACACCACGCTCGGGGCCGAGCGTCCGAACCTCGGGACCTGGCGCGACCGCGGCTGGTGACACGCACCGGCACCAGCCCACCGGCGAATCCCAATCGTTATCTGACGTTCGTCCCGGCCGATCGTCCCAGCGCATCACCCCGGTCCGGAGGGCGGGTGACGGGGGACGATCCTCCGACCGGAGGCGCATGGCCGGGGTTTTCACTAGGTTCGACCACGCATACCAATTCCCAGGAGGAACGATGATCCGACGACTCGCACGACCCATGCTCGCCACGGTGTTCGTCATCGATGGCGTGGAGACGCTACGCAACCCGCAGGCCCATGTCGCCAAGGCGGCGCCTCTCGTGGACAAGGCCGCACCCCTGGTGGAGAAGGGCGAGCAGGCCGTGAACGAGCACGTCACCACCTCGGTTCCGCCGGTCACCAAGGACACCGAGACCCTGGTCAAGGCTCTCGCCGGTGTCAAGGTCGGCGCGGGTGTGCTGTTCGCACTCGGCAAGGCCCCCCGCCTGTCGGCCCTCGCACTCACGGCGGCACACCTCCCCACGACCGTCACCCGCAACGACTTCTGGGCGGAGTCCGACCCGGCCGCCAAGAGCCGCAAGACCACCGGTCTGGCGACCGACGTCGCCCTGCTCGGAGCGCTCCTGCTCGCGTCGGTCGACACCGCCGGCCAGCCGGGGCTGTCCTGGCGCGCCCACAAGGCCGGGGACAAGGTCTCGGCCAGGCTCCCCGGCGCCAAGGCCGAGTCCGTCGCCGCCGGCGCCGCCATCGCGGGGGTCGCCCACAACGTGGCGGACCAGGCCCGTGGTGTCGCCGACACGGTCAAGGACAAGGCACCCGAGGTCGCCGGCGTCGTCCGCGAGAAGGCCCCCGAGGTCGCCGACCAGGTCCGTGGTCAGGCGACCGGCTTCGCCGGCGTCGTCCGCGAGAAGGCCCCGGAGGTCGCCGAGCTCCTCCGCGAGCGCACCGCGGCGGCCAAGAAGCAGGCCGCCCCGATCGCAGCCCAGGTACGCGACCAGGCCGGAGCGGCAGCCCACGTCGCCGCCGAGCAGGCCGCGGAGACCCGTGAGGTCGCCCGCGATCGCGCGGCCCACGTCCGGGACGTCGCCGCCGCCCGCGCCGACAAGGTGGACTCCAAGGGGCTCCGCAAGGCCGCGGCGTCGGCCAAGAAGAAGGCCAAGAAGAACGCCGGCAAGAAGGCCACCGTCGCCAAGAAGTCGAGCGACCGCGCCCGCGCCAAGGCCGCCGCCGCCATCCGGCCCTGACGGTCAGTTCCATCCGGTGCGCCCGCACCGGCAGCCGCCCACCCCCCCCCCCCCCGCCGGGGGGGGCGGCCTGGCCCCGGCCGCCGGCCCCCCCCCCCTCGACCGGGATCGCGGCACCGGTCACGAACGACGCGGCGTCCGACAGCAGGAACGCCACGACTTCGGCGACTTCGCC
>JBKBRA010000113.1:0-4425 GCA_046292305.1 Dietzia sp. | reverse complement strand
ATCTGAGTATCGATTCTGGGAGGTCGAACTGAAGTAACGACCAACGTATGCCGAACTTGGACGTACGTCCAGTACTTCCCCGGAATCCGCCTCTCACCCCTCCGGGCCCGCTCCCCACGCGGTCGGGCCTCATCGATCCGGCCCAGGTTCTGGACACTCGTCCTAGACTCGGCGCCATGAGTAAAGGCCCACGGGGGCACGCGGACGCCGCAGATGTGATCGTGATCGGCAGCGGGTTCGGTGGCGCGGTCAGCGCCCTCCGCCTTGCCGAGCAGGGGCGGTCCGTCCTGGTGCTCGAACAAGGTCGTCGTCATTCCCCCGACGATCTCCTGGCCGCCCGCAGGGACCCGCGCAGGTACCTCTGGATGCCCGGGCTGGGCCTGCGGGGCTTCTTCTGGCAGCGCGTGCTCCGGCACGTCGGCATCATCGGCGGCGCGGGAGTGGGCGGCGGGAGCATCGTCTGGGCCGGGGTGCTACTCGAGCCGAAGGACGAGTTCTTCACCGACCCCGCCTGGCCCGCGTCCGTGGCCGGCTGGCGCGTCGAGTTGGCCGAGCACTACCGGACCGCCTCGCGCATGCTCGGCCGCGAGACCACCCGCCACGTCGGTGAGATGGACCTGCACCTGCAGGCCACCGCCCGCTCGATGGGCGCCGGCGAGACGTACGGCCCCACGCCCATGGCCATCTGGTTCGGCGAGGAGGGGGTCACGGTGCCGGACCCGTTCTTCGACGGCGAGGGACCCGACCGCACCGGGTGTCGCCTCTGCGGGGCATGCCTGATCGGCTGTCCCTACGGCAGCAAGAACGCACTGGACCTCAACTACCTGTGGCTGGCCGAGAAGCGCGGCGCCCGCGTCCGCCCCGACACGCGAGCGGACACGATCGCCCAACTGCCCGGCGGCGGCTACGAGGTGCGCGCCGCCGGCGGCGAGAGGTTCCGCGCCGCCGAGGTCGTCCTGGCCGCCGGCGTCCTGGGCACGGTCGAACTGCTGTTCCGCTCCCGCGAGCAGGGACTGCTCCGGGGCGTCTCGCCGCGGCTCGGTGAGGGCGTGCGCACCAACTCCGAGGCCATCACCGCGGTCCTGGCCGACGACCCCCACGCCGATCTCACCCGCGGCCCCACCATCTCCAGTGAGTTCTACCCGGACGCCACGACCCACGTGACGCAGAACCGCTACGTCGGTGGGTGGCACATGCGGTTCCAGTTGGGCCCACTCGTCGACGGCGAGGACCCGGCCCGGCGGCGACGGGCGGCACTGGCCCGGCTCGCGCGAGCGCCGTGGCAGCAGCTGCGACTGATGACCTCCCGCAACTTCATCGAGCGCCTGAGTGTGTTCACGGTGATGCAGAACGTGGAGAACGAGATCCGGTTGGTGTTCGGCCGCTCGCCCGTGCGCCCGTGGCGCAGAGTGCTCAGGTCGCGGGCCGCGGACGGCGCCCAGGCCCCCAGCTATCTGCCGCAGGCCAACGAGGTCGCGCGCCGGTTCGCGGAGTCGGTGGGCGGACGGCCGCTCAACCTGCTGTTGGAGAGCGTGGGCGGCAAGTCGATCACCGCCCACGTGCTCGGTGGCGCACCGATGGGCGAGTCGGCGGCGGACGGTGTGATCGACACCGACCACCAGGTCTTCGGCCATCCCGGCCTGTACGTGGTGGACGGGTCGGCCATCCCTGCGAACGTCGGGGTCAATCCGAGCCTGACCATCACCGCGATGGCCGAGCGCTTCGCCGCCCGCTACCGCGCCCGCCGCGCCGCGACCTCCACCCAGACGATCGGAGCCTCATGACCCAGCCCCCTGCCGCCGGGCCGCAGCCCGCCTCACCCCTGCCCTCTTCACTCGGCGCACTGCGCGCGCTCTTCTCTCAGGCGCCGGCCCCGGTGGAGTTGCCCGCGCCCGGTGACTACCTCATCAGCTTCGTCGGCCCGGCACCGCTCAAGGTGGTCGCACCCCGGGCCATCGCCCTGGGCGGGATGCCCGGGTGGCGGGGCAAGCGTGTCGCCGCCGGCGGCACGGCGGTCAACCTGCTCGACGACGGCCACGGCTCGGTACGCGAGGCCCTGCCGATGCGGGTGACGCTGGAGACGTCGTGGCTGGACGGCCGACCGACGATCGTCTGTTCCTACGGCTCCGACGGGCCTATTCCGTGGCGCTGGGTCCGCGACGAGTTCCGGGCGCTGGACGACCGCCGACTACTGGGGCTGACGTTCGTCGGGGGCCCGTGGTCCCGGGTCGCCGCGGCGCCGCTGCTGCTCACCCGCCGATAGTCGGCCGCCCGCTGCTTGTCAGCGGTTCGACTCGTACTTCGCGGCGAGCCGGGAGAGCGTCTCGGTGATCCCGCCGGCGTTCTTCTCCGCCATGCCTACGCGCTCCATGACCGGCCCGAGCTTCGACTTCCGGTTGTCGAAGCTCTCGGTGACCTCGGTCCGCCCGTCCGCGGTCGGGGTGAACTCCCAGCGCCACCGATGACCCGCGGGATGCGCCCACTCGACGACCTTGTGCTCCGGGGTGTCGACGTGCTCCGTCACCGTGGAGGTGATGCGGTACGGGACGCCGTACATGCGCATCTTGGTGGTGAACTTAGCCCCCTCGGACAGGGCGGACGGGCCCTTGACGTTGTCGCGGACCGTTCCCGATCCGTCGACGATGCCGTGCTTGCCGGGGTCGTTGACCAGTGCGAACAGCTCGTCGGCGGGGGCGTTGACGGTGACGCTCCGGGCGACGACGCGGGGTCCGCGGTCGACGGTGGTGATGGTGGCCATGGGTGATGGGTCCTTTCGAGGGTTGTCCGGGACGGTGACAGGTCGAGTATGACGGCGGCGACGGGTCGTCAGTGCGCTGATCGCCCTTCGACGTCACGCCACAGTTCGGCGACGCTCCCGAGCACGACCCCGATACCCGCGCCCATCACCATCCAGGTGGCAAGGTCCGGGGCGCCGACGATCACGAGGCCGAGGACGGTGCCCACCCCGGCCCCGTAGATGAGCCCCAACCCGACCAGCGGGCCCGCCGCGTGTGACCTCATGACCCCACGGTAGTCCTCAGGCGGTCACCGGTTGGTGGCCTCTGAGGGATCATGCGACTGCTTTGAGACCGACTACCCCACCGACGATCATCAGTAGGAAGACCACCTTGAGCGCTGAGACCGACTCGACGCCCGTGGCCATGGAGTAGAGAACGGTCAACGAGGCGCCGATGCCCACCCAGAGCGCATAGGCGGTACCCACGGGCAGATCGCGCATCGCGTACGCCAACCCCGCCATACTCACGACCAGTGCAGCTCCGAACACGACGGACGGGCCCAGTCTGGTGAAGCCTTCAGACCTGCCCAGCGCGGTGGCCCACACCGCCTCGAGGATCCCAGAGAACACAAGAACCAGCCATGCCATGACGCCCCTCCTGCGGGCCGTCTTGTCGCACACCGGGTACGGCACCCCTCGTCCGGAGGCCCCAGCATCGGGGCGCTGCCATCCAGGCTGTCACATCGTGAGTGGCGCCGACTGACACGAGCCCCGACGTCACCTGGCGGACACGCCACCCGACGCGGCCGACTGCGGCATCATCTCCAATGCGACCCCCTCCGGACGACCGGACCGGGCACCCCTCGAAAGGACTCACCTTGATCACCCTCACCGTCCTCTACGGAACTCCCGACGACGTCGAGAAGTTCGACAAGCACTACCACGAGACGCATATCCCCCTCGCCCGCGCGGTGCCGGGTCTCGACGACGCCAAGGTCACGCGCTTCCTGCCCGGTCCGGACGGAGCCGCGCCGGAGTACCACCTGATGGCCCAGCTCATGTTCGCGGACGCCGACGCGATGGGCGCCGCGATGTCCACCGACGAGGGCCTGGCCCTGGTGGCTGACACCGCAAACCTCGGGATCACCCCGATCATGCTGGTGGGCACCACCGAATAGGTCGTCCGTCGCTGTGTCGGCGGCGCGTCACGCCACGGCGGGCCGGTACTGCATGGTCACCTCGGCCTTGGATCGCTCTCCGTTGATCAGCTCGAGCCGCACCGGGGCGCCGCCGGGGTTGTCGTAGAGGCGGATGCCGTCGCCCAGCAGAATCGGCGCGACATGGAGATGGATCTCGTCGATCAGACCCAGCGCGAGTAGTTGTCGACCAATGTCGGCGGAGAAGATCTCGAGGTTCTTTCCGCCCGCGGCCTCGAGCCCGAGCCTCACCGCCTCGGCGACATCGCAGCTGATGATGGTCACGCCTTCGGCCCGGACTGCGTCGTGGGGATGGTGCGTGAGCATGAAGACCGGCCCTGACCACAGACCGCCGTAGATCATGCTGACGTCCGGGTCGACGTCGTAACCGGATCGACCGCAGAGGATCGCCCCGGTCGTCGCGGCGTAGGCCTCGACGACGCCGGGGGTGTCGTCGATGCCCTCCATCATCCAGTCGAAGCTGTGGTTGGG
>JBKBRA010000112.1:0-4531 GCA_046292305.1 Dietzia sp. | reverse complement strand
CTCCTGGAGAGGTGCGGTATTACCGGTCGACAAGTAACTTACTGCTGAGTAACAATACTCGGCGGGCCGCGCTGCGGGCCACCGGATACCGAGAACCAACGGGAGTGACACACGTGACCACCAGCCCCCGCAAGGTCGCCATCGTAGGCGGCAACCGAATCCCCTTCGCGCGATCGAACGGCAAGTACGCGGACGCCTCCAACCAGGACATGCTCACCGCGGCGATCGACGGCCTCGCCAGCCGCTACAACCTGCAGGGCAAGCGCGTCGGCATGGTCGCCGCGGGCGCCGTTCTCAAGCACGCCCGAGACTTCAACCTCACCCGCGAGTCGGTCATCGGCTCGGTGCTCGACTCATCGAGCCCAGCCTACGACGTCCAGCAGGCGTGTGGCACCGGACTGGCCACGGCGATCCAGGTCGCCGACGCCATCGCCGTCGGTCGCATCGACGCCGGGATCGCGGGCGGCACCGACACCACCTCCGACGCCCCGCTGGCCGTCAACGACGACCTGCGCAAGATCCTCATCAAGGTCACCTCGGCCAAGAGCACGGTCGACCGGCTCAAGCTGCTCGGCGACATCCGCCCGCAGGCGCTGGTCCCCGAGCAGCCGCAGAACGCGGAGCCCCGCACCGGCCTGTCGATGGGCGAGCACGCCGCCATCACCGCCCGCGAACTCGGCGTGAGCCGCGAGGACCAGGACGCCCTCGCCGCGACCAGCCACCACAACCTCGCTGCCTCATACGAATCCGGATTCCAGGACGACCTGGTCACCCCGTTCCTCGGCGTGCCACGCGACGACAACATGCGTCCCGACTCCTCCGAGGAGAAGCTCGCGAAGCTCAAGCCGGTCTTCGGCAAGCGCGACGCCGAGGCCCACGGCACCGAGGCCACCATGACGGCCGGGAACTCCACCCCGCTCACCGACGGGGCGTCCGCGGTCCTGCTGGCGAGTGAGGCCTGGGCCGAGGAGAACAAGCTCCCGGTCCGCGCCTACCTGGTGGACTCCGAGACCGCGGCGGTCGACTTCATCCACGGCCACGACGGCCGCACCCCGGACGGGCTGCTCATGGCCCCCACCTACGCCGTGCCGCGGTTGCTCGAGCGCAACGGCCTGACCCTGCAGGACTTCGACTACTACGAGATCCACGAGGCCTTCGCCTCGCAGGTCCTGGCCACGCTCGCGGCCTGGGAGTCCGAGGAGTACTGCACCGAGCGCCTGGGTCTGGACTCCGCGCTGGGGTCGATCGACCGCAGCAAGCTCAACGTCAACGGCTCCTCGCTGGCGGCCGGCCACCCGTTCGCCGCCACCGGCGCGCGCATCCTGGCCGCCACCGCCAAGCTGCTGGAGGAGAAGGGCTCGGGCCGCGCGCTCATCTCCATCTGCGCGGCCGGTGGTCAGGGCGTCACGGCGATCGTCGAGCGCTGACCCCCGCCACCGCCTCGTACCACCTCGCAGCCCCCGCGTCCGGCGCGGGGGCTGCGCGCATCGGTGGCGGTCGGACATAGTGGACACGCAGCATTATCGGACGGGGCACCCTCGGTCGCGGTCCCACGGGGCCGTCGCCCCTGATCCGTGAGGAGGCGGGAGGACGCGTGGACCACTCCACCAGTGACGACGACGTGGCTCGGCCCGTCGTGCTCGAGGGCGACGGCCCCCAGCCCGCGGCCGCCGACCGGCACCGGTACCGCGTGCGCTCGCGGTGGATCCACACGGGTGTCGGCGTCTTCATGGGACTGTCCGTGCTCTACGGCTTCGACCTGGTCAACAGCATCGGCCGGGTTCCGCGCGGGGCCGAGGTGGCCGGGATCCAGGTGGGTGGGATGCGCACGGCCGACGCCGAGCAGCTCCTGATCCGCGAGCTTGGACCGAGAGTCGACGAGGAGGTCGACCTGCGGGCCGGTGTCGTGTCCACCACCCTCGATCCCCGTTCGGTCGGGCTGTCCGTGGACTGGCAGGGCACCCTCGACCGGGCGGGCGAACAACCACTCAACCCACTGAAAAGGCTGATCAGCGTGGTGTGGTCCACCGAGGTGGGCATCGCCAGCGTGATCCCCGACGCACGACTGACCGACTTTTTGGAGAAGCTCGCGCTGCAGGCGGACTTCGACCCGCGCGAGGGCGCCATCTGGTTCGACCGCGACGAGGTCCGCTCCGCCATCCCCCTGGACGGACAGCGCCTGCGGATCGAGAGCTCCCGCGATGCGGTGCTCACCCATTGGCTCGACGACGACGGGGTCGACCTCGTGGTCGATTACACCCCCACCGAGACGCAGGCGGACGAGGTCCGGGCGCTCATCCGCGACGTGGCCGAGCCCGCCGCCGGGCGCGACGTCACTTTGCTGGCCTCGCGGATGCGTGAGGACGGGACGGAGCCGCCCGTCACCACCGTCACGACCAGGCTGCCGGCCCCGCCGCCGCCCCCGGGCAGGGAACGGGCGGTCCCCGCGGAGCGGGAACTGGAGATGGTCGACGCCGACGGCCCTGACGCCGTTCCGGTCGTGTTCCCCCGGGACCGGATCGGCGAGTACCTGACTTTCGTGCGCGACGGGGCCGAGCTCGAGCCCCGGTTCGACGCGGACGCCGCCAAGGGGATCCTGGAGCCTCTGATGGAGGAGACCGAGCAGGAGGGCAGGGACGCCACGTTCTCCTTCAGCGGGTCGTCCGCCTCGGTCGTCCCCGCGGTCCAGGGCCGAACCGTCTCGTGGGGACCGCTGCTGGGCGGGCTCCCCGGCCAGCTCACTGACGTCCAGGGGCCGCGTGTGCTCCCCGTCGGCTACGTGGGCCGGGATCCGGAGCTCACCACGGAGGACGCCGAGAGGGCCGGGATCCGCGAGCCCGTCGGCGAGTTCACGGTCGCGGTGGGCGCCAGCGGCCGGGCGCAGTCGATGATCGCCTCGCTCGCCGGTCAGCTCGTCCCCGCCGGCGAGTCCTTCTCCATGGCCGACGTCGCCGGCACGGTCTCCGGGGACGTCGCCTCCGACGCGGTGGCCACGGCCCTGTTCAACGCCGCATTCGAGTCCGGGGCGCAGGGTCTGGTCCGGACGGGTCGGGGCATCGACGGGGAGCAGTTCCCCGCCGGACGCGACGCCACCGCATCGGCGGACGTGGGTTTCCGCAACGATCAGGGCACCGGTCTGGTGATCGACGCCTCCGGCAGCGGCAGCTCGGTCACCGTCCGTCTGTGGGGGACCCGCGAGTACACGGTCCGGGTCTCGACCGCGCCCCGGGCCGACCTCCGGCGCGCCGAGACCCGTGTCGTCACCACCGCCGGGTGCACCCCGGACCCGGGCGCCGACGGGTACACCGCACGGGTCACCCGCGTGGTCCAGCGGGGCGACGAGACCGTCAGCACCGACACCGTGTCCTCGACCTACGCGCCGCGGGCCGGGGTCGAGTGTCGGGTGGAGGCCCCGGCACCCGCGGACGAGGAACCCGGCCCGCCGGCGCCGCCGCCGGTGCCGGACGACCCGATCCGGATCCCGGGCCTGCCCGAGTTCCGGTTCCCGGTCCTGCCCGGGAACTGACTCCCGTGTGGGGTGGTCGACCCACCACCGACGGCGGCTGCTGCCCGACACCGCGCATGCCGCGGGGCCACGACCCTCTGATCGCCCGACCTGAACGCACGAATCCGCCCCCTGCGAGAGGCAGGGGGCGGATCCGGGTCCTCGCGGCCGGGGCGTCGCCGCGCCCGGGTGGTCAGGCGTGCGTCAGAACGCGGCCTCGTCCAGCTTCATGAGGTCGGCGTCAAGCCCGGAGACGATCCCGCGGGTGGCGGTGATCAGCGGGAGCTCGTTGTGGGCGAACCACTTGGCGGCGGCGATCTTGCCGTTGTAGAAGGCCTTGTCGGCCTCCGACGCACCGTCCAGCTTGCCCAGCGCGACCTCGGCGCCGACGAGCAGTCGCCAGCCCATCATCAGGTCGCCGAACGCCATGAGCAGGCGCACCGACGCCAGGCCGACGGTGTAGAGGCGCGTCGGGTCGTCCTGCGAACCCAGCAGGTGGTCGAAGCAGGTGCCGATGATCGCCTCGACGTCGGCGAGCGCGGTGGCCAGGACCTCGCGCTCGGCGGCCAGCTGCCCGCCCGACGCGTCGCTGTCCAGGAACTTCTTGATCTGCGCCGACACGTGGCCGATCGCGGTGCCGCGGTCGCGGGCGATCTTGCGGAAGAAGAAGTCCTGCGCCTGGATCGCGGTGGTGCCCTCGTAGAGGGAGTCGATCTTGGCGTCGCGGATGTACTGCTCGATCGGGTAGTCCTGCAGGAAGCCCGAGCCACCGAAGGTCTGCAGCGACTCGGTGAGCAGCTCGTACGCCCGCTCGGAACCGACGCCCTTGACGATCGGCAGGAGCAGGTCGTTGACGCGGTGGGCGAGCTCGCCGTCGGCACCGGAGACACGCTCGGCGATCGACACGTCCTGATGGGCGGCGGTGTACATGTACACCGCGCGCAGGCCCTCGGCGAACGCCTTCTGGCGGATGAGCGCCCGGCGGACGTCCGGGTGGTGGGTGATGGTCACGCGGGGAGCGTTCTT
>JBKBRA010000111.1:0-4616 GCA_046292305.1 Dietzia sp. | reverse complement strand
GACCACCGGATCACAAGGGCATCACACTTCTCGCCGCCCGTTTCGGGGCAACTTCTCCAGCCTAGCGGCTTGAGGCCCACCCAGTCAAACCGGGCAACCTCACCACCACCTGGAACACATCACCTCCCACCGCTCGAACCTCTCGGTCCGGGCTCACTCTCGGCGACTTCCAATAAGTTACGCAGACGTGAACCCAAACGCAAATCGCCAGGTCACGGGCCAGTTGCGCGCCACCGAGGCACTGTCACCGGTCCGTATCGACGCGCTCGATCCGGCCCCCCAGGGACCGCACCTTCTCCATGAAGTCCGGGTAACCGCGGTCGATGTGGAAGATCTCGCAGACCTCGGTCACGGCGTCCCCGCACATCCCGGCGAGGACCAGGCCGGCGCCGGCGCGGATGTCACTGGCCCACACGGTGGCGGAGTCCAGTCGTTCGCGACCCCGGATCTTGGCGTGGTGCCCGTCGGTCTCGGCGTCCACTCCCATACGCACCATCTCCTCCACGAAGCGGAAGCGCGCCTCGAAGAGGTTCTCCGTGATCACGGACGAGCCGTCCGCCACCGAGGCGAGGGCGATCGCCATCGGCTGGAGGTCGGTCGGGAAACCGGGGAACGGCAGTGTCCGCACGTCCCGTGCGCGGGGGCGACCCTCCTGAACGACCCGCACCCAGTCCGCACCTGTCGAGACCTGCGCTCCCGCTCCCCGGAGGTTCTCCAACACCACGTGGATGAACATCGGGTCGATCCCTTTGACCGTGACGTCCCCACGTGTCATCACGGCACCCATCGCCCAGGTCGCGGCGACGATCCGGTCGCCGATCACCCGATGGCTCACCGGGCTCAGCGACCCGACCCCCTCGATGGTGATCGTGCTGGTCCCCGCACCGCTGATCTGGGCGCCCATCTTGGACAGCAGGTCACAGATGTCCACGATCTCCGGTTCGCGGGCCGCGTTGACGAGGGTCGACGTGCCCTTCGCCAGCACGGCACCGAACAGGAACGTCTCCGTGGCTCCCACCGAAGGGAACTCGAGTTTGTACCGGGCGCCCTTCAGTTCGGTGGCCTCGGCGACCAGGCGGCCGTGGTCCATCCTGGTGGTGGCGCCCAATTTCTCGAGCGCCTCCCGGTGCCAGTTGAGTGGTCTGTCGCCGATCGCGTCCCCGCCCGGCATCGCCAGCTCCGCCCGGTGGTGGCGACCGACCAGTGGCCCCAGGATGCAGACGGAGGCCCGGAGGCGCTGCGCGGCCTTGTCGTCGGAGACGTGTCCCAGGTCCGACGGCGTGTCGATCACGACCGTGCCGCCGGCGATCTCGACGGTGCACCCGAGGTGCCGCAGGACATCCGCCATCGCGGGCACGTCGGAGATGTCCGGGCAGTTGGTCAGGGTGGTGCGCCCCTCCGCCATCAGTGCCACCGCCATCAGCTTGAGCACGCTGTTCTTGGCGCCGGCGACAGAGACCTCGCCGGCCAGTCTGGTTCCGCCGGTGACGAGGAAGCTCTCCTCGCGGGACGTGGGGTTACCGCTCACGCGTCCACCTTAGGCGAGAACCGGGAGCGACCAGCGGAGCCGGCGCGCCCGTTGCGCGCGTAAGTTGGCGGCATGGCTGTGCATCTCACCAAGATCTATACCCGGACCGGCGACGACGGGACCACGGGACTCTCAGATTTCTCCCGGGTGAGCAAGAACGACACCCGCTTGGACGCCTACGCGGACTGCGACGAGGCCAACGCCGCCCTCGGGGTGGCCCTGACCTGCGGTGACCTCGACAGTCGGGTCGCCACCGTGCTCCGGATCGTGCAGAACGACCTCTTCGACGCCGGGGCCGATCTCTCCACCCCGGTGGTCGAGGCCCCCAAGTACCCCCCGTTGCGGATCGAGCAGTCCTACATCGAGCGGCTCGAGGGGTGGATCGACGAGTTCAACGCAGGACTGCCCGACCTGACCTCTTTCATCCTGCCCGGCGGGACCCCCGGCGCCGCCTACCTGCACGTCGCCCGCACCGTGGTCAGGCGTGCCGAGCGCGCCGCCTGGGCCGCGGTGGAGGCGCATCCCGAGACCACGTCCGCCCTGCCGGCCACGTACCTCAACCGCCTGTCGGACCTGTTGTTCGTCCTGGGCCGGGTGGCCAATCCGGACGGTGACGTCCTCTGGGTCCCCGGCGGCGAGCGCGGCTGATCCCAGCAGAGACGTACAGGCGCACGAGGATCAGGGCAGGACGCCCATCCGACGCGCCGCGTTGACCGCCTCGAACCTGGTGTGTGCGTCGAGTTTGCGCATGACCGAACGGAGGTAGCTCTTCACCGTCTCCGCGCCGATCCCCATGTCGGCGGCCGTCTCGATGTTCGTCTTGCCCTGCGCCACGCAGGCCAGCACGTCGAGTTCCCGGCGGGACAGGCGTGCCGTGGGCATCTCCGGCGGCGGGGAGACCATCTCGGCGCAGATCCGTTCGAGCTCGGCTCGCACATCGGGGTCCTCGGTACGGGAGGCCAACATCCGCAGCCGCGCATGGGTGTCGCGCATGCGCTCGTTGGACAGGACGTCATCCCATCGCCCTTCGCCTGCCCCCGGACCCATCGGGGCGGCTCCACGAGCGGCGAGCGCGTCGTTCACCGCGATCTCCTGCTCCAGGGCGCGGGCCGTGGCCGCCATCTGGTTGAGGACCTTCTCCCCGAAGCGGACCGAGGAGTGCACGCCGGCGTAGAGCACCGCCCGCACGTCCTTGCCCACCACTACCGGAATCGCCGCCATCGACCGCAACCCCTCGGACAACACCGGGAGGTCGTACTCATGGGTGATCACACCGGCGCGCGGATAGTCGGCCACCCCGACGGGCTTGCCGGTGGCCATGACCCGACCACCGACGCCGGCGCCGTAGTGGACCGTGAGGTCCTTCATCGCCGAGGTCCGCATCCCGAGGGACTCGGACAACACCAGGGTGTGGCCCTCGCCGACCACTCCGCCGATGGTCACGGGGATGCCCGTGGCCTCCCGCAGGGCGGAGATCGCGCTGCGGACGGATGCCAGATCGCGCCTGCGCCGCTGCGCCTCGCTCGCGGCACTCCCGGCTACACCACGGCCGGTGTTCTCCTCGTCCATGAGGTCTCCTCCCACGTCCGTGGCATACCCCCACCGCGAGTAGGGGACGACCCCCCGCAAGTGCCACACATCACCATCGTCAGCGCCACTATACGCACGTGGTCGGGCCGGTGCCGACCCCAGTCGGCCGCCGCCGCCCTATGTCCCCGGGGGTGGCCCGCCGCGCTTCCCAACCGGAGTGCACTCAGGGAGTGAAAGCTGGATCGAATGCCTCCGGGTCCTCGGGATCCGCCAGCATCGCGGCGGCTCCGGTGAGGGGCGCGGCGCGCTGTTCGTCGTAGATCCATTCCTCGACGTCGCTCGAGTCCGGGTCGCCCACCAGGTACGGGTGCAGGCCCAGATCGGCGTCAGCGTCGACCGCCTCCCCCGGGGCCAGCACGGAGTCGTCGAGGAACCGCGTCACCTCGTCGTCATCCAGATCGACACCGATCACCACCAACCCCTCGGTGCCCTCTCCGCCCGCACGGAGTTCGAGCCTGCGGCCCACGAGCGCCACCTCGTATCGTCGCGGGCCGTCGGCGGTGGCCAGGGTCAACGTGCCCTTGGCGCGGTAGGCACCGGTCGGCGGCGCGGCGAGCGCGGCCAGGAACCGACGGGGATGCAGGTGCCCGGCCGGGGTCACGGTGAGGGCCCGATAGCCATGGTGGAGGTGGGAGTGGAGGTGCGAGTGGTCATGAGGGTGGACCTGATCGCCCGACCGCGCGTCAGCGGTTGCCCGGTCCGGTTCCATCCCCAACAGCAGCCCCGTCGGGACCGACGCCCTGACCGCGGGCAGCACGGCGACCCTGGGGGCGTGCCGGCGGATCGTCGCCCGGATCCCGTCGAATCGCGTGCGGTCCACGAGGTCACATTTGTTGACGACGACGAGGTCGGCCTCCGCCAGATGCGCCGACAGTCGCGGGTGCCGCGCCATGGCGTCGTCGAGCCCTTCGGCGTCGACGACCTGGACCATGCCCGCGTGCCGCACCACGTCCCGCGGTACCTCGTGGACCATCCGTGACAGGATCGCCGGCTCGGCCAGCCCGCTGGCCTCGATCACCGCGAGGTCCAGGCCGAGCCCGGGGTCGGCCAACCGGGCCAGGGTGTCGCCGAGCTCGCTCGCGTCGACCTCGCAACAGACGCATCCGTTGGCCAACGAGACCATGGAGTCCACGCGGCCGGCCACCGAGGTGGCGTCCACGTCGATCTCACCGAAGTCGTTGACGATCGCCGCGATGCGCAGGCCCGGGGCTCCACCGAGCAGGTGATTGAGCAGTGTGGTCTTGCCCGCGCCCAGGTAGCCGGTGAGGACCAGCACGGGCAGAGGGTCGCCGGGGGCCCGGCGGGCATCGGCGCGCCCGCTCCCGCCCCCGGCGAGGTGACCGTGCGCCAACCCCGGGGTCACGTCGTGGCTCAGCGACGCCACTCGGGCTTGCGCTTCTCGGCGAACGCGGACATGCCCTCCGACTGGTCCTCCGTGGCGAACAGCGCGTAGAAGGCGTTCTGCTCGGCGAGCAGGCCCTCCTCGAGCGTGGTCTCG
>JBKBRA010000110.1:0-4688 GCA_046292305.1 Dietzia sp. | reverse complement strand
GACCCTGCTGCCGCCGGTTCGGGTCCTACTCCTGCTGCCGCAGGCTCGAGTCTTACTCCAGCTGCCGCAGGAGGGGCGCCAGGTCGTCGAGCACGCCCGGGTCCTCGATCGTCGACGGGACCACCACGTCCTCCTGACCGTCAGCGATCTGCCGCATGGTCTTACGCAGAATCTTGCCCGAGCGGGTCTTGGGCAGGCCCTGCACGACCGTGCAGTCGCGGAAGGTGGCCACCGCGCCGATCTCCTCACGGACCATCGCCACCAGCTCGGCCCGCAGCTCCTCGGGGTCGCGGACCTGACCGGACTTGAGGACCACGTACCCGACCGGGCGCTGACCCTTGAGCTCGTCCTTCACACCGATGACTGCAGCCTCGGCCACGGCCGGGTGCGTGGCGATCACGGCCTCCATCGAGCCCGTCGACAGTCGGTGCCCGGCGACGTTGATGACGTCATCGGTCCGCCCCATCACGTAGACGTACCCGTCCTCGTCGAGGTACCCGCCGTCACCGGTCGAGTAGTACCCCTCGAAGACGGACATGTACGAGGAGACGAACCTCTCGTCGTCGTCCCACAGCCCCGACAGGGTGCCAGGCGCCATCGGCAACCTGATCGCCAGGTTCCCCTCCTCCCCGGCGGGCAGCGGGTTGCCCCGGGAGTCCAGCACGTGCAGGTCGTATCCGGGTACCGGCACCGTCGGGGACCCGGCCTTGATCGGCATCGGGTCGAGCCCACGCAGGTTCGAGGCGATCGGCCACCCGGTCTCGGTCTGCCACCAGTTGTCCACCACGGGTGTCCCCAGGGTGTCGGTGGCCCACCGGTAGGTGTCCGGGTCCAGGCGCTCGCCCGCGCAGAACAGGGTCCGCAGGGAGGACAGGTCGTACTTGGCGACCTCCCCGCCCTCCGGGTCCACCTTGCGGATCGCCCGGACGGCGGTCGGGGCGGTGAACAGGGCCACGGCCCGGTGTTCGGAGATCACGCGCCAGAACGCGCCGGCGTCCGGGGTGCCGACGGGCTTGCCCTCGTAGATGATCGACGTGGCGCCCACCAGCAGGGGCCCGTAGACGATGTAGGAGTGGCCGACCACCCACCCCACGTCTGACGCCGTCCACCAGACCTCGCCGGGACGGACCCCGTAGACGTTCCACATCGACCACGCCAGCGCGACCGCGTGGCCACCGTTGTCCCGAACGACGCCCTTGGGCAGGCCCGTGGTCCCGGAGGTGTAGAGGATGTAGAGCGGGTCCGTCGCCTTGACGGGGACCGGTGCGGCGGGTTCAGAGGCTGCCACGGCCTCGTCCCAATCGGTCCATGTGGTGCCCGGTGTCCCGGGGAAGGTCTCGTCCGGGAACTGGTCCGGACGGCCGGCCACGATCACGGCGCCGGGGGCGTGCCGGGTGAGTTCCAGCGCCTTGGCGACCATCGGGAAGTACGGCACTTTGCGGGTGGGTTCGATGCCTCCGGGCGAGGTCACCACGACCTTCGGCCGGGCGTCGTCGATCCGGATGGCCAACTCCGGTGCGGCGAAACCTCCGAACACCACGGAGTGCACGGCACCGAGCCGGGCGCACGCGAGCATCGCCACCGCGGCACGCGGGACCATCGGCATGTAGATGACGACCCGGTCTCCGCGTCCCACGCCCTCGGCCGCGAGCGCACCGGCGAACGCCTCGACCTGTTCGAGGAGTTGGGAGTAGGTGATGGTCTCCTTGACCCCGGTCACCGCCGAGTCGTAGATGTACGCGGCCTGGTCCCCCCGTCCCGCCTCGACGTGACGGTCCAGGCAGTTGTAGGACGTGTTGAGCTCCCCGTCGGGGAACCAGCGGTAGAAGGGCGGGCGCGAGTCGTCGACCGCGGTGGTGGGGGGTGTGGTCCAGTCGATCCCCCCGGCCACCTCGAGCCAGAAGGCGTCGGGGTCGGCGATCGAGAGCCGGTGCGCCTCGGCGTAGGTCGACGAGGTCGGGGAGTTCGACATCCGGTGGGCCCCTCACGTGCGGGAGTGTGACCGCCGATCAGAGCCGACGGACTGTGACACGACTCACTCTAGTCGCAGGCCGAGCTCCCGATAGCGGGACATCCGCTCGGCGTACCTCCGCTCGGGGGGACGCCGCCGGACCTCGATCAGCGCGGCGGCGACGGCGTCGGCCATCCGGTCACAGAACGCGTCCGGCTCGTCCGCCGCGTCGGGCCGCTCGGGTACCACGACGTCGACGATCCCCGCCCCGTGGAGGTCGGCCGAGGTGATGCCCTGGGACCGGGCGACCTCGGGCGCTCGGGAGGTCTCGTGGTAGAGGATCGCGCTCGCCCCCTCGGGAGGGAGCGGGGCGAGCCAACCGTGACGGGCGCACAGCACCCGGTCGGCCGGGAGCATCGCCAGCGCGGCGCCGCCGGTGCCCTGACCGAGGATCACCGAGACCGTCGGGGTGGGCAGCGTCACCAGGTCGGCCAGACTGCGCGCGATCTCACCCGCCAGGCCCCCCTCCTCGGCCTCTCGGGACAGCGCCGCGCCACGGGTGTCGATGAGCAGGACCAGTGGGACCCCGACCTCGGCGGCGATCCGCATGCCGCGTCGCGCCGACCGCAGAGCGGACGGGCCGAGCGGGCTCGTCTCGCTCTCCGCATCACGGTCCTGGGCCAGGACCACGGCGGACTGGCCCCGGAACCGCGCCAGGGAGAGCAGGAGCGAGCCACTGTCCTCACCCTGCCCGGTGCCGGACAGCGGCACCCGGTCCGGGGAGACCCGGGCGAGGAATGCGCGCGCGCCCGGGCGGTCACCCCGGCGGGACCGGGTGATGGCGTCCCACGCGTCCGGGGCCGCGGCGTCGTCGGTCTCCGGCTCGGGGACGGGACCGTGCGGCGGCGTCGGCTCGTCTCGGGAGGGCGGGTCCTCGCAGAGCACTCGCAGTGCCCTGGCCGTGAGGTCCCGGACCCCCTCGGGAGGGAGTACGCCGTCGATCATCCCGCGGCGGGCGAGGTTCTCCGAGACCTGGACGCCCTCGGGGAAGGGGGCGTCGTACAAGGCCTCGTAGACCCGGGGCCCCAGGAACCCGATCAGCGCGCCGGGTTCGGCGACGGACACGTGGCCCAACGACCCCCAGGAGGCGAACACGCCACCGGTGGTCGGGTGGCGAAGGTACACCAGATAGGGCAGCCCCGCCGACTTGTGCCCGGCCACGGCGGCGGAGATCTTGACCATCTGGAGGAAGGCGATCGTGCCCTCCTGCATGCGGGTCCCGCCCGAGGTCGGGGACGCCAGGATCGGCAACCGCTCGGCGGTGGCGCGCTCGATCGCCGACACGATCCGCTCCGCCGCGGCGATGCCGATCGACCCGGCCAGGAAGTCGAACTCGCAGGCGATGAACACGACCCGCCGACCCAGTAGGGTCCCCTCCCCGGTGATGACGGATTCGTCCACGCCGGAGGCCTTCGCCGCGCGCTCGAGGGACGCCTCGTAGCCCGGGACCGAGTCGACCTGGGGTGAGCGCAGTGGAGCACCGTCCCAGGACCGGAACGAGCTGTCGTCGAGGACCATGTCGAGGATCTGCATAGCTCCGGTTCGTGCCATGGACGCATCGTACGGTGGGCACGCTCACCAGCAGGTATCGTCGGTCGCGGGGTGCAGGGTAGTACCCCCGCGACGTACCGACCCGCGACGAACCAGGAGGCCCCGCCGCCATGATCGACTCACGCAGGGACGGTTCCGTCGCCGTCGTCACCATCGACCGGCACAGCACCCGAAACGCCCTGGACGCCGAGGTGTGTACGGCCCTGCGGGAGGCGATCGAGTCCGCGGGCGCCGCGGCCGAAGGCGAGGACCCGGTACGCGCGATCGTCGTGACCGGAGCGGGGACCGCCTTCTGCGCGGGCGCCGACCTGTCCGGCGGCGTCTACAACCTGAATTTCTACGACGCCCACGCGGGGATGCTCAGAGCCGTGGAATCGGTACCGGTCCCCGTCATCGCGGCCGTCAACGGGCCCGCCGTGGGTGCGGGGGTCCAACTCGCCCTGGCCGCGGATCTCCGTGTGGTGTCGCCCGGCGCGGTGTTCGCCGTCCCCGTCGTCAAGGTGGGCCTCGCGCTGGACAACTGGACGATCAAGCGGCTCGCCAACGTGGTCGGCGGAGGGCACGCGCGGTCGGTTCTCATGACCGCCCGTCCGGTCGGGGCGGAGGAGGCGGCCCGGATCGGGTTGGCCAACGAGATCGGCGACCTCGACACGGCGATGGAACTGGCGGCCGAGATCTCACGGTTCGCCCCGCTCAGCCTGCGGCACATCAAGTCCGTGATCAATGACGACGACGCCCGGCTCCTTCCCCGTGACGAACACACCGAGCTCCAGCAGTTGGCCTGGCACAGCGAGGACATGGCGGAGGCGCGCGCGGCCCGGGAGGAGAAGCGGCCCCCCGTGTTCCGCGGAAGATGACCTGACCGTCTGCGGGCCCGGCGGACTCGGGATGGTCGACCCCTCCGGGCCGGTGATCGTGGTGACCGTCGGTCTACTCGACGACGCGGATCCGGAGACCCTCGCCGAGATCTCCCGGGCGACCGGGGGCAGTAGCCACGTGGCGCGGACGCCCGACGAGATCGTCCGCGTCTTCGCCGCCGCCGTCGGCCAGCGAGGCGGCGTCTGACCCGGTCTCCGCGCCGCATTCCCCCCGGATTAGGTGGCGCCACCCCTCTGATGGGGGTGGC
>JBKBRA010000109.1:0-4735 GCA_046292305.1 Dietzia sp. | reverse complement strand
GGTCGAGCATCTGATTTCCTGATGCCAATCGTCGTGTTTGTGTGTTGTACAGATGGGTGATCGCTCGCTGAGGATGGTGTGACCAGCACCACTTCGCCGGCCGTAAACTGAGGCGGCCAGAGAGAGTGATCATGAGCCAGCAAGCACCAGAACCCAGCGCGACGTTCGTGAAGTTCGAGCAGGAGCACATCCTGCCCATCCCGGAGACCAAGCGCACCGGGACCCCATGGTCCCTGTTCGCCATCTGGGTCGGGCTGAACATGCTGCCGCTGGCCGTCGTCACCGGCGCCGTCGCGAGCGGTGGCTACGGCCTCACCATCGGGTGGAGCATCGTCGCCATCCTGGTCGGCAACGTGATCGGCGCCGTCGGGGCCGCGCTGCACGCGTCCCAGGGGCCGCACCTGGGCATCCCGCAGATGCTGCAGGCCCGGGCGCAGTTCGGCTATCAGGGCGGGAGCCTCTTCGCGGTCATCGCGCTGATCATGTTCCTGGGCTTCTTCGCCAGCATCCTGATCGTCGCCAAGGACTCGCTCGCCGTGGTGTTCCCGGAGCTCAACGGCTCGTTGGTCATCATCGTCTTCGCGATCATCGGCGTGGTGCTGTGTGTCTACGGCTACGACATCCTGCGCCGGACGATGGTCTACCTCTCGGTCCTGATCGGCATCACGGTCGCGGTCACGATGGCGCTGCTCTGGACCAGGCCCGAGGTCACCTCGCAGCGTGCGGAGGCAGCCTTCAGCTTCGAGGGCTTCTTCGGGATGCTCGCCATCGGCATCGTCTGGCAGCTCGCCTACGCGCCGTACGTCTCGGACTACACGCGCTACCTGCCGAAGCAGACCGGCCCCCGCTCGGCGTTCTGGAGCACCTACCTCGGCCTGGTCGGGAGCTCGGTCTTCGTGATGGTCCTCGGTGTGCTGCTCGGGGCCGCGAACCCCGACAACCCCCTCGCCGCGCTCTCGGACCATCTCGCCTGGATCGGGATCATCGCCCTGGTGATCTTCGCGGTCAGCTCGGCCCTGATCAACGGCGTCGAGCTCTACTCCGCGGTGATGAACGCGCTGACCGTGCTGCAGTCGGCGTTCACGGTCACCGTGACGACCCGCATCCGCGTGGTGACGACCCTGGTGTGCGGCGCGGTCGCCACCCTGGTCGCGCTCCTGGGGCAGGGCAACTTCATGGTCACCTTCGAGAGCTTCCTCCTGCTGCTGCTCTACGTGCTGATCCCGTGGTCGGCCATCAACCTCGCGGACTACTTCATCGTCCGCAAGGGGCACTACGCCCTCGCGGACCTCTTCGCCCGCGACGGCGGGCAGTACGGCCGGTGGAACCGGGTCGGGCTGACCAGCTATGCCGTGGGCCTCGCCGCGCAGCTCCCCTTCATGGTGACGCCGCTCTTCACCGGTCCGCTCGCGGCACCGCTGCGCAACCTCGACCTCGCCTGGCTCGTCGGCTTCGTGGTGACCGGCGCGGCGTACCTGCTCCTGGTGCGCCTCTGGGAGACCGCTGAGGTCAGCGCCGACGTGGAGGCCGAGGCTCGGTCCTGAGTCAGCCTGGGCGAGTCACTCGATCTGGGGCGGCGGCGCGAAGCGGCGTACCTCATGGGGCCAGCCGCACGCCTCCGAGATCTTCCTCGCCCACAGCTGGGCGGTCTCGTCGTCGGGCACGTCCACGACCGCGAACCCGCCCAGCCACTCCTTGGTCTCGACGAACGGTCCGTCGGTGACCAGCACCTCGTCACCGGTCGGGTCGACGCTGTAGACCGGGCCGTCCTCCTCCAGCCCGCCGGCGAAGACGTAGACGCCGGCAGCCTTCATCTCGTCCACGACCCCCATGGCGAGCGGCGCGCGCCCGCGGAACCACTCCTCGGAGTGGTCGCCCACCCACTGCTGGTTGAAGTACAGGAGGTACTCCGCCATGACTGCTCCTTCTGTGGTGGCGGACCCGGTGGCCCGCGTTCACCTGGTCCACGAACGGCGACGGGCGAATACGACACTGTTGTACTAGAAACTCAAGGGGACCGTCGTGGCCCTGACGATGGAGAGGCTGCGGGAGTTTGCCTGAGTGGTTGGCGGTGGTCGCCCTGAGCGCCTTGCTCGGGACACAGATCGCCGCGCTCCTGGGGCCCTTTCGCTATCCGGTCCCGATGAGATCCGGTCGCGCCCACTGCTCACAGTGCTCACGAACTGAGTCTCACTCGCACTGGATCAGTGAGTGGTGGGCCAGTTGGTTGGAGCGCCCGCGCGAGCCGTTGCGGTCCCAGGATTGGTCGCCGTGGAGTGGGAGGTTCCACCTACCGGTCGTCCTGGTTGTGTTCACCGGTCTTGGCGGGCTGGGGGAACTGGTCCGCTCGGGCCCAGGCGTGCTCGCCGCCTTCCTCCTTGCCTCCTCGCTCGTCATGCTGGTGCTCATCGTCCTGCACTCTCGGCGACCGGCAAGGCAGAAGGAGTGACCCGGCTGCGAGTCACTCGAGGGTCCAGGTGTCACGCTCACGACAGGGCCCACCACGCTCGGCGATGAGGTCTCCGGTCGTGCTCTCAGCCTGAAGAGGCAGCCTTTCTGGGCAGGGCCGGAGGATGGTCACCAGCTTGCCCGCAGCCACCTCGGCGGTGTCTCCGTCGGGAAAGATGAGCACGACGGGTCCGCCGGTCTTGTTCTCCACCCGAAGACCGTCGCCCGACGCTATCTGCCCTGCGGCCGACTCGGCGTCCCCTTGCAGCCGATCCAAGTCCTTGCTGGACCCCTTGCCCTGTCCGGGGCTGCCCTGTTGCGCGCTGCCAGGCGTTGGCCCAGCACTGCTCTCCTCGCTCTCCGCGCTGCACGCGCTGAGCGAGCAGAGCAACACCACCGCTGCGGCCCAGCGCGAAGCCTGTGCGACCGCCGCCATGCTCATGTGACGGAGTATGACCGGGTTCGGTTCCTGGCGATAGGCAACGTGGTCGGCTCGGCGACGCAGGCACATCGTCAGATGCGGACGCCTGATGCCGACGCGGCCTACCGTGATGGCGCAACTACCACCGGGTCCTCGCCGGGGACGCAGCCCTTCGGGAGCCTCAGGCCCTCGAGGTCTCGGAGGTTCATGATGCCCCCCATGAGTTCTATGTGGTCACCGAGCCGGTACGTCTCTCCGCCATAGGTCAACTCGCGCGAGTCAGGGTTCCAGGCGACTTCCTCTTCATGGAAGACGGGCAGGCGTCGACTTCCGTGGGCACGTAGAGGCATCCCTGCTCAAGGACGAGGGTTCCTGCGGGTGCCGCCATGAAGGCGGGCGCGTCGTCGTCAGTGTAGGTGGCCACTGGACTAGCGATTCCTGCGCCGGAACCTGCGACTGCCGCTCCGAGGGCGAGCAGAAGCACGGCTAGGCCGAACGGCCACTTCTTCATCGCGGCCTCCCTTCTGGGCCGGTGAGGACATGACCCCACCCAGTACTGGGACGCGCTCCTCAGTGAGCGGGTTCCAAAGTCCCACTAGACGCAAGCATGTGCGGACGTGTCCGCGCCGTCAGGCCACACAGAACTCGTTGCCCTCAGGGTCCAGCATGACGACGTGTCCGAGGACCTCGCCGTAGTGTTCCTCGCGGACAACGGTGGCGCCGAGCGCGACGAGGGTCGGGACCTTGGCTCGAATCAGGCGCTCCCGGACGGTCATGTCCCAAGGACCCTCACCATCGACGCGGATGTCGATGTGAATGCGATTCTTCGCCGACTTCCCTTCCGGCACCCGCAGCCATCCGATGGCTGGTCCCTTGCCTTCGGGATCGACGATGGATGCGCCGTCGGGATCGTCGTATCCGGGTTCCAACACGTAGTTGAGCGCATGCGCCCAGAAGTTCGCCAACAGGTGGGGATCATTCGCGTCACAGCCCAGGGTCCATTGAGTAGCCACGACCAGGAGGTAGGCAGGATTCCGGATGCTGTGCTTCCGGAATGGTGTCGCTGTCCGCACCACGAGCGTCCGACCCGCCCACCGCGGTTGGCGCGGGTCCGACTGTTGAACGGTTGGCGAGGGCGGGGAAGACCCCAATGCGGCGGCGGAGCGCATCGGTCCACATGTCACCTGCCACATCGACGCTGCGATCGTCTGGCTGGACGAGCACGCAGCCAGCGACACGGAGGAGGAGGAGCACGGGGGCGCTGACTTCGATGCGGCGTACTACGTCACCGGGCGTCACTGAGAGACAAGCGGTACCAGCTGATCACCGGAGCCCGCAGGCATGAGCGGACGTTGCGCGTGAGGGAGCAGCAGCTATACCGGGCGAACGATGACCTCGGTTGGCGCGGCAGCGTGGCGTACACGATCCGCGAGCTCATCAGACCACGGATCGATGGTGACCACATGCTCCATGCCGTCCATGGTTCGGCGGCTGCTCACGCCCTCGACTCCTTGAAACTCCCGTAGTCGGCGGCTGAGCTCGTCGGCTTCGGCTTCGCTGCCTCCGGACTCCAGGTCCGGCTCTGCGAAGAGCTGCCGCGTCTGGCGGAAGGCCTTCACGGGATGCCTCCGCGCCCACCATGGGTCTCGCAGGTCGCGAGCCAGCACCCGCACGGAAGCCCTGGACAGAAAGGCGTCGTGTTGCCGAAGCGCCGAGACCAAGCGGCCCTCGGCGTCGGCTTGGGAGAGGCCACGCACGTCCGACTTCACTGAGGCCACGGCTGCCCGAATCCGCTCGATCGCCTCGGGGTGCTCGGGCCCGTTCGTCATAGAGCCAGTATCCATCCGCACATCGGGTTACTTGTTA
>JBKBRA010000108.1:0-4803 GCA_046292305.1 Dietzia sp. | reverse complement strand
TGAGCACACTGCCCGAGGGATGCGGGGCGTGGACGCGGGTGCTGGGCCGGAACCCGGAGTCGGTGGAGGCCGCCGTGGGGGCGGGGGGGGGTGCCGCGCCCCCCCCCAACCCCAGTCCGGTTCCCCCGCGCCCGTCGCGCAACTGTCCGCGGGCGGTGTGGAACCGCTCGAAGATGCTCTCCTCCTCCCCGGGCGGGATCCCCGGGCCGCTGTCGCGCACCCACCACAGCACCCGTCGCCGGTAGTTCTCGCGACGCGGCGGTTCGGGCAGCGGGCCGGCCGCCAGCTCATCGGTGACCGTCGGATCCCCGGGGGCGATCACGCGGCAGCCGATCTCAATCAGATCGCCCGGGCCGGTGAACCGGACGGCGTTGGAGCAGAACTGGATGAGCGCCTGGGTGATCCGGTGCTGGTCCAGCAGGGCCACGTCCTCGGCGTACGGGAGCACCGACCACTCGCGGTCCGCGATCACATCGATCTTGGCCTCGACGTCCAACACCAGTTCGGCGACGTCCGTGGGGGCGGTCCGGAGGAAGTCGGGGCGGTCGGAGCGCGCCAGGGTGAGCAGGTCCTCGACGATCCTGGTCATGCGGGACAGCTCGTCCTGCATGATGCGGGTGGTCTCGGCCCGCTCGGTCGGATCCTCGGGCATGAGATCGAGGTTCCCCTGGACCACGGTCAGCGGCGTGCGGAGTTCGTGGCCGGCGTCGTCGAGGAACTCCCTCTGCGTCCGGTAGGCCTCCTCCACGCGCTCGAGCATCGCGTTGACCGTGTCGGCCAGGGAGACGATCTCGTCCGGACCGTCGACGGGGACCCGTCGTGACAGGTCCGCGGCGGAGATCGTCTCCGCGGCCTCGCGGATCCTCCGGACGGGGACGATCATCCGGCCGGCCAGGAGCCATGCCACGAGGGCGCTGAGGACGATGCCGCCGGCGCCGGTACTCAGGAGCAGGTCGGCGACGCGACCGGTGTCCTCGCGGGTGGGCGCGTCGCTGATCGCGACCACGATGTTCGACGGTCCGGCCGGGCTGTCGACCTCGGCTTTCCGCCAGCGCACGGTGCCGTCGATGACACCGGACCCCTCGTCGGACACCAGCCCGATCCGTTGGATCTGGGAACGCATGGCCGGTGGGAACAGGGTGTCGTCCTCCGAGCTGAACCTCGAGAGTGTGAACTGCGTCCCCGAGGTGTCGGCGGTCCCGACGAGGAGCAGTTCGGCCGACGGGTACTGCTGGGCCAGATAGGCGCGGATCAACTGCTCGGTGGTGGGGCTCTCCGACTCGAACGACGGCAGGATCCCGGCGTCCATGAACGTCGAGAAGTCCGCCGCTTCACGGTTGAGGCGCAGGTCGGTCGCCCGCTCGGCGGTGAGGTAGAGCACCTGCAGCGTGAACAACACCATCGCGGTGAACACGGCGGCGGAGGTGAGTGTGATGCCCAGCGTGATGCGCAGGCGCGCCGAATACCACCACCGGACCGAGTGCGCGCTCCGTAACCGCGGGGTCACTCCGGTGATGGACGAGTGTCGGATCGCGAGTAGTCCCGGAGCGCCCCGTTACCGCGCGGCTCGGCTGACGCGTGCGGGGGCGGCCCGGTGGTCCCGGCGTGATCGGGGCGTCCCGTCTCCGCGGCGTGTGGCGGTGGGGTGCGGTTCGCCGGGGGGCCGCCCGCGGCGTATCCGCTCGTGGGGCGCTCCGCTGACGTGCCGGTCGTGAGAAGCGCGGGGCCACCGACGGCGGTCGCCCGGACGGAGCCCCCGTCGACAGTCTGTCCCGCCGGGGAGTCCCGGGTCGGGGCGGAGTTGCGTGAGTCGGGTGCGGGCGAGGGTGCGGCGGAGAGGTTCTCCGCTGTCGGGGTCGGGCCGCCGACCGGCGCCGGGGCCGGGCCCGTCCGCGGACCAGTGCCCGAACCGCCGGGTTGGGCGGTCGCACTCGTGAAGGGCGCCAGCGCGGGGAGGGTGTTCGCCGTCGCCGGCAGGAGGGCGAGAAATCCCGGGATCGTCCCGGCGATCATGACCGTGGGGGTGCCGGCTCGCACCGTCAGGTGCGGTCTCGAGCCCTCGATGGCGGTGCCGTCGCGGGTGGTCGATTCTCCCGATCCGCGCGAGGCGATCTCCTCGGTCATCTCGTCATCGGGCGGCGCAGTGGCCTCCGGCGGTCCGAGGACCACGACCGCAGCCGCGATCCCCAGCCCTCCCACGACCAGGGGTAGAGCTATGAGTCCGGCAGCGGCGACCTTCATGCCACTCCTCCACACATCCGCTCAGTGTATTGATGACGCAACCACTGTCCCACCGTTTGGAGATCTTGGAAAGAGGGTTCCGTCACACAGCGAGAACGGGCCGCACCCGGAAGTGGGTGCGGCCCGTCGGAGAATCTCTGCCCGGCTTCTCGTGTCAGCCCGGTCGTGTCAGCCCGGTCGTGTCAGCCCAAGCGCTCTTTCAGTGCGGCGAACTGCTCGTGGACCTCGGACGGGACCTTGGGCCCGCAGAACTCCAGCCACTCGGAGATGAGCGGGAGCTCGCGGCGCCACTCCTCGGGGTCGATCGCCAGGGCCTCCTCGACGTCCTTGATCGAGGTGTCGAGTCCGGTGAGGTCGATGTCCGAGGCGCGGGCGGTGAACCCGGCGACGGTCTCGTCCGCCTCGACCCGACCCTCGATGCGGTCCACGACCCACTTGAGGACCCGGCTGTTCTCGCCGAAACCGGGCCAGAGGAAGCGGCCGTCCGCGCCCTTGCGGAACCAGTTGACCAGGAAGACCTTGGGCATCTTGTCGCCGCCGCGGGTACCCATGTCCACCCAGTGCTGGAAGTAGTCACCGACGTTGTAACCGATGAAGGGCAGCATGGCCATCGGGTCGCGGCGGACCGCACCGACCTGGCCCTCCGCGGCCGCGGTCTGGCCGGAGGAGAGGGTGGCCCCGATGTAGACGCCGTGGTTCCACGAGTGCGCCTCGCTCACCAGCGGCACGGTGTCCGCGCGGCGACCGCCGAACAGGATGGCCGAGATCGGCACGCCCTCGGGCGAGTTGAACTCCGCGGCGGTGACCGGGCACTGGTCGATCGGGACGCAGTAGCGGGAGTTGGGGTGGGCGGCGTTGCCGGCCCCGCCGTCGCCGACGGGCGTCCAGTCGTTGCCGAGCCAGTCGATCAGGTGGTCCGGGGTGCCCTCCAGGTCCTCCCACCACACGTCGCCGTCGTCCGTGAGTGCGACGTTGGTGTAGATGGAGTTCCCCGCCTCCAGCGTCTTCATGGCGTTGGGGTTGGACGAGTAGTTGGTGCCGGGCGCGACGCCGAAGAAGCCGTACTCCGGGTTGACGGCGTGCAGACGGCCGTCCTCACCGAAGCGCATCCAGGCGATGTCGTCTCCCACGACCTCCGCGCGCCAGCCCTCGATGGTGGGCTGCAGCATCGCGAGGTTGGTCTTGCCGCACGCGGACGGGAAGGCCGCGGCGATGAAGTAGACCTTCTCCTCCGGGGAGATGAGCTTGAGGATGAGCATGTGCTCGGCCATCCAGCCCTCGTCGCGGGCCATGGCGGAGGCGATCCGCAGCGCGAAGCACTTCTTGCCCAGCAGGGCGTTGCCGCCGTAGCCGGATCCGAAGGACCAGATCTCCCGGGTCTCCGGGAAGTGGGTGATGTACTTCTCCTCGTTGCACGGCCACGGGACGTCGGCCTGGCCGGGCTCGAGGGGGGCGCCGACGGTGTGCAGGCCCTTGACGTACTCGCCGGAGGTGCCGATCTTCTCCAGGGCGGCGGTGCCCATCCGGGTCATGATCTTCATCGACACCACGACGTAGGCGGAGTCGGAGAGCTCGATGCCGAGCTTGGGATCCTCGGCGTCGAGGGGGCCCATGCAGTAGGGCACGACGTACATCGTGCGGCCACGCATGCTGCCGCTGAACAGCTCAGTCATGTGGCCGCGCATCTCGGCCGGGTCACGCCAGTTGTTGGTGGGACCGGCGCCCTCTTCGGTCTCGGAGCAGATGAACGTCCGCGACTCGACCCTGGCGACGTCCTTGGGGTCGGACTGCGCGAGGAACGAATTGGGCTTCTTGGACTCGTCGAGCCTGACGAAGGTGCCGCGCTCCACCAGTTCCGTCGTGAGGCGGTCCCACTCCGCGTCGGAACCGTCCGCGAAGACGACCCGGTCCGGCTGGGTCAGTTCGGCGACCTCGGCGATCCACGCGAGCATCTCCGCGTGATCGGTTGGCGCCTGACCCTCGAGGCCGGGAATGGTGGTGGTGGTCATCACAGCTCCTCGTGCACGGTGCATGGTGTCCATCACAGACTAACGTGAACCCGATGGTCCCGCCGCTTTCCGGCCCCCGATAGTGGCCCCGACGTGAGTAATGCCTCAACTTTTCAGATGTGGCCGTGGTCGATGCGTTCCCACCGGGCCGGCGTCGGAGACGAGTCGGGGGAACCGGCACGGGCCTCGTTGGTGAAGCCGCCGAAGGGGACTCCCTCCGCGGGGTTGGCCAGCCGCCAGGAGTCGTAGCTGCCGTCGAAACGGACGGTCGAGACGTGGTCGACGGTCCCGTCGCCGTCGACGTCCGTGTAGACGGTGAGTCCCCGACCGTCCCCCCGGGTGACGGCCTCCATGAAGCCGTCCCCGTCCAGGTCCGCCTCGGGGGAACCGAGATCGAGGACGCCGTCACCGACCGGAACATGCAGGCCGAGCGACGAGGCCTCCGCGAGCGGGGCGCCGTCGAGGCCGCACACGTCGGGCTTGGCACTGAAATCTGACGGTTCGGAACCGAAGAGGGGATCGGTCATGGGGAGGGGCTCCGTGAGGTGGCGAG
>JBKBRA010000107.1:0-5012 GCA_046292305.1 Dietzia sp. | reverse complement strand
CTTCGGACCGCGCACCAATACGGTCTCCGAAGGCACTGCGTCACTCACCCGGGTCGACTGACGCGGGGTTTCGGCTCGGCGGTCGCCGATGTCCGACTCGAGTGCCAGAGTGGACTCATGGCGAGCAAGGGCGGCAAGGAGTCGGTCGAGGTCGACGGGCGGACCATCCGGTTCACCCACCCCGACAAGGTGCTCTACGAGTCGACCGGCACCACCAAGGCCGATGTGTTGAAGTACTACCTGGCCGTGGCGCCGCACCTGATGGCGTACGCCGGGGAGCGTCCCGTCACGCGCAAGCGCTGGCCCGACGGCACGGAGGACAAGTCGTTCTTCGAGAAAAACCTGCCCTCGCACGTGCCGGACTGGGTGTCGCGGGTGGCGATCGAGCACTCCTCGCGCACGGTCACCTACCCGGTACTCGACTCCCCCGCCACGCTGGCGTGGTTCGCCCAGCAGGCCGCCCTCGAACTGCACGTGCCGCAGTGGACACTCTCGGATGGTGAGCCCGGGCGGACGCGGCGGATCGTCATAGACCTCGACCCCGGTGAGGACGTGGACCTGGACACCACCGCCCAGGTCGCCCTGCGCGTGCGCGACCTGCTCGCCGAAGCCGGCCTCGACGCCTTCGCGGTGACCAGCGGATCCAAGGGCATCCACCTCTACGCCCGACTGGACAAGGCCGTCTCCTCCAAGGGCGCCTCCGCGGTGGCCAAGCAGATCGCCCAGTCGCTGGCCAAGCAGACCCCGGACCTGGTCACCGCCACCATGAAGCGCTCCATCCGCGACGGCAAGGTGTTCGTGGACTGGAGCCAGAACAGTGGAGCCAAGACCACCGTTGCGCCCTACTCACTGCGCGGCCGGGCCGAACCGTGGGTCGCGGCCCCGCGCTCGTGGGAGGAACTCGGCGACGGCGGGCTCAAGCATCTGCACTGGGACGAGATGCTGAAGCGACTGGAATCCGAGGGCGACCTGCTCGAGGGGCTGGAGGGCCCGGCGAAGAAGGGCAGCGCGTCGGAGAAGGGGGCCGCCAAGAAGACGTCGGCATCGCGGGAGAAAAAGTCGGGGGGCAGCAAGAAGAGCTCGTCGTCGTCATCGGATGACGGGGACCCCGAGCGCGGCGGTTCCGATTCCGGCAGCGCTTATTCCACCCGCGCCGCGGCCGAGGAGGGCTGCGACACCGGCCCCACCGACGCCGACGCGGTGGTGACCAGCCTCGACGAGTACCGCCGCAAGCGCGACCGCCGCCGCACCCCGGAACCGTTCGACGGCGAGGTCGACACCGACCGCTCCGACGGCGAGGGCCCGATCTTTGTGATCCAGGAGCACCACGCCCGCCGCCTGCACTTTGACCTGCGGCTGGAGCACCACGGCGTGCTGGCCTCGTGGGCGGTGCCCAAGAACCTGCCGACCGAGCCCAAGGACCGGCGCCTGGCCGTCAACACCGAGGACCACCCGCTGGGTTACGAGACGTTCGAGGGCACCATTCCCAAGGGCGAGTACGGCGCCGGGACCATGACCGTCTGGGATCGCGGCACCTACGAGTGCGAGAAGTGGCGCGAGGACGAGATCATCGTATGGCTGAACGGCGAACGAGTTTCTGGCCGGTACGTCCTGGTGCGCACGAGCGCCGAGAAGAACCAGTGGATCGTGCAGTACATGAAGGACCAGTCGCAGGACTCCTTCTATGGCGGCCGCGACAATCCGAAGTCGTCCTATCCCTCAGACGATGCGCATGACTCGGGCGGGGCGGCCTCGGGCCAGGCTGCCTCCGACCAGTCGAGTTCCGACCGTTCAGATTCCGACCGCGACGAGCGCCCCGACACTCCCCCGCTGCCGATGATCCCCACGGCCGGCTCGGTCACGGCTCTGCCCGATGACAAGTGGGCGTTCGAGGGCAAGTGGGACGGCTACCGCGTGACCGTGTCGACCGATGGCGAGCAGAGCCGGATGGTGAGTCGCAACGGTCACTCGATGGACTGGCTGGCTGATGGATTCCCCGGGCTGGCGCAGGCGCTGGAGGTGCCGGCGGTGGTCGACGGCGAACTGGTCGTCCTGGACTCAAATGGGGTGCCCGACTTCGCGTCGCTGGCCAAGCAGGCCGCGGCTGAGGGCAACGACTCATCGCTCCCGCCGGTGCACCTGTTCGTCTTTGACGTGCTCGAGGTGGACGGCGTGGACCTGCGCACCCAGCCGTGGGAGCGGCGGCGCGAGGTGTTAGACCTGCTGGTCGACCGGCTGTCGCGGGTGCCGCGGATCCATGTGCCCGACGTGCTCGACGGCCCCGGCGACCGCGCACTCTCCCAGGCGGAGGACGCCGGCTGGGAGGGCATCGTGGCCAAGCGGCGGGACTCGCGGTACGAGTCGGGACGGCGCTCCAAGGTATGGCTCAAGGAGAAGCTGCTCACCACCACCGAGGCCGTGGTGGGAGGCTGGCGGCCGGGCAAGGGCGGGCGCTCCGGATCGCTCGGCTCGCTGCTGCTCGGGCTGCCCGCCCAGACCGGGCTGACCTACATCGGCCGGGTGGGCACGGGGTTCAGCGACCGGCAGGGGAAGGCTCTGCTCGAGGAGCTCGAACCGCTGCGCCGCCGCACGAGTCCGTTCCTCGAGGACCTGCCCAGCGATGCCCGCCGCGACGCGGTCTGGGTGTTGCCGAAGCTCGTGGTGGAGGTCCGCCACCAGGGGTTCACCGAGGACGGTGTGCTGCGGCAGTCGTCGTGGCGGGACATCCGCCGGGACAAGTTGCCGGGGGATCTGTAGGCCCACCGGCTGCTCGAGTCGCCCCCGATCAGAGCATCCTGATCGGCCCGAGCGACAGTGTGAGGTTGTACCAGCTCCACAACAGCCATCCCAAGATCTCACTGGACATAGCTACTTCACCTCCCGGTTCATGGACCGGACCTGTGTCGCGGTCCACTCCGTCAAGTGTGTTCCGACTCTCTAGGAATCACCCCTCCCGGACCCTGATAGTCGGCTGGCAGGATCCGAGGACATCCCACTTAACCTCGCAGTCAGGCCGGAAGAGAACGCCCACGAACGTCCGCGCATCGGGCGGGGTTCGAGGTCGCACTCACCGCGCTCATGGTCGTGGCTACCGCGGAAAACGGGCCGAATTATCGCGCTGAGGACGACCAGTACGCGGGAGGCTTCACGACTGGCTCGGTGTTGTCCTGGGCGTGGCGCTGCCATGCGTCCGGCGACCTTCTACGCGGCGGCCCTGCTACGAGAAAAAGCGTCCGAACCCGCGCCTCCCGGCGGCGTCGTACTGGTGAACCAGGTGCCGGAGCCGCAGGTTCAGCGCATCCATGCGGGCTGTCCGACCGAGGAGCTCGTCTATCGAGCCCGACCCGGCGGGCTTGGTCTCGTTGAGCAGGGCGTCGGCGTCTTCGAGGACGTCCAGGAACTCCGGGTCCCGCGCGGCCCTTGCCTCGATCTTGGGGAACCTCTCCACCAGCGGGGTCCCGACCGCCCGGTTCTCCCGCAGTTCGTACCAGGACTCGACCGTCATCGACAGGGCGCTGTGGGCCGAATCGTGGGCCGCCTCCACGGACGCGAGTGATTTCTTCGCCGTTACCTGCAGGGGATCGACCCCGGCCATGAGCCGGCGTCGGTGCGCGAGTTCGTCGATCGCGGACCGCACCAGCCAGGTGGTGTACCAGAGCCACCCCGCGATCATCGCCAGGAACAGCAGGCCTATGACCACAGGGACGAGGAGCCTCAGCACGGTGTCCCCCGCCCGGTCACGCGAGTCCGGAGCGACGTCATGACCCCACCACCAGCGCGATGAGGATCGAGAGCGGGACCGCCAGGGACACCGCGGCGCCGACAAGCTTGGCCGTTGCCGACCACACCAGCCGGGACGCCTCCGCGCGCGCACCCTGCTCGTCGATCACGCAGGCCTCCCGCGCCGCCACCTCCACCCGCGTGGCCATCACCTCGGGCCAGCTCCGCGGCACCCGGCGCAGGGGGTTGCGGCCGAGCCCGTCAGCGATGAGTGCGGAGCGCTGGCCGGACCACTCGCGAAGACCCGCGTCCAGACGCGTGCGGGCCTGCTCGGCGGCAGCGTTCTGCTGCAGGTCCACCGAACGGGCGTACCACTCCATCGACGACATCGGCACGAGCACCTCCCCCGGCGCGGTAGCGGGCCAGATCGGAACTCATTGTCCCATCCGCGGGGGCGGGCGCCGTGTCATTCCGGACACACGATGCTGCGCCATCGCGCCAACTTGACCGGGCCGCCGGCGAGCGAACTGACTATCCCGATCGGGCGGAACAGACCGTCGCGGACGTGCTGGTCGAACCTCGGGAAGGATCGACCGGACGGCTCATGACCGAGGCGTACCGTCACCGCTGCCCGAAGGCGGGTACTGCGTGGTGAGGGAGTCAACCCCCGCAGGCGGGTACTGCGAGGTGAGGGGGTCGACCTGATCGGTGGAGTGCCGTCCCCCGCTCTGCCCGTCTGCGTTCTGGTCGGCAGCCTCACCGTTCTGGTCGACAGCCTCGCTGACCTGGCCCTTCACCTGCTCGGCGGTGTCCTTGGCGAACTCGGTGGCCTGCGTGGCGGCCTCCTGGACCTGCGGCGTCTGCCACAGCTTGGTTGCCTGCTCCTTGACGATCTCGTAGTGGCCGCGGCCGGCCCGGCTTCCCAGGACGTATCCAACCGCAGCGGCAGCTAGCAGAGTTATCTTGCTCATGGTGTTTCCCTCTCGTCGGGGACGTCCACCGCCACACTGTCGTGGCCGGGGCTCCGTCCCTGTGGGTCAATCGTCGGTACCGTCGCCGAGCCCTGGTCGGACTCGGCGACGGTGGCGCCACGGAGACGAGTGAGGTGATCGATGTCGATCAACTCGGACTCCTCGGTGCCGTCAGATCGAACACCGCAAGGCTAGGACGGCTGTGGGACGCCCGCATCCGGTCGACAGGTCACCCGATTGCGGATACGGCGGGGGTCAGCGGGCCGGGGCCGCCAACCGCTTCTCGTCGATCGTGCGGTCGAACACCAGGGCGTACAGCAG
>JBKBRA010000106.1:0-5015 GCA_046292305.1 Dietzia sp. | reverse complement strand
GTAGAGCTGCACCAGCTCGGTGGCGATCTCGCGGACCGCCTTGCGGGCCTTGCGCTTGGTGTTCTGCCAGTCGGCGCCGCCCATCTTGCTGAGCGTGGGGGCCTCGCCGCCCACGTAGCGGCTGAGCTGCCCGAGGGATTCCATCGGCACGAACAGGCGGTCGGCGGCGCCGCCGCGCTTGCCGGCCGCGTACTCGATCACCACGTACTCGCGGCGACTCGACCCGTCACCGCCGCGGACCTGCCGCTCGACCATCTCCACGAAGCGGCCGATGCCGTGCTGGTCGTGCACCACCCAGTCGCCGGCCTTGAGTGCCAGCGGGTCCACCTGGTTGCGGCGCTTGGCGTGGCGCGCCTTGGGGCGCGCGGTTGCGCCGAGTCGGTTGCCGGTGAGGTCGGTCTCGGAGACGACGACGAGGTGGTCCCCCTGCTCCCCGGAGTCCGAGGCCAGGTCGAACCCACCGTGCAGGATCGCCTCGTACACCGCCACCACCCCGGCGGCGGGCTCGGATCCCGCCGGCGCGGCCGTGGCCGGGACCTCGGCCTCGGACAGGCGTTCCAGGACGCGGTCGACGGTGCCGTGGCCCGGGACCACCACGGCGGCCCGGCCGCCGGAGGACATGAGCGCGCGCAGCCGGGAGAACATGGCCTGCATCTCCGAGTCCTTGCCGCGCGGGGCGGGCGGGTCGCCTGCGGGGGCGTCCACCACCAGACCGTCCTCGGGGTCCGTCAGGAATCCCGGGGGGACCAGTTGCCACCAGGGCACGCCGGCGGTGGTGGCCTCCTCGCGGACGGTGGAGAAGGTGCGGTAGCCCGAGCCCGACAGGTCCAGGGTCTCGCTGTCCACGGGGGCGTCGCCGCCCATCGTCGCGGCGGTCCACGAGGCTTCGAGGAACTCGCGCCCCGCCTGGGCCAGGTCGGCGGCGCGGCGGCGGACCTTGTCCGGGTCGCACACCACCACGCGGGTCCCGGCCGGCATGAGCATGGGCAGCGTGGCCATCTCCTCCGGCACCAGCACCGAGGTCAGGGCCTCCATGCCGTCGCGGGGGATGCCCTCGGCCAGCGAGTCCAGCAGTTCCGCCAGGGTCGGGTTGTCGCGGTGCACCCCGGCCAGCCGCTGCGCGCGCTCGCGGACCTCGTCGTCGAGCAGCAACTCCCGGCACGGGAAGAGCACGGCCGACTCGACCTCGCCCTCGGGCAGGGAGCGCTGGTCCGCCACGGAGAACTCGCGGATCTCAGCGATCTGATCACCGTCGAACTCCACACGCAGCGGGTGGTCGGCCGTGGTCGGGAACACGTCCACGATGCCGCCGCGCACCGCCACGTCGCCGCGCCGGGCCACCATGTCCTCGCGGCTGTAGGCGAACTCGGTCAGGGACGCCAGGAGCGCGGACGGGTCCAGCTCGGCGCCGCGGGTCAGCCGGATCGGCTCCCGGCGGGCCGCCCCCGGGGAGATGGGCTGCACCACCGAACGCGCCGCCGCCACCACGATCCTCGGGGCCTGTCCCGCCATCACCGAGTTCAGGACCTGCAGCCGCCGGCCGATCGTGTCGGAGGCCGGCGACAGGCGCTCGTGTGGCAACGTCTCCCAGCTGGGGAACTGCGCCACAGCCACATGTGACGGGCCTGGGTCGTCGAACAGTCCCGCCAGCTCGTCGGCCAGCTCCTCACACTCGCGCTCGGTGGCCGTCACCACCAGCAGCGGCGCGTGCTCGGCCAGGGCCGCCACCAGGAACGGCCGCAGCGACTCCGACGACCGGACCACCGCCGCGTCCCGGTCCAGGCCCGCCCGCAGGTCGGCCAGCGCCGGGTTCGCTGCGACCGCACCGGCCAGACCGGACAGCGCTGCGGTCGTGGGGCTGCTGACAGTGGTGGTCACGCGTGTTCGGCCTCCAGGTGGGGTGAGCGCGGCGGAAGTGGCCGCACGACTGCACCAGTGTAGTCAGCATCCGGCGCCGGAGCACGGGCGCGACTCACAGGGCCGGACAGGGCCGACCCGGCGCCGAGCCAGGGGGTGGCGCCGCTGGCGTGTTACGGCGGCACGGTTCGCATTTTTCCAATCGCAACCACCCGGTAACGGACCGACACGCAGCGGTAACGCCACGGGCGTGTACTCGCTGCCATGTCACCGGAACCCCTCCGGTGACCCCTTCCCCCGAGGAGTCCACAGTGACCGCGTTCGACGAGACCATCACCGAGAACATCGCCACCTCTCTCAAGGAGATCCCCCACCCATCGCTGCCCAAGGGCACGAACATCTACGGCGGCACCAAGATCTTCCCGGACTACAAGGCAGAGGAGGGAGAGTCGTACTTCACGCTCGTGCACGGCATCGCGCACGAGTCCTCCGTCTCCTTCGTCGCCGTCCTCCAGGCCACCCGCGCCCTGCGTAAGGGTTTCGAGTCGGCCATCTACTTCTACGGGCCCGGCGCGATCAACTGCCTGGCCACGCGTGGATTCCCCACCACCGGGGACTCCGGCTTCCCCGGCGAGCAGAACATCAACGAGTCCCTCGAGTCGTTCATCTCCGAGGGCGGCACGGTGTTCTGCTGCCGCTTCGGGCTCGGGCTCCACGGCGGCCGCGAGGAGGACCTCATCGAGGGCGTGATCCCCGCGCACCCGCTCGACGTCCAGGACGCCCTGATCCACTACGCCCGTAAGGGCGCGATCATCAACTCCACCTACATGGTCTGAGCCATGACCACCATCGGATCGGTCGCGGCCAACTTCACCCGCGACCTCGAGGAGAACTACCGGACCATCGCCCGGTACGCGGCCCTGGCCCGCGAGCGCGGCGTGGACTTCCTCGTCTTTCCCGAAGCCGCGATCGGCGGCTACCTCTCCAGCCTCGGCAATCACGGGGACACCACACGCACGGCCCGTTCGCTGCCCCCGGCGATCCGACTCGACGGCCCCGAGATCGCCCGGGTGCAGGAGATCGTCGGCGACCTGGTGGTGGCCATCGGGTTCTGCGAGCTCGGTGACGACGGGGTCAGCCGCTACAACGCCGCCGCGATCCTCGACGGGGACCGCGTATACGGCACCTACCGCAAGGTGCACCAGCCCCTCGGGGAGAACATGTCCTACGTATCCGGCGGCGACTACCGGGTGTTCGACACCCCGGTCGGGCGGGTGGGTCTGCAGATCTGTTACGACAAGGCGTTCCCCGAGGCCGCACGCGTCATGGCCCTGCAGGGCGCGGAGATCATCGCCTCCCTCTCCGCGTGGCCGGCCGCACGCACCGCGACGGCGGCGAACCTCCAGGACGATCGCTGGACCTACCGCTTCAACCTCTTCGACACCGCCCGGGCGCTGGACAACCAGGTGTTCTGGGTGGCCTCCAACCAGGCGGGGACGTTCGGGTCGTTGCGGTACGTCGGCAACGCCAAGATCGTCGACCCCGGCGGGAACGTCCTGGCCACCACGACCCTCGACGAGGGCCTGGCGGTGGCCGAGGTCGATGTGGCAGGCACGTTCGCGGCCGTGCGGGCGGGGATGTTCCATCTGCGCGACCGGCGCCCCGACGCGTACGGGGCCCTGGTCGAGGTCAGCGATCCGGCCGACGAGAGGACCCTCAAGAGTGCCTGAGATGAGCTTCGCCGTCCGGTGGCCCGACGGGACGGTCCGGGACTACTACTCCCCCAGCCTGGTGATCCACGACCACCTCACGGTCGGTGACCGCCTGAGCGTCGCCGAGTTCCGCCGTCGTGCCACCGACGCGCTCACCGAGGCGGGCGAGCGGGTCCGTGCCCGGTACGGGTTCATGTGCAGCTCCGCCGCCGACACGGCCGAACAGGTGGACACGGCGAGCCACGCACATCCCCAGAACGCACTCGTCGAGGTCGTCTCGATGCACCCCCCACCACCTCCGGCGCCGGACTCAGCCTCCGCCGCCCCGGACCCCCAGGAGCACCCATGAGCACCACGCAGGCCTCCCCCGGGGCCCATGTCCCCGTGCTCGTTATCGGCGGTGGGCAGGCCGGGCTCTCGGTGAGTCACCATCTCGGCCGCGCGGGCGTCGACCACCTCGTGGTGGAGAAGCAGACCGCCGTCCACGCCTGGTCCGACACCCGGTGGGACTCGTTCACGCTCGTAACGCCGAACTGGCACTGCCAACTGCCCGGCTACCGCTACGAGGGCCCCGACCCCGACGGCTTCATGACCCGCGACCAGGTGGTCGAGTGGCTGCACGGCTGGCTCGACACCTTCGACCCGCCGCTCGCCGAACACACGGCGGCGACGCGGCTGCGCCGGACCGGGACGGGGTTCGAGGTGACTCTCGCCGGCCCGGTCGGCGAGCGGACGGTCACCGCCGACGAGGTGGTCGTGGCCACCGGCGGCTACCCGGTCCCCGTGGTCCCGCCCTACGCCTCCTTCCTCGACCCCTCCGTTGAGCAGCTCCACTCCGAGCAGTACCGCAACCCCGACCAGCTGGCCGAGGGCGCCGTCCTCGTGGTGGGCTCGGGCCAGTCCGGGGCCCAGATCGCCGAGGACCTGCACCTGGCCGGGCGCCGGGTCCACCTGGCCGTGGGCAACGCCCCGCGCGTCGCCCGGTTCTACCGCGGCAGGGACTGCATGACGTGGCTCGCGGACATGGGGTTGTACGACACGCCGGCGCAGCAGTACCCCGGCGGCAAGGCAGCCCAGGAGAAGACCAACCACTACGTCACCGGCCGCGACGGTGGCCGGGACGTGGACCTGCGCCGCTTCGCCGCCGAGGGCATGCGGCTGTACGGGACGCTCACCGCCGGAGAGGGCACGGAGCTGCGGTTCGACCCCTCACTCACCGACGCGTTGGACTCCGCTGACCGGGTGTACAACTCGATCTGCGCCGACATCGACCGGCACATCGCCGCCCACGGGATCGACGCCCCGCCGGCCTCGAGGTACGACCCGGTGTGGGAGCCCGTGACCGACCCCACTTCGCTCGATCTCCGGGCGGAGGGGATCACCACCATCATCTGGGCGATCGGCTACCGACCCGACTACCGCTGGATCGAGGCGAGCGCGTTCGAC
>JBKBRA010000105.1:0-5176 GCA_046292305.1 Dietzia sp. | reverse complement strand
GTTCGACGCAGGTGGCCGCCCACTTCTTCTGCTCCTCGGTGCCGTTCTCGTAGAGCACGGCCGCGAAGGACGGGCCGGCGCCGTACATGAACGCCGCGGGGTTGGCGCCGAGCATCATCTCGCCGGTGGCCCACACCATCGCGCGGGGGGCCGGCATGCCGTCCAGGTCCTCGGGGAGGCCCATCGACCAGTAGCCGGCGTCGAACCAGGCGCGGAACGACTTCTTGAAGTCCTCCGGGAGGGTGACCGAGTGGGTCTCGGGGTCGAAGACCGGCGGGTTGCGGTCGGCCGACGCGAAGGACTCGGCGACCGGACCCTCGGTGAGGGTGGCGACCTCGTCGAGGATGCCCTTGGCGGTGTCGGTGTCCATGTCGCCGAACTCGCCGGCGTCGAGTGCCTCGTTCATGCGCAGGACCTCGAACATGTTGAACTCGAGATCGCGGACGTTGCTCTTGTAGTGACCCATTACGGTCTTCTCCGATCGGAGTGCGGTGTCGTGGCAATGGAGGTGGCCGCACGGGTCGGCTTCGGTGTCCATGGGCGCACCGCAACCTACCCGTCGGTAACAAGACAGATGTTAGTGCGTCGTCAGCGATCCGTCCAAGGTGAGGAAAGGCTCTTATTTGGCAGGTGGGCGGAGTCCGGCTGATCGGGCCGCATCGAGCAGGATCGATATCTCAGTGATCGCGACGGTTCGCCCGGTGATCTCGGCGCGCCAGGCGTCCGCATCCATGGTGCGCTGATCGGGAGGTCCCGGGTGGGATGTTCGGGCAGAATCGATTCATGGCTGACATGCAGGTCCGGGTCCCCTCCCCGTCGTCCCTCCTCCAGACCGCGTTCCGGGTGGTCGAGTGGGAACTCTCGATGGCGAGGGAGTTCCTCCTGCTGCCCGCTCGGGTCCTCGCGCTGCTGGAGGACGTCGAGAGCATCGTGCAACGTGTCCAGCGTCTACTCGACGAGGTCAACCGCACTGTCGCCGCGATCGACGGGATAGTGGCGACGGCTGCGGAGACCGTCGACGGGGTGCGCGCCACGGTGGCGCGGGCAGACGAGGTGGTGGACGACGTCGCCCGCACGGTCTCCTCGGCTGACGGGATCGTCGCCCGCGTCGGTTTCACGGTTGATTCGGCTGACGGGATCGTCGCCCGCGTCGGTTCCACGGTCGACTCCGCCGACGGCGTGGTGGTCCGGGTCGGGTCCACCGTCGATGCGGCGGATGAGGTGGTGCTGAGGGTCGACTCGACGGTTGATTCGGCCGACGGTGTGGTGGCCAGGGTCGACTCGACGGTGGATTCGGCCGACGGTGTGGTGGCACGGGTCGGGACGACGGTGGACTCCGCGGATGTGCTCGTCGACTCGGCCGGAGGACTCATCAACCGGGTCGTGCCGATGCTGGACCTCGCGGAGTCGGCGCTCGCCCCCGTCCGCCCCGTCGTGGAGGCGCTGCTCGTCGACGCCGAGCTGGACCCGGAGCTCGCGAGGCTCGTGGCGACCCGGATCACCGAGGTACTGGTGTACGCGGACAAGACGGTCGCGATGCTCGAACCGATCACCCAGGAGGTCCTCTCCTCGATCGAGCCGGACGAGATCCGGGCGGTGGTCCAGTTCATCGACCACCTCCCCGCTCTGGGGCAGACGCTCGAGAACGACGTCATGCCTGTCCTGGCGACCCTGGACACCGTCGCTCCCGAGGTGCACCAGATCCTCGAGGTGGCCCAACAGTGCCTCGAGGCGGTTCAGGGCATCCCCGGTTTCCAGCTCCTGCGGCGCCGTGGTGGAGACAACGGCAAGGGCGGGCCCTCCGGGGTGGGGGTGGCCCGGACCGAGCCGGGTCGACCCGGGCCGGACGCGTGACGACCGCTAGAACTCAGGGCGCCGTGGCGAAATGACTCGAGGCCCTCCCGCCGCGGGAGGGCCTCGATGTCGTGTGACTCGCTGTGGAGCCGATGACGGGAATCGAACCCGCGCCATCTGCTTGGGAAGCAGAAGTTCTACCATTGAACTACATCGGCATTGCCTGCTGGAGGCCGGTTCAGATTAGCACGAGCGGTCCGGCGATCAGCTCTTCCGGGGTCCCTTTCGGGCGGCCTTCCGCTTGGCCCCGGTGGTCATGGGCCGCGTGGGCTGGTCGAGCGAGGCGCGGGGGACGAATCCGAACCCGACGCCACCCACGACCGCCATCGCGATCGCGCCGATGATCCACGGGGTGAGAGAACCGCCTCCGGTCACACCCATTGCCACGATGAGTGCGGCGATGCCCACGCACACCCAGGACCAGATGGTCCATCGCCAGATGTACTTCGAGGGCTCTTCCCTGAACTCGTCCATACCCCCGATTCCACCACGTATGCCGGGGTCGGCGCATATCCGCGGCCGGGGCAGGGGGCCGTCCGGTGCCGTCGCGGCCGGGTGATGTGGCAGGTCTCACGGGGATTCGGAACGCATCCGGGTATGGAATCGACCGCGATGGGCGCTGAAATGGATGAGAGTCCGTTTCGATGGCCGGGTGTCCGGCCGGCGGGCGAGCCATGCCGGGAGGAACATCATGGACGACGTGACGGAGCGGCCGATCGCCGAGCGTGTGCGGACTGTTCTTGCGCGCGGCGCCTCCGGGACTGTCGGGGCGGGGCTCCTGACGCGGCCGCTGCGGTCGGCGCGGGTCCGCGACGACGGAGTGATCGTGCTGGTGGTGGACGTCGGCGGTATGTCGCGCGAAGCCGGTGAATCGGCCGGCGTCGCGTCGGTGGGTGGCTCGGCGTCGGTCGAGATCGTCGACACCGTGTGTACCGGCCGGTGTCGTGAGTCGGGCGGGGGGCCGTCGTTCGCCGTCGACGGCCGGCCCTCGGCGCAGGCTCGGCGCGTCGGGGGTCCGCGCGCAGGGGGTCGGGCGACGCCTTGTGACGACGAGTGCGCCGTGGTGCGCGGGGTGGTCACAATCTCGGGGATCGTCACGGCGTCCTCGGGGACGCGGCGGCGCAGGCTGGTCGCCGCAGAGGGCGGCGGGTCGGGCCCGAACGGGGAGACGGGAGCGCTGCGCCTGAGCGAACTGCAGCCGCTCGAGGTCTCCTACCTGTGTGCCGACGGGGCCTACGTGATCCCCCGTGGCGACCTCGCGGCGGCGGTGGTCGACCCGATCGGCATCGACGAGCAGGCGTGGTTGCGTCGCCTCGGGTCCGACACCGGTCTCGCGGCGCGGCTCGCGTTGCGTGCCGGCCGTCAGATCGCCGGGACCCGCCCGTGGATCGTGGGCATCGACAGGTTCGGCCTGGATCTCTCTGTCGGTTCCGCGACCGGCTTCAGGGAGGTCGTCCGGATCCCGTTCGCGCAGGTCTGCCGCGATTCCGAGGACGTGCAACGAGAGCTTGACACCCTCGCCGGGTGAGGCCGGTTCGGATCGGTTCGAGAAAAACCCTTGCGCGAGAGGTAAGCCTTACCTAAGTTAGTCGCTGCGGGTAGTCACGTCCCCGCCCCCGGACCGTTGCCGGGCCCACCCCCGGGGGCCCGGCACGGGGGGGAACGACGACGAGGAGTTGGCATGCGATCACTGGTGGGGCCCGTCCCGGAGCCCGCAGAACGAGTGAGCTCGGCGCTGCGCCGGTGCCCCCGGGCCGCGATGAGTCTCGTGTCCGTCACGTCCGCCGTGCCCCCTCCCGTGGTGAGCCTGGTTCACCAGGTGCCCGGAACCGCCGACCTCTGGGTGGCGCTCCCGGTGGCCGACGCGGCCACGATCGGACTCGGGGGAGTGCGGGCGCGGCTCGAGGTCCTCGACGAGATCGTCGGTGGAGCGGCCGAGGGGCGCTGTCGCCGGATCGTCGTCGTCGAGGGTCGTGTCGAACTGCCGGGCGTTCGCGCCCAGCGCAGCACCGCCGGCGAGATCGCCCGCGACCTCCCCGACCCCGTCCTGCTGGACGTGGGCACCGGTGTCGCCCTGGTTCGGCTCCGCGCCGACCGGATCGTCCTCACCGACGACCACGGCGTGACCGACATCGACCCAGAAGACCTGGCCACCTCCGGCCCCGACCCCTTCGCCGACCTCGAGGGGCACTGGCTGGACCACCTCAACGACCCACGCTGCCAGGTGGTACCCCGGATGGCCCTGCGCGTGTGCCGCTGCCTGCCGGCCGAGCGCCCCCTGCTGGTCGGCATCGACCGCGCCGGCGTGGACATCGAACTGGTCGGGCGTGACGGGCGCATCCACCGGGAGCGGCTGCCCTTCGCTGAGGCGTGCGTCGGTGTCACGGAGTTGGGCACCCAGCTCCGACTGCTCGCCGGGGGGTCGCGTTACCCTCTAGACCGTGCTGCTATCCGACCGTGACCTCCGCTCCGAGCTCGCCGACGGGCGGCTCACGATCGACCCCCTCGATTCCTCGCTGATCCAACCGTCGAGCATCGACGTCCGCCTCGACAGCCTGTTCCGCGTGTTCAACAACTCGCGCTACACCCATATCGACCCGGCTCAGCAGCAGGACGACCTCACCGAACTGGTCGAACCCGCCGAGGGGGACCCGTTCGTGCTGCACCCCGGCGAGTTCGTCCTGGGCGCCACGCTGGAGCGACTGGCGCTGCCCGACGATCTGGCGGGCCGGCTCGAGGGCAAGTCCTCGCTCGGCCGGCTGGGGCTCCTCACGCACTCCACCGCAGGGTTCATCGACCCGGGATTCGAAGGGCACATCACCCTCGAGCTGTCCAACGTGGCCAATCTGCCCATCACGCTGTGGCCGGGGATGAAGATAGGCCAGCTGTGCCTGTTCCGCCTGTCCAGCCCCGCCGAGGTCCCGTACGGCACCGCCGCGACGGGATCCAAGTACCAGGGCCAGCGCGGCCCGACGGCCTCCAGGGCGTACCTCAACTTCCGCTGACCGGGCCCGGCGCTGACCGAGCCCGTCACCAACCGAGCCCCGCAACAGGACGCTCGTCCTGCGTTCACCCCGGCGTTTCCGTGAGGTCGTTCGGGGACGGTAGAACGGCGCTATGCGTATGACCGTGTTCGGGACCGGGTATCTGGGGACCACTCATGCCGCCTGTATGGCCGAGTTGGGTCACGAGGTGCTCGGGGTGGACGTGGATGAGGCGAAGATCGAACGCCTGCGGGCCGGTGAGGTGCCGTTCTACGAGCCGGGGTTGCCGGAGATCTTGTCGCGGCAGGTGCAGGCCGGTCGGGTGCGGTTCACCACGG
>JBKBRA010000104.1:0-5311 GCA_046292305.1 Dietzia sp. | reverse complement strand
GGCCCTCGATGCCCTCGTCGACGCGCACGAAGGCGCCGAACGGGACGAGCTTCGTGACCTTGCCCGGCACGATCTGACCGATCGCGTGGGTCCGGGCGAAGTGCCGCCACGGATCCTCCTGGGTGGCCTTGAGCGACAGCGAGACGCGCTCGCGGTCCAGGTCGACGTCGAGGACCTCGACGGTGACCTCCTGGCCCACCTCGACGACCTCGGACGGGTGATCGATGTGCTTCCAGGACAGCTCGGAGACGTGGACCAGACCGTCGACGCCGCCGAGGTCCACGAACGCACCGAAGTTGACGATCGAGGACACGACGCCCTTGCGGACCTGGCCCTTCTGCAGCTGGTGCAGGAACTCGGAGCGGACAGCCGACTGGGTCTGCTCGAGCCATGCACGACGCGACAGCACGACGTTGTTGCGGTTCTTGTCCAGCTCGATGATCTTGGCCTCGAGCTCCTGGCCCACGTAGGGAAGGAGGTCGCGGACGCGGCGCATCTCCACCAGCGAGGCGGGGAGGAAGCCGCGGAGGCCGATGTCGAGGATGAGGCCGCCCTTGACGACCTCGATGACGGTGCCCTTGACGGCCTCGTCCTTCTCCTTGAGCTCCTCGATCGTGCCCCAGGCGCGCTCGTACTGTGCGCGCTTCTTGGACAGGATCAGACGGCCGTCCTTGTCCTCCTTGGTCAGGACCAGGGCCTCGACCTCGTCGCCCACCTCGACGACCTCACCCGGGTCGACATCGTGCTTGATGGAAAGCTCACGCGAGGGGATGACACCCTCGGTCTTGTAGCCGATGTCGAGCAGGACCTCGTCACGATCGACCTTGACGATCGTGCCCTCGACGATGTCACCATCGTTGAAGTACTTGATCGTGGCGTCGATGGCGGCGAGGAAGTCCTCTGCGGAGCCGATGTCATTGACGGCTACCTGCGGGGACGTGGTTTTGGTGGTCATAGGTTGGGGTGCTCCGGAGTGGATAGGAATCGTAGTGGACGGGAGGCGCGCGAGTGCGTATGCACGCGACCGACAACTGTACGCTTCCGACGTGACGTCCACAAACCCCCCCGGCCACGGAGAGTCCGTCCGCGCCTCCCGCACGTGGTGGGACTCCGAAGCCGCCGAGTACCACGACGAACACGGGGATTTCCTCGGCGCGCACTCGCCCGACGGTGGGTTCGTGTGGTGCCCCGAGGGCCTGCACGAAGGCGACTGGAACCTCCTCGGTGACGTGGCGGGCCGCGACGTCCTGGAGATCGGCTGCGGATCCGCGCCGTGCTCCCGGTGGATCGCCGGCCGCGGAGCCCGCGCCGTCGCCGTCGACCTCTCCGCCGGGATGCTCCGCGTGGGCGCCGAGGCCGCGAGCCGGTCGACCGGTCCCGCCGCCGAGGTGCCACTGATCCAGGCCGACGCCGGCCGCCTGCCCTTCGCCGCCGACAGCTTCGACGTCGCCTTCTCCGCTTTCGGGGCGATCCCCTTCGTCGCGGACACCGCCGGGGTCATGGCGGAGGCGGCCCGCGTGCTCCGTCCCGGCGGACGGTTCGTCTTCTCCGTCAACCACCCGATGCGGTGGATCTTCCGGGACGATCCGGGCCCCGATGGCCTCGTGGCCGCGTTCCCGTACTTCGACCGGACGCCTTACACCGAGTACGACGAAGAGGGCGAACTGACCTACGTCGAACACCACCGCACGGTGGGCGACCGGATCCGGGAACTGGTCGGCGCCGGATTCGTCGTGCAGGACCTGATCGAACCGGAATGGCCGGAGTGGTTGGACCGCGAATGGGGTCAGTGGAGCCCGATGCGCGGCAGCGTGTTCCCCGGCACCGCGATCTTCACGGCCACTCTCGGCTGACACCTCGGCACTCCACGGCTCTCACCCATCGGTCCCTCGACCCTCCCGTAGCTCGGCGGAGTCGATCAGTCCGTTCTCGACCCCCCAGTTCCGGGCGAGCTTCTCCAGGTCACCGGTCTCGATGAGTCTGTCGGCGGCGGACTGGAGCGCGACGGCCAACTCAGACCCCTTGCGCACGGGCCAGCCATAGGGCGCGGCGTCGACGACGTCGCCGACAAGCTGCATCTTTCCCATCGACTGTCTGACCGCATAGGCCGAGACCGGGGAGTCGGCGGATATGGCGTCGACCCTTCCGAGCGCCGCAGCCCTGGTGGCCTCGTCCTGGGAGTCGAATCGGACCGTCGCGATCGCGGGCCTACCGGCGTCGGTGCAGGCCGCGCTCCGGGCGGGCACATCCTCCAGGTCCGAGACCGTGGCGCGCTTGACGGCGACGCTCAGGCCGCAGGCATCGTCGGGGTCCACGTCGGTGCCGGCCGCCGACGCCCATTGGATCCCGGCCTCGAAGTAGGTGACGAAGTCGACGGTCCGGAGTCGCTCGTCGTTCACGGTGAACGAGGATGCACCGGTGTCCAGCGAGCCGTCCTCGACGGCCGGGATGATCTCCTCGAAGTCGGAGGCCCGGAACTCCGCGCGGAGTCCCATCAACTGGGCGGTTGCGGTCATCACGTCGATGTCGAACCCGACGATCTCGCCCCGCTCGTCCGTGAACTGGTTCGGCGCGTACGGCGGGTCGGTGCCGATCACCAGTACACCCCTGTCGCGCACCTCGGCCGGCACGAGCGCCACGATCTCCTCGTCGGCGTCCAGGGATGCCTCCTGTCCGCGCTCCCCCGAGGCCTCGGGCTCCTCAGCGTCGGTGGTGCACCCTGCGAGGGCGAGTACTGCTGCGGCGGTCAGTGCGAGGGCGGCGCGGGTGCCCCGTACCGAGGAGAGACTCATGGTTGTGCCCTTTCAGCCGTCGGCGAGCCTAACCACGACTGCGCTTCCTCATTCACCGATCACCGCGGTCGCGACATCGATCGCGGTCAGTGGGCGGCGGAGTCCCAGTCGGGCCCGGTCCCGGTGGACACGTCCAGCGGAACGTTGAGTTCGATGGCGGAGTACATCCGGTCCACCACGAGTTCGCGAACCTCGTCCAGTTCCCCCTTTGCCACCTCGAGGACCAGTTCGTCGTGGACCTGGAGCAACAGGCGGCTCTGCAGTCCCCGCTCGCCGAGGTCGGCGTCGACCTTGAGCATCGCCGCCTTGATGATGTCCGCCGCGGTGCCCTGGATCGGGGCGTTGAGTGCGGCGCGCTCGGCGTTCTCACGCTTGAGCCGGTTGTCCGAGTTGAGCTCGGGCAGGTATCGCCGGCGGCCGAAGAGGGTCTCGGTGTAGCCGTCACGACGGGCCTGGTCGACCACCGCGTGCAGGTAGTCGCGGACGCCTCCGAAGCGGGAGAAGTACGCGTCCATCTGCTCGCGGGCCTCGTTCTGGCCGATCCCGAGCTGCGCGGCCAGCCCGAAGGCGCTGAGCCCGTATGCCAGCCCGTAGCTCATTGCCTTGACCCGGCGCCGAAGCTCGGGGGTGACCTGATCGATGGGCACCCCGAACGCTCGCGACCCGACGAACGAGTGCAGGTCCTCGCCGGTCCGGAATGCCTCGATGAGCCCCTCGTCGCCGGACAGGTGCGCCATCACACGCATCTCGATCTGGCTGTAGTCGGCCGTGAGGAGGCAGTCGTACCCCTCGCCCACGACGAACGACTTACGGATCCGCCGACCATCCTCTGTGCGGACCGGAATGTTCTGCAGGTTCGGGTCGGTGGAGGACAACCGCCCGGTCGCGGCGACCGTCTGGTTGAACGTGGTGTGGATGCGACCGTCGTCGCCGATGGTCTTGATCAGACCCTCGACGGTGGTGCGCATCTTGGTGGCCTCGCGGTGCAGGAGCAGTGCCTCGAGGAAGGCCCGGCCCGGGGTGTCCCCGGTCTCCTTGGCGAGCAGCTCCTCCAGGGCCTTGGCGTCGGTGGTGTATCCGGTCTTGGTCTTCTTGGTCTTGGGCATGCCGAGGGTGTCGAACAGCACCACCTGGAGCTGCTTGGGCGAGCCCAGGTTGATCTGTTCGCCCCCGATCGCGGCGTACGCCGCGTCCGCCGCGTCACGACCGCGGTCAGCGAATCCGTCGCGCAGGTCGTCGAGGGCCGATCCGTCGACCGCGATGCCGATCGATTCCATCCTCGCCAGCACCGGCACGAGCGGCAGTTCCATGTCCGCGAGCAGCCGCGCCCCGTGCACCTGCTCCAGCTCCACGTCGAGCCGTTCGGCGAGGTCGATGACGGCCCGGGCACGGGTCGCGGCCGAGTTGGCGGCCTGCTGCTCAGCCTCGGACTCGTCGACCTCGTCCAGGAGCGACAGTTGCCTCTCCGCCGCCTCGGGCTCCGGGAGCTCACGCTGCAGGTGGCGCTGGAACAGCTCCGCCAGTCCGTAACTGCGCTGACCGGGACGAACGAGGTAGGCGGCGAGCGCCACGTCGAGGGTCACACCGCCCAGACGGAGGTCCCGGCCCATCAGGGCGTGAGTGGCGGCTTTGGCGTCGTGCACCGCCTTGGCCACCGCGTCGTCGGCCAACCACGCCTGTAGAGCCTGGTCGTCGGCGGGGTCGATACGTGCGAGGTCGATGTGACCGGAGGCTCCGCCCGCCGCCGCCACGGTGACCGTCTGCGCGTCCCCCGCGCCGGGTCGTGAGGGGCCGACGACGACGAGGCCGTGCCGCTTCCCGGCCGGCGCGTGGGCCGCGAGCCAGTCTGAGACCTCGCCCGCCCGCAGGACCGCGGCCTGCTCGATCTCGATCTCCGGCGCGGGCTCGGGTGCGCCCTCGGGAAGGAACGCCGAGAGGAACCGGTCGCGGGCCTGTGGGCCGAACTCCAGCCTGTCGAAGAGGGCGTTGACGTCCGACCGTTCGGGCAGGCGCCGGGTGAGTTCGTCGATCCGCACGCCGAGGTCGAGGTCCCGGGTGAGTTCGGTGATGCGACGGTTGAGCTGCACCTGTGGGAGATGCTCGCGGAAGCTCTCCCCGACCTTGCCCTTGACCTCGTCCGCGTGGGCGATGAGTTCCGACAGGTTCCCGTACTGGACGATCCATTTGGCGGCCGTCTTGTCGCCGACCTTGGGTACGCCGGGGAGGTTGTCGGAGGTGTCGCCCCGGAGCGCGGCCACGTCCGGGTACTGCGCGGGGGTGACCCCGTACTTGGCCTCGACCGCCTCGGGGGTGAAGCGGGCGAGCTCCGAGACGCCCTTGACCGGGTAGAGGACGGTCACCGTGTCGGAGACCAGCTGCAGGGCGTCGCGGTCTCCCGTGCAGATGAGCGTGTCGGCACCGGACGCCTGCGTGGCCAGGGTGGCGATGATGTCGTCAGCCTCGTGGCCTTCCAGCGACAGCGTGCGGACCCCGAGTGCCACCAGTGCCTCCTGGATCAG
>JBKBRA010000103.1:0-5448 GCA_046292305.1 Dietzia sp. | reverse complement strand
TGTCATATAACCGGTGGTGGGGTTACAGGGCCCCCCCGGCCAACCGTGGGTCTCTACTGTTGATGGGCCCCGGGATCCGTGAGGATCCGGGGCCCACTTGTTTCTGGGGAGGTCCCCTGATGGCCCGCACACCACCACCCCCCGCCCAGCAGCATCTCGTCGACCGACTGCGCGCTCTTCTCGCGGACGAACCGGTGACCCGCGAGGTATCGATGTTCGGCGGCCGCTGCGTCATGGTCTCCGAGAAGATCCTGGTGAGCGCGGGCCGGGACGGCCGGCTACTCGTAAGAGTGGACAGCGACCGGCACGACGAGCTCGTCGGCAAGCCCGGTGCCGCGCAGGCAGAGATGGGTGCCGGGCGTGACATGGGGCCCGGCTGGATCTCGGTGAGCGCCTCCGCGATCGGGACAGACCAAGAACTGTGCGAGTGGCTCCGGCCCGCCCTCGACTACAACCGTTCGGTGGCCGGGGGCGCCGGGTGAGGACGATCGCAGGGCGGGCCGCAGACACGCTGGGGCGGCTGATCGCCGTGACCGCTCGTGCCCTGGACCGGGGACTCGACGGACTGGGCGTGGCTCCCCCGGCCCTCGACCTGCCACCCGAGGTCCGTGCCGACCTCCGCGAGTTCTTCGGCCACACCATCGACCCCGCCGCGGTGATGATCCGTCGGGGCCACGTGCCCGGAGTACCGCACCCGCGGGCGTTCGCGTTGCCCGGTCTGATCTATCTGGGCACCGACCCCGGCGTCGTCGGCATGACAGCAGCGGGAACCGACCGACCCCGGGCCACCCCGACGCTGGTACACGAACTGGTCCACGTCTGGCAGGGCCGGGTCATCGGGCCCCGATACGTGGTCGTCGCGCTGGCCGAGCAGGCGCGCAAGGGTCGCCGCGCCTACGACTGGCGCGCGGTGCTCGACCGTGCCTCCCACGACCGTGCCTCCCACGACCGTGCCTCCCACGACCGTGCACCCGTGGGACGGACCCCGCGGCCCTTCCCCGTGGAGGCCCACGCCCAGCTGGTGTCCGAGGCCTACGCCCGTCGGTACGGGTTCGCCCCGGCCACAGCGTCCGCGAGGCCGAGCCGGGAGCAGCAATCCGTGGCGGAGGCGCTCAGCGGGCTCAGGGCGGGTCGAGCACCCACCCTGTAGGGGCGAGCGGTTTAGGGACCGAGGGGCTCGTCGTCGTACCGTGTCCTGGTGACAGGCATCGATCCGGACGACCTCGAGACCCTCCAGCGTGTCCTCGACCAGGCGGCGGCGCTCGGGGAGGACCATCCCGATTCGATACGGGTGCAGCGCTCGGTGGGCCACATGTTCAAGCTGCTCAAGAAGTCCCGCCGGAACGAGGTCCGCCGCTCCCGGCAGGAGGCGGACAAGGCGGTCATCGAGGCCACCGCGACGGGCTCCCCCTCCCGGATCGACGACGAGACGGCAGGGATCCGGCTGGTGTCGAACACCCCGGGGGCCGTGGCCGGCCACCTGCAGCGAGCGGTGGGGTGTTACGTGTGCAAGCAGCTGTACACGCAGGTCGACGCCTTCTACCACCAGCTGTGCCCCGACTGCGCAGCCGTCAACCGGGCCAAGCGGGACCCGGACATGGACCTGACCGGCCGGCGGGCCCTGCTCACCGGGGGGCGCGCCAAGATCGGCATGTACATCGCGCTCATGCTGCTGCGGGCGGGGGCCGACGTGACCATCACGACCCGGTTCCCCCGAGACGCCGTCCGACGGTTCGCCTCGATGCCCGATCACTCGGACTGGGCCGACCGGGTGCACGTCGTCGGCGTCGACCTGCGCGACCCCGCCCAGGTCGTGGCTCTCGCCGACGAGGTCGCCGCTGCCGGGCCGCTGGACATCCTCATCAACAACGCGGCCCAGACGGTGCGCCGCTCCCCCGGTTCCTACTCCGGGCTGGTCGAGGGCGAGTCGGCCCCGCTCACCGGGCGCGCCGCCGACATCCCGATGATCACCATGGGCCGCACCTCCGAGCTGCACCCGGCCGCGTTGATGGGTGGCGAGTCCGCGCTCATCGGCGCCGACGAGGCCGAGCGCGAGGCCGGGCACATCGCCGAGCAGGCACTCCTGGCCGGTTCGGCGTCCCTGGACCGGGTGGCCGCCGGCACCGCCATCGACGCGGGTGGGCTACTGCCGGACGTGGTGGACCACAACAGCTGGGTGGCCACCGTCGAACAGGTCGAACCCATGGAGATGCTCGAGGTGCAACTGTGCAACTCGGTCGCGCCGTTCATCCTGGTCTCCCGACTGCGCCCGGCCCTGGCGGCATCCGCAGCCCGGCGCAAGTACGTCGTCAACGTCTCCGCCATGGAAGGACAGTTCTCCCGTCGCTACAAGGGCGCGGGGCATCCGCACACCAACATGGCCAAGGCGGGGCTGAACATGCTCACCCGGACCTCCGCCGAGGAGATGCTCACCGAGCACGGAATCCTCATGACCGCGGTCGACACGGGCTGGATCACGGACGAGCGCCCGCACACGACCAAGGTCCGTCTCCACGAGGAGGGCTTCCACGCCCCGCTCGACCTGGTGGACGGGGCCGCGCGCGTGGTGGACCCGATCGTCCGCGGGGAGGCCGGCGAGGACCTCTACGGCTGCTTCCTCAAGGACTTCCGGCCCAGCCCGTGGTGAGCGGGACCGGGCCCTAGGATCGTCGATATGTCCTCACCCACCTCGGCGGCGGTGCACCTCATCCTGACCACCGAGCTCGTGCCCGCGCTGCGCTCGGTGGTGACCGAGCTCGGCGGGGACGCCCCCGGTTCGCTGGTCCACACACGACCCACGGGTCCGGGAGCGGTGCACCCGAGCAACTCCGCCGCCGCGATCGTCCACCACCTCTGCGGCGTCATCACCTCGTGGGGAGCCGCGTGCCTCGGGGGCGAACAGATCAGCCGGGAGCGTGAGTCCGAGTTCGAATACGACGGGCCGGTACTGCCCGAGCTCGACAGACTCGCCGGGTTGGCCGACAGGCTCCCGGACTGGTCCACGGCCGCGCTGGGGCGGGGCACCCTCGCCCACCCCACCGGGACGGCGTTCCCGGTCGAACGGGCGCGGGCCGCGGGGACCCTCACGGTGGAGTGGGTGCTCGCGCACATCCTCCACGACGTCGCCACCCACCTCGGACACCTGGAGGTCACCCGCGACGTCCTGATGACCGACCGGACGCGGTGACCACCTCCTCCCCCGGGGTGGCCTCCGGTCCGGCCCGGCCGACCCCGGTCCTGCTCGACTGCGACCCGGGGATCGACGACGCCCTGGCGATCGCCTATCTGGTGTCCGAGCACCGGGCCGGGTCGATCGATCTGGTGGGGCTCGTCTGCACGGCCGGGAACGTCGGTCTCGACGACACCGTCGCCAACGCCCTGGCGTGGCTCGACCTGGCGGGCGCTCCCCCGGTCACCGTCACCGCCGGTGCGGATGGCGCGATCACGGTTCCGCACGTGTTCACCCCCGAGACGCACGGCCACCGCGGTGCGGGGCACGCGGAGCTACCGACGACGACGAGGGCGCTCGATCCCCGGGACGGAGCCCGGTTCTGGGTGGACGCCGCCCGGGCGCATCCCGGTGAACTGGTCGGGATCGTGACCGGACCCTCGTCCACACTGGCCCACGCCGTCGCCCTCGAACCGGCGCTGCCGTCCCTGTTGGCCCGGCTGGTGGTGATGGGCGGGACGTTCCGTGGACATCCGGGCAACACCACTCCGGTCAGCGAATGGAACGTGGACGTCGACCCCGAGGCCGCGGACCGGGTGTGTCTGGCGTGGGAGACGGCCCGGGCCGCCGACCCCGCCGTGACGCCCGTGCTGTGGTGCGGCCTCGACCTGACAGAGCGCGCGGTGTGGACCCCCGAGCACTCCGAGCGTCTCCTGGCGGCCTCCGACACCCCGCTGACCCGGCACCTGGTGGACGCGCTCCGTTTCTACTTCGAGTTCCACGAGTCCGTGGGCGAGGGCTACCTGGCCCAGGTCCACGACCCGTTCGTGGCGTGGCTGGCCCTGCGCCCCGACGACGTGGCCTCGTCGCCGGCGCATCTGAGGGTGGAGTGCGAGGGAGAGCACACGCGTGGGATGACTGTCGCGGATGTGCGGGGTCACCGCGGTCGCGTCCACAACGCTCTGATCGCGTCCGACGTGCTCGTGCCGGGCGGGGTGGCCGCCGTGCTCGACGAGATCTGCGCCGCGATCGTCTCGCTGGCGGGCCCGCCGGGCTGAGTCAGCGTGTCGGCCGCGTGAAGGTGCGAGTCGGCGGCGCCGGGTCGGGAACACCTGCGGCGGTGGGGTGCCCGCGCAACGAGGTCGCGCAGGCAACGCCCGCCGCGGCGCCGGTGCCGACGGCGATCGGGACGAGTTGCAGTCCGGTCACGATGTCGCCGGCGGCGTACACCCCGCCGACACTGGTCAGCTGCATCGAGTTGACGGTGAGACCGCCCTCGTCGTTCACCTCGCAGCCCAGTGACGTCGCGAGTTCGTTCGTCGGGCGGTGCGCGTAGGAGAAGAACACCTTCGATCCCGCGATCACCCTTCCATCGGCCAGGCGTACGCCCTCCAGTGCGCCGGGCTCACCGACCAGTTCCCGGGCGACGCCGTCGATCACCTCGACATCGTGTTCGGCGCAAGCGGCGCGCTGGTCGTCGTCGAAGGCCGGGTCGGAGTCGCTCTCGGTGATGATCACGACCTCCGACGCCCAGTCCAGTAGTTCGGACGCGTAGGCGGGCACATGTTCGCCGGCCCCGAGCACGATGATCCGTTGGTCCGCGGCTGTGAGTCCGTCGCAGGCGGGACAGTGGTGAACGTCGACCCCGTAGTGCTGGTCGATCCCCTCGATCACGGGCAGTCGGTCGCGCACGCCGGTGGCGATGATGATCCGTTTGGCGGTGACTGTGACGTGGTCGTGATTGTCGTCGCCGTCGTCGTCCTCGGTGGGGAGTGGAGCGATACGAGCGACGAACCGGTCATCGGTTTCCTTGACCAGATCGGTGACGACGCCGTCGTGACGGCGAACGGTCGGGTACTCCCCGAGGCCCTCGTTGACCGCGGCGTAGAACTCGTCCGGTGTGGACGGCCCGGTGCCGAGCATGCCGTGGATCCTCTCGGCGGCGAGGTTGCGTTGGCAGCCGGCATCGACGAGGAGAGTGGAGCGCTGGTACCGGCCGACCCATGTGGCGGCGGAGAGCCCTGCCGGACCACCCCCTATGACGAGGATGTCCACGGCCTCGAGGGTGCGATCGTGCGGGGCGTCGGGCGCGGGGTCCACGGGGGTGTTGGTCATGGCTATCCGATCGGGGGACGGGTGGTGTCACCCTACGAGAGTCAGCGACGCCCGACCACCGACCAGCGCTCGCCGACGCCGGCCCCGGGACACGGGTTGACGAGGGGCTGAACTAGAACCGGTGTTAGGCTCCTCCGGATGTTCCGGGAGGCCCGTGGAGGCGC
>JBKBRA010000102.1:0-5890 GCA_046292305.1 Dietzia sp. | reverse complement strand
GTGGTGACCGGGACGGGCAGCGACTGCTACGACCGGTTCGTCATCCGCGTGGACGAGATGAAGGAGTCGCTGAAGATCGTCGAGCAGTGCCTGGAGCGGCTCGAACCCGGCCCGGTGATGGTCGACGACCCCAAGATCGCGTGGCCCGCCCAGCTCAAGGTGGGACCCGACGGCCTGGGCAACTCCGCCGAGCACGTCCGCCACATCATGGACAGCTCGATGGAGGCCCTCATCCACCACTTCAAGCTGGTCACCGAGGGGTTCCCGGTGCCCCCGGGACAGGTGTACGTGCCGGTAGAGTCGCCCCGCGGCGAGCTGGGTGTGCACATGGTCTCGGACGGCGGCACCCGCCCGTACCGGGTCCACTACCGCGACCCGTCGTTCACCAACCTGCAGGCGGTGGCCGCGATGTGCGAGGGCGGGATGCTCGCCGACGTGATCGCCGCCGTCGCCAGCATCGACCCGGTGATGGGGGGTGTGGACCGATGAGCAGCGAACCGGTCTTCCTCGAGTTCGGTCAGAAACCCGACGAGCCGGGCGCGATCGTCCGCCCGGGCGCGCGGCGGACGTACCCGGACGAGGTCCGGGAGCGGTTGGCAGCCGATGCCGTCGAGATCGTGGCCCGTTACCCGCAGGACAGGTCTGCACTGCTGCCGCTGCTGCACCTCGTGCAGGCCGAGGACGGCTACATCACCCCGGCCGGCATCGAGTTCTGTGCACAGGTCCTCGACCTGACCGCCGCCGAGGTGATGGGAGTGGCCACGTTCTACTCCATGTACCGCCGCTCGCCGACGGGCGACTACCTGGTGGGCGTGTGCACCAACACGCTCTGCGCGGTGATGGGCGGCGACGAGATATTCGCCTCCCTCGCCGAGCACCTGGACCTCGACGGCTCCGGCACCACGGACGACGGCCGGGTGACTCTCGAGCACATCGAGTGCAACGCCGCCTGTGACTACGCCCCGGTGGTGATGGTCAACTGGGAGTTCTTCGACGACCAGACCCCGGCCTCGGCCAGGCAGGTGGTCGACGACCTGCGGTCCGGGCGACCCGTGACCCCCAGCCGCGGCGCCCCGATGTGCACCTTCCGCGACACCTCACGCATCCTCGCCGGCTTTCCCGACACGCGCCCCGGCGCCAACGACGGCGCGCCGGGCGGGCCCACCCTGACCGGTCTCCGCGCCGCGCGGGAGGGCGGGATGCAGGCGCCCGCCTCTCCCGAGCCCCAGACCTCCGCACGCTCCGACGAGGAGGCCTGACATGCCGCTCGCGCCATACCTCAGCCGCTACTGGGACGTACCGGAGAGCTGGACCCTCGAGACCTATCTGGCCAACGACGGCTACGTGGGTCTGCGACACGCCCTGGACACCGGGCCGGACGAGGTCATCTCCACCGTGCTCGACGCGGGTCTGCGCGGCCGCGGCGGGGCGGGCTTCCCCACCGGCCGCAAGTGGGGCTTCATCCCGCAGGCCTCCGGCCCCGACGCCCACGAGGATCCCGAGGCCTCCGACCCCGCCGCCAAACCCCACTACCTGGTGGTCAACGCCGACGAGTCCGAGCCCGGCACCTGCAAGGACATGCCCCTCATGCTGGCCACGCCCCACGTGCTGATCGAGGGCATGGTGATCGCGGCGTACGCCATCCGCGCCTCCCACGCGTTCATCTATCTGCGCGGCGAGGTGGTGCCGGTGCTGCGCCGACTGCAGACCGCGGTCGCCGAGGCGTACGCGGCCGGATACCTGGGGCGGGACATCCTGAGCAGCGGGTTCGACCTGGACATCGTGGTCCACGCGGGCGCCGGCGCCTACATCTGCGGCGAGGAGACCGCGCTGCTCGACTCCCTCGAGGGCCGGCGCGGGCAGCCACGACTGCGTCCACCGTTCCCCGCCGTCGCGGGCCTCTACGCCTGTCCCACCGTGGTCAACAACGTCGAGTCCATCGCGAGCGTGCCATCGATCCTCCAGAACGGCCCCGAGTGGTTCCGCTCGATGGGTTCGGAGAAGTCCCCAGGGTTCACGCTGTACTCACTGTCCGGCCACGTCACCCGGCCCGGGCAGTACGAGGCGCCACTCGGGATCACCCTGCGCGAGCTGCTGGACCACGCCGGCGGGATCCGGGAGGGTCACACCCTCAAGTTCTGGACCCCCGGCGGCTCCTCCACGCCGATCCTCACCGACGCCCAGCTGGACATGCCCCTGGAATACGAGGGCTGCGCGGCCGAGGGTTCGATGCTCGGCACCAAGGCGCTGCAGATCTTCGACGACACGACCTGCGTGGTGCGGGCCGTGCTGCGCTGGTCGGAGTTCTACGCCCACGAGTCCTGCGGCAAGTGCACCCCGTGCCGTGAGGGCACCTTCTGGCTGGTGCAGATCATGCGCCGCCTCGAGGACGGCACCGCCACGGAGAACGACCTGGAGCGGCTGCTCGACATCTCGGACAACATCCTCGGCAAGTCGTTCTGCGCGCTCGGCGACGCCGCGGCCACCCCGATCATCTCCTCCATCCGTCTCTTCCGCGACGAGTACCTGGCCCACATTCCGGGCGGCTGCCCCTTCGACCACAGCAGATCCACCGTCTTCGCCCGGACCGGGGAGGTTGCCCGATGACCACCGGAGACCCCGTGGACAACAAGATCACCCCGCGTGCCGACGACACCGCCGTCGATCTGACGCCCGGCCAGGACGAGGACCTGGTCACCCTCACCGTCGACGGCCACCGGGTCTCCGTGCCTGCGGGCACGCTGGTGATCCGCGCAGCCGAGCGCATCGGGGTGCAGATCCCGCGGTTCTGCGACCACCCGCTCCTCGAGCCGGCCGGCGCGTGCCGACAGTGCATCGTGGAGGTCGAGGGTGCTCCCAAGCCCGTGACCTCCTGCACCAGCCCGGTCACCGAGGACATGGTGGTACGCACCCAGTTCACCTCAGAGATCGCGGACAAGGCCCAGCGCGGGGTGATGGAACTGCTGCTGATCAACCACCCGCTGGACTGCCCCGTCTGCGACAAGGGCGGCGAGTGCCCACTACAGAATCAGGCGCTCTCCAGCGGTCACGGCCGCTCGCGGTTCACCGAGGTCAAGCGCACCTTCCCCAAGCCGATCGCGATCTCGTCGCAGGTCCTGCTCGACCGCGAGCGTTGCGTGATGTGCGCCCGGTGCACCCGGTTCTCGGACCAGATCGCGGGCGACCCGTTCATCGACCTGATGGAACGCGGCTCCCAGCAGCAGGTGGGCGTCTACGGGAACGAGCCGTTCGAGTCGTACTTCTCCGGCAACACCGTCCAGATCTGCCCGGTCGGGGCGCTCACCGGCGCCGCGTACCGCTTCCGGGCGCGCCCGTTCGACTTGGTCTCGAGCCCCGGCGCCTGCGAGCACTGCGCGAGCGGCTGCGGGCAGCGCACCGACCACCGCCGTGGCAAGGTGCTGCGACGGCTGGCGGGGGACGACCCGGAGGTCAACGAGGAGTGGAACTGCGACAAGGGTCGATGGGCGTTCGCCTACGCCACGCAGTCCGACCGCCTGACCACCCCGATGATCCGCGGCCGGGACGGTGGCCTGGTGCCCGTCCCGTGGAGCACCGCACTCGCCACCGCCGCCGCAGGGCTGTCCGCCGCCCGCGGCCGCACCGGGGTCCTGACGGGCGGGCGCCTGACCCGCGAGGACGCCTACGCCTACGCCAAGTTCGCCCGCGCGGTCCTGGGGACCGACGACGTGGACTTCCGCGCGCGCCACCAGTCGCACGAGGAGGCGCAGTTCCTCGCCCATCGCGTGGTCGGCCGCCGCCCGGGTGGGGCCGAGGCGGTCACCTACGCCGATCTCGAGACCGCACCGGTGGTGCTGCTCGTGGGCTTCGACCCCGAGGAGGAGTCGCCGATCGTCTTCCTCCGCCTGCGCAGGGCGGCCCGTGACCTCGGGGGGCGGGTCTTCTCGGTGGCCCCGTTCGCCTCGCCCGCAGTCCGCAAGACCGCCGCCACGCTCGTGCCCACGGTGCCGGGTGCCGAGCCGGAGGTCCTCGCCGCGCTGGCCCGGGAGTCCGGCGGAAGCGGCGAGGGCGGAGTGGTGGGTGGGGCAGAGGGCAGTATGGAGAGCGAGGCGGAGGGCGGAACCCACGCGGAGGCCGAGACAACGTCCGATATGCCCGGCCTGTCCGACCTGCCCGGCCTGTCGGAACTGCCGGGGCTCCTGCGCGCCCCGGGTGCCGTGATCCTGGTCGGCGAACGACTGGGCGCGATCCCCGGGGGGCTGTCGGCGGCGGCCGCGCTCTCCGGCGCCACCGGGGCGCGCCTGGCGTGGATCCCGCGTCGCGCCGGTGAGCGTGGGGCCCTCGAGTCGGGATGCCTGCCCGGTCTGCTGCCCGGGGGTCGACCCGTCACCGACGAGATCGCCCGCCGCGCACTCGCCGAACTGTGGCGCTCGGAGTCGCTGCCCGACTCCCCCGGCCGGTCCACCGACGACCAGCTCCGCGCCGTCGCCTCGGGAGACCTGACCGCGCTGCTGGTGGGCGGGGTCGAGGCCGCCGACCTGCCCGACCCGGGGGCCGCCCTGGAGGCGATCGACGCCGCCGGGTTCGTGGTGAGCATCGAGCTGCGCCGCAGCGAGATCAGCGACCGCGCCGACGTGGTCCTGCCGATCGCCCCAGTGGCCGAGAAAGCAGGCACCTTCCTCACCTGGGAGGGCCGCGAGCGGCCCTTCGCCGCCGCGCTGACCCGCAGCGAGGCGCTCCCCGACCACCGAGTCCTGAACGCCCTCGCCGAGGAGATGGGCGTCTGGTTCGGCCTCACCGACGTCGAGTCCGTGCGCCGCGAGCTCGCGCTCGTGGCCGAGACCCTCGGGTCGCGGCCACGGGTCGGTGCACAACCGATCCCGTCAATGCACTCCCGCCCCCGCCGAAGCACAGGCGGGAGCGCATCGGCGGTGGCGGATGCGCGCGCCGGGCAGGCCGTTCTGGCCACCTGGCGGATGCTGCTGGACTCGGGTCGGATGCAGGACGGCGAACCGCACCTGGCCGGGACCGCCCGCACCCCCGTCGCCAGGCTCTCCCGGGCCACCGCGCAGGAGGTGGGAGTCTCGGACGGAGAACTCCTGACCGTCTCGACGGAGCGCGGGTCGATCACCCTGCCCTGCGCCGTCACCGAGATGCCCGATCGCGTGGTGTGGCTCCCGCAGAACTCACCCGGCTCAGCAGTCAACGCCACACTCGCCGCGGCCGCCGGGGACATCGTCCGGATCGGCACCGGGGAGGCTGCGTCATGACCCCGATCGCGGCCGGCTACACGGACCTGTCCGCCTTCGGCACCGACCCGTGGTGGGTGATGCTGATCAAGGTGCTCGCGGTCTTCGTGTTCCTCGTGGTGACGGTGCTGGCCGCGATCTACCTCGAACGCAAGGTCATCGCCTGGATGCAGATGCGCGTGGGACCCAACCGGGTGGGGCCGCTGGGCATGCTGCAGAGCCTGGCCGACGGCGTCAAGATCGCCCTCAAGGAGGGCTTGGTCCCCGCTGGAGTGGACAAACCCATCTTCCTGCTCGCCCCGGTCATCGCGGTGATCCCGGCGTTCATGGCGTTCGCCGTGATCCCCTTCGGCCCCGAGGTCTCGATCTTCGGACACTGGACGCCGCTGCAACTCACCGACCTCCACGTGGGAGTGCTCTACATCCTGGCCGTCACCTCGATCGGCGTGTACGGGATCGTGCTGGCCGGCTGGTCCTCCGGCTCGACCTACCCCCTGCTCGGCGGTCTGCGGTCCACAGCGCAGGTGATCAGCTACGAGATCGCGATGGCGCTGTCCTTCGTGGGCGTGTTCCTGTTCGCCGGCACCATGTCGACCTCGGGGATCGTCGCCGCACAGGCCGAGGTCTGGTTCGTGTTCCTGCTGGCTCCCTCGTTCCTCATC
>JBKBRA010000101.1:0-6088 GCA_046292305.1 Dietzia sp. | reverse complement strand
CAGTTCTTCTTGTCTTCGAGCGCCGCGAACAGACGTGCCAGCTGCGAGGCGGGCGCGTTGAACAGGCCGGCGGCCTTGGCCTGGTTGCCCTTGAGGGCACCGGCCATCTTCGCGAGGAGGACCTCGCGGGACTCGAGCTCGGCGATCTTGTCGAGTTCGGCGGCGGACAGCGTGGCGCCGTCCATGACACCGCCCTTGATGATGAGCGCCTTGTTGTCCTTGGTGAAGTTCTTGAGTGCCTTGGCGGCGTCCACGACCTCACCGGTGACGAACGCGATGGCGGTGGGGCCGGTCAGGAGGTCGTCGAGACCCTCGACACCGGCTTCCTTCGCCGCACGCTTGACCAGGGTGTTCTTGGCCACGGTGTACGTGGCCGAGTCACCCAGTGCCTTGCGCAGCGCGGTGACCTGCGGAACGGAGAGTCCGCGGTATTCGGTGACCACGGCCGTGGTGGAGTTCTGGAAGTGCTCCTTGATCTCCTCGACGGCCTGGACCTTTGCGGGCTTTGCCATGTTTCGCCTCCTTTCTGCTTCTCACTGCCGAGAAATGCACGAACGCCCCGGGCGCAGGCGGCACGGGGCGTGGAGGAGGCGGGCACGGTGGCACGTCGTTTCCTACACTGACCGGTGTTCTCCTGCGCGGGCCGTCCGGGCGCTCCCGGACTCTTCGACCGCCCCCGGCGGGGACGGTGACCTGCGGTCTTCGGTGAAACTTGATCAGGTGCCCGACGGACGAGGCCGTCAGGCGTTCAAACTTCCCCATCAGGGTATAGGCGAGAAGTGGTGACCGCCAAATCGGGGAGCGACCGGGGAATGGCGGGTCGGGCGCGTTTCTGACACTGTTGTGCCGTGTCCCCCGCCTCGTCCCGCGTCGCCGTCATCTACAACCCCATCAAAGCCGGAGTCGATGAGGTTCGTCGCCGTACGGCCGAGAGGGCGGCCCTTCACGGCTGGACCGATCCGGTGTTCTACGAGACCACCGAGGAGGATCCGGGCGTGGGTCAGGCCGCGGAGGCCGCCGAGAGCGGTGTCGGCCTGGTGCTCGCCTGCGGCGGCGACGGCACCGTCCGTTCGGTGGCCCAGGGTCTCGTCGGCACCGGGATCCCCATGGGTGTAGTCCCGCTCGGCACCGGCAACCTGCTCGCCCGGAATCTGGACATCCCCCTGGACGACGTGGACCGGGCCGTCCGCGTGGCGATGAGCGGCCGGAGCCGGGGGGTCGACCTGGGCCTGGTCCGGTACACCGACGGCGAGGGGCACACGCACGACGACGTCTTCCTCGTCATGCTCGGTGCGGGCATGGACGCCGACATGATCGCCGGGACCCACGACGGCCTCAAGGCCCGGGTGGGTTGGCTCGCCTACGTGGGCGCGTTCGCCAACACCCTGTTGCGGGGCCACCGGATCAAGGTCGACTACTCACTCGACGACGGGCCGGAGATCCACACCCGTGCCCGGACCCTGTTGGTGGCCAACTGCGGAATGCTCCAGGCGGGCATGATCCTGCTGCCCGACGCCGTGATCGACGACGGACTGCTCGACGTGCTGGCCCTGCGGGCCAAGGGCGCCCTCGGATGGGCCCAGGCCGGAGCCGTGCTGGTCCACCACACGTTCCAGCACCAGCTCACCCCGGCACTCCGGAGGGGCACCTCCCACGTCGAGGGGAAGGAACGTCACCAGACCCGGCCACTGGACTTCCGTCAGGGCGAGGGTGTCTCCGCCCGGATCCTGGAGAAGCCCGCGTCGTTCCAGATCGACGGCGAGGAGTGCGGAACCGTCACCGAATTCTCGGCGTGGATCAAGCGCCGGGGGCTCACGGTCCGGGTCGCACACTGACCCTGCCCTGGGTGGTTCCGCTGTCAGGCATCGCGGCGCACCAGCAGTGCCAGGACGTCGTGGATCTCGGCGACCGACGGCACCGGCAGCGCGGACCGTCCGTAGACGAACCCGATCCCCGCGTACACGAGGACGCCCGCGCGGATGCGGGCGTCCCGGTCGGAGAACCCGAGTTCCACGAACGCGTCGTGGACCACCCCTAGAATCCGCTGGTCGAGCTCTCCCACGGCGGCGGCCACGGTCTCGTCGGCGCGGGCCCACTCCCGGATGGCGGCCTCACCCTCCCACGCCCGGGACTCGACCAGCATGGCGCTCATCGACTCGAGCCGCTTCTCCGGCGGCATCTCCTCCATCGTGACCAGACCGCGGGCGGCGTCCATCTCCTGGGAGAAGTACAGTCGCGCGACCGCCGCCATGAGGGCGTCGAAATCGGCGAAATGCCAGTAGAAGCTGCCTTTGGTGACCCCGAAGTGTGCGCAGAGTCGGCTGATCTTGACGGCACCGCGCCCCTCGGTCATCAGTAGATCGAGTCCGGCCCGCGCCCAATCCTCGGCCGTCAGCCGCCCGGTACGGGCAACGGTCGGGCGGGCCGACCATGCGGATCCCTGGGTCATGCGTCTGCGCCGCCGCGTCGTGTCGTCATCGAGAGCCACCCTACGTCGGGCCGGACACTCCTACCGCGGCCGGCTTCGGGACGTCCGACCCTCAACCGGCTGCTCTCAACCGGCCGCTACTGGCGGCCGTCGCGCTGCTCAGGATGGGTACCGTATGGGCCGTGGAGTACTTCGAAAGCCAGCGGACGGACAGTGGGGCCGACAGTGGGGCCGACCGCGCCGCCGACAACGCCGCCGAATCCGCGGCGGAGCATCGGGCCGGGACCGGGCCGCTGGCGGGCATGCTCGTGTTGGAGCTCGGCACGCTCATCGCCGGACCGTTCGCCGGCCGGCTACTCGGTGACATGGGCGCCCGGGTCGTCAAGATCGAGGATCCTGGGCGGCCGGATCCGCTGCGGACGTGGGGGCAGGGTGAGCGGGACGGCCGCCGCCACTTCTGGACGGTCCACGCGCGCAACAAGGAGTCCGTAACCCTGGACCTACGCTCGGAGGAGGGTGCCGGGATCTTCCGGGACCTCGTCGCCCGCGCGGACGTGGTGGTGGAGAATTTCCGCCCCGGCACCCTGGAGAAGTGGGGGTTGGGCCCGGACCGACTCCTCGAGATCAATCCCGGGCTGGTGATCGGCCGCGTCTCCGGGTACGGCCAGACCGGTCCCCAGGCCACGCGAGCCGGGTACGCCTCCGTGGCCGAGGGAGTGTCCGGGCTGCGCCACCTCAACGGGTTCCCCGACCGGCCCCCACCGCGCATGGCGCTGTCGATCGGCGACACACTCGGTGGGATGTTCGCCGTCCAGGGCGTCCTGGCGGCACTGCTCGCCCGCACGACCACCGGACGCGGCCAGGTGGTCGACGTGGCGCTGACCGAGTCCTGCCTGGCCGTTCAGGAGTCGGTGATCCCGGACTACGACGCGGCGGGCGTGGTGCGCGGTCCGTCCGGGACCCGGCTCGAGGGGATCGCGCCGTCGAACCTCTACCAGGCCTCGGACGGGGTGTGGGTGATCATCGCAGCCAACCAGGACACCGTCTTCCGTCGGTTGTGCACGGCGATGGGCCGCCCCGAGCTTACCGAGGACCCCCGGTTCGCCGACCACTCCGCGCGCGGGGTCCACCAGGACGAGATCGATCAGATCATCGCGAACTGGGCCGCCGAGCGGACGGCCGGGGAGATCTCCACGGTCCTCGAGGCCGCGGGCGTGGTGGTGGGTCCCGTCAACACCGTCGCGGACGTGATGCGGGACGAGCAGTTCCTCGCACGCGGAATGCTCGTGCCGCACACCGTGCCCGGGGTGGACGACACGGTGCTCGGCCCCGGGGTCGTGCCCGTCCTGGAATCCACGCCCGGATCGGTGCGTCGCGGCGGGGCCCCCGAGCCGGGGTGGGACAACCGGGTGGTCTACTCCGAACTGCTCGGGCTGGACGACGAGCACCTCGCCGGCCTGTCCGCCCGTGGCGTGATCTAGTCGCAGGGGCGGCGGCGCTGTCGGCGCGCCACGACGCCGGAGCCGCCAGCAAGCGCCACGACGAGGCACAGTGTGAGCACAACTGGTCGATTCCGTTCACTTTTTACCAGGTCAGATCGGCATTTCCCCTGTAGCTGTGACCACTCGACGAGTGGCGGAGGCACGCCGACCGGTCAAGACGCCGGCAGGGTCCAGCCGAATTCGCGGCCGTTGCCGTGCGCTCCTGCCGAGGCCCGCGAGCGCGATCGCTCGCCCAACTCAGCCAGCATTCGGTCGCTGGCCCTGACCAGGTCGTGGAAGTTCTCCGGCGTCAACCAGTCCGGTCTCAGGGCGAACAACACGTCCTCGGTGGCGGTGTTGCCGGAGGCCCCGGGTGCGAAGGGGCAGCCGCCGAGCCCGCCCAGCGCCGAATCGATCATCCCCGCGCCCGCCGCCACCGCGGCCAGGGAGTTGGCCACCCCCATCCCCCACGTGTCGTGCCCGTGGAAGACGACGCGGCGACCGCCCGCAGGGCCGACCGCGGACGAGACCAGCTCGCCGACCTGCCGCGGATGTGCCTGACCGAGCGTGTCGGCCAGGACCACATCCACCGTGCCCGCCCCCCGCGGATCGGCGATCAACTCCAAGACCCGGTCGGGGTCGACGGGCCCGGTGAGCGGGCAGGTGAAGGTGGTGGCCAGGCAGAGCTGGACGGTGCCACCCACCGCCGCCGCGGCTTCCACTGCCTCCGGCAGCGCGGCCATGCTCGTCTCGGCGTCCCGGCCGATGTTGGCGCGGTTGTGCTCATCCGTCACGGACAGGCAGTACTGGAAGCGCCGCACGCCGGCGTCGGCGGCGCGGCGCACGTGACCCGGGGTGGCCACCCACACCCAGCAGCGGTCCCGCTCTGCCTCGTCCAGGGCGCTGATCACCTCGAGCGTGTCTGCCAGCGCCGGCACCAGGTCCGGCCTGGCCATCGACCCCACCTCGAGCTCGGGCACGCCCGCCCGGAGCAGCGTCCGGACCAGTTCGACCTTGCTGCCGGTGCCCAGCCGCCCGTCGGTCAGCTGGAGGCCGTCCCGCAGTGCGACGTCGCGCACCGACACTTCTCCGGTGGACCGCGTGGTCATGGGTCGTCCTTCCGCCTGCCGGGCCGCCCTGCGGGGCGGTGTCGTGTACTCCCGGAGTTGTCGGGGAGTGACTTCCGACGACGGTACCCGCGGGGCCCGGACGAGCGGGATCTGCTGTGTACGCCACTGCTGCGGCGGTGGGCGGAGACGGGGCGACGGGCGGTGTGCCACACAGCGAAGGGCCCCGCGCCGGAAACCGGTCGCGGGGCCCTTCGCTGAGGGGATCAACTCACTCGGAGTCGGTGCCCGCCTCGAGGAGCTTGGAGATCGCCGAGGTGTCGACCGGGATGCCGGGGCCGGTCGTGGTGGAGATGGTGATCTTCTGCAGGTAGCGGCCCTTGGAGGAGGACGGCTTGAGACGCATGACCTCGTCGATCGCGGCCTGGTAGTTCTCCGTGAGCTGCTCGGTCGAGAAGGACGCCTTACCCACGATGAAGTGCAGGTTGTTGGCCTTGTCGGTACGGAAGGTGACCTTGCCGCCCTTGATGTCGTTGACGGCCTTGGTCACGTCCATGGTGACGGTGCCCGTCTTGGGGTTGGGCATGAGGCCACGCGGGCCGAGCACGCGGGCCACACGGCCGACCTTGGCCATCTGGTCCGGGGTGGCGATCGCGGCGTCGAAGTCGAGCCAGCCGCCCTGAATCTTCTCGATGAGGTCCTCGGAGCCCACGACGTCGGCTCCTGCGGCCTCGGCCTCGGTGGCCTTCTCGCCGGCGGCGAAGACGATGACGCGGGCGGTCTTGCCGGTACCGTTGGGAAGATTCACGGTGCCGCGGACCATCTGGTCGGCCTTACGGGAGTCGACGCCAAGTCGCATGGCGACCTCGACGGTGGCATCCATCTTCGTCGAGGAGGTGTCCTTGGCCAGGGCCAGGGCATCCAGAGGCGAGTACAGCTTGTTGCGGTCGACCTTTTCGGCTGCGGCCTTGTGGGCCTTGCTGTTCTTGCTCATGTGAGTTCCATTCCTGTCGTGTGGCTACGCGACGGTCGGGTGTGGTGCGGGCCTGAGCTGCCCTCCCACAGTTGCGTGTGGTGGTGGAGGTCAGGCCTCGACCGTGATGCCCATGGAG
>JBKBRA010000100.1:0-6127 GCA_046292305.1 Dietzia sp. | reverse complement strand
CAGCGACGCAAGGCCGAACTCTTCGCCTCCGTGCTGGACAGCGGGGAGCACTTCTCCGCGGCGCTCACGGCCGACGATCTGAGGGGGTTGATCGAGTAGGCGGGTGCGCCGGTCGGGCCCGGCGTGAGTGTCCGATCACCGCACCGCGGGCATCGCCAACCCCGCGGCCACGGCGGCCCCGAACAGCGCGGTGTCCCGCGACGGCGAGAAGACGACCCGCGGCGCCGAGATGGTGTGGGGCAGTGTGTGCAGCTGCTCGGCGACGGGTCCGTGCAGTGCCTCGCCCAGGCCCACCACGATTCCCCCGGTGAGCAGGACCGTGCGCGGCCGGAACAACTGGACGGCGTCCACCACGAAGGAGCCCACCCGGTGGGCGTAGATCTCGGCGGCGCCGTCGCCGTGCTCACGCTCGAGGTCGTAGAGCCCATGCCCGCCGAGGCCCCACCACGCCTCCGTGGTGCCGCCGTCCACGACCAGGCGCCAGTGCCCGAGGTCCCACCCGGTGGGCCCGCACGGGTGGATGAGCGCACCGTGGCGATTGAGCGCGCCGAAGGACAGGGTGGTTCCGAGAGAGATGGCGATGCCGCCGAATTCGACGTCGGGCAGCTGGGTCAGTGCGAGAGCGTGGGCGTCGCCGTGACCGATCACGGACACCGGTGCGTCGAGCAGCGCGACCAGGAGCGAGCGCAGCGGCCCCTCGGCCCAGGCGGCGGCGCGGGACGCCTCGATGACACCGCGATCGGCGTCGACGTGCCCGCTGACCGACACCCCGACCCCGTTGGGGGAGGGGTTGACGGCCCGGATCACCGCAGCCAGATCCTCGGCGGTGGCCACCTCGGCCCCGTGGACTCCCACGACGCGTCCGTCGACCACGGCCCCGATACGCGTCCCGCTGCCGCCGATGTCGACGACGACGCCGTTCCTCATCAGTTCGCCTCCCGTTCCACAACGACCATTGTCACCAATAGTTCGTAGCGGGCGGGCTATTGGGTGTGGTGGGGGACTAACCGGTGTCGATGTTGCGGATCGGGTCGCTCGCCTGCCCCACGGTGCCGCAATAGAGCTTGGCCGATTCCTGGTTCAGCGTGACCTCCATGCCGGCGGGATTCTCCTGCCCCTTCTCGTCGAGGAAGGTGGTGATCACCTCGCGCTGGTCCTCGGGCGGCATCTCCATGTAGTCGCCACAGGTGGTGTCGCCACCCTGGTTCGGGTCCATCGCGTTGCAGCCCGTCAGTGACGCCAGGGCGAGGGCGGCGGTGGCGACGGTGGCGGCCAACATCGCGGGTCGGGTTCGCGTGGACATGGGAGACCTCCTGGGGATGACAACGACTATGAGGGACGACGACGATGAGCTACGTCGACGCTGAGGGACGACGACGATGAGGTGAGCGTAGGCCCGCCGGGCCGGGTGTACCCGCGATATCGGGGATCGCCCGGGATCAGTGACACCCCACCAGATGTAGCGCGAACCGGTCGCCTCGGCCGAGATGCATCTGGGGGTCGGGCCCGGGCCTCACCGCCATGATCTCGGGCTGGTGCCGGGCGGCGTGATCGACCCCCACCGCGTGCATCAGTTCGTGCAGGGTCAGGGCTCGGGACCACGGGTCGCCCGCCACAGGACGTATCTGGTCGGGCCGGAGGGTCACCGAGCCCTGCAGTATCAGACCCTTGGGCCAGACGGCCGGGCCGCCGACTCCCGCCACATCGGGGTCCTGGAACATCGGATGATCCCCGTAGGTCACCGAGATGGCTCCCCGGCTCTCCCTGTCCTCCTCCGAGCCCGGTCCCCCGTACCGGAGGGGCAGGCCGCTGGCCGAGGCGAGGGTCTCGACCGCCCAGACCAGGTCGGCCTCGCTGCCCGGTGGCGCCTCGAAGGACCACACGGGGATGTCGTGTCGGCAGGGCCAGTGGGCGACGTAGGTGTCGTCGACGATCTCGACCGCGAAGTCGATCCCGGGGACCAGTCCTTCCGGCGCCGGGAAGTCGTCGGCGCGTCGTGGTGACCACTCTCCCTCGTGGGCCACCGGGGCGCCCGGGAGCGTGTACCGGGATTCTCCGATTTCCGCTGCCGGCTGGAACAGGCCACCTCCCTCGCCCGACAGCCTCGCCGCACCTGCGCCGAAGGCGGCAACCGTCTGACGGTGTTCCTCCGGGACGACCCTGGCCAGCAGGTACGGAGAGGATCCGACGACCGCCAGTCCCAGGACCACGGGTACGGCGAGCGCCAGGAGGTAGACGAGGAGGGTGAGACCCGAGGGGACGGTTCGATGGGTCTTCACGGGCCTGCCTGGGGTTCGTGTGCGACGGTCAGATGGGAAGGGCCATCCGGATTCGTAAGAGCGTACTCATATGGTGTCGACGCTCACACCGGAATTCACTGACTTGAGTGGAATAGACTCAACTGTCGGGTAGTTGTACAGACTGTCCGGCCCGTCATGGGTCGAATGTGATCCGAGTACGCTCAATAACACGTCGAAGAAAGGACCGGTTGATGAGCCAGTTCAACCCCACGACCAAGACCCAGGCGGCTCTGTCGGCCGCAGTCCAATCCGCCTCGGCGGCAGGGAACCCGGATGTCCGTCCGGGTCACCTGCTCGTGGCGCTGCTCGAACAGCAGGACGGAATCGCGGGGCCCCTGCTCCAGGCCTGTGGGGTGGACCCGCAACTGGCGCTCACCCAGGCCAAGAGCCTCACCGCGAACTACCCCAGTGCGTCCGGCTCGGGACTGGCCGCTCCCAACTTCAACCGCGACGCCCTCGCCGTCATCAGTTCTTCCCAGACTCTCGCATCGGAGATGGGCGACGACTACGTCTCCACCGAGCACGTCCTGGTCGGGATCGCCGCGGGCCACAAGGGAGGTGACGCTGCCAAGCTCCTGACCGAGCTCGGCGCCACCGAGGACGCGCTGAAGCAGGCGTTCGCCGCGGTCCGCGGCACCACGCGCGTGACCACCGAGAACCCCGAGGACCAGTACCAGGCGCTCGAGAAGTACTCCACGGACCTCACGGCGCGGGCTCGCGAGGGCAAGATCGACCCGGTAATCGGGCGCGATTCGGAGATCCGGCGCGTGGTCCAGGTCCTGAGCCGTCGCACCAAGAACAACCCTGTGCTCATCGGCGAGCCCGGCGTGGGCAAGACCGCCATCGTCGAGGGGCTGGCCCGGCGGATCGTGGACGGCGACGTCCCCGAGTCGCTCAGGGGCAAGACCCTGCTCTCGCTGGACCTGGGTTCGATGGTCGCCGGCGCCAAGTACCGCGGTGAGTTCGAGGAGCGGCTCAAGGCCGTACTCGACGAGATCACGGCCTCCGAGGGTCAGATCATCACCTTCATCGACGAGGTCCACACCATCGTCGGCGCCGGCGCGACCGGCGAGGGCTCGATGGACGCCGGCAACATGATCAAGCCGATGCTCGCCCGGGGCGAGCTGCGCCTGGTCGGAGCCACCACGCTCGACGAGTACCGCAAGTACATCGAGAAGGATGCGGCGCTCGAGCGCCGTTTCCAGCAGGTCTACGTGGGGGAGCCGAGCGTCGAGGACACGGTCGGCATCCTGCGCGGGCTCAAGGAGCGGTACGAGGTGCACCACGGCGTGCGCATCACCGACTCCGCGCTCGTCTCCGCGGCCGCGCTCTCGGATCGCTACATCACCCAGCGGTTCCTGCCCGACAAGGCGATCGACCTGGTCGACGAGGCCGCGAGCCGGCTCAAGATGGAGATCGACTCCCGACCGGAGGAGATCGACGCCGCCGAGCGGATCGTGCGTCGACTCGAGATCGAGGAGGTGGCGCTGCAGAAGGAGACCGACGCCGCGTCCAAGGACCGGCTCGTGGCGCTGCAGTCCGAGCTCGCCGACTCGAAGGAGAAGCTGGCCGAGCTCACCGCCCGGTGGCAGAACGAGAAGACCGCCATCCAGGGGGTGCAGAAGGTCAAGGAGGAGCTCGACGCGCTTCGCACCGAGTCCGAGAAGGCCGAGCGCGACGGCGACTACGCACGGGTCGCCGAGATCCGCTACGGCCGGCTGCCCGAGCTGGAGAAGCAACTCGCGGGCGCCGAGGAGAACGACGCCGCCTCGAACGCGATGCTCAAGGAGGAGGTCGGGCCCGAGGACGTCGCAGAGGTGGTGTCGGCGTGGACCGGGATCCCCGTGGGCAAGATGCTCCAGGGCGAGACCGAGAAACTCCTGCGCATGGAGGACGAGATAGCCCGGCGCGTGGTGGGACAGCGCGATGCGGTCCAGGCCGTGTCCGACGCGGTCCGTCGGTCGCGCGCGGGGGTCGCCGACCCCGACCGCCCCACCGGTTCCTTCCTCTTCCTGGGCCCCACGGGCGTGGGCAAGACGGAGCTGGCCAAGGCGCTCGCCGAGTTCCTGTTCGACGACGAGCGGGCCATGGTCCGGATCGACATGAGCGAGTACTCGGAGAAGCACAGCGTCTCCCGCCTGGTGGGTGCCCCTCCGGGGTACGTCGGCTACGAGGCCGGCGGGCAGCTCACCGAGGCCGTGCGGCGGCGTCCGTACACGATCGTCCTGCTCGACGAGGTCGAGAAGGCGCACCCGGACGTGTTCGACATCCTCCTGCAGGTGCTCGACGACGGCCGGCTCACCGACGGCCAGGGTCGTACGGTCGACTTCCGCAACACGATCCTCGTGCTCACCTCCAACCTGGGCGCGGGCGGATCGCGGGAGCAGACGATGGACGCGGTCAAGCGCGCCTTCAAGCCGGAGTTCATCAACCGGCTCGACGACGTGGTGATGTTCGACTCGCTCAGCGAGGAGCAGCTCGAGCACATCGTCGACATCCAGATCGACGAGCTCGCCCGGCGCCTCAGGGGTCGGCGACTGGTCCTGGAGGTCGACGACGCGGCCAAGGGCTGGCTGGCCCGGCGCGGTTACGACCCGGCCTACGGTGCCCGTCCGCTGCGCCGGCTGGTGCAGCAGGCGATCGGCGACAAGCTCGCCCGGGCCCTGCTCGGCGGCGACATCCGCGACGGCGACACCGTGCGCGTCTCGCTGGCGGAGGACGGCGAGTCGCTGAGCCTGGGCTGACGCCCGGCTACTGACGGAGCGTCAGCCAATGTGGCGGACACAGGTTGGCGGACACAGGTTGGCGGACAGGAGACGCGAACGGGAACGTTCCCGACGAGAATCCCGTCCGCCAACTCGTGCGTCTGGCTCGGTCTAGCTAAGTCCGCGCGTCCATCACGAAGGGGAGGCCGACTGAGAGGATCGCCGTATCCGCCGTGAGCAAGCGCAGTCCGTCCACCTGCGCTTGCGCCACGAGCAACTGGTCGAAGGGGTCTCGGTGGGGAAGCGACACCGCGCTGACCGCGGCGGCGTGTGTGGCGTCGATCGGCAGGTGGGTCATGCCCATCGAGGGGATCTGGTCCTCGAACCCGTCCACCACGTCCAGCTTGCCCCTTGACTTCATGAGGGCGATCTCCCAGATTGACACCGCCGAGCAGTACCTGGTCGACGACGAACTGAGGAGCGCCCTCGATCGTGGCCCGACCCCGGGGGATCCCGACATCCACCACAGGACCAGATGGGTGTCGAGAAGAACTGTCACAGGTAATCCTTGAACAGCTCGAGGGTTTCGGGATCTTCGCCCATGAAGTCTGCGTCGTCGTAGACGATTCGCCCCTTGAGTGCTCCCCACACGATGTCGTTCCGGCGGTGCGGCACGAGGTCCGCGACCGGCCGGCCCGCGCGCGCGATCGTGATGGTCTCGCCCGCCTCGATGCGTTCCAACAGTCTTGACAGGTGTGTCTTCGCTTCGTGGACGTTCACGGTCACCATGACGCCCAGCGTACGAACTAAGTCGGACTAAGTCCATGAGTCGAGCCCTCCGAGAGTGGCTCTGACGTGAGTCAAGTCAACGCCCGGTGCCGCGAGGGAACCACGTCGTCGTCATCAGGACTATCCTCGAACCGTGACCAGAAACCCCGCCCCCGTCCCCGACACCCAGGTCAGTCCCCTCCTCGTCTCGGCGCGTGAACTCATCAGCGACGTGGCGAGCCTCCCCACCCCCGTGATCCTCGACGTGCGCTGGCGACTCGGCGACGCCCGCGGCCGGGAGCACTACTACTCCGGTCACATCCCCGGTGCGCAGTACATCGACCTCCCCACGGA
>JBKBRA010000099.1:0-6285 GCA_046292305.1 Dietzia sp. | reverse complement strand
GGAGAAGACGCCGGAACCGACCGCTACGGCGTCTTCCGGATGTGAGGAACAACACCATGCAGAATTCACCGACCCCAGCTCCCGTCACGTCAGTCCTGGTGGCCAACCGGGGCGAGATCGCCCGCCGGGTCCACCGCACCGCCCGCGCTCTCGGCATGACCACGGTGGCCGTCTACTCGGACGCCGACGCCGACGCGCCGCACACCCGCGAGGCCGACGCGGCCGTCCGACTCCCGGGTAACACCCCGGGGGAGACCTACCTCCGCGGGGACCTTGTCATCGAGGCCGCGAAAGCGGCCGGAGCCGACGCCATCCACCCCGGCTACGGCTTCCTGTCCGAGAACGCCGGGTTCGCACGCGCCGTGATCGACGCAGGACTCACCTGGGTCGGCCCGCCGGTCGAGTCCATCGAATCCATGGGCTCCAAGATCGAGGCCAAGAAGATGATGGCCGAGGCGGGCGTCCCCATGCTCACCGACCTCGAGCCGGCGGACGTCACCGAGGAGATCCTTCCGGTGCTGGTCAAGGCCTCCGCCGGTGGCGGTGGCCGCGGCATGCGCGTCGTTCGGACCCTGGACTCGCTCCACGACGAGATCCGAGCCGCTCAGCGCGAGGCCAAGTCCGCGTTCGGCGACGACGCGGTGTTCTGCGAGCGGTACCTCGAGCGGGGGCGCCACATCGAGGTCCAGATCATGGCCGACGCCCACGGCACCGTCTGGGCGGTGGGCGAGCGCGAGTGCTCGATCCAGCGCCGCCACCAGAAGGTGATCGAGGAGGCCCCGAGCCCGCTGGTCGAGCGGACCCCGGGGATGCGGGAGAAGCTGTACTCCGCAGCCCGCGACGCCGCGGCCGCCATCGGGTACACCGGTGCCGGCACGGTCGAGTTCCTGGCCACCGACGACGGCGAGTTCTTCTTCCTCGAGATGAACACCCGTCTCCAGGTGGAGCACCCTGTCACCGAGGCCACCACCGGCCTGGACCTGGTCGCCCTCCAGTTCGACGTGGCCGCGGGCCTGCCCCTGCCGTCCGCCGAGCCCCCGGCCTCCCATGGCTGGTCCTTCGAGGCCCGCCTCTATGCCGAGGACCCGGCTCATGACTACACCCCGGGTTCCGGGACGCTGTGGGCGCTCGACGTCCCCGGTGTCTCCTCGACCTTCGAGGGCCCGCACCGGCCGGGCATCCGGCTGGACAGCGGTGTCGAGCCCGGTGCCGAGGGCGCGCTGATCGGCGTCCACTACGACCCGATGCTCGCCAAGATCATCTCCTACGGCCGCACCCGCTCCGAGGCCTGCGCGTCGCTCGCCGGCGCGCTCACCCGCGCCAAGGTCCACGGGCTGACGACCAACAGGGCCCAACTGGTCCGGGTCCTGCGGCACCCGGAGTTCATCGCCGGCAACCTGTCCACCGCGTTCCTCGACGACCACGGAGTCGATGACCACGGTGCCCAGGCGCTCGCCGCCCCGCTCGCCGACCACGACGCCGTCCAGATCTCCGCGCTGGCCGCCGCGATCGTGTCCGGGACCGCCGACCACGCCGCCGGCCCGGTCGCACTGGCCCAGGCAGGGTTCCGCAACGTCGGACGCACGCTCCAGAAGCGGACCTACCGGTTCGGCGAGGACGAGCTGGAGGTGGCGTACATCCGCGACCGCTCCGGCGCCCGCGCGGACGGCGATCTCGCCGAGGTCGTCCGCGTCCGGCAGGTCCGCGCCGACGCCGTGGACTTCGAGGTCAGGGGAGTGCGCCGCACCTTCTCCGTGGCCCGGTACGAGGTGGTCGGCTCGGACACCGTCGTCGAGGTGGACTCACCGCTCGGCCCGGTCTCTCTCATCGAACCGCCCCGGTACACCGATCCCGGCGCGGAGGTCGCCGCCGGTTCTCTGCTCGCCCCCATGCCGGGCGCGATCATCCGCGTGGCCGTCTCCGTCGGGGACACCGTCACCGCCGGCCAGCCGCTGCTGTGGATGGAGGCCATGAAGATGGAACACACCATCTCCGCCGCCGTCGACGGCATCGTCACCGAGTTGCCCGTCGAGGTGGGAACCCAGGTCGAGACCGGCACCATCCTCGCCGTCGTCGCCGATCCCGAGAGCACCGACGCCGACAGCACCGACACCACCACCCCCCAGGAGTGACCACCATGACCGACGTCTCACAGATCCCCAACCCCGTCGTCGACACCGACGAGCAGAAGCAACTCCGCAAGGTCGCCTTCGACCTGGGCTCGCGATACGGCATGGAGTACATGCGCGAGAAGTCCGACGCCGGTGAGACCACCGACGAGCTGTGGACCGAGGCGGGCAAGCTCGGGCTGCTCGGGGTCAACCTCCCCGAGGAGTACGGCGGTGGGGGAGCCGGGATGACCGAGCTCGCGATGGTCGAGGAGGAGCTCTCCGCCGCGGGTGCCGGACTGCTCATGATGGTGGTCTCGCCCGCCATCAACGGCACTATCATCTCGCGCTTCGGGACCGAGGAGCAGAAGAAGCGCTGGCTGCCGGGCCTGGCCTCGGGAGAGCTCATCACGTCGTTCGCCATCACCGAGCCGGACGCCGGGTCCAACTCCCACGCCATCACCACCACCGCACGCCGGGACGGATCCGACTTCCTGCTCAGCGGGCAGAAGACCTACATCTCGGGCGTCGACCAGGCCGACGCGATCCTCGTGGTGGCCCGACTCGAGGGCGCCGCGAGCGGGAAGCTCCAGCCGGCGCTGTTCATGGTGCCCACCGATGCCCCGGGGCTCGAGCGCACCCACATCCCCACCGAGGTGCGCACGCCCGAGCGGCAGTTCCAGCTGTACTTCGACGACGTCCGGCTGCCCGCCGACGCGCTGATCGGTGACGGCGACACGGCACTGCTCATGCTCTTCGCCGGCCTGAACCCCGAGCGCATCATGGCGTCCGGGATGGCGATCGGTTCCGCCCGCTACGCGATGGACAAGGCCACCACGTACGCGAACGAGCGCACCGTGTGGAAGACCCCGATCGGTGCTCACCAGGGGATCGCCCATCCCCTCGCCCAGTGCAAGATCGAGCTCGAACTGGCCCGGCTCATGATGCGCAAGGCCGCCGCGCTGGTCGACGCCGGACTCGACGATCTCGCGGCGGAGGCCGCCAACATGGCCAAGTACGCCTCCGGTGAGGTCTCCGCTCGCACCGTCGACCAGGCCATCCAGACCCTCGGCGGCAACGGCCTGTCGGTGGAGTACGGCCTCGCCGGCATGCTCGCCGCATCCCGCCTGCCCCGCATCGCCCCGGTGAGCCGGGAGATGATCCTCAACTACGTGGCCCAGCACTCGCTCGGGCTGCCGAAGAGCTACTGAGGTGGCTGCGGTGAACGATCAGACGGCAGGTGGACACACCCTGGTGCGCTACGAGGTCTCCGGCGGCGCCGCGCGCCTGACCCTGGACTCGCAGCACAACCGCAACGCCATCTCGACCGCGTTGGTCGAGCAGCTGCACGCCGCGCTCGACAGGGCGGCCGCGGACGACGGTGCCCGTGTGGTGGTCCTCGGTCACGCCGGCGGGACGTTCTGTGCCGGAGCCGACCTGTCCGAAGCCTCTGCGGCCGGAGCCGACCAGAGCAGCCCCGAGGACCAGGCCGCCGAGCGGACCCGGATCTTCCTCGGACTGCTCAGGGCGATCATCTCGCACCCCAAACCGGTGATCGCGGCCGTCGACGGTCACGTCCGCGCGGGCGGGATGGGACTGGTGGCCGCCTGCGACTTCGCGCTCGCCGGACCGACGTCGACGTTCGCGCTCACCGAGGTCCGTCTCGGTCTGGCGGCGGCCATGATCTCGGTGCCGCTGGCGGCGAGAGTCAACTCGCGGGACCTCGCGCGAGCACTGCTGACCGGGGAGAAGTTCGACTCCGCGCACGCCCGGCGGATCGGTCTGCTCTCGGAGGCCGTCGACGACCTCGACGCCGCCGTCGACGAGTTGGTCACCGCGTTCCGGCCCTGCTCACCTCAGGGGCTGGCGGAGAACAAGGCGCTCATGGCGGGACCGATGTTGGCCGATCTCGACGCCCGTGGAGACGACCTGGCCGGGGTGACCGCCCGACTGTTCACCACGCCGGAGGTGGCCGAGGGAATGACCGCGTTCCTTGAACGCCGACCGCCCTCCTGGGCGGCGCCGGACGCGTAGCGTATGCGCTGTCGTTGATGTGTGACCGGCACCACATCGCCAGCTTCCGAATCGAGAGGTAACACCATGCGCACCAGAGCAGCCATCATCCGTGAACCCAAGCAGGACGGGTGGGAGATCGTCGACGTCGACCTCGGCGACCCGGTGGCAGGGGAGGTCCAGGTCAAGCTCGCCGCCTCGGGACTCTGTCACTCGGACGAGCACCTGCTCACCGGCGACCTGCAGTTCGAGACCTACCCGATCATGGGCGGGCACGAGGGTGCCGGAGTGGTGACCAGGGTCGGCGAGGGCGTCACGGGCATCGAGGAGGGCGATCACGTCGTGCTGGCCTTCATCCCGGCCTGCGGGACCTGCCCGCCCTGTTCGGAGGGCCTGCAGAACCTGTGCGACAACGGCGCCGGCCTGCTGAGTGGGCGCGCGATCACCGACGACTCCTACCGGGTCCACACGGCCGACGGCGAACCCGTCGCCACCATGTGCTGCCTCGGGACCTTCTCCCCGTACGTCACCGTCCACCAGTCCTCGGTGGTCAAGATCGAGAAGGACATCCCGCTGGACAAGGCCGCCCTGCTCGGGTGCGGGGTCTGCACGGGATGGGGCTCGGCCACGGAGATCGGTCAGGCGAAGGAGGGCGACGTCGTCGTGGTGGTCGGCGTCGGCGGTATCGGCATCAACTCGGTGCAGGGCGCAGCGGCGGCCGGTGCGCGCGTGATCGTGGCCGTGGACCCGGTGGAGTTCAAGCGCGAGAAGGCCGTGGAGTTCGGGGCCACGCACACGTGCGCCTCGATGGATGAGGCCATGGCCCTGGTGGGGGAGCTCAGCTGGGGACGCATGGCCGACCTGGTCCTGCTGACCATGGGTGAGGTCCACGGCGAGCACCTGTTGCCCGGTCTCTCCCTGACGGGCAAGGGGCGGCGTTGCGTGGTGGTCGGGCTCGGGGACATGATGGCCGTCGACGCCCAGATCTCGATCCTCGACCTCGCGATGCAGCAGAAGACCCTGCAGGGCGCCATCTTCGGCGGTGTCGGGCCCCGCAAGCAGATCCCGCACCTGCTGCACCAGTACCGGGCCGGCAACCTCAAACTCGACGAGTTGGTCACCAAGACGTACCGGCTCGACGAGATCAACCAGGGGTACCAGGACATGCGCGACGGCAAGAACATCCGCGGTGTGATCATCTACGACGAGCAGGACTGGTAACAGGAGGAAGAATGACGGCACCCGAGCAACGGGCCCCCAAGCAGGACCGTAGCCGCCTCACGCGGGAACGCCTCCTGGGTGCCTCGATCGACCTCCTCGCCACGCAGGGCTGGGCGGCGACCACCGTGGGCGCGGTGGCCGCCGCCGCCGGCGTCTCACGGGGCGCCGCGCAGCACCACTTCCCGACCCGTGAGGACCTCATCACCGCAGCCCTCCTGCACATGATCGAGCAGCGCATCGACGACGTCCGGAACGTGGGACTGGACCTGCCCGAACCGGGCCCCGAGCGGACGGTCGCGGTGGTCCGGCTGATCGTCCAGCACTACACCTCCGACCTCTTCAAGGCGGCGTTGCACGTGTGGACCGCGGCGGCCAGCGACCCGGCCCTGCGCGACCGGGTGCTCCCGCTCGAGAACCACATGTCCCGCGAGATCCTGGCGATCGCCGCAGCCTCCCTCGGGCGCGACCCCGGCGACGCACGGGTGCGCAGGCCCCTCCAGGCCACCCTCGACCTGGCCCGCGGGCTCGGCCTCGCGGACGTGCTCTCCGACGACTCCGCCCGCCGCGAGAAGGTGATCCGATACTGGGCCGAGACGCTCGATCTGGTGCTCGCACAGGTCCCGGAGGACTCGACCGACGGTGTCACCCCGGCCGCGTTTTGACCGATCCTCACGACGGCGGTTAGGCTTGACCATCGTGCTCGCAGTATGCGAGCTGGAGGATCGTGCCCAGTAGGCCAGCGAGAGCGGCTGACGTGGTCGCCCGTGCGTCCGTCGGGGAGCGCGAGAGTCCGGATACGAGCAACGTCCCAGTGACCGGTGGTCGCCCCCGCGGAGGCCGCCAGCTAGAGAAAGTCGGTTCATGCCAACCATCAACCAGCTGGTCCGCAAGGGCCGCCAGGACAAGAAGTCCTCGTCTGCGACGGCGGCCCTCAAGGGCTCGC
>JBKBRA010000098.1:0-6695 GCA_046292305.1 Dietzia sp. | reverse complement strand
GAGATCCTGGCGCACACCCCCGACATCCCGTCCTCGGCGCAGTGGGGCATCTTCCTGCGCAACCACGACGAGCTGACGCTCGAGATGGTGACCGACGAGGAACGCGACTACATGTACGCCGAGTACGCCAAGGACCCGCGGATGAAGGCCAACATCGGCATCCGCCGGCGACTGGCCCCGCTGCTCGACGGCGACCACAACCAGCTCGAACTGTTCTCCGCACTACTGCTCAGCCTGCCCGGGTCCCCCGTCCTCTACTACGGTGACGAGATCGGCATGGGCGACAACATCTGGCTGGGCGACCGTGACGCCGTGCGCACGCCCATGCAGTGGAGCCCCGACCGCAACGCCGGCTTCTCCCGATGCGACCCGGGCCGGCTCTACCTGCCGGTGATCATGGACCCGCAGTACGGCTACCAGGGCGTCAACGTGGAGGCGCAGCTCAACTCCACCGCCAGCCTGTTGCACTGGACGCGGCGCATGATCCACGTGCGCAAGAGCCACCCCGCGTTCGGCCGCGGCGAGTTCACCGACCTCGGCGGGTCCAACCCGAGCATCCTGGCCTACCTCAGGTCCATGGACTCCCCCGGCGAGGACTCGGGATCGGATCTGATCCTCTGCGTCAACAACCTCTCGAGGTTCCCACAGGCCGTGCGCCTGGACCTGTCGGAGTTCGCCGGCCGACGGCCCACCGAGCTCACCGGCGGGGTCCCGTTCCCCGAGATCGACGCCGACCCCTACCAGCTCACCCTTCCCGGTTACGGCTTCTACTGGCTGGAACTGCGCAGTCCCACGGAATCACCGGCATGAGAGGCACCGGCATGAGCATCCCCCCGGTCGACGACGACACGCTGACCCGGTTGCTGACCGACTGGCTGCCCGCGCAACGCTGGTTCGCGGGCAAGGGTCGGCAGCTGTCCGCGGTGCGGATCGCGCGGCGGGCGGTCCTGCTCGACCACGCCGAGGTACTGGTGGAACACCTGCTCGTGGACGTGGAGGTGGACGGCCGCCCGCAGCGGTACCAGGTGCCGCTCGCCACCGCGCACACCCTGCCGGATGACCGCCGGACGTTCCCCCTGACACCCGAGGACGCCTCACCGGTGGTCTACGACGGCCTCCGCGACCCCCGCGGTACCGAGTCGCTCGTGTCCCACCTCGCCGCGCAGGACGAGGTGGGTGGCCTGCGGTTCCGGCTGGTGGAGGGCGCTCCGGCCCCGGACTCCACGCGGGGCAGGCTTCTCGAGGGCGAGCAGTCCAACTCCTCCCTGGTTTTCGGCGACGACCTCATGGTCAAGGTCTTCCGGCTGGTCCAACCGGGCCTCAACCCCGACGTGGAGCTCCACGCCGCGTTTGCCGGCCGGGAGTGCCCGGCCGTGGCGTCGCTGCGGGGGTGGATCGAGCTGGACGGCGGGGACACGGACGGCGGGAGCTCTGACGACGGGGACACGGACGACGAGGCCGGCCCCACGACCCTGGCGATGGCCCAGGAGTTCCTGGCCGGCGCCGCCGACGGGTGGGCGATGGCCACGGCGAGCGTGCGTGACCTGTTCGCGGAGGCCGATCTCCTGGCCGACGAGGTGGGTACCGACTTCGCCGACGAGTCCAGGAGGCTCGGGGCCGCCGTGGCGAGGGTCCACGACGACCTCGCGTCCGCGACCGGTTCCACCACACGGGACGGCTCCGAGATCGTGGCGGCAATGCGGGCGCGGCTCGACGCGGCGGTGGCCGAGGTGCCCGAACTCGCCGGGTTCGCCGACGCCGCCCGGTCGGTGTTCGACGAGGTCGCCGACTCCGGCCCCGTGCCGGTCCACCGTGTCCACGGCGACCTGCACCTGGGCCAGACACTCCGGGCCCCGGACCGCTGGATCATCATCGACTTCGAGGGCGAGCCGGCCGCCCCACTGGCCGAGCGCCGGGTGCCGGACTCCCCCGCCCGCGATGTGGCGGGGATCCTGCGCAGCCTCGACTACGCCGCCCAGCACACGCTGGTCGGGGTCGACGACCGGCAGCTGCGGTTCCGGGCTCGGGAGTGGCGGGACCGCAACGTCGACGCCTTCTGCACCGGTTACGCCGAGGTCGCGGACTCGGATCCGCGCGACACCGGTGCGCTCCTGCGGGCGTACACGCTGGACAAGGCCGTCTACGAGGTCGTGTACGAGTCGCGCAACCGGCCCAGCTGGGTGGGGGTCCCGCTGGGCGCGGTGGAACGCATCCTCGCGCAGACCTGATCACACCGCGCTTGATCAGACCCTCGCTGAACGCACCGCGGCGGGCCCGGGGGTGGGGGGCCCCGCCCGGAAGGTGGGTGCCTGGGATGGGTACCGGGGCCAGAGTCAGCCGGCCGAGACCTGGTCCTTGGCCCACTTGTAGTCGGCCTTGCCCGCGGGCGAGCGACGGATCTCGGGCACGTCGACGATCACCTTGGGGACCTTGTAGTTCGCCAGGGACTGACGCAGGAAGTCGGAGAGCTCGTCCTGCTCGGCCGACATCCCGTCGCGGAACGACACGACCGCGGCCACCTTCTGACCGTAGCGCTCGTCGGGGGCGCCGGCGACCAGCGCGTCGTGCACGGCCGGGTGCGCCTTGAGCGCCTGCTCGACCTCTTCCGGGAAGACCTTCTCGCCGCCGGTGTTGATGCACCCCGAACCGCGGCCGAGGAACACGATGGTGCCGTCCTCGCGGAGCTGGCCCATGTCGCCCAGCACCGAGACACGCCGGCCGTCGACCTCGGGGAACGTCTTGGCGGTCTTCTCCGGGTCGTTCCAGTAGCCGAGCGGCAGGTGCCCGCGGCGGACGATGTAGCCGATCTCATCCGAGCCCGGCGTGATGGGCTGGTAGTCCTCGTCGATCAGGCCGAGCTTCGGACTGGCCGGGATGGTCATCTCACCGGACTCGCTCATGCCCAGTTCGCCGTCGTTGCCGGCCTCGGAGGCGCCGAAGTTGTCGCGGATGATGATGTTGGGCAGCACCTCGAGCACACGCTCGCGGCTGGACTTGGACCAGATTCCGCCGCCCGAGGCCATCATGAACAGGGTGCTGAAGTCCATGGTCTCGGTTCCCTTGACCAGCTCGTCCGTCAGCGGCACCGCCATGCCGTCTCCGACGAACATGAGGATGTGGGCCTTGTGCTCGGCGGTCGCGCGGATGATCTCCGCCGCGTTGAACTCGCGGAACATGATGAGGTGGCCGCCGAGGTTGACGAAGGTCATCAGCGTGAACAGGCCTGCACCGTGCATGAGCGGGGCCGAGATGACGACCTTCATCCCGCCGTCGGGCGAGACGTTGTCGGCCACCTCGGCGGGGCTGTGCCGCTTGTCGCCGTAGGGGTTACCGCCGGACAGGCACGCGTAGAAGTAGTCCGACATGTGCCACTGCACGCCCTTGGGGAAGCCGGTGGTCCCGCCGGTGTAGACGATCCAGTGGTCGTCGCCGCGGACGGGCTCGAAGTCCCGCTCGGCCGACTGGGCCGGCCAGTCGGTGTCCGCGTCGACCACCGTGAGGCCCTTCTCTGCGCACGCCGAGGCCAGGACCTCCGGCACGCCACCGAACACGATCACGGTGCGCACGGTCTCGAGCTTCGGGACCGCGGCGGCCATGGTCTCGGCGAACTCGGCGTCCACCAGCACCGCGATCGACTTGGAGTCGTTGAACAGGTAGACCAGCTCGGGCGCCGTGTACCGGTAGTTCACGTTGATCCCGGCCACCCGGGTCTTCATGCAACCGATGATCGCCGCCATGTGCGCGGTGCTGTTCTTCATGTAGAGCGCGACGTGACTGAGCGGCTCGGCGCCGTGGGCCAGGAGCAGGTGACCCATCTGGTTGGCGAGGTCGTCGACCTGACGGTAGGTGTACTCGACACCGTCCATGGTCAGGAGTGAGTTGTCCGGGATCTTGTCGGCGACGGCCTCGAACACCGCGGCCTCGTTCATCTCCGGGTTGGTTCCGGCGAGCGGATCGGTCGAATGGTCAGCAGCTTCGGTCATGGCAGAATCCTTCGCGAGGGCGGACGAACTGTGGCTGTCCTCACATTGTGACCTGAACTTGTTCTCATGTCCAGACGGCACTCTGATCAGGCCAAACTCTCAATTAATAGAACGAGTTCTAGACCTGATCGTGTTAACGACGGCGAATCTGCGTGACCCCGTGCTCGGGACCGCCTACATTTTGGACATGAGTTCACGGCGGTTACCGCAGAGCGGCACGCCCTATGACGGGGGCCTGATGCTGCCCCGTGCCACACGGGCGGGGAACGTCCCGGTGGACGGTCGCCGATCCGCCGCACCGGAAGCGGATCGCCCGTCCGCCCGGGGACCGGCCCTGACGGGCCCCGGGGAGCAGGGGACCCTCCGGTCCCGCGGCCTGGCCGGAGGACTGCGGATGTTCGTCCGGCCGGCCCTCGACAAGATGCCGGCGACCGATGTGTCGCTCGGACGCCTGCGTGCACTGACCTCCGGCGCCGGTCGTGCGGCAGCCCTCGAGACCACCAACGACTGGTCCTCGGATGGTCCCGTGCCCGGGCTGTGGGTCGGACGCAAGCGGTTCTTCCACTCGGACAAGGTGATCTTCCACATCCACGGCGGCGGGTTCACGTTCGGATCCCCCTGGTCGCACAAGGCGCTCGCGTCACGGATCGCCAGCGAGACCGGTGTGCCCGTCTTCCTGCCCGACTACCGGCTCGCACCGGAGCACCCGCACCCCGCGGCCACCGAGGACACCCTCGCGGGCTGGGAGTGGCTGCTGAGCATGGGCTTCCGCGCCCAGGACATCGTGGTGGCGGGCGACTCCGCCGGCGGTAACCTCGCCCTCCAACTCGTGGCGGCGCTGGAGAAGCAACAGGCCCCGATGCCGGCGGGGGTCGTCCTGCTCTCGCCGTGGGTGGACCTGGACTTCACCGACATGACCGCGCGCGACCGCACCCGCAAGGACCCGTTCCTCGCGGTGGGGTTGGCCGAGCTCTGCCGACGTCAGTACGCACCGGGAGTGGACCCGGACGACCCCGCCATCTCGCCGATCAACCACGTCCCCTCCCCCGACTGGCCGCCGTTCCTCATCCAGTGCGGGGGCGAGGAGATCTTCAGTGGCGGTATCGAGAAGCTCGCCGAGCGGTTCGCCGAACACGGGGTCCGCCACGAGTTCCAGCTGTGGCCACACCAGTTCCACGTGTTCCAGGTGTTCCACCCCCTCGTGCCCGAGGCCAAGGTCGCGGTCCGCGACATCGGTTCGTTCGTCCGCGGGTGTCTGCGCGGCTGAGCGCACGGGGCGGGCTGAGCACCCCGATCAAGCCGAGCCCGCCGGTCAGACCGTGAGCACCAGTCCCGACGTCGGCACCCCGGTACCCGCGGTCACGACGAGCTTCTCGGCTCCCGGCACCTGGTTCACCGAGTCGCCCCGCAGCTGACGGACCCCCTCGGCGATCCCGTTCATGCCGTGGATGTAGGCCTCACCGAGCTGCCCGCCGTGGGTGTTGAGCGGCAGTCTCCCGCCCACCTCGAGCGCGCCCGGCTCGCGGACGAAGTCCTTGGCCTCACCCCGACCGCAGAAGCCCAGTTCCTCCAACTGCATGAGGACGTATGGCGTGAAGTGGTCGTAGAGCACCGCCATGTCCATGTCCTGCGGACTCAGGCCGGACTGGGCCCACAGCTGGTCACCGACGATCCCCATCTCCGGCAGTCCCGCGAGCTCCGGGCGGTAGTAGGAGGTCATGATGTACTGGTCCGGCCCCGAGCCCGATGCGGCCGCGGCGATCGAGACCGGCCGATGCTTCAGGTCCCTGGCCCGCTCGGGCGTGGTCACCACGATCGCCTGTCCGCCGTCGGACTCCTGGCAGCAGTCCAATAGGTGCAGCGGCTCGGCGATGTAGCGCGAGTTCTGGTGGTCGTCCAACGTGATGGGTTCGCCGTGGAAGAACGCGGCGGGGTTGACGGCGGCGTGCTTGCGGTCGACCACCGCGACCCGGCCGAAGTCCTCGCTCGTGGCCCCGTACTCGTGCATGTAGCGCCGGGCGACCATCGCCACGAACCCGGCCGGGGTCGACAGCCCGTGCGGGTAGGAGAACGCGTTGTCCGTGCCGGAGGAGTTGACCTGCTGGACCAGGGCGGAGTTGACCTGCCCGAACCGCATCCCGGAGCGCTCGTTGAACGCCCGGTAGCAGACCACCACCTCGGCCACCCCGGTCGCCACGGCCATGGCGGCCTGCTGCACCGTGGCGCACGCGGCGCCGCCACCGTAGTGGATGCGGGAGAAGAAGTTCAGCGAGCCGACACCGGCGGCGCGGGCCACCGCGATCTCGGTGTTGGTGTCCATGGTGAAGGACACCAACCCGTCGACGTCCGATGGCTGCAACCCCGCGTCGGCCACGGCGGCACGGACGGCCTCCGCGGCCAGGCGCAGCTCGGATCGTCCGGAGTCCTTGGAGAAGTCGGTGGCGCCGATGCCGACGATCGCGGCCCGGTTCGAGAGGGCATCAGCGGTGAGCGTGCTCACTGCGCGTCTCCGTTCATGTAGAGGGTGGCCGTCGAGGTGACGTGCGCGCCCAGTGAGTCGGTGCCGATGATCGTGAGCGTGACCAGCCCGTCGTCGTCGATCCCCGTGACCTCACCGCTCAGGGTGAGCGTGTCGTAGGCGTACCAGGGCACCCCGAGGCGGAGCTTGATGGACGTGATCCGCGCCCGCTGCCCCGCCCAGTCCGTCACGTA
>JBKBRA010000097.1:0-7082 GCA_046292305.1 Dietzia sp. | reverse complement strand
AGCCCAACATGATCCTCGACGACGGTGGCGACGCCACCATGCTCGTGATCAAGGGCAAGGAGTTCGAGCAGGCCGGCGCCGTGCCGTCGGACGACTCCGCCTGGTCGGCGGAGGAGAAGGTCTTCCACGCGCTGCTGCGGGAGTCCGTGCCGGCGCACCCGGGCAAGTACACCGCCATCGCCGACGCGGTCCAGGGCGTCACCGAGGAGACCACCACCGGCGTTCACCGCCTGTACCACTTCCACTCCGAGGGTGTGCTGCCGTTCCCCGCGATCAACGTCAACGACGCGGTCACCAAGAGCAAGTTCGACAACAAGTACGGCACCCGTCACTCCCTGCTGGACGGCATCAACCGCGGTACCGACGCCCTCATCGGCGGCAAGAAGGCCCTGGTGTGCGGGTACGGCGACGTGGGCAAGGGGTGCGCCGAGGCGCTGGCCGGCCAGGGCGCGCGCGTCCAGGTCACCGAGATCGACCCGATCAACGCCCTGCAGGCGCTCATGGACGGCTTCGACGTGGTGACCGTGGACGAGGCCATCGAGGCGGCCGACATCATCATCACGGCCACGGGCAACAAGGACATCATCACGTTCGAGCACATGAAGCGGATGAAGAACAAGGCGATCCTGGGCAACATCGGCCACTTCGACAACGAGATCGACATGGCGGGTCTGGAGTCCGCGGCGGACGTGACCCGGATCAACATCAAGCCCCAGGTCGACGAGTTCGTGTTCGATGACGACGGCCGCTCGATCATCGTGCTGTCGGAGGGGCGCCTGCTCAACCTGGGCAACGCCACCGGCCACCCGTCCTTCGTGATGTCCAACAGCTTCTCCGATCAGGTGATCGCCCAGATCGAGTTGTTCAGCAAGGCCGACCAGTACCCGATCGGGGTCCACCTGCTGCCCAAGATCCTCGACGAGAAGGTCGCGCGCCTGCACGTGGAGGCGCTCGGTGGATCGCTCACCAAGCTCGCGAAGGACCAGGCCGAGTACATCGGCGTGGACGTCGAGGGGCCGTACAAGCCCGACCACTACCGGTACTGACCCGGGGCGGCGTGGACGCTCGACTGGTCGTCGTCGAGGGACTCGACGGCGCGGGCAAGAACACCCTGACGACCGCCCTGGTCGGTGAGCTCACCGACCGGGGGGTGTCCGTCGGGCGTCTCGCGTTCCCCCGGTACGGCACCCTGCACGCTGACCTGGCCGCCGATGCCCTGCACGGCGGCCAGGCCGGCACCGCGGACTCGCCGCAGGCAATGGCGTTGTTGTTCGCCCTCGACAGGCACGCGGCCCTCGACGAGCTCTGCGGTCTGGGGTCGTCGCACGACGTGGTCCTGCTCGACCGGTACGTGGCCTCCAACGCCGCGTACACGGCGGCCCGTCTCGGCCCCGGCCGGGAGGCGGAGGTGCTCCACTGGATCGGTGGACTCGAGTTCGACCGCCTCGGGCTCCCGCTGCCGGACCTGCAGATCCTGCTCGACACCCCCACCGCGGTGGCAGCCGAGAGGGCGGGGTCCCGGGAGACGGCGGACCCGGCTCGGACACGGGACCGCTACGAGAGGGACGCGGCCCTCCAGGCGGCGACGGGTGAGGCCTACCGCCGACTCGCCGCCTCCGGATGGCGTTCGCCCTGGCGGGTGCTGGGCGTGGATCCCGATGTGCGGGAGTTGGCGGACATCGTGGTCGGCCTCTGAGTTTCCGGCCACTGGGTTCCCGGCCACTGAGTTCCCGGTCCCTGGGTTTCCGGCCACCGGGTTCTCGACCACCGAATTCTCGACCACCGAGCCGAGCCGTGGGACCGGCCCCTCGGTGCGGCCGGGTAAGGTCTCCATGGATACACGCCGACACACACGCCGACACAAGTGGTGACAATGACCCCGAAGATCCTCGTCGTCGACGACGACGCCGCACTGGCAGAGATGCTCACCATCGTCCTGCGGGGCGAGGGGTTCGAGACCGAGGTCGTGGGCGACGGCGTCCAGGCCATCGAGACCTTCCGGGCGGTCCAACCCGATCTGGTCCTGCTGGACCTCATGCTCCCGGGCAGGAGCGGGATCGACGTGTGTCGGGACATCCGCGGTGAGTCCAGGGTGCCGATCGTCATGCTCACGGCAAAGACGGACACCGTCGACGTGGTCCTGGGGTTGGAGTCCGGCGCGGACGACTACATCATGAAGCCGTTCAAGCCCAAGGAGTTGGTGGCGCGGATCCGGGCACGGCTGCGTCGGGGTGAGGACGAGCCGAGCGAGCTCCTGCACATCGGTGACGTGGCCATCGACGTCCCCGCGCACACCGTGACACGGGAGGGGACGCCGATCCCGCTCACCCCGCTGGAGTTCGACCTGCTGGTGGAGCTCGCCCGCAAGCCCCGCCAGGTCTTCACCCGGGAGGTCCTCCTCGAGCACGTCTGGGGTTACCGTCACTCGGCGGACACGCGTCTGGTCAACGTCCACGTCCAGCGTCTGCGGGCGAAGATCGAGAAGGACCCGGAGAACCCCGAGGTCGTCCTCACGGTGCGCGGCGTCGGATACAAGGCCGGCCCGGTCTCGTGACCGTGGGTCGCACGGACGACGCGGTGGCGTTCTCCGGCGACGAGTTCGACACCCGGGACGTGGCCGACTCGTCGTCGTCCCTTCGGGAGCGGATACGGGACCTGGACCTCTCGGTCCTGGGGCTCCGGTTCGCGCGCCTGTGGCGACGGTCCCTCCAGCTCCGGGTCGTCACCTCGACCCTGGCGCTGTCCATGGGCGTGATCCTCACGATCGCGTTCATGCTCCAGAGCCAGATGGCCGCGCAGTTGCTGTCCACCAAGCTGGACGCCGCGGTCGAGCAGGCCGGCAGGCTCCGGGTGACCGTCGAGGCACAGATCGCAGCGACCGACGAGGGGACCAGTGAGCAGTCCCGACTCGACCAGGCGCGCAGCGCACTGGGGGAGCGGGGTATCGCCTCCGACGGTGAATCGGTCCACGCCGGCACCTTCGACCCGATCCTGGTGGTGCCCGACCAGACCGGCCGCGGGCAGGTCGTCAGTCCGGCCGACTCGCAGGTGCCTCCGGAGTTGCAGTCACTGGTCCAGCGGGGTCGTGTCGCCTACCAGTACGTCACCGTCGACTTCCGGGGTGAACCCGCCAAGGCGCTGATCATCGGCACGCCCACGGACTCGTCGATACCCGGGCTCGAGCTCTATCTGGTGTATCCGCTCATCGCCGAGGAACAGACCCTCGGGATCATGCGCGGGATCGTCGCGACCGCGGGCATGGCGATCATCGTGCTCAGCGCCGCGATCGCGTGGATGGTCGCACGCCAGGTGGTGCTGCCGGTCCGCCAGGCGGCGTCGATCGCGCAGCGGTTCGCCAACGGTCACCTCAAGGAGCGGATGGTGATCCGGGGAGAGGACGACGTCGCCCGGCTGGCGATGGCCTTCAACGACATGGCGCAGAGCCTGTCCGACCAGATCACGCAGCTGGAGGAGTTCGGCGACCTCCAGAAGCGTTTCACCTCGGACGTCTCCCACGAGCTGCGTACCCCGCTCACCACCGTCCGCATGGCGGCGGACATCATCTCCGACTCCGCCGGACACCTGGATGCCCCCACCAAGCGCGCCGTGGAGTTGCTGGAGTCCGAACTCGACCGGTTCGAGAGCCTGCTCACCGATCTCCTGGAAGTGTCCCGCCACGACGCCGGCATGGCGGAGCTGTCGGTGACCGCGTTGGACGTGCGGGGGGCGGTCGAGGACGCGGTGTCCACCGTGTCGCACATCGCGGAGTCCGCGGGCGTGCAGGTCGAGCTGGACATGCCGACCGAGCCGGTGGTGGCCGAGGTGGATTCACGCCGGGTGGAGCGCATCCTGCGCAACCTGGTGGCCAACGCTCTCGACCACTCGGAGTCCAAGCCCGTCCGGGTAACCCTCCGCGGGTCCGACGCGGCCCTGGCGGTCTCGGTTCGCGACCACGGTGTGGGGCTCAGACCCGGCGAGGAGTCGCTGGTGTTCAACCGCTTCTGGCGGGCGGATCCCTCGCGGGTCCGCCGCTCGGGCGGTACCGGCCTCGGCCTGGCGATCGCGCTCGAGGACGCCAAACTGCACGGCGGGCGCCTGGACTGCTGGGGCAGCCCCGGGGAGGGTTCCTGTTTCCGCCTGACGATCCCCCGGCGTCACGGGGGAACACTCACCTCGAGCCCGTTGCCGTTGACTCCGGATGACGAGGCGCGGCTCGTGCGGACCGGTTCGCCGACACCGCTGGACCGCGTTCCCGGAGCCGAGGAGGCCCGGTCGTGAACCGCGTGCGGGCACTGGGTGCCGCGGTGGCAATGGTCTGCGTGGCCGCGCTCGGCGCCACCGGATGCGCCACGCTGCCCTCGTCGTCGTCCCCCCAGGTCATCGATACGTTCTCGCCGTCCGGGGCCGGACTGGCCGTTCCCACCCCGGTGCCCGACCAGGAGCCGGACCTCCTCGTCCGGGACTTCCTCAAGGCGGCCGCGATCGCCGACCAGCGACACGCGGCGGCCCGGCAGTTTCTCACCCCGGAGGCGGCGGAGACCTGGGACGATTCCGCGGAGACCACGATCGTGTTGCGCGCGGATCTCAGCGCCGAGGGCGGCCGGGGCGCCGACCGGGCGGAGTACACGCTGCGCGCCGAGAAGGTCGGTTCGCTCGATACCGGCGGCATCTTCAGGGAGGACGTGGGGCAACTCGAGGTGACGATCGGACTGGCCCGGCAGGACGGTCAGTGGCGCATCGACCGGTTGCCCCCGGGAGTCGTGATCGAGCGGACCGAGTTCGTCTCCACCTACGCCCAGCGCGACCTGTTCTTCCTCTCCGGTTCCGGTGACTCTCTGGTCCCCGACACCCGGTGGACGGCCGCGGATCGCACCGACCTGGGTTTCTCACTGGTCAACCTGCTCGCCACCGGGCCCCGGCCAGGGCTCGAATCCGCGGTCCTGTCCCGGGTCCCGACCTCGGTGTCGGTCCGTCCCGACGAGACCGCGGACGGAGAGAGGGGCAGTGGGACCACCATCGACTTCACCGGTCTGCCGGTGCTGAGCGGCCAGGCCACCGTGCAGTTCGCCGCCCAGGTCGTGTGGACCCTGGCCCGCTCGGACGTGCCGGGGCCCTACCGTCTCGAGAGGGACGGCGCTCCCCTGGACGAACGCTACGTCGACGGGTGGACGACCGAGGACGTCCTGACGTTCGACCCGTATCCCCCGGTGGAACCCATGCGCTACGCGCTCACCGCCGCGGACGGCCTGGTCAGGCTCGAGGGAACAGGCGCCCGACCAGCCGGTGGGCCCTGGTCGCAGGTCCGCGGAGGACGGAACGCGACCATGTCCCACGACGGTCGATTGCTGGCGGTCATCGCCGGCGAGGACCGTGCGGGGCCCCAGAGGGTGCTGATCGGGGCGATCGACGACGAACCCGCCGAGGCGCTCACCGCGCAGTCCCTGACCGGGCCCACGTTCCACCCCGTGGACGGACGGGCGTGGGTGATGGCGGACGACACCAGGCTGGTGCGGATCAGCGCGGACGGTGACGCCCCGTCGGTCCAGGAGATGGACGGCGCCCCGATCCGCGCCCTGGGGTCGCGTGTCACGGCACTGCGGATCGACCAGTCCGGGGCCCAGCTGGCCGTGGTCGTCGACGGCAAGGTGTTCATCGGCGCGCTGTCCGCCGAGACCGGGCAACCGCTGGCCGGCACGTTCCGCCAGATCGGCCGGGCGGTGGGTGAGTCCGCCACCGTCGTGGCGTGGCGGGACCGGTCGACGATCGTCGTGGGTCGCGACACCAGCGAGGTGCCCGCGACGACGATCTCCGCGGACGGCGCGATGACAACACCGTTGTCCCAGCGCAACATCGCCGGACCGGTCACCGCCATCGCCGCCGCGGGTGGCGAGGTGTACGCGGTGGACCAGAGGTCCCTCCTGCGACTCGACACGGCGGCCGACACCGGTGACCGCTACTGGCGGGAGATCAACGGACTGGCCGCCATCCGGGCGGACCCAGTCGTCGCGGGGTGACCGGTGCCGACGGGGTCCGGCGGCAAGAGTGGGCGCCCGAGTGGGCCGGGGTGGGCGGCGGCCCTGGCGGACCTCGTCGTCCCCCTCGAGTGCGCGGGGTGTGGGCGTGCCCGTGAGCGGTGGTGCGGGGAGTGTGCGCTGACGCTGGCCGGGGTCCCTCTACACGTGCGGACCCGCGCCGATCTCCGGGTGCCCGTGTGGGCGCTGGCCCGACACACCGGCCCCGCGGCCCGGGCGGTGTCCGCGTACAAGGACCGCGGCCGCCCTGATCTCGCCCGACCCCTCGCTGCCGCCCTCGCAGCCGGGATCGACGACCTGAGGGCCGCGGGCGAGATCGCGGAGGCGACCGAACGGCCGACGGTGCTCGTCCCCGCACCGGCGTCCGCCCGGGCCCGCCGTCGGCGCGGGTTCGACCACGTCCGCGAGGTGGTGGACGCCCTCGCGGCAGAGTTGGCGGGTTCGGTCCCGGGCGGACCGGTGGCGGTGGCCCCGGTGCTCGAGGTCCGCGGGCGGGTCCGGGATGCCGCCGGGCTGGGCGCCCGTGCGAGGTCGGACAATCTCTCGGGCCGGATCCGTCGACGGCCAGAGGGCACCCCGGTCCGGGCCTCTCCCGGCGCGCCGTCGTCGGTCGCCGCGCTGTTGGCGACCCCGGCAACGGTTCTGTTGGTGGACGACGTGGTGACGACGGGGGCCACGGCCGCCGCGTGCGTCGGGGTCCTCGAGGCGGGGGGCCTGGGCGTGAACGGTGTCCTCTGTGTCACCGCCGCGTGAGAATGGGGTGACTTCCGGACGACTTGTGGCTACTGCGGTCCGGTGCACAGACGACCGGGTATCGTAGGTTTCGGACGGGGTTCACCAGCGCGTTCTCTGAATTTTGCCGGTGGTGCACCACGTCCGGAGAGTGTCCACTCAGCCATGTGGGTTGGCCCCTCGGCCGGGGTCCCGGGCGGTTACCGGGCCGGTCGCAGAGGTCCGCCGCAGGCCCGATGAGGAGGAGCTTCGATGGCGAAGACCCCCGCAGTCCTGCTCGACCCCGCCACCTTCGACGGTCCGTCGACCGACGACCCC
>JBKBRA010000096.1:0-7269 GCA_046292305.1 Dietzia sp. | reverse complement strand
CGAGGTCAGGGTGCGGATGTGCTGGTTGGTCGGGATGAGCACCTTGCCACCGAGGTGGCCGCACTTCTTCTCCGACGCGAGCTGGTCCTCCCAGTGCACACCGGCGGCGCCGGCGGCGATCATGGCCTTCTGCAGCTCGTAGGCGTTGAGGGCGCCACCGAAGCCGGCCTCGGCGTCCGCGACGATCGGGGCGAGCCAGTTCTCGACCGAGGTGTCACCCTCGATGCGGGCGATCTCGTCGGCACGCAGCAGCGCGTTGTTGATGCGGCGCACGACGGTCGGGACCGAGTTGGCCGGGTACAGCGACTGGTCCGGGTAGGTGTGGCCCGAAAGGTTGGCGTCGCCGGCGACCTGCCAGCCGGAGAGGTACACGGCCTCGAGGCCGGCACGGATCTGCTGGACGGCCTGGTTGCCGGTCAGCGCGCCGAGAGAGTTGACGAAGTCCTTGTTGTTGACCTTGTCCCAGAGGATCTCCGCGCCACGACGGGCGAGGGTGTGCTCCTCGACGACGGTGCCCTGCAACTCCGCGACCTGCTCGGCGGTGTAGTTGCGGGTGATGCCCTTCCAGCGGGGGTTGGTGTCCCAGTCCTGCTGGATCTCTGCAGCGGTACGTGCCTTGCCAACGTTCGACATCGCGACTCTTTTCTGTCTCGGGGGCGGACCCGACTTCGCATGAATGCGAGTGCGGCGTCCTGTACTTGGAAAGGATGCCACACCCATCGCAGCTCGTCTACCTGGGAGTTGTGCGAATCTGGCGAGTTTCCTTGCGTTGTTTGCAAACTTTGCGAAGAATGTGGGGGACGCCACCAACCCGCGGGAGCCGCTGATGACCACCAACCACATGGGTGCTCGCCTGCGCCGTCTGCGCGAGGAGCACGGCCTCACCCAGGCCGCCTTCGCCGAGACGCTGGGGCTCTCGTCCAGCTATCTCAACCAGCTCGAGAAGGACGCGCGCCCGATCACCTCCCGGGTCCTCACGCGCCTGTCGGAGGAGTACGGGGTCGACTCGACCTTCTTCGCCTCCGACGCCGACACCCGTCTGATCGCGGAGCTCACCGAGGCCCTGTCCGACCCCCAGGTGTCCGCCGGGATCCCCGCGGGGGACGTGATCGACCTGGTCCGTGCCCACCCGTCGCTGGCGCGGGCCTTCGCAGTGTTGAACCAGCGCTACCGCAACTCAGCGGATCTGCTGGCGGCGCTCACCGAGAGTCGCAACGCCCTGTCCGACGAGGTGGACCACTTCGCGCTGGCCATGCCGCACGAGGAGGTGCGCGACTACTTCTACCAACGCCAGAACTACATCGACTCCCTGGACACCGCGGCCGAGGAGCTCACCACCCGCATCCGCATGAACCGCGGGGACGTCCGGGCCGAGCTCGAGAACCGGCTCTCCGAGACCCACGGGGTGCGCGTGGTGCGTCGCGTGGACCTGCCCGACGGGTTGTGGCACCGATTCTCCGCCCAGGACCGCCGGCTGGACCTGTCGGCGCACCTGACCGGAGGGCAGCAGGCCTTCCGGGTGGCCTCGGAGCTGGCCTTCCTCGAGCACCACGAGCTGCTCGAGCAGCTCGTCGTCGACGGCGCCTTCAGCTCCCCCGCGGCCGGCGCCCTGGCCCAGCGCGGGCTGGCCAACTACTTCGCCGCCGCCGTGCTCATGCCCTACCAGCGCTTCCTCGATACCGCCGAGGACTTCCGCTACGACGTCGAACGGCTGATGACCTTCTACGCGACCGGCTACGAGACCGTGTGCCATCGCCTGTCCACGCTCCAACGCCCGGGCGCCTCCGGGGTGCCCTTCAGCTTCGTCCGCGTCGACCGCGCGGGGAACATGTCCAAGCGGCAGTCCGCGTCCGGTGTCCACTTCACCACCTCGGGCGGGACCTGCCCGCTGTGGAACGTCTACGAGACCTTCTCGTTCCCCGGCAAGATCATGCGTCAGGTCGCGGAGCTGCCCGACGGGCGCCTCCACCTGTGGGTCTCGCGGACCGTCACCACCCGGCCCATGCGGTTCGGTCAACCACGTAAGACGTTCGCGATCGGCCTCGGCTGCGAGGCCCGCCACGCCCACCGCACCGTCTACGCGCAGGGGCTGGACCTCGACGATGCCGACGCCGCCACCAAGATCGGGTCCGGGTGCCGCATGTGCGAGCGTCCCGCCTGTCCCCAGCGTGCCTTCCCGCCGCTGAACCGGACGCTCAAGGTGGACGCCCACCGCTCGTCGCTCTCGCCCTATCTGCTCGACGAACCCGACTCCCCTGCCGCCTCCCCTGCCCTACCCTGACGGCCATGAGCCAGCCGCACAGCAGCAGCGACAGCGACCGCGATCCCCGGGGCCCGGCCCTGCCCCGCATCCGTCCCGGTGGGTTCCGCGAGCTCGGGCCGGTGGGCTGGGCCGTCAACCGCCTCGGCGCCCGCGTCACCGGTAGCCGCGACGTGCACCTGTTCGCCACGCTCGGCCACGCGCGCCGACTGTTCCCCGCGTGGCTGGCCTACTCCGGGATGATGATGCCGTTCGGTGTCCTGGACCGCCGGACCACCGAGCTGGTGATACTGCGCGTGGCCCACCTGCGGGGCAGCGTGTACGAGCGGGCCCACCACGAGCGGATCGGCGCCCGCGTGGGGCTCGAAGACGACGAGATCGCCCGGACCTTCGAGGACCCCGCCACCGCCGGGTGGACGGATCGGCTCGAGGCCGTGTTGCGCGCGGTCGACGAGCTGGTGCGGACCAAGGACATCGCGGACGACACGTGGGCGGCGTTGGCGTCCCACCTGACCGAGTCGGAGCTCGTGGGCTTCGTGCAGCTGGTGGCCCAGTACGACGGGCTGGCCACGTCCCTGCACGCCCTGCGCATCCAGCCGGACCAGCCCCGCTGACGCACCGCGCCCACCTGGCCCACCGCGCCCAACCCAGCCCCGACTTACGCCGGGGCCGGGGCCGGAGGGGTGCGCGGGAGTGCCCCCCGTCAGCTCTCCGACGCGGAGCGCTCGGCGCGGGTCAGGCAGGCGCGGGCCCGCTCGTCCAGCTCCAGCGTCAGGGTCTCGCCGGCGGGCACCGTCACCCGCTGCCCCTGCACCGTGCACGCGAAGTCCGCGCCGTTGAGGTTGACGATGGTGATCTCGGTGTGCGTGCACCGGACCCGCACGTGCGTCCCGCGCACTGTCAACCGGAATGTCAGCGCGCCCCACTCGGCGGGAACCCGGGGATCGAACGACATCTCGCCCCGGTAGTCGCGCATCCCGCCGAACCCGCTCACGAGCGCCGACCACACGCCGCCCGCGGAGGCCACGTGGATCCCGTGGGCGGCGTTGCCGTGAACGTCCGCCAGGTCCACCACCAGCGCTTTGGAGAAGTGCTCGAACGCCTCGTCGCAGTACCCGATCTCGGCGGCGATGATCGACTGCACGACCGCCGAGAGCGTGGAGTCACCGGTGGTGAGCGGGTCGTAGTACTCGAAGTTTGCCCGTTTCTGCTCCTCGGTGAACTCGTCGCCGCGCAGGAACATCGCCAGCACCACGTCGGCCTGCTTGAGCACCTGGTGCCGGTAGATCACCAGCGGGTGGAAGTGCAACAACAGGGGTCGGCGCGGATGCTCCAGATCCTGGTCCCAGACCTCCTTGGCCAGAAAGTCCTCGTCCTGGGGGTGCACGCCCAGCGCCTCGTCGTACGCGATCACCATGTTCTCGGCGGCGCGCCGCCACTCGGCGATCTCGCCGTCCTGGATCTTCAGACGTCGGCAGATCCCCGCCCAGCGGCCGTCACCGAGTCCGGCGATGCGCTTGCAGGCGATGGCCGCGGCCACCAGGTTGAACCGCGCCATGGCGTTGGTGAAGAGGTTGTTGTCCACCACGGTGGTGTACTCGTCGGGCCCGGTGACGCCGTGGATGTTGAAGCAGCCGTCTTCGGCGAAGAACCCGAGCGAGACCCACATCCGCGCGGTCTCGACCAGCACGTCCACGCCCTCGCGGATCATGAACTCCTGGTCATCGGTGGCCCACAGGTACTTCACCATGGCGTGCGCGATGTCGGCGTTGATGTGGTACTGCGCGGTGCCGGCCTCGTAGTAGGCGGACGCCTCCTCGCCGTTGATCGTGCGCCACGGGTACAACGCGCCCTTCACGGACAGGAAGCGCGCGCGCTCGCGGGCCTTGTCGAGCATCGAGTACCGGAAGCGCAGGGCGTTACGGGCGAAGCGCGGCATCGTGTAGGTCAGGAACGGCAGGACGTAGGTCTCGGTGTCCCAGAAGTAGTGACCCGAGTAGCCGCTGCCCGTCACGCCCTTCGCGGCGATACCGTAGGTCTCGGCGCGCGCGGAGGCCTGGGCCAGTTGGAACAGGTTGAAGCGGATGGCCTGCTGGGTCTCGGCCGGACCGTCCACCTCGACGTCCCCGCGGTGCCAGAAGTGGTCGTACCAGTCGCGCTGCGTGCGCTGCAGCTCTTCCAGGCCGCGGTCGCGTGCGCGGGACAGTGTGCGTGCACACCGGTCGGCCAGTTCACGCGCCGGGACCTTCTCCGAGGTGTGGTACGCCGCCAGCTTGGTCAGTTTGAGGACGCGGCCGGGGGTGACGTGGGCGTGGTAGACGACCTTGGACGCGTCGTCGTCGATCTCCACGCTCATGTCGATTTCGTCCTCGGTCTCGACCTCGTGGTCCACGGCCACGGCGATCGACATCCCGGAGTTGGCACAGCGGTAGCCGTGCACGTGGTAGCCACGATGCCCCTCGGAGATCTTCGGCTCGAGCACGCGGTGCTCCAGCCCGTCCGAACGGCGCGGGTCGAACCCCTCGGGCACGACCTCGGCGGAGTGGTATTCGTCCTCGCCGTCCTGCCGGTTGAGCACCTGTGAGGAGATCACCACCGGTGCGGTCTCCTCGGGCAGTTCGATCTCGTAGGTCATCACCGCGAGGTGCTTCTCTACCATGGAGACCATGCGGGTGGTACGGATGATCACCTTCTTGCCGGCCGGCGTGCGCCAGACCAGCTCGCGACGCAGGATGCCGTCGCGGAAGTCGATGCTGCGTTCGTAGTGTTCGAGGTCGGCCTCGCTCACCCGGAGCGGCTCGTCGTCCACGTACACGCGGATCGTCTTGGTGTCGGGGGCCTCGACCATCGTCTGGCCCTCGCGCGCCAGCCCGAACGCGTCCTCGGCGTGCAGGATGTGCCAGGTCTCGTGGAATCCGTTGACGAAGGTGCCGTGCGTGTGGGAGTCACGGCCCTCCTCCGGGTTGCCGCGCATGCCCAGGTAGCCGTTGGCCACGGCGAACTGCGTCTCGGAGACCCCCAGCGGGGAGGCCTTGGGGTTGGTCTCCACCCAGCGCCACGGGTCCGCGGGATGCGTGGAGCGGTTGATCTCCGGCACCTCGAGGTGGCTGCGGAGGTTGACGCCGTACGTCGTCCGGATGTTGCCGGGGACGGACTGTCCGATCGTGTCGTGGACCGGGCCGCGCCCGGGGGGAACCGGTGTCATGACCGCGCCCCCGTCAGTCCGGGGATCAGCTCGGCCAGGTCGGCGACGACGAGGTCGGCGCCCTCACGGAGCAGGACCTCGCGACCCGCGCCGCGGTCCACGCCGACGACCTTGGCGAACCCGCCGGCGGCACCGGCCTGCACGCCCGAGACGGCGTCCTCGACCACCACGCAGCGGTCCGCGGGCACGCCCAGTAGTTCGGCGCCCCGCAGGTACGTGTCGGGCCGGGGCTTGCCGGGAATTCCCTCGGCCTGCGCCACCAGTCCGTCGACGATGATCTCGAAGCGGTCCAGCAGTCCCGCCGCCTCGAGTACGGGGCGCGCGTTCTTGGAGCTGGAGACCACGCAGGAGGCGATCCCGGCGGCGTCGAGGGCGTCGAGGTAGGCGACCGACCCCGGATAGGCCTCGATGCCCTCGTCGAGCAGCTCACGGAAGACCACGTTCTTGCGCAACCCCAGCCCGGTGATCGTGTCGGCCTCGGGCGAGCCCTCGTCGTCGTCACCCTCGGGAAGGGTGATGCCGCGCGCCGCGAGCATCGAGGCGATGCCCTCCACCCGCGGTTTGCCGTCTATGTAGCGGAAGTAGTCCTCGTCCGAGTACGGGTCGATCCCGCGGTCGACGAAGTACGCGGAGAACATCCGGTTCCACGCCTGCATGTGCTTCTCCGCCGTCGGGGTGATGACCCCGTCGAGGTCGAAGAGCACGGCGTCCACGCCGTCATGGTCCATGTCGCATCCTGCTTCCGGGTCGGTGGGCCGATCGGGCTCGTCCGGTGACGCGTCAAGGGTAGTCACCCTTCCTCCGAACCGAGGCCTCCACCTCCCCCCGCGGGCCCACCTGGCTCCCGCGCCGGGCGGGATGCACTGCGTTCGGGTGCCCGGTGGCACTATGGTCGATGACTCTGGATTAGAAGGAGAGACATGCGACTTCGCACCCGCAATCCCCGCCGTGTCGCGATCGCCGGCCTCGCACTGGTCACCGCGGCCGCACTCACGGCCTGCACGTCGGACTCCGACGACTCCGGGAACGGCGACGCCACGGGCGACACCCAGACCACCGAGACCGTCAACGAGTCCGCACCCCAGGCCCCCCTCGACCAGCTTGTGCTGGCCGAGGACGAGGCCCCCGGCGGCGGCGTCGTGCAGGTGATCGAGCCGGATCTCCTCCAGGAGGCGGTCGACAAGCTCGTCGCCGACCAGGGCAAACAGCTCATGGAGGACCCGGCCTGCGACAGGGTCTCCCGCCTGGAGACGGTCTCCAACTTCGCGACCACCGACGGGCTGACCGCAGCGGTGCGGTACAAGCAGTCGGAGGAGGACGACACCGAGCACCGCTTCGGAATCGGCATGGTGGGCCAGAGGCTCGACGACTTCATGGACCGCTCGCTGTACGAGGCCTGCACCACCTCGCAGAGCTCCACGAACCCCGACGTCGAGCTCGTCATGACCGTGGCGGACGCCCCGGCCATCGACGGCGCCGAGGGTTTCCGGGTCACCAGCGACTTCATCACCACCCGGCCGGACGGCAGCCGCTCACTGAGCCGCGCCATCGCGATCCACGGCTTCACCCGCGACACCACCGTGAGCGTGGAGTACGCGGCCCGGGGCAACGATCCGGATGCGGACCCGGTGCTGCCGTCCGCGGCAGGCGCCCTGGACGCCATCTACGAGTCTCAGATGGCCAAGCTCGTGGTGGCCGAGTAGCAACCTGACCGTCGAGAAGAGCGTTCCGCGCACCCGCGCTCGGCGGCGGGGTGCGGAACGCGCTTGGAGACGAGACCGCCCGGCCGCCGGGCCGGCGAGCC
>JBKBRA010000095.1:0-7428 GCA_046292305.1 Dietzia sp. | reverse complement strand
GCAGGGATACGCGCTGCGTCAACTCGATGGAATCGCTGACAAGCTGGAGAAGCACACCAAGCTCGGGGACCTCGCGGATACATCCCGGGTTGCTGAGCGCACGGTGCAGGAGTGGCTGGCAGTGCTCGCTCGGTGTTTCCAGCTGCAGGACGGACTTGCGGTGCTCGAGTTGGACCGGGTGCTCGATGCGTCGCCGGACGAACTCGATCGGCATCGGACGGCTCTGCAGGTGGCTCGGGGGAACCGCCTGGAGCTGATCGCGCGGACTACCGAAGCACTGCTTGCTCGGATGGAAATCGCCGCCGGGACGGCCAATGCGAAGGTACTCATCCATCCGCGTTCAGCGCAGACCGTGGTGCAGGCGAGAAACCACGTCGTCAGCACCGTGGTGGACTTCCAGGAGCTGCTCGGGCTCGAGGGGGAGCAGAGCGCGCTCGAGAAGCGACGTTGGCGTGACGCCGCAGTCGACGCTCGAGATAAGGTTGTCGAGACCAGTTCCGAGGGCATCGGCACAGCGGTGCGGGCCGGCGGCGAAGGTCTGAACAGCGCCAAGTCGGCCTCCGGAAGATTCGCCAGCGGGGTCGCGCAGAGGCTGCCTCGACGGCGAGCCAACGATGGCGATGTTCCCGCCTCGGACTCGTAGGGCTCGAGCCCGTTTCCAGGCTTGCAGGGCTGTCTGGGGGGCAGGCGGTCGGCGGCCCCGAAGCAACTCGGATCGCGTCTCCGCCGCGGAGGATGCCTCCGGCCTCTGCAGATCCGTGGCCGTTGCCTCTCTAAGGTGACAACGGCTTAACGAGGTGCGATTGCACTCGGCCATCGAATGCGGGCCACTGACCGAGTTTGAGTAGGCGTACCGTTCCAGCCAGGCGGCCGAACCTCTGGCCGTCCGAGTCCGCAGGACTCTCCGACTAAGCCAGGGCGGTTCGCCACCCGCCTCAAGCGGCTGGCACCAGACCCCGCTCCCAGACGCCCCGACTGTAGGGCATTGACACCGATCGCAAGTCCAAGCGAATGGGCCTGCCTTCTGCATTCAGCTCATCTGCAACACAGTCATCCCGTAGCGGGGGACTCGACGCTTCAACGGTGCAGTTCGATGTCGCACGATCAGGTGGGTAGCCCGTCGGAAAAGAAGTCCTGATTGACTTGATAGACGGTTAATTGTTCGCGGGGTTCGACACCGACCCCGTACCGCAACATCAGGCTGGTCATCCAGATCCCGTCGATAAGTATGACTCGCCCGTGGATGCCGCTCGCCGTCTCTCGGGCGCCGGGAGTAAAGGCAGACGTGGTAATGAACACTCCGCGGTCCGCCCCTCGGCCGGCCAGCGCCCCGATGAAGTTTCGAATATCGCTGCTAGTGACATGGTTCCTATCTGCATACCGTTTCGCCTGTACGTAGACGTTTTGGAGCCCGAGAGGATCTTGTCGGATGACGCCGTCGATGCCTCCGTCGTTCGTTCGTCCTAAGTGCCGCTTCTCTCCCTGATCGCCGCCGTAACCCATGGCCCACAGCACCTCGAGTACGGCACGCTCAAAAAACTCTGGAGACCCTTGTTGTAGCGCTTGGCGCAATTCGGTTTCTACTACGTCGTTCAATTCGTTGACCGTCGAGACAACCGTCTCGAGAGGATCCGCACCCTCGGACGAAGAATCTTCCTCCGAGGCACTGACTGTCTCGCCGACAGAAGACCGGGATTGACGTTCAGCAATTTCGGCCTGGTAATTTCGCCATTTTTCCCATTCGACCATGTCGGCCTCTGAATACTCCCTGAGCCCACGCGCATCGACCTGCCTGCCGGTTTGGGTGATGCGGTAGATTCCCCACCCTGGTCGGTCCAACAGTCCCGCTTGATACATGGAAGAGCAGGCCCACCCAACCCGGTTATCTAAGCGTCCTTGCCCAGACTTGATGCGTTGTTCGACAATTTCCGAGGCGAGTCCCAGTACGTCAGCCACCCCGGTGATGATGTCGCGAAGGCGACGGTCCTTGCCGTCGGACAGTAACCGCAATACAGCAGGTCGGCACCCGTCGATAGTGGGATTGCCGTCGGGCGCGAACTGCACCATCGGGACCACCTTTCAGTACAAACTCCACTATCCCCCACAAGGATTTTCGCGGCCACCCAAAGGGCCGTGTACGCCTCCCGTCCTAATCACGCGAGAGTTGCGACCTCGACCCTGCTTCAGGTGGTCGAGACCAGTTCCGGGGGCATCGGCACAGGGGTGCGGGCCGGCGGCGAGGGCTTGAGCAGTGCTAAGTCGGCCTCCGGAAGATTGCCAGCGGGGTCGCGCAGCGGCTGCCTCGACGGCGAGCCAACGGCGGCGATGTTCCAGCCTTGGACTCGTAGGGCTAGAGCTCGTTTCCAGGCTTGCAGGGTTGCGTTCGCAGATCCGTGACCGTTGCATTTGTGACGTTGACCGCGAGCGATCGTCGTCGTCGTCGTCGTCGATCTCTAAATGCCCTCCGGCCACGCTGCAGGCACGCGGCGAGCCGTCCGCGCTGGCACCGCGGATCGGGCGCAAGCATGCGGGACGTCATTCCCGCCTGTCAGATGCGGCCGGTCTCGTGGGCCCACATGGCCACCTCGACGCGGTTTCGGGCGCCGAGCTTTCGCATGAGGCTGGCGAGGTGGGCTTTGACGGTGCTCGGGGTGATGTAGAGCTCGCCGGCGATCTCACTGTTGGTGCGGCCTTGGGCTACAGGCACGAGGACCTCCTCCTCACGAGCGGTGAGCGGTTCTATCGGCTGTCTCGGTGGTGAGGTCTGAGCGTCCGCGAACGCTGCGAGCAGTCGGACGGTCACGCTGGGTGCGATCAGTGCGTCTCCGGCGGCGGCGGCATGGATGGCCTGGGTCAGCAGGGCCGGTCCGGCGTCCTTGAGCAGGAACCCGCGGGCGCCGGCTTTGAGCGCCCCGTGGACGTATTCGTCGAGGTCGAAGGTGGTGATGACCACGATCGGCAGGGGGTCCGTGACGTCGGGGCCGGCGAGGAGTCGGGTGGCTTCGATGCCGTCCATCAGCGGCATTCGGATGTCGAACAGGCCGACGTCGGGGCGCAGCTGGAGCGCCAGCCGGACCGCCTCGCGCCCGTCGGCGGCCGCGCCGACCACCTCGATGTCGGGTTGGGCGTCGAGCAGCATCGTCAGCCCGGTACGCACGATGGGCTGGTCGTCGGCGATGAGGACCCTGATGCTCATCGTGGCGTCCCCGTTCGGGGCAGGACCGCCTCGACCCGCCAGCCCCGCTCGGCGGCGGGGCCTGCGTGGAAGGTGCCGCCGAGCAGTGAGGCGCGTTCCCGCATGCCCACCAGGCCGTAGCCTGCTGGGGCGCGGCCGCCAGCGGGGGAGCCGTCGTCGTCGACGGTTAGCCGTACCTGGTCGGCATCGCCCGTGACGGCGACGGTGACCTGAGTCGCGTGGCGGGCGTGCCGTCGAGCGTTGGTGATGGACTCCTGGGCCAGGCGGTAGATCGCGGCCCCGACCGCCGGGCTGAGGTCGTCGAACTCGCCGAACAGCGTCACTGTGACGCAGGGCGTCTGGCCATCGGTGGCGAGCTGCTCGACCTCGGCCACGCCGGGCTGCGGCGCGAACCCGGTGTCCTGTGTTGCTCGGAGCACGCCGACGATGGCGCGCAGCTCGGTGAGGGTGCGGGTCGCCGCGTCCTCGATGACGGCCAGGGCCTCGACGGCACGATCGGGGTGGGAGGCCGCGACGGCACGTCCTGCCTGGGCCTGGATGGCGATGCCCGAGACGTGGTGGGCGACGGTGTCGTGGAGTTCTCGAGCGAGCTGTTCGCGTTCGCGGGCCTTGGCCTGGTCGATGTCGCGGATGCGGATCTTTGTGGAAAAGCGGATCGCGGCGCCGAGCGCGGCGGCGAACAGGAAGAACGCGTATCCCGCGACCGCCTCCGCCGGGCTGGTGGGGTCGGCGCCGTGGGTGGTGACTGTCACCCAGAGCAGGATCACGACGAGGCCGCTCGCGGCCTCCCGACCAGAGCCCCACCGGAACAGGGCGTAGGCCAGGATCAGCGCCGCGGAGATGCTGTTCAGCAGCAGTCCCTGCGACTCAGTGAGGACTCTGACGATGTCGACGATCGTCAACGTGCCGAAGGAGACCGCAACCGCGACGAGCGGGTGCGTGCGGCGCCACAGCAGGGGGCCGAGGACCGCGAGCGCGGACAGTAGCAGCAGCGGGCGTGGCGCCAGATCCTGGCGAAGCACCACTTCCGCCAGGGACCAGCAGATCAGTACCGCGACCAGGGCCCAGTCCCGCGGCGTCCGACCCGGGGCATTGGTGGGTCGAGGTTCGGCCCACAGCGAGCGGAGTGCGTTGGTGGCCATCTGATCAGCCTAGGCAGCCCGCGTGTCGGGCGTATCCGCCGAAAGTACAAGAGCTCGGCTGTGCCAACGGCCAGGTCGACTCAGGCTCCGGGGCTGATGTGCCAGCCGCCGGAATTCGTGAAGGTGGACGCACCCACCCGGACAAGCCAAGGAGCATCGTGATGAGAACGCCTCGATCCCACACCACACCAGAGAACGCGCCATCTCACAGAGTGCTGGAGAACCTGCGCATGCCGGTGCAAGCCAGACTCGCAGCCGCATGGACCAGCTTCATGTTCCTCTACATCTACGTGGACATCCTCGCCTTCTACAAGCCCGGCGTCGTCGACGACATCCTGGTCGGCGTGGTCTGGGAATTCGACATCACCCAGACCTGGGCGATCACGGCGCTGACCCTCCTGGCGATCCCGATCTTCATGGTCGTGCTGTCGATGACACTGCCCGCCCGGGCCAACCGCATCACGAACCTCATCGTGGCCTCGATACAGGTCCCCTTCGCGGCATTCAACGCGATGGGCGAGGTGGGCGAACCCTGGATGTATTTCTACATCCTCGGCGTCGCACTGGAATTGATCGTTCTGGCCTATATCCTGAGATCCGCCTGGACCTGGCCACGCCGCACCGCATCCTCGGCCACCCCGGCAGCCGGCCTCGACAGCGAGCCGCTCCAGGTCCGGTCATGATCGCGGCAGCTCGTCGAGCCAGCGGAAAACGGGCGTACCGTCGATTCCATGACCGAGCAGCAGCCGTACGAGGTGGTCGAGCGGTACCCGGAGTTCGAGCTGCGGCGCTATCCCTCTCATGCCGTGGCGGAGGTATCCGTTCGCGGGTCCTTCGACAGCGCCGGCAACCAGGCGTTCAGGTCGCTCTTCAGGTACATCACCGGTCACAACGAGTCAGCCGGGTCCGTGGCCATGACGGCACCGGTCGTCCAGGAGCCGCCCGGCTCTGAGAAGGTCGCCATGACCGCACCTGTGGTCCAGACCCAGGCTGAGGCCGGCGAGCACCTCGTCGCCTTTGTGCTACCCGCCTCGCTGACCGCCGCGACCGCCCCGGTGCCCTCCGACCCTCGGGTGCGGGTCAGGCAGGTGCCCGATCGTGTTGCGGCAGCGGTGCGGTACTCGGGACGGTGGAGCGAGTCGGGCTATCGCCGGCACCTCGCCGACCTCGAGGCCGGGATCGCCCGGGCCGGGCTGGTCGCCACGGGGCCGCCGAGGTTCGCCCGGTTCGACCCGCCCTTCAAGCCATGGTTCCTGCGACGCAACGAGGTCGTGCAGGACTTGGTGTGGCCCGGCGAGGACTGAGCCAGGCTCAGTACCGGGGCAGGGCCCGCGACAGATGAGCCCCCTCGTCGAGTGGTCACACCTGAGGGATTTCGGGAAAGCCCACCTGGGAGAACGTGATCAGGAGTGACCTCGCGGCGGGTGGCCGCGGCTAGCCCGGCGGGCGGCCGCTCGTCCGCGGGCCCTCGCCCTCGGCCTGCGTTCCGGACTCGGCCCGATGGGCCATCCGAGTAGCGGGCCGGAGAACGGGGAGGGTGGCCTCGTCGTCGTCGTTCCGTCCATTCACCCCCGGCGGGGTCACGGACAGCTCGGCCGGACGGCGCGAACGTGATCCGGCCGTCGCGCTGCCGGCCGAGCACCGACGAACGCCGAGGCCGGGACCGTCACGGCGCGCCCTGCAGGCCCGCGACGAGCCGTCCACGCTGGCACCGCGAATCGGGCGGAGGCATGCTGGACGTCATGCCCGCCGACCCCAGCCAGCCCGCAGCCAGTTCCTCCACCGCAGCCAGCTCCGCCGCCGACCGCCCGTCCGACGGCAGGGTCGGGCTGCGCGTCTTCGTGGAGCCCCAGCAGGGCGCGACCTATGCGGACCAGCTCGCGGTTGCCCGCGCGGCAGAGGAACTCGGTTACGAGGCGTTCTTCCGCTCGGACCACTACCTCAAGATGGGCGACGTCAGCGGCCTGCCCGGACCCACCGACGCCTGGCTCACCCTGGCCGGCCTGGCCCGGGAGACCAGCTCCATCCGGCTCGGTACGCTGCTGACCTCGGTCACCTTCCGGCACCTGGGCCCGCTGGCGATCTCGCTCGCGCAGGTCGACCAGATGTCCGGGGGACGGCTGGACGTCGGCCTGGGCGCGGGGTGGTACGCGGACGAGCACACCGCCTACGGCATTCCGTTCCCGCCCATCGGCGAGCGGTTCGACATGCTCGAGGACACCCTCGGCGCGCTGGAGACCCTGTGGTCGACCCCCGAGGGCGAGACGGTCACGGTGCGCGGCAAACGGATCGATCTGGTGGATTCGCCCGGTCTTCCCAAGCCGGTGCAGCAGCGGCCGCCGGTGATCGTCGGTGGCTTTGGCAAGCGCCGCACCCCCGCGCTGGCCGCCCGGTTCGCCGACGAGTTCAATGTGCCCTTCGCCGACGTCGACACCGTGGCCACCCAGTACCGCCGCGTCGACGATGCATGTGCGGAGCGCGGTCGGGCGCCGGGGGAGATCGTGCGGTCGGCAGCCCTCGTCCTGTGCTGCGGCCGGGACGAGGCGGAGCTCGCTCGCCGCGCCGGCGCGATCGGCCGGGAGGTCGACGAGCTGCGGGTCAACGGCGCGGCCGGGACGCCCGACCAGGTGGTCGACACCATCGGCCGGTACTCGGCGATCGGCGCGAGGCGCATCTACCTGCAGGTCCTCGACATGTCCGACCTCGATCACCTGGAGCTGGTCGCCTCGGAGGTGGCGCGGCAGGTGTAAATGGGTGAAACGGTCCCGGTGTGCCATTCCTCGTTCGAGTCGCCCTCGATAGCACTCCGTGAGGTAATGAACTGCGGAGGCAGGACAGCGAGCTCCGTTGCGCCGATCGGCTTCGGGGATGGCGGTTCACCACGTCGCCGGCGCAACTCGATGGAGGACACCGCTGATGCTGTTCACGAGGCTGAAGAGCAGTCCCGCCGTGCTCTCGATCATCGCCATCCAGATAGTCGTGTACATCGCCCAGTTGGTGAACTCCGACGTCGCGGACTGGCTCGCCCTTCCGGGTAGTGCTGAGGGTGTGGGTGAGAGGCCGTGGAGCCCGCTGACCGTGATATTCGTC
>JBKBRA010000094.1:0-7563 GCA_046292305.1 Dietzia sp. | reverse complement strand
CAAGACCTATCTCGCCCAGACGCTGGCCAAGATGCTGAACGTCCCGTTCGCGATCGCCGACGCCACCGCACTGACCGAGGCCGGCTACGTGGGTGAGGACGTGGAGAACATCCTCCTCAAGCTCATCCAGGCCGCGGACTACGACACCAAGCGTGCCGAGATGGGCATCATCTACATCGACGAGGTCGACAAGATCGCCCGCAAGTCCGAGAACCCGTCGATCACCCGCGACGTGTCCGGCGAGGGCGTGCAGCAGGCGCTGCTGAAGATCCTCGAGGGCACGCAGGCGTCCGTGCCCCCGCAGGGTGGCCGTAAGCACCCGCACCAGGAATTCATCCAGATCGACACGTCCAACGTGCTGTTCATCGTCGCCGGGGCATTCCAGGGCCTGGAGAAGATCGTCGGTGACCGCGTGGGTCGCAAGGGCATGGGCTTCGGGGCCGAGGTGGCCAGCAAGAGCGCCCTCGACACCACCGAGAACTTCTCCGACGTCATGCCGGAGGATCTGGTCAAGTACGGGTTGATCCCCGAGTTCATCGGGCGCCTGCCGGTCGTGGCAACCGTGACGAGTCTGGACCGCGAGGCCCTGGTCAACATTCTCAGCGAGCCCAAGAACGCTCTCGTCAAGCAGTACGCCCGGCTCTTCGAGATGGACGACGTCGAGTTGGAGTTCACGCCGGACGCACTCGAGGCCGTGGCCGATCAGGCGATCCTGCGCGGCACCGGGGCGCGCGGCCTGCGCGCCATCATGGAGGAGGTCCTCCTCCCGGTCATGTACGACATCCCCGGGCGCGACGACGTCGCCCGCGTGGTGGTCACCGGCGAGACGGTGCGGCACAACGTGCTCCCGACGATCGTTCCCTTCTCCGACTCCGAACCACGGGAGAAGTCGGCCTAGGTCGTGTCAGGTCGTGGTGCGGCGCTCCAACAGCGCCGACACGACCAGGCCGATGACGATCCCCCAGAACGGGGCGGAGATCCCGAGCAGGGACACGTCGGCCACCGTCACCAGCAGGCACACCAGCGGGCCCAGTGCCCGGTCGGTGCGGAACGCCGTGACGAACGCGGACTGCAGTGGCGCCAGCATCGCCAGCCCGCCGAGCGCCGCGACGAAGGCCGCCGGCGTACCCACCATGAGCCCGACGAACGCGGGGGAGAGCACCCCCACGACCAGGGCGAGCCCACCCGTGCCGATCGCGGCCGCGTAGTGCCGGCGGGGTTCCCCGGACGAGACGAGCAGCGCGTTGGTCGGCCCGGTCAGACAGGTGGAGACCGCACCGATCGCGGCGACCAGCAGTGACCAGATGCCGCAGGTCACGGCGCAGGCATTCACCGGCGGATGGTGCCCCTTGGCACGAAGTACCCCGACCCCCTGGCCGTTCTGGACGACGAGCACGGTGATGGCCAGGGGGACCACCAACTCGGTGAGGCCGCGGAGGGTGAATTCCGGCGTCTGCGCCATGGGTACGGCGAACAGCCCGTCGTCGAGGACACCCCGGGACAACCCGCCGTCGAGTACCACCGCGATGATCCCCACCACCATCGCGGCGAGGATGGGCGGCATCACCCGGGCCACCCGCGGGACGGCCCCGACGGCGAGGAACGCCAGCGCCATGGGCAGGGCCACAGCGGCGGAGGCCCACACCGCGTCGACCAGGCCGAGGCCGAACCGCAGGAACACCCCGGCCACCATGGCCATGATCAGGGGCATCGGAATCCAGTCCATGACCCTGCGGGCGATTCCACTGAGCCCGACCAGCAGGATCACCACGCCGGTCACGACGTAGGCGCCGAGTACCTCGGACCACCGCAGGTGCCCGAGCGAGTTGCCCACGATCACGGTGCCGGGGATGGTCCAGAAGAACGCCAACGGTGTCCGGTAGATCCAGCTCATGAGGATGGTGAGGATGCCGTTGGCGAAGAACACCCCGAAGATCCACGAGGACAGTTCCTGCGGGGACAACCCGCCCTGCTCTCCCGCGGCCAGGATCACGGCGACGGGGCCGGTGGCGGAGAAGATCAGCGCGATGAGGGCGTTGGCACACTCGCGGGGGCCCAGGTCCCCGAGCACCTGCCGCGGCGAGGGCCGGCGGTGGTGGGGGATCTCGATCGGGAACGGCGCGACGGTCACGGGACTCCTGGATCGGCGGGTTCGGGCCCGAACGGGTGGCGCGACCTGGCGACGTGGGCCGCCAGCTCGGTGCGGCCGTTGATGCCGAGCTTCGAGTAGATACGGGTGAGGTGGTACTGGATCGTCTTGACGCTGAGGAACAGCTCCTCGGCTGCCTGGGCGTTGGTGCGCCCCGCCGCCACGAGGGTGGCCACGGCCCGTTCCTGCGGGGTCAGGGTGGAGTTGCCGACCGCGCGGGCCACGTCGACGCCCCCGGCGCGGCGCTCCCGCTCACAGCGTTCGACGTAGGCGTGCGCTCCGAGCTGTTCGTAGAGGTCGCGGGCGGTCCCGAGGGCGAGGTGCGCTTCGCGGCGCCGGCCGGCCCGTCGTAGGGTCTGGCCGAAGCCGAAGTGCATCTGCGCGGAGTAGTACGGCATCGCCAACCCGTCGAGATACTCCAGGCTCCGGTGGAAGATGCGGGAGCACTCCTCGACGTCCCCGCGAACGGCGGCGATCCGGGAGCGGACGGCGCCGAGCCTGGCCTGGGTGGACCGGTGGCCCAGCTCCACGGCGCGCTGTTCAGGGGGTCCGATGAGCGCCTCGGCGTCCTCGAGCCGGCCGGCCAGGACGAGGGAGTGGGCGTAGAGGTCGTGCCACGGCCAGAAGCCCGGCTGGTCGATGTCGAGCCGGAGGGACAGGGCGTGCAGCGGTTCGGCGGCCCGGCGCACCGAGGTGTAGTCACCGGCGGCGGCGGCGACCTGCATGCGACCCATCGAGGAGGGGATGATCTGCACGGGGTAGGCGTCCGCGGTGGTGGTGAGGTGCCGCAGGTGTGCGGCCGCACCGAGGTGGTCACCGCGCATGGACCTGATGACGGCGCCGGACCAGTGGATCACGGGGGCCAACAGGTCGAGTTCGAGGTCGTCGAGGCGCCGCGCGGCGGTGTCGACGACCCGGAGCGCCTCGTCCCAGTCCCCCCGGAGGAGTTGGGTGCGTGCGAGCCACGCCTGCGCCCACAGCGAGATCCGGGCGGAACCGGAGACGTCGGCCGTCGGCACGGCCGAACCGAGGCGGCGGCGGGCCGTCTCCAGATCGTCGTGGGCGAGCGCGATCCACCCGGAGGCCATCTCGAAGCGCTGGGCCACGGCAGGGGCGAGCGCACCGAGCCGGTCCTCGTCAGCGACGCCGGCACCGGGGGTGGCGTCGATCGCCTCGCCCAGGACGGTGATGGCCCGGGCCTCCTCGACCTCGGGTTGGTCGGGCTGGGCGCTACCGATGACGACCTCGGCCCAGTGCCGTAGCTGGTCTGGCCGCCACAGGCACAGCGAGTGCACGACGAACTTCTGGGCAAGGGCGACCGGGTCGGGGGCGGTGTCACCGGTCGCCCCGGCATCGAGAGCTCGTCGGAGGAGAGACTCCGCCTCTCCCGCGTGGCCCAGATGGAGCGCGAGCGAACCGAGGACGGCATCGCGGCGGGGGTCGGGACGGACCCGGTCAAGTGAGTGGGACAGCGCGGCGGCCTCGCTGATCCGCCCTGCTCCGAGGAGTGCGTCGATGCCGTCGATGTGCAGGCCCCGCGCCTCGTCGGGGTCTGCGGTGAGCGCGGCCGCCGTGAGGTAGGCGTGGCCGGCGGCGCTCCAGTGTCCGGATCTGGCGTGCACCATGGCACGGTCCCGCAGAATGCCGCAGAGCTCGGGATCCGGCCCGGTCGAGGTCGCTGCCAAGTGGTCGAGTGCGGCGTCGGGGTCGTCGACCTCCGCGAGCGCGGCCGCCGCTGAGTGCAGGGAGAGCAGCTCGAGTGGCGGGATACCGCGAAGGACCGCCGTACGGACGAGCGGCGAGCGGAACGTGAGTGCGGCGGCGCCGGGGGAGAGGTCCACGCGGAGTATCCCGGCCCGGTGCGCGGCGTCGAGCGCGGCCAGCACCCTCTCCGCCTTGCCGGACCTACCCGGTCGCGCGGCGACGAGGTCGGAGAGTGCCTCCAGTGGGACGGGCGGGGGGAGGACGGCGGCGGCCTCGACCACTGCGCGGTCTCCGGGTGCCAGCCCCGCGAGCAGGGCCCCGGTCTCCAGTTCGATCGAACTGGGCAGGGGCGGGGGAGAGAACGGGCTCGTCCACCAGGAATCAGAGGCCTCGGCGACGACCGCGGCCACCGCGTCGGCGGCACCCCCGGTGTAGTCCAGGATCCGGCGGGCCGCGGCGGCGGACGGTTCCCGCCCGGTGCGGGCCGCCGCCAGCGCCCGGATCTCGGAGTGGTCGAGCGCACCGAGGTGCAGGGTCTCGCGGGCGAGGGTGGCACACAGCTGCGCCGACGGCCCCTCCGAGGGGGTCCCGGCGGTGAGGACCAGGAGGACGGAGCCGTCGACGGAGGCCTCGAGCGCCGACCCGAGCGCACGGAGGGAGTCGGGATCGGCGTGGTCGGCGTCGTCGATCACGATGACCGTCCCGGCGCCGGCGCCTCCGAGCGCGGCGTCGAGGGCGTCGACGACCTCGGTCGCCGTCCGTTCTGCCGGACCAGTGTCGGGCGCCTCCCCGACACTCTTCGCGGCGGCCCGGGGCAGTCGCTGGAGGATACGGTCCGCTGTCACCCACGGGACGTCGTGTTCCCACGGCAGCGCCCTGGTCAGGACCGTTGTCACGCCGGTGGTCCCGGTGAGCAGGGTGTCGACGAGGTGGCTCTTGCCCCCACCGTAGGGGGCGGTCACCAGGACCGTCGACGACCCGCGGTCCACCACCGCGCCATGGATCTCGCGGAGTCGCTCCACCGCGCGGTGGTGACCGTGACGGGGGATCAGGGAGGGCATGGTGGTCATGACCTCAGCGTAGGTCGGCCGCGGAGGTGCCGATCTGTTCCTGCGAGCGGCCGGCAGGGCCGTCGGGTCCGGCGCCCAGGACGGCGTCCGGGACCTGGGCGACCAGACCCGGCGAACGCGGGACGGCGAGGGTGATCAGGGCTCCGGTCAGGGCCACGCCCGCGAAGACGAGGAACGACGTCTCCGCTTGGAGTCCGCCGGCGACCAGCAGTCCGCCGATGACCGGACCGAGGATTCCGCCCAGTCGCCCGAAACCCGCACACCATGCCACACCCGCAGCGCGGGAGCCGGTCTCGTAGTAGTTCGAGACGAAGCCGTAGACGAGCACCTGCGTCCCGATCGTGCCCATTCCGGCGGCGGCGACGAGCAGGATCATCAGCGCGAACGGTGGAGAGAGGGTCACGGCAACCAGGGCAAGTGTGGCCAGGACGAAGGAGCAGGCGACGATGACGCGGGGTCCGTGCCGGTCGGCCAGCCGAGAGGCGGCGAGACCGCCCACGATGGCACCGCCGTTGAGGACCAGGAGGAAGCCGAGGGAACTCCTGGCGTCGATGCCGTAGGTCCCCATGATCGTCGGGAGCCAGGTGTTCAGCCCGTAGGTGAGCAGGAGTCCGGCGAAGCTCATGAACCCGAGCAGGAGGGTGCCGAGTCGGTAGGCCGGGGTCAGCAGCCCGGCGAACCCGGTGGGTGAGGCTACTGCGGTGCCCGTCCCGCCGGGGCCGTCAGTGCTCTGGGCGGGGGCGTCGATGAAGGCGTGGACCGGCAATCCGCGGGCGGTACACAGGGCGACGGCCTCGTCGGTGCGCCCGCGCGAGGAGAGCCAGCGCGGCGACTCGGGCAGCGCGTACCACGCGTAGGGAAGGATGATGATGATGGGTAGCGCGCCGATGAGGAACAGCCCCCGCCAGCCGATGTGGTCGCGCAGAAGCATCGCCAGGGCCGAGGCGAGGACGCCTCCGGCGGGGATTCCGCTGTAGACCACGGCGTTGAACAGGTTCCGCCGCCCCGCGGGGGCGAACTCGGCGATGATCGCGCCGGCGGTGGCGACGATGGCGCCGATGCCGAGGCCGGTGAGCAGTCGCAGGATCCCGAACGTCGTGATGTTCTGGGCGAAGGCGGTGGCGGCCATGCCGATCGAGAACCAGGCGATCGAGCCGAGCATGATCTTCCGGCGGCCGATGCGGTCTCCGACGGCGCCGGCGCTCAACGCTCCGATCATGACTCCGACGAGGGCGTAGGACCCCAGGGCGCCGGCCTGCGCTGCCCCGAGGGGACCGATCTGGCCGGGGTCCGCCATGAGCGTGGGCAGGATCGCGCCGTAGATCACGAGATCGTAGCCGTCGAAGAGGATGGCCAGCGCGACCACGGCGAGGACGCCGTAGACGGTGCGCCGGTGCCCGGGGGACTCCCAGACGTCGGCTGTGGTTGCGGTCTTTTCGGTCACGGTGGACCTCCGGTGAGGGATGGGATGGGTGGGATGGAGCAATGTGACAACAGGGGGCGCGGGGACGGTGCGGGCTGTCAGCCCTGGTCCCCGCCGGCGACCGGGAGAACAGACCCGGTGATGTAGGACGCCTCCGGGGAGGCGAGGAAGCAGATCGGGGCGGCTTGTTCGTGGAGGTTGCCGTAGCGCCCGAGCGCGGTGGAGTCGACGGTCTGGTCCACGACCTGCTGGTACCAACGCTTCTCCCGGTCCGTCCGGGCGACGCCGCCGCGGGAGATGCGGCGCTCCGGGGCGAGCGTTCCGCCGGGAGCGGTGGCGACGACCCGGATACCGTGGGGCGCCGCCTCGAGCGCGAGCGCGGTGGTCAGGCCGTTCACCCCGCCCTTGGCCCCTGCGTACGGGACCCGGTTGACCCCGCGCGTGGCCACGGAGGACACGTTGACGATGGTGCCGGCCTCGACAGAGACCATCGATGGTAGGACTGCCCGGCACATCCACAGCGTGGGGAACAGCGACCGACGCACCTCTTTCTCGATCTGTTCCGGCGAGTACTCGTGGTACGGGCGGGCCCAGATCGTGCCACCGACGTTGTTGATCAGTACGTCGATCCGGCCGTGGGTGGCCAGTGCGACGTCCGCCGCGCGTTGTGCGCCCGCGAAGGTCTCGAGGTCTGCGACCACCGGGGTGACTCTGTGACCGTCCGGCGACACCGCGGCCAGCTCCTCGGCGACCCCGTTGATCTCCCCGGCACGATCGACGACGGTGACGAGTCCGCCTTCACGGACGACCCGGTCCGCGACCGCCCGTCCGATTCCTTGCACCGCTCCGGTGACCAGGACGGACAGCCCGTCGAAACGTCCGGGGGAGAGGACGGGTGGGACGGCGTCGTGATCTCCGACCGGGGCGCTCATGACGCCGCCCCGACGGACTTGTCGGCGAGCGCGGCCCGCATGGTCGCCTTGGCGTGCTCGGTGTGGCGCCGGATCAGGTAGCGCGCCGCGTCGCGGTCCTCGTTCTCGAACGCGGCCACTATCTGGAGGTGCTCCGGCACGATGTCCTCTGATACCCACCGGGCGTCCGGGAGGACACTGTTCATCACCCGGGTGACCTCCAGGATCCGGTAGGCCTGCAGAAGGGCCTCGTTGCCCGTGCAGCGGAAGAGGTACTCGTGGAACTGGGCGTTGGCGGTGGTGAAG
>JBKBRA010000093.1:0-7630 GCA_046292305.1 Dietzia sp. | reverse complement strand
GGCACGGCGCGAAGCGGCCCGGACGCGAACGAACTCGTCGTCGTCGCACTCACCACCGTCTCACCTCCCGAACCGCTCCGGACTCGAACACATGTACTACATTAGCGCCCTCCCTGAAATAGCGCAAGTGTTCGAACCACGTGGCCCACGATGTCGGGCCTCCGCGCTACACTCACCGCATGAACGAACCGCCCGCCTCCCCCGTCGACCGCGCCTTCGACGTGCTACGGGTGACGGCGGCGGGCACCGGACTGACGCTGAGCGAGATCTCTCGCGAGGCCGGGTTGGCCAAGTCCACGACCCTCCGCCTGCTGGCCGCGCTCGAACGCAACGATGCGGTGACGCGCATCGGACAGCGCTACCGACTCGGGCCGCTGGTGCACGAACTTGATCCGATCCCCGCCTCGCCGGCGTACGAGCGGACCCGCCGGGTGCTTACGCCGTTCCTCGCGCACCTATTCGAGGCGACCCGGGCGACGGTGCATCTGGCCACGCTGCACGGTGACGAGGTCGTGTACCTCAACAAACTGCACGGTCCGCGGCCGATCCCGTCGCCGTCGCGGATCGGCGGCGGACTGCCGGCCTATTGCACAGGCGTGGGCAAAGCGATGCTTGCGTTCGACGACGCGGCCGCCGAGCGGGTGGCGCAGGGCCCCCTGGTCGCGTGGACTGAGACCACGTTGACCTCGCCGGATGCGCTCGCCGTGGAACTCGCGGAGATCCGGCGCAGGAGGCGGGCGGTGGATCGCGCCGAGCTCACGCCAGGCCTTTACTGCGTGGCCGCGCCGGTGTTCGACGACGACGAGGAGAGCGACGGCGACACGCGTGCGGTGGCGGCGCTGTCCGCGAGTGCAGCGGACGGAGCGGCACTCGCGCGACTGGAGCCGCTGGTCACCCGGGTGGCAGTAGCCGCCAGTCGCGCGATGGCGTCGGACCACTAGGAGAGGAGAGGCGCGCTGGGTGGGTTCCCGCGCTGGTTGAACTGCCGCACTAATTGAACTCCCGGGTTATGTGAACTCCATGGTCACGTCGCCCAGGCCAGCGAACTCCGCGCGGAAGGAATCGCCGGGAGCGGCGTCCATGGCACGGATCGCGGTGCCGGGCAGGATCACGTCGCCCTTGCGGAGTCGAACGCCGAACTTGGCAACCGTCGAGGCCAGCCAACCCACCGAGTTGAGCGGGTTGCCCAGCACCGCGTCCGACCGGCCCGAGGCGAGGAACTCGCCGTTCTTGTAGAGGGTCGCGTCGATCGCCGCGACGTCGATGTCCGCCAGCCTCACGCGCTGCTGACCCACGACGTACCCACAGGACGAGGCGTTGTCCGCGATCGTGTCGGGCAGGGTGATCTTCCAGTCGCGGATGCGCGAGTCGATGAGCTCGATCGACGGCACCACCCACTCGATGGCCGCGGCGGCCTCCTCCTGCGAGCACCCCTCCGGCGGGATGTCCGCGCCGAGGATGAAGCCCACCTCGACCTCGACCCGCGGGAAGCAGAAGCGAGCAGCCTCGACGGGCGCCCCCTCGGGGTGCTCCATGGTGTCGAGGAGATGACCGTAGTCGGGCTCGTCGACGCCCATCATCTCCTGCATGGCCTTGGAAGCCAGGCCCACCTTGTGCCCCGTGACCACTGCGCCGGCCTCGAGCTTGCGGCGGATGTTGACGAGCTGGATCTCGAACGCGTCATCCGGGGTCATGTCGGAGTGGTCGGCGGTGAGCGGCGCGATCGGAGCGACGTCGGCTTCGGCGTCCCAGAGTCGCAGTGCGAGTGTGGCGCGGGTCTCCTCATTGAGCATGAACGGGATGCTACCTCGGTCGTCTGGCGCTACAGCCCCCGGTTCTATAACGTGTTCTACATGGCAGACCAGGAATTCGACGTCGTCGTCGTCGGCAGCGGTGGAGCAGGCATGACGGCCGCCCTCGCAGCAGCGAAGAAGGGCCTCAGCGTGGTCCTCGTGGAGAAGGCCCCGCACTACGGCGGCTCCACCGCCCGTTCCGGCGGCGGCGTGTGGATCCCGGGGAACTCCGTCCTCCGGCGGGACGGGGTCCAGGACACCCCGGAAGCCGCCCGGACCTACCTCCGGTCGATCGTCGGGGACGTCGTTGCCCCGGAGCGGATCGACGCGTACGTCGACCGCGGTCCCGAGGTACTGGAGTTCGTCCTCGACAACTCCCCCCTCGAGATGGAGTGGGTCGTGGACTACTCGGACTACTACCCCGAAGCCCCCGGGGGACGCCTCGGAGGCAGGTCCGTCGAGCCCAAGCCGTTCGATCTGCGCCAGTTGGGTTCGGAGGCGGCGAGGCTCGAACCCCCCTACGCCAAGGCCCCGGCCAACATGGTGGTCAAGCAGTCCGATTACCGCTGGCTCAACCTGTTGCAGCGCCCCACCACCAAGGGCGTCCGGCGCTCGGTCCGTGTGTCGGTGCGCATGCTCGTGGCCAAGGCCCGCGGGGCCAACATGGTGGGCATGGGCCGCGCGCTCATCGCCGCCATGCGCAAGGGCCTCCTGGACGCGGGCGTGCCGGTGTGGCTCGAGACCCCGATGACCGGATTGGTCACCGAGGGCAGCGGCCGCGACGAGCAGGTCGTCGGCATCACCGTCACCAGGAACGGCGAGGAACAGACCATCCGTGCCCGTCGTGGCGTGATCATCGGCTCGGGCGGGTTCGAGCACAACCAGGAGATGCGCGACAAGTACCAGCGTCAGCCCATCCCCACCTCGTGGACCGTCGGCGCCTCCGCCAACACCGGCGAGGGAATCGAGTACATGGAGAAGGTCGGTGCAGAGCTGGCCTTCATGGAGGATGCCTGGTGGGGCCCCACGATCCTCCTCCCCCGCGGTCCCTGGTTCGCGCTCGCCGAGCGGTCCCTGCCCTGCTCCTTCCTGGTCAACTCCAGGGGCGAGCGGTTCATGAACGAGTCCCTGCCCTACGTCGAGGCGGGTCACAGGATGTACGGCGGCGAGTTCGGCCAGGCGGCACCCGGCCAGGAGGGAGCCGAGGGCGAGAACGTCCCGGCCTGGATCATCTTCGACCAGGAGTACAAGAACCGGTACCTCTTCGCCGGTCTCCAGGCGAAGCAGCCGTTGCCGAAGAAGTGGCTCGAGACGGAGAACTTCCACAAGGCGGACACCCTCGCGGAGCTCGCCGGCCTCATCGGGGTTCCGGACGACGCGTTGGAGAAGACGGCCGCCCGCTTCAACGGCTTCGCCGAGAAGGGCGTCGACGAGGACTTCCAGCGCGGCGTCTCGGGGTACGACCACTACTACGGTGACCCCACCAACAAACCCAACCCGAGCCTCGGCCCCGTCCGCAAGGCCCCGTTCTTCGCGGCCAAGATGGTGCCCGGGGACCTCGGCACCAAGGGTGGGGCGAACACCGACGTCCACGGCCGCGTGCTCCGCTCGGACGGGTCCGTGATCGAGGGACTGTACGCCGCCGGAAACGCGTCGTCGCCGGTCATGGGCCACACCTACGCCGGGCCCGGGGCGACCATCGGCCCCGCGATGGTCTTCGGCTACCTCGCGGTCGAGCACATGCTGGCCACCGCCTCGTCCGAGACCACCACCAGAGCCGACAAGACGGGAGTCTGACGTGCCGATCGACCTCTCGACGGCCCTGGGGGCCGAGCTCCCCTCGCAGGAGTTCTCCTGGACCGCCTCCGACGTGGCGCTCTACGCGCTCGGTGTGGGCGCGGCCGGCGATCCGATGGACAACGCCGGGCTCGCCTACGTAGACGATTCGCAGCCCAAGGTGCTGCCGTCGTTCGCCACCGTCGCCGCGACGATGAACGTCACCGAGGCGCCGCGGGTGTCCTTCCCCGGCGTCGAGATCGACCTGGCCAAGGTCGTGCACGGCAGCCAGTCCGTCGAGCTGCACCGCCCGATCCCCGCGGACGGCACCGCCGTCACCACCACCCGGATCGCCGAGATCCAGGACAAGGGCTCGGCCGCGGTGATCATCCAGGAGTCCGAGACCGTCTCCGCCGACGGCGAGAAGCTGTGGACCTCGCGGTCCGGGATCTTCGCCAAGGGTGAGGGTGGCTTCGGCGGCGAGCGCGGGACCTCCGAGAAGGTCGAGTACCCCGAGCGGGAGGCCGACCACACCATCGAGGTCGCGAGCCTGCCGCAGCAGGCGCTGCTCTACCGCCTCTGCGGTGACCGCAATCCGCTGCACTCCGATCCCGCGTTCGCCGAGGCGGCCGGGTTCCCGCGGCCCATCCTCCACGGCCTGTGCTCCTACGGCATGGTGCTGCGGGCGGTCGTCGACGAGGTACTGGGCGGCGACGTCGAGCGGGTCCGCGGCTACGGAGTGACGTTCGGCGGCGTCTTCTTCCCCGGCGAGACCATGCGCATCCGGGTGTGGGAGGACGGCTCGCGTCTGCTCGTGGCGGCCACGGCCGCCGAGCGCGACGACGCCCCCGTGCTCAAGAACGTGGTGGTCACGCTCGCCTGACCCGGCGACCGGAACCCCCGATATAACAGGAGCCCCGCGGTCCAACGCCGCGGGGCTCCTGCGTTCCGGCCACTCATGAAAGCTCTGTCATGCCGCCTTCATGGAGGTGTCATCAGCCGTACCCATGATTGCCTCATGAGACACTCCACGACACCACGTAACGCACTCATCGCCCTGGCGGCCTCGGCCGCTCTCGTCCTGTCGGGATGCGCTCCGGACACCGGAGGCACCCAGCCCGACTCCTCCGCACCCGAGTCCCGCACCACCGTTCAGCAGGACGACGCGGCACCCGCCCCCTCACCCGCCCCCTCAGCCGCGAACCACGACGGCCGTGACGATGACGACGACTGCGAATGGGATCACGACGATCAGGAGTGGGACGACTGCGACGACGATCGAGACGACGACGATGACGACGACCGGGACGACGACCGGGATGACGACGACTGATCGGCCTCGCCATGTCTGACTTCAACCGAAGGTTCGCCCTGATCGCCGCAGCCGTGCTGGTGCCCACCGGGCTCGCGCTGGGCGCACTGGCGGTCAGCTCCGACACCGGAGCCCCGCCAGTGCGGGTCGAGGACGCGTCGGTGCAGATGCACTCGCCCGACAGCCGGGACGAGCGCAGCTCGTCGTCGTCGACCAACCCGACCTCCTCGCCCTCGACGCCTGCCTCGACCCGACCGCCCGCTCCCGCCCGGCCGATCCCGATCCAGCCGGTCCAACCCGTGGTGCCGTACTACGGGGACTATTGGGACGACGACTGGGACGACGATTCGGACGACGATTGGGATGACGACCGGGATGACGACGATTGGGACGACGACGACTGGGATGACTGAACCCGCCGCCGGACAGCGGGTCGGTTCGACGTCGATCCCGGCCCGGTGGCGCATCGTCGGATGGATCGTCCTGACCACCGCGCTGGTGCTGATGGCGCTCGGGGTGACCCTGCGGGCCCTGCTCATGACCGACGTCGACCGAACGGCCAACGCGGACGTGGTCCAGGAGCTCGACGAGTTCCGGACCTTCGCTCGGGAGGGCGTCGACCCGACCACCACGCAGCCGTTTGAAGACCCCGAGAGACTGCTGCGGCTGTACCTCGGTCGGCAAATCCCGGCGGCCGACGAGGTGCACCTGGGGATGGACGCCGAACGCGTGTTCTCGGTCGACAGGTCTGCCGGTGATCCGAGTCCCTACGACCTGGCCGCCGACCCCGCTCTCATCCAGCAGATCCGCGCGGCCGAGGAGCCCTCCGGAATCGCCGAGAGCCCCGCCGGGCCCGTGCGTTGGGGCAAGGTGTCGATCGACGGCGGTGACTCGAAGTTCGTGATCGCCGTGTTCACCGGCCCGGAACGCGCGGAGGTCGATGCCACCATGCGCGTGTTCGCCTGGGGTTCGCTCGGGGGCCTGGCCCTGACCGCACTGTTCGGTTATCTCGTGGCCGGGCAGATCCTGGCACCCGTCCGCGAGGTGCGGCAGGTCGCCGAGCGGATCCAGGAGAGCGATCTTGACCGCCGCGTTCCGGTGCACGGTCGGGACGACATCTCGCAGCTCGCGGAGACGTTCAACGCCATGCTCGACCGGATCGAGGCGGCCTACGACACCCAGCGGCGGTTCGTCGACGACGCCGGCCATGAGCTAAGGACGCCCATCACAGTGATCCGGGGACACATGGAGACCATGGATCCTGCCGACGACCCCGCCGCGCGTGCGGAAACGATGCGCCTGGTGGACTCCGAACTCGACCGGATGAGCCGGATCGTCACGGACCTGCTCACCATGGCCAAAGCCGAACGCCCCGACTTCGTCAAGCCGCGGCCCATCGATGCGGCCGAGCTGCTGCTGGATATCGAGTCGCAGGCACAGCAGCTGGGTGAGCGTCGGTGGGAGCTCGTCGAGATCGCCGAGGGAGAGGCGACAGTGGACCCGCAACGCATCACCCAGGCCGTGCTCCAGCTCGCGTCCAACGCGGTCACCCACACCGGGGTCGGCGGGCGGATCCGCATGGGTTCGCGTTGGGTCGACGAGGGGGCCCAGCGCCGGCTGGTCGTCTCCGTCGCCGACGACGGGCCTGGGGTACGTCCCGAGGACGCGGAACGGATCTTCCAACGGTTCGACCGCGGTACGGCTGGCACATCCGGATCCGGGGGCGCAGGCCTCGGCCTCTCGATCGTCGCGGCGATCGCCGCCGCGCACGACGGTACCGTCACACTCGGCTCCGTTCCAGGTGAGGGAGCCACCTTCGCTGTCGACATCCCCTCGTCAGGCCGTTCCCAGGAGACCCAGCCATGAACAGAATCCTCGTAGCCGAGGACGACCCCCGCATCGTGTCCTTCCTGCGCAAAGGTCTCCACTCCGCCGGTTTCGTCACCTCGCATGTCGCCGATGGACGATCGGCACTGGAGAGCATGCGGGCCGGGAACCACGACCTGGTGGTGTTGGACATCGGCCTGCCGCTGATGGACGGCTTCGAGGTGCTCACCACAGCCCGCGGATCCGGGATCACCACTCCGGTGGTGGTGCTGACCGCCCGCGACTCGGTGGACGACACCGTGCTCGGCCTGGAGTCCGGCGCCAACGACTACCTGGCCAAGCCGTTCCACTTCGCCGAGCTCCTCGCACGGGTGAGGATCCGCCTGGGAGAGGGCGGGGAGACCGTGGGCGCGACCCACGCACTCCGTCACGGGGACCTGTCGCTGGACCTGCTGACCCGGATCGCCACGGTGAGCGGCAGTTCGGTGGAGCTGACCAGCCGAGAGTTCACGATGCTCAAGGTGTTCCTCACGCACGCGGGTCAGGTGCTCTCCCGCGAGCAAATCCTCGCCCACGCCTGGGGTTACGACTTCGATCCCGCGTCGAACGTCGTGGACGTCTACGTCCGGACGCTTCGCCGCAAGATCGGCCCGGACCGCCTCGTCACCGTTCGTGGTGCCGGCTACAAACTGTCGTGAAGCACCCCGACCGGCTCGTCAGCAGAGCGCGCGGAACTGCTCGACCAGCCGGATCCGTCCGGGGGCGTCCATGGCCATCGGCGTGACGGTCAGAGTGGTGGCCCCGGCCTCGCGGAAGGCCTCGACCCGCTCGGCCACGTAGGACTCGGGGCCGATCAGCGAGACCGACCGGACGAGCTCGTCGGGCACCGCGGCCGCGGCCTCGTCCTTCTTGCCCTCCAGGT
>JBKBRA010000092.1:0-7955 GCA_046292305.1 Dietzia sp. | reverse complement strand
GTGGCCTGGGACGTCGAACGGATCTACGGATACGCCGGGGACGGCAACAACCCGCTGCTCGGCGCGCTGCAGCGGTCCGACGTGGCCCCGCGGTTCATGCGGGCGCGGCACGAGGAGTCGGCGGCGTTCATGGCGGTGGCCGAGGCCAAGTACTCGGGTGGGGTCGGGGTGGTCAACTCCACGCAGGGCCCGGGCGCGGTGCACCTGCTCAACGGCCTGTACGACGCCAAGCTGGACAGCGTGCCCGTGGTGGCGCTGGTGGCGCAGCAGCACACGAGCGTGCTCGGGTCGGGCTACCAGCAGGAGGTCGACCTGAGCAGCGTGTTCAGCGACGTCGCGGGGGCCTTCATGCAGACCGTCGTCTCGCCCGAGCAGATGCCCATGGTGATCGACCGGGCGTTCCGGACCGCCCTGACGCACCGGACCCCCGTCGTCGTCGTCATCCCCCACGACGTACAGAACGCACCCGCCCCCGACCTGGGCCAGGAACACGGGTTTCAGGAGCACGGCGTGGTGGTGACCGCGCCCGAGTGGACGCACGGGGTGGTGACACCACGCGACGACGACATGGCGCGCGCGGTGAAGGTGCTGGACGCGGGGGAGCGCGTGGCGATCCTCGCCGGGCGCGGCATGGCCGGTGCGCAACAGGAACTGATGGACCTGGCCGAGCGCCTGGACGCCGGTGTGACCATGAGCCTGTTGGGCAAGCCGTACGTCGAGGAGTCACACGCGCTGGTGGGCGGCACGATGGGCCATCTGGGGACCACGGCGAGCGCCCGCATCCTGCAGAACTGCGACACCCTGCTGATAGTCGGATCCAACGATCCCTGGACGGAGTTCTACCCGGAGCCCGGGCAGGCGCGGGCCGTGCAGATCGACCTGGACCCGGCCCACCTGGCCAACCGCTACCCGGTCGAGGTGGGCCTGGTCTCCGACGCCGCGGCCGCCCTGCGCGCGCTGACCGAGCGGGTGGCCGATCGCGACCGGTCCGCCTGGCGCGGGGACGTGGAGAAATGGGTCGGGCAGTGGCGGGACATCTCGCGCGAGCGCGCCGAGGTCCCGGTCCGGTCACTGAACCCGGAGCTGGTGGCCCGACGGCTCTGCGCGTATATGCCGCACGACTCCCGGCTCGCAGTTGACGTGGGCAGTTCGGTGTACCACTACGCCCGGCAGATGGACCTGCCCACCTCCGTCCCGGCGCACCTGTCGTCCACGCTGGGATCGATGGGCTGCGGCATCCCCTACGCTATCGCCGCCAAGGCCACCGCCCCGACCAAGCCCGTCGTGGTGCTGGCCGGCGACGGGGCCGTGCAGATGCTGGGGATCAACGAGCTGATCACCGTCTCCGAGGCGTGGCCCGGCTGGGCGGACCCCACGATGGTCGTGGTGGTGCTGTGCAACGGCGACCTGGCCGAGGTGAGCTGGGAGCAGCGGGAGACCGAGGCGGCCCCGCGGTTCGCGCCGTCGCAGGACGTCCCGGAGTTCGACATGGCCGGCTACGCCCGGCTGCTGGGGCTGCGCGGGGTGCGGGTCGAGGACCAGGAGCAGCTGGACGCGGCGCTGGAGGAGGCGTTCTCGGCGGACCGGCCCACCGTGATCGAGGCGATCACCGACCCCGACGTCCCGCTCCTTCCGCCCTTCCCGCACGGGCGGCAGCTCTTGGGGGCCATGCGCGAGGGACTGCGCGCCGAGGGCGACGCGGGCAGCCACGGGTTGGTACTGCTGGAGGAGTACGCCCGAATCGAGGAAGAGAGGTTCACATGACCGGAATCAACGAGCCCGACCCGGAGTCCGCAACCCGACAGCCGGAGGAGGAGGTCCGCCCACCGCGCAACCGCCGCCAGCCCGTACTCGCCGTCCTGGCGATAGTGGCGATCCTGCTGCTGGTCCTCGCGCTTGCGATCTCCGGCGGGATGGGCTGACACCGCACGCGATCGTCGGTGGCTCCCCCGCCAGGACTCGAACCTGGAATATCTGAACCAAAATCAGAAGTGTTGCCGATTACACCACGGGGGAACGACCCTGTCCGGGTCGGTAATAGTCTGGCATACGTCACGGGGCCCATTGGTGCAGACCTGCTCGCACCGGTGAGGCCCCGTTCCGGTCCGCCGGGAAAGGGGTGGCGGTCGGGGGTGCGGTAACCGGACGTCTAGTCTCGGGGGGACCGGCGAAAGGGTTGATGATGACGGGCGAGGGCATTCCGGCGCCGAGGACCAGGATGACGGCCGCCAAGCGACGGCAGCAGTTGGTCGAGGTCGGCCGCCGGATCTTCGCCGAGTACGGCTACGATTCCGCGACCGTCGAGGAGATCGCGGCCGTGGCGGGGGTCTCCAAGCCCGTGGTCTACGAGCACTTCGGTGGCAAAGAGGGGCTCTACGCCGTGGTGTGCGACCGCGAGCTGGCCTATCTGGGCGCCGAGATCACCGAATCCCTGCAGGGTGAGGGGTCGCGGCGTCGGATCGAGCGCGCGGCCATGGCCCTGCTGCGCTACGTCGAGGAACGCACCGACGGCTTCCGGATCCTGGTCCGCGAGTCGTCGACGGCCGCAGGGGGGTCGTACTCGACCCTGCTCAACGACGCCACGGCGAGCGTGACGTACATCCTCGAGGAGGAGTTCGTGAACCGCGGCTTCGACCCTGTGACCGCGAGCGTGTACGCGCAGGCGCTGGTGGGCATGGTGTCCGGCACCGCCCAGTGGTGGCTGGACGTGCGCACCCCGCCCAAAGAGGAGGTGGCGGCGCACATCGTGAACCTCTGCTTCAACGGCCTCTCCCACCTCGACCCGAGGCCGACCCTCGCGGCTGATGTGCTCGAGAAGTACTGCGGACCCAGCCACCCGGAGGGCGCGTTGGTGGGCCGCGATCTGCGCCCCGGGCCGGGTCAGCCGTAGTAGCTTCCGCGGTAGCTCGCGGTGGTTGAGTCGGCCTCTGGCGCGCCCCCGCCGCGGCTGTTGGTCGCACTCACCGTGGAGATTTAGCGATTTCTCCGCGCTTCGTGCGACCACGAGCGCGGTGAGTGCGACCAGTCGTCCGAGATCAGAGGTTGCCGAAGAAGTCAGCCCAGTAGAAGTCCCAGAACGCCCAGAGGATGACAGCTCCCAAGGCGAGGAACCACACGACCACGGGAACCAGGTGCCACCGCTGGAGCGCCCGGACCCAGCCGGCGCCGGTGAGCTTGGCCAGCACGTGCAGCAGGGTGTACCAGAACATCGGGATGGTGACGGCCCACACGACCATGCACCACGGGCACAGCACCTGGATGGAGAAGATGGACTGGTATGCCAACCAGTGCACCATTCCGGCAGCGAACGTCAGCCCCAGCAGTGCGCCCACCCAGTACCAGCGCGGGAAGCGCACGCCGGAGGCGGCGGCGACGCCGATCGCGATGAGGATGCCGTAACCCACCAGACCGATGAAGGGGTTGGGGAAGCCGAAGACCGCGCCCTGCTCGGAGTTGATGACGCTCTTGCAGCTCATGAGGATGGAGAAGTTGCAGGCCGGAGTGAAGTCCGGATTCTCCAGTAGCCGGATCTTGTCCAGGCTGAGCTGGAACGACGCCACCAAGGCGATGACCGAACCGACGGTCAGCAACACGCCGATCCACCGGTCGGTGAACACCCGTGAGTCGATCGCCGAATGGGCGTCGGAGTCGGTGCTCGCGGCAGGGGCGATTGTCACCGGTTCGGCGGGGGAGCCCGCGGGGACGTTCTCGGCGTCTGTGGTCTCGCGCATGCGGTAAGAGTACCGATGGAGTTTTCGCCCCCGCGTTCCTGCGCCGGTGGGGGGAGCGCCGGATCCGGGTCGCCTGTGTGTAGTCGGCCCTGTGTGGAGTCGGCCCTGTGTGGAGTAGACCCCGTGCTGAGTCGGCCCTGTGTGGAGGCGTGTCTATCCGTGATGCCCGCGGGGGTGGTCGGCGTAGAATTCCAGGTGGGCGCCGGCCGCGGCCTCCCAGGTGAGCGAGGCGGCCAGGGCCCGGCCGTCCCGGGCCCGAGCGGGATCATCGGCGAGCGCCGACTCGAGGCGGTCGGCGAGTTCCGGTACGGACGCGGCGTACTGCACGGAGGAGCCGAACACCTCCCTGAGAATCGGTAGTTCGCGTGCGACCACCGGGCGGCCCGCGGCCAGCGCCTCCATCGCGGCCAGCCCGAAGCCCTCCTTGGTGGAGGGGAAGGCGAAGACGTCGCACGCGGCGACCAGGCTCGGCAGGTCCCCCTCAGGTACCACGCCCAGGACGACGGGGTCGATCTCCAACTCCAGGCACCGGCGATCGAACCGCGCCCGGTAGTCGCGGTAGTCGAACAGTGTCTCGCCGCCGGCGAAGACGAGCGAGAGGTCGGGACGCCTCCGACGCACCAGCGCGAACGCCTCGAGGAGGTCGACACTGCCCTTTCGCGGTTCGATCCCGCCCACGGCCAGAACGTACGGTCCGAGCCGGCGGCGCCACCGCGCGCGTGCGGAAACGGCCGCGGTTCCCGGTCCGGCGGCCTCGGCGAAGCGGTCGTGGTCCACACCGTTGGGGATGACCGTCGGGGCCAGTCCCCACCCCTGCCGTACCTCGGAGGCGACGGCCTCGGAGACACACACGTGCGCGTAGGGGGTGGTGATCGCCTTCTCGTGACAGTCCACCAGCACGGGGGTGGTGAAGTCGTCGAGGTGGTGGATCGTGCGGATGCACCGGTCGACGGCGTTGGCACTGATGCAGTCCTGGGCGTGGACGATGTCGAACTCGTCCGGGTCGACGAACGCCCGCAACGTCTCGATCGAGCGCACGATGCGGTCGGTGACGGACTCCCCGGGACGATCCGGGAACGGCGCGAGGCGGATGGTGACGGCGGGGTCGACCTCGCGGAAGAAGCCCGCGTCCGCGCCGCGAGCCAGTGAGTACACCGTCACGGCGGCTCCGGTCCGGGCCAGCGCCTCGGCCAGGTGCAGGGTGTGGACCACACCTCCGCGCGGCCGGGTCGAGTAGGTGAGCAGGGCTACGCGCACGACGGGTTACCTCGCTGTGTGGGTGGGTGTGGGTGTGAGTGTCGGTGACTGGGGGGTTGACGTCCGGTAGGTCTCGGGTCGCAGTTCCCGGAGGTGGTCGAGGACTCGCCTCGAGCGCGCGAGCTCGGTGTCGATGTCGACCTCGGCCCGGGCGAGCCCGCCCTTGGACCGGGTGGCCGCGAGGACGTCGCCGCCTGGACCCACCACCTTCGCCTGGCCGAGGAACCGGAGCGAGCCCATGACGCCGGTCTGGTTGGAGGCCACGACGAACACCTGGTTCTCGGCGGCGCGGGCGCAGTCGTAGAGATCGAACAGCCGGGACTGTCGGTCCGCGGGGAGTCTCGCGGCGCGGTCGGTCACACTGGCGGGCCAGGCCGACAGGGCGGCCACAACCTGGGCGCCGTCGAGGGCGAGTGACCGCGCCGACTCGGGGAAGGTCTTGTCATAGTCGATGAGCATCCCCAGGCGCCCGACCGGGGTGTCGAACGCGCGGAACGAGTCCCCCGCGCCGTAGTGGATCCCCTCGTCGACGGGTTGATGGACCTTCCGGTGGACGCCGAGTACGCCGTCCCCGCTGAGGCACACCGCGGTGTTGTACCGCGTCCCGTCGCCGGCCTCCGTGTACCCGATGCAGATGGTCATGTCGCCCGCTGCGGCGGCGATCGCGGCCAGTTCCGGCCCGTCGGGATCGATCGCCGGCGGGAGGGTGTCGGGGGCGGGGTCTCGCAGGTCGCCGAGGTAGCCGCCGAGGGTCGCGTGGGGGAAGACGAGCAGGTCCACACCGTCGCGGGCAGCGGCGTCGATGATGCCGACCGCCTTGCCGAGGCATCGCGGCAGGTCCCTCCCGAAGTTCCCGGCGAGGGCCCCCAGGGTCACCGTCGGCATCAGGCGGGGCCCAAGCCCGTGACGGTGCCGGAGACGGCGACGGTCACCTCGCCGTCGGGCCACCGCAGCCTCACCCCGGGGTCGTCGGTGAGGCGCCCGCAGGCCGCGCTGGTCGCCGGGCCCGCGGGTTCGGGGGCGGGGGCCTGGTCGGCGGTGAGCATCGCGTACCCCGGGAAGCAGGTGAGCCAGGCGCCGACGCTCGCGCCCCGGGGCCGCGGGATCCGGGCCACGTCGAGTTCGGCACCGGTCCCGGAGGCCTCCGCGAGCATGCCCGCCGTGCCGACGATCCCCGCCATGCTCACGTCCTTGGCCGCGGCGGGGGCGATCTCCGCCACGTGGCCGGTGAGCAGGCGCAGCTCCTCGGAGGTCCGGCTGCTGGAGGAGTCCCACTGCCGCTCGTGGTAGCCCGGTCGCCAGGAGCCGCCGAGGTCGGCGGTCAGGGAGAGGGTGTGGCCCGCGCGGCCGCCCCCGGCGGGCACCGGCCGCGTGGTCCGCCCGAGAGCGGTGACGGACAGCGCCGACGGGACGCCGACCTGGGTGTGTCCCCCGAGCACGGGCGTACGCCAGGCCGCGGCGGCTGCGGCCACGCCCCTGACGATCCGCTCGAGATGGGAGCTGGTCGGCGCGGCGACGGCGTCGAGCAACCCCACCGGGTCGGCGCCCATGGCCGAGAGGTCACCGATGTTGACCAGCACGGAGCACCAGCCGGCCCACTCGGGGTCGCGCTCGACCATCGAGGGCAGGATGGCGTCGCACGCCGCGACGAGATCGGTGCCCGGCACCGGCGCCCCGTCGTCACCGCGGAAGCCGGCGGCGCCGAGCCCACCGGGCTGATCGCCGAGCGGGGACAGCAGCCCGGAGAGCAGGGACTTGGTGGAGTCGGCAAGATGCTGGATCCGGTCGACCGGCCACCGCATCCGGCGGTGGGGGCGACCGGCGACGACCGGTCCCGCTCCGGTGTCGGTCCACCCCAGCGCGGTGAACATGCGGGCGTAGCGGTCCTGGACGGTGGCGTCGAACCGCAGCACTCCGCGTGCTTCCACGTGAGCGCAGGCGGATCGCACGAGCGCGGGGCCGATGCCGCCTGAGTGGGCCGTGTCGGCCACGACGAGTCGGCTCCCGGACCACCATCCGATGTCCGGTTGCGCGCACGGCGCGATCCGGACGCCGCCGAGGACGGTCCCGTCGGGGGCCACGGAGACCAGCACCACCGTGCGGGGGTCGGCGTCCACGTCGTCGAGGTCGCTGCCGGGGAACAGTCCCTGGCGGATCACGAACTCCTCGTGGCGGAGCCGGTGGTAGGCGGCGACGGCACCGGGGTCCTCGGCGATCCGCACCACCGGGCCCGGCTCCGCGCGGCGCCCGCCCGCGAGGATGGACGCCGCGGCCGAGCTCAGGACGGAGTCGGCCGTGCGGGTCCGCCCCGGCTGGGCGGGGCCGGCGAGGTCGCGGATGTCGAGCATCGTCTCACCCGCCGACCGACTGCAGCACGCTGCACGCCCCGCACGCCGCGCACCCGGCGCGCTGGTCGGCTCCGGCCATCCCGATCTGCTGCAGATGCGCGCCCACCTCGCGGCTGATGTACTCGACGCGCCTCTGATCGGGAGTGGGCGCCCCGTCGACGTCGACGGCCAGCGTCCCCGACTGGGGCCGGTACGGGACGATGAACGGGTAGACCCCCGACTCGGCGAGCTCCTTGGCCCCGGCGATCATCTCGTCGGGGTCCTCGCCGAGTCCGACGAGCAGGTACGTGGACACCTGGTTCCGCCCGAACACGCGGACCGCCTCGTCCCACGCGGCCCGGTACTCCGCGAGGGGGACCGTCGACTTGCCGGGCATCCACCGTCGGCGCGCGTCGTCGTCGAGGGACTCGACGTGGATCCCGATCGCGTCGGCACCGGCCTCGCGGAGGTCGGTGAGGACCGCCAGGTCGGCCGGCGGCTCACACTGGACCTGGATCGGCAGTTCCGGGACCTCGGCTCTGACCGCACGGACGCAGCGGGCCAGGTGGGCGGCTCCGCGGTCACGGCCCGCCGAGGTCCCGGTGGTCATGACCATCTGGGTGATCCCGTCGAGGTCCAC
>JBKBRA010000091.1:0-8085 GCA_046292305.1 Dietzia sp. | reverse complement strand
GACACCGTGCTCGGGATCCTCGAGCAGGCGGTGCCCACGGTCCCGATCGGCGACCCTCGCGACGAGACGACCGTGATCGGCCCGATGGCCGGCGAGCGGCAGCTGCGCAAGGTCGAGGAGTACGTCGAGCTCGCCCGCAAGGAGGGTGGCCGCATCGTGTGTGGCGGCGAGCGCCTCGAGCTCGACGGCGGCTACTACTACCGGCCCACGGTGATCGCCGACCTCCCCGGCGACTCACGCGTCATCGCGGAGGAGGTCTTCGGGCCTGTCCTCACCGTCCAGGCGTTCGACACCGAGGACGAGGCGGTGGCGCTGGCCAACGGAACGCCGTACGGCCTGGCCGCCGGCCTGCAGACCCGCGACATCACCAGGGCACACCGCGTCGCCGGGCGGCTGCAGGCCGGCATCGTCTGGGTCAACGACTGGGCGATGCTCGACCCGGCGGTCCCCTTCGGCGGTGTCAAGGACTCCGGCTTCGGCCGGGAGTACGGACCCGAGGCGCTCGAGGCGTACACCAGGGTCAAGTCCGTGGTGGTCTCGCTCCCCCCGACCAGCTGACCCCTCACCCAGAACCAGGAGACACCCATGTCGATCCTCACCCAGGCCGCCGTCGTCGAGTCCGGCGGTGCCCCCTTCACCGTGCAGAACGTCGAACTCGACGAGCCCCGCGCCACTGAGGTCCTGGTTCGGATGGCCGCGGCCGGCCTGTGCCACACCGACCTCGGCGTCGCATCCGGCGGGCTGCCCTTCCCGCTCCCCGGCGTCCTCGGCCACGAGGGTGCCGGTGTCGTGGAGCGGGTCGGCGCGGAGGTGACCTCGGTCCGCCCCGGCGACCACGTGGTGCTCTCGTTCACCTCGTGCGGGAAATGCACGAACTGCCGCGACGGCCACCCGGCGTACTGCGCGACGTGGCTCCCGTCGAACCTGATCGGCGGGACCCGGGACGACGGGTCAACCACGATCACCAGGGACGGCCAGCCGCTCGGCGGCCACTTCTTCGGCCAGTCGTCCTTCGCGCACGCTGCACTCGTGGACGAGCGCAGCGTGGTGAAGGTCGACCCGGCACTTCCCCTCGAGCTGCTCGCTCCACTCGGCTGCGGCGTCCAGACCGGCATCGGCGCCGTGTGGAACGTGCTCGCTCCCCGCCCCGGCAGCACCGTGGTCATCGCCGGCGCCGGTGCGGTCGGCCTCTCGGCGGTGATGGCAGCCGCGCTGAGCCCGGCGCTGCGGATCGTCGCCGTCGACATCGTCGCGCAGCGCCTCGACGTGGCGCGCAAGCTCGGAGCGACACACGTCATCGACGCCTCGGTCGAGGACTATCCGGCCCGGATCGCCGAGATCACCGACGGCGCCGGGGCCGACGGGGTCATCGAGACCACCGGCAACGTCGCGGTGCTGCGCCAGTCCGTCGACGCGCTCGCCGCGCGTGGCACCGCGGTGGTGATCGGCGCGCCGCCGTTCGGCACCGAGGTGAGCCTCGACGTCAACGGCATGCTCGGTGGCAAGAAGATCGTCGGCGTCACGCTCGGCGACAGCGAGACCCAGGCGCTGATCCCGGTGCTCGCCGCCATGGTCGCCGACGGCCGTCTGCCCGTCTCCGAGCTCGTCAGCTACTACGAGTTCGACGACATCCAGACTGCCGTCGACGACGTGGCCTCCGGGGCCACCATCAAGCCGGTCCTGCGCTTCTCCGCCTGATCCGCGGCCCGGCCACGGATCAGCGCATCATCCCCACCATCGACAGGAGCAACTCCATGAACATCACCGGCAAGGTCGCCGTCGTCACCGGCGCGGGCCAGGGTCTGGGTCGCGCGTACGCCGTGGCACTCGCGGAAGCGGGCGCCGCGGTCGTCGTCAACGACGTCAACGCCGAGTCGGCCGACGCGGCCGTCGCGGCGATCACCGGAGCCGGAGGGCGTGCCGTCGCCGAGGTCGTCCCGGTCGGCACCACTGAGTCCGCCGAGCAGCTCGTCGGTCGCGCGGTGCGGGAGTTCGGGCGGCTCGACGTGATGGTCACCAACGCCGGGGTCCTGCGCGACCGGGTCCTGTGGAACATGAGCGACGAGGACTTCGACACGGTGGTGCAGGTGCATCTGCGCGGCACCTTCACCTGTGTCCGCGAGGCCGCGCGGCACTTCCGTGCCCAGGGCGAGGGCGGCCGGGTCATCCTCGCCGGCTCCCCGGCGGGCCAGCGCGGCAACTTCGGCCAGACCAACTACGCCGCGGCCAAGGCCGGCATCGTGGCGATGGCCCGGACCTGGGCGATGGAGCTGGCCAAGGCAGGTGTCACCGTGAACGCCGTCGTCCCCAACGCCGCCACCGCGATGACCGAGACGATCCCCTTCCTCGCGCCCTACGCCGAGCAGATGGCGCAGGGCCTCGCCGCACCCTCCGTCGTACGCCGCGCCGCGTCGTTCGGCACGGCCGAGGACGTCGCCGGACTCATTGTGTACCTCGCGTCGGACGCCGCGGCCGGCGTGACCGGTCAGGCGATCGGGATCGGCGGCGACCGACTCTCCCTGTGGTCGCACCCCACCGAGATCCGCAGCGCCTTCCTCGACGGCGGCTGGAGCGCCGACGCGATCGCCGAGGCGTTCGGGTCCACGGTCGGCGAGACTCCCGAGAGCTACGGCATTCCCGTCCCGGCGCTCCCCGACCTGCAGCCCCAGGAGGCGTGAGGATGCCGGAGCGCTACTCGTCCCGGCTCGACCTCGACGGCCTGCGGGCCATCGACGTGCACACCCACGCCGAGACCGACGGCTGCGGCCACTACTCGCTGCCGGCGAACCTGCGGGCGGGGGCCGACAGGTACTTCGGCGTCGAGGGCGGTGGCCCGCCGACGATCGACCAGCTCGCGGCGTACTACCGGGAGCGCCGGATGGCGGCGGTGGTCTTCACCGTCGACGCGGAGTCCGCGCTCGGCCACAGTCGGATCTCCAACGACGCAGTCATCGACGGCGCGCAACGCAACAATGACGTGCTCATCCCGTTCGCCAGCATCGACCCCGCGAAGGGTCGCGCCGGCGTGGTCGAGGCCCGACGCCTGATCGAGGAGCGAGGCGTCCGCGGGTTCAAGTTCCACCCCAGCGTGCAGGCCTTCTACCCCAACGACCGGGTGGCCTACCCGTTCTACGAGGTGCTCGCCGAGCTCGGTGTCCCCGCGCTCTTCCACAGCGGCCAGACCGGGATCGGCTCCGGGCTGCCGGGTGGCGGCGGGATCAGGCTGAAGTACTCCAACCCGCTGCACCTCGACGACGTGGCGGTCGACTTCCCCGACCTGACCATCATCATCGCGCACCCCTCGTTCCCGTGGCAGGACGAGGCGCTGGCGGTCGCGTCCCACAAGCCGAGGGTCTACATCGACCTCTCCGGCTGGTCCCCGAAGTACTTCCCGCCCCAGCTGGTCACCTATGCCAACACGATGCTCAAGAACAAGGTGATGTTCGGCTCCGACTTCCCGTTGATCTCCCCGGACCGCTGGCTCGCGGACTTCGAGAGACTCGATGTGAAGGACGAGGTCCGGCCGCGGATCCTCAAGGAGAACGCCGTCGTCGCCCTCGGGCTGGACAAGGAGATGTGATGGGCCTCCCGGGCATCGGCAGCTGGCCCGCGCGGAGGGCGCGGATGAACCCTGACGACATCGCCTTCGTCTCCGCCGACGAGGAGCTCACCTATGCCGAGCTCGCTGACCGGGTCGAGGCCGCCGCAGCCCGCCTCCACGACCTGGGTGTGGTACCGGGAGAGCGGGTCGCCTACCTGGGCCCCAACAGCATCGACACCTTCGTGTGCTTCTTCGCCACCACCCGGCTCGGCGCCATCTTCGTCTCCCTCAACACCCGGCTCGCCGCGCCGGAGATCGCCTACCTGCTGGCCGACAGCGGCAGCATGGTCCTGGTGCACGCTCCCCCGTGCAGCGAGCTGGCCCGGGCAGCCGATCCCGCCGCGCACGGCGTACGGCACGTGCTCGGTCCCGAGGAGCTCCGCGGACCGACGCCACCCGCCCCCGGGGCCCGCGGGGCCGACCATCTGGTCGACCAGGACGACCCCGCGCTGATCCTCTACACCTCCGGCACGACGGGGCGGCCCAAGGGTGCGGTCCTCACCCACGCGAACATCACGTGGAACACCGTGAACCAGCTGGCGCACGTCGACGTGCTGAGCACCGATGTGGCGCTGTGCGCGGCCCCGCTCTTCCACGTCACCGGCCTGGGGCAGGTGTCGATGCCGACGCTGCTCAAGGGCGGCACAGTGGTGGTGGTCCCCAAGTTCGACGCAGGCGAGTTCCTCGCATTGATCGAGCGCCGCCGCGCGACGTCCTTCGCCGCCGTCCCCACGATGCTGCAGATGCTCTGCGGCCACCCCGACTGGCCACGTACCGACCTCTCCTCGCTGCGCTACGTCGTGTACGGCGGGTCCCCGATCGCGGAGCGGGTGGCACAGGCGTGGCTGTCCCGCGGCATCGTGCTGCAGCAGGGCTACGGCATGACCGAGGCCTCCCCCGGCGTGTTCATGGCCCTCCCGCAGGGCGCCGGCTCCCATCCGGTCTCGGCGGGGGTGCCCCACTTCTTCACCGACGTGCAGGTCGAGACCGTCGACGGCACCCGAACCACCGGGCCGGGACAGGGAGAGCTGCTCGTGCGCGGTCCGCATGTCTTCGCCGGCTACTGGCAACGGCCCGACGACTCGGCGGCGGCTCTCACCGACGACGGCTGGTACCGCTCCGGCGATGTGATCCGGCTCGACGACGACGGCTGGGCCCACGTGGTCGATCGGGTGAAGGACCTGATCATCTCTGGCGGCGAGAACATCTACCCCGCCGAGGTCGAGGCTGCCATCACAGAGCTCCCCGAGATCGTCGCCGCAGCCGTGGTCGGCGTACCGGACCCGACGTGGGGCGAGGTCGGCTGTGCCTACGTCTGCCTGCGGCACCCCGCGACTCTCGACGAGCCCTCGCTGCGCAGTCACCTCGAGGCGCGCCTCGCCCGCTACAAGATCCCCCGCTACGTCGAGTTCTGCGACGAGCTTCCCACCAACGCGACCGGCAAGGTGCTCCGCGCAGCGCTGCGCAGCCAGGCGGCCCGCGACCACTCGATCCCCGACAGGACGGACACCCCATGACCCACCGCTCCACCACCATCACCGCGCCCAAGGACCTGCTCACGATGGCGGGCGAGGACCTCGGCAGCAGCCCCTGGCTGGACGTCAGCCAGCAGCGCATCGACACCTTCGCCGACGCGACCGACGACCATCAGTGGATCCACGTCGACGTGGAGCGTGCGAAGACCGGGCCCTTCGGCGGACCCATCGCCCATGGCTACCTCACGCTGTCGCTGCTGATCCCCCTCTGGTCGCAGATCCTCCTCATCGAGGACATGGACATGGCGGTCAACTACGGCCTGAACAAGGTGCGCTTCCCTGCGCCGGTCCCGGCCGGTGCCAGGGTGCGCGTCACCGCCCGTCTGGTCGACGCCGAAGAGGTGGCAGGCGGCGGCATCCAGGCCACCATCGACGCCGTCATGGAGGCCGACGGCGTCACCAAGCCCGTCTGCATCGCGCAGATGGTCCACCGCTACTACAAGGACTGATCAAATGACCCAGCAGACGACTCCCGCCTACGACCCCGGCCTCGCCCCCTGGGCACCGGTCTTCGGTCAGCTCTCCTTCGCCGACATCCCGGCGGCCCGCGCCGGGGAGACCGGCCTCCTGGCCGCGCTGCCGCCCTACGAGCCGCCGGTCCCGCTCGACATCGATGAGCTCATGGTCCCCGGACCGGAGGGGGCGCCGGAGGTGCGCGTTCGCCGCTACCGGCCGGCCGACCCGGCCGGGCCCCTGCCGGCGCTGGTCTACTTCCACGGCGGCGGCTTCGTGGTCGGCAGCCTCGAGCTCTACGACGCCGACTGCCGCCGGATCGCCGCCGAGGTAGGCGCGGTCGTGGTGTCGGTCGACTACCGCCTCGCCCCCGAGCACCCCTTCCCGGCCCCGCTCGAGGACTGCTACGCCGCCCTGGTGTGGGTGGCCGAGCACGCCGCGGAGCTCGGGGTGGACCCGGACCGGATCGCGGTCGGCGGCGAGAGCGCCGGTGGCGGCCTCGCTGCCGGGGTCGCGCTGCTGGCCCGTGACCGCGGCGGCCCGCGGCTGTGCCTGCAGCTCCTCGGCATCCCCGAGCTCGACGACCGGCTCGAGACCGGGTCGATGCGCACGCTCGGGGCCGACTCGCCCATCACCACGATCGCCAACGGCGAGATCAGCTGGGACAGCTACCTCGGTGCAGGCGTGCGGGGAACCGACCAGGTCTCGCCGTACGCCGCTCCGGCGCGCGCCACCGACCTCGCCGGGCTACCGCCGGCGCTCGTGACGGCGTACGAGCTCGATGCCCTGCGCGACGAGGACATCGCCTACGCGCAGCGGCTGCTGTCGGCCGGTGTGCCGACCGACCTGCGTGTCTACGCTGGCGCCTTCCATGCCTGCACCTGGCTGTCGACCGTTGAGATCTGCGAGCAGATCCTCGGCGACCTGATCGCCGCGCTGCGGCGTCGGCTGCACGCGCCGGTGGCTGGGGCCGTGCCCGAGGCGGTCTGAGCGGTGGCCGAGCTGATGCCGGGCGGCCAGGTCACGGCGAAGATCTTCCCGCATCCGCTGAACGCGTGGTACGCCGCTGCCTGGGACCACGAGGTCACCAACAGGGGGCTCCTCGCACGGACGGTCGCCGGCAGGCCGCTGGCGTTCTACCGGACCGCCGACGGCCGGCCGGCGGCACTGGCCGACGCCTGCTGGCACCGGCTGGCGCCGCTCTCCCAGGGCAGGCTGGTCGACCGTGACGAGGTGCAGTGCCCCTACCACGGGCTGCGCTTCAACTCCGCCGGTCGCTGCACGAGCATGCCGGCGCAGGAGACGATCAACCCCAGCGCGATGGTGCCGTCCTACCCCATCGTCGAGCGACACCGCTACCTGTGGGTGTGGCCGGGCGACGCGACCCTGGCCGACCCGGCGCTGATCCCGGACATGCACCAGATGGACCACCCCGAGTGGGCCGGTGACGGTCAGACCATCCACGCGCCGTGCAACTACCAGCTGATCCTCGACAACCTGATGGACCTCACCCACGAGGAGTTCGTCCACGGCAGCAGCATCGGCCAGGCGGAGCTGAGCGAGTCCGGCTTCTCCACCAGGCTGGAGGACGACGGCAGTGTGACGGTGGAGCGCTGGATGCTCGACGTCGCGCCGCCGCCGTTCTGGCTCAAGAACATCCGTGACCGGTTCCCGGGGTTCGAGGGACGGGTCGACCGCTGGCAGATCATCCACTACTACGCGCCGTCGACGATCTGCATCGACGTCGGCGTCGCCAAGGCCGGCACCGGGGCGCCGCAGGGAGATCGCTCGCAGGGCGTGAACGGCTACGTGATGAACACGATCACACCCGAGTCGCAGCGCACATCGCACTACTTCTGGGCGTTCATGCGCAACTACCGCCTCGACAGCCAGCTGATCACCACCCAGCTGCGGGAGGGCGTCCACAACGTCTTCGCCGAGGACGAGGCGATGCTCGCCGCGCAGCAGGCCGCGATCGACGCCAACCCCGACCACGAGTTCTACAGCCTCAACATCGACGCCGGTGGCATGTGGGTGCGGCGGATCCTCGACCGGATGCTGGCTGCCGAGGACGCGCGATGAGCGCCGGGAACCAGCCCGACTGGCAGCCGGGACGGGTCGTCGCCTCCGAGCAGGTCGCCGAGGACGTCCGCAGGATCACCATCGAGCGACCTCCCCGGGGCCGCGCTGCGCCGGGAAGCCACCTCGACATCCGCGTCCGGAGTGGAGAGGTGACCGACACCCGCTCGTACTCCATCGTCGAGTCCGACCGCGTCGGCGGCCGCCTCACGATCAGCGTGCTGCGGACGCCGGAGTCACGTGGCGGCTCGGTCTTCATGCACCGGCTGTCCCCGGGCGACCAGGTCGAGGCCACCCAGCCCCTGCAGAACTTCCCTCTGCGCATCGGGGCCGGCCGCTACGTCCTGGTGGCCGGTGGGATCGGGATCACGGCCCTGGTCGAGATGGGGCGGGTGCTGCGCTCCCTCGGCGCCGACT
>JBKBRA010000090.1:0-8249 GCA_046292305.1 Dietzia sp. | reverse complement strand
CAAGATCGTGCCGCAACTGCTCGCCGGGGAGGTCGGCATGTGCCTCCTCTATTCGGAGCCGGGCGCAGGCTCCGATCTGGCCGCCGTCCGCACGCGCGCGGAAAAGGTCGAGGGCGGCTGGCGGGTCACCGGGCAGAAGGTGTGGACCTCCCTAGCGCACCTGAGCCAGTGGGTGTTCGTCGTGGCCCGCACCGAGGAGGGGACCAGCAGGCACAAGGGCCTGAGCTTCCTCCTGGTGCCGCTGGACCAGCCGGGCGTGGAGATCCGGCCGATCCAGCAGCTCACCGGGACCAGCGAGTTCAACGAGGTCTTCTTCGACGACGCCGTCACCGACGCCGGGATGATCGTGGGGGAGCGGGGCGAGGGCTGGAAGGTCGCCATGACCCTGCTCGAGTTCGAGCGGGGGGTGTCCACGCTCGGGCAGCAGGTCGGATTCGCCCGCGAACTCGACCAGATCGTGGCCATGGCCCGTGCCAACGGCAGCGCGGAGGTCCCCGCGGTGCGCGAACGGATCACCCGCGCCTGGGTCGGCCTCAAGGTGATCCGCGCCCATGCGCTGCGCACGCTCGCCGAGCGTGACGCGTCCGGGGGCAACGCCTCCGCGGCCAAGCTCTTGTGGTCCAACTGGCACCGCGACCTGGGCGAACTCGCGATGGTCGTGCAGGGGGCCGAGTCGCTCACCGGGCCCACCCACGACTCCGAGGGCGCCGCCAACGACCTGCACGACCCGGAGCACCTCGAGCTGGCGCTGTGGCAGCGGCTCTTCCTGTTCACCCGCTCCGACACCATCTACGGCGGGTCCAACGAGATCCAGCGCAACATCATCTCCGAGCGCGTGCTCGGACTACCCCGAGAGGCCAGGCCGTCATGACCCAGCACAAGTCCCCCCTCGCAGGATCCCCCCTCGCCACATCCCCTCTCGCGACAGTGCCCGAGGAGACCCCGGGCCACGGACTACTCGCAGGCAAGAAGGTCGTGGTGACGGCGGCCGCCGGCACCGGGATCGGCTTCTCCGCCGCCCGCCGCGCCGCGCTCGAGGGCGCCGACGTCCTGGTGTCCGACTTCCACGAGCGCCGCATGAACGAGGCCCGCGACACGCTCGCCGCCGAGTTCCCCGAGCAGCGGTTCGAGGCCATCGCCTGCAACGTGCAGTCGACCTCCGACGTCGATGCGCTGATCTCCGGTGCCGCCGAGAGGCTCGGCCGCATCGACGTGCTGGTCAACAACGCCGGATTCGGCGGTGAGGGCGAGCTGGTGGACATGACCGACGAGGACTGGGACCGCGTCCTGGACATCACCCTCAACGGCACGTTCCGCGCGACCCGCGCGGCCCTGCGCTACTTCCGCGACGTGCCCCACAACGGGGTGATCGTCAACAACGCCTCGGTGCTGGGCTGGCGCGCCCAGCGGGCGCAGGCGCACTACGCGGCGGCCAAGGCCGGCGTCATGGCGCTCACCCGGTGTTCGGCCATCGAGGGCGCGGACTTCGGCGTGCGCATCAACGCGATCGCGCCCTCCATCGCCCGCCACGCCTTCCTGGAGAAGTCGGCCTCCGCCGAGCTCCTCGACGAGCTCGCCTCCAAGGAGGCGTTCGGGCGTGCCGCCGACGTCTGGGAGGTCGCCGCGACCATCGCCATGCTCGCCAGCGACTACACCACCTACCTCACCGGGGAGGTCATCTCCATCTCGTCCCAGCGGGCCTGACACCGGCGGGCCTGACACCGGCGGGGCCGGGTGGTCCGGGCTGTTAGGCGCTCCGGATCTTCTCGACCTGCTTGGCGAAGGCGTCCATGGCGGTATCGCGCTCCGCGTCGGAGACCGGGCCCGCCCCGTTGGCGGCGGTGACGGACACGCCGATTCCCCGTACGACCCCGGTGATCAGGACGTTCCCCGTGAGCATCTCCTGGCCCATCAAGTCCATGGAGTTGGACTGGGAGATGGCCGCGAAGTGCTCCACGCCCTCCGGGGCCTCCAGCGGCAGGAGCGAATTCTCGGCCCGGGTCGTCACCTCGGTCCCCTCGAGAGGGATCGTGACCGTCATGGTCGGGCAGTCGGTGATGAGCTGGTCGCGCTCGGGGAGGCTCGTGGTCACCGTCGTCACCGACACGGCGTACGCGGTGTCGCCACTCTGGCCCGCCTGGATGGCCATCGCGCCCGGTTCGGCCTGGGCGAGGAAGGCGTCCTGGCTGAAGTCCGCGCAGCGCTCGGGATCGACGCGGACCCCGGCGGCGAGGTCCTCCAGCGCTCCGACCCCTCCGGCGATCTCCTCGGTCGAGACGGGGGTCAGGCCCAGTTCGGGGGCGTCATCGGCGTTCAGGACCAACTGGTCCACGCCGACCTCCGGGGTGCCCGGGGCGCTCGCCGGCTGCTCCTGTGGGGACTCGACGGTCGCGGCCGTGGTGCCCGCGCCGGCCTCGTCGTCGTCGGTCTCGCCGATCGTGCAGGCGGTGAGGCTCAGGGCGAGGCCGCACGCCGCCGAGGCCGCGAGGACGCGGCGGCCGGCTCGACGTGGCTGGGACCAGATGATGGAGCGCATGGTGGGGAGTCTAGGCAGACGGCAACGACGACGGGCGTACCGACGCGGATGCGCGCCGCCCCTGTCCGCACAGTCTGCACCTAGCAAGTGCTTGGTTGGTAGTGTGGCGGAATGACCAGCACGACCAGACGTGAGGAGCTCCTGGCGATCGCCGCCGGGCTCTTCGCCGAGCGTGGCCTGCGCGCCACCACCGTGCGAGACATCGCGGACGCGGCCGGGATCCTCTCGGGCAGCCTGTACCACCACTTCTCGTCCAAAGAAGCGATCGTAGACGAGATCCTCCGAGGCTTCCTCGACTCCCTCTTCGGCGACTACCGCCGGATCGTCGACGCCGGATCATCGCCCCGGGAGACCCTCGAGGGCCTGGTCCGCGCCTCGTTCGAGGCCATCCACCGCCACCGGGCCGAGGTGGCCATCTACCAGGACGAGCTCAAGCATCTCCGTGGCAACCCGAGATTCGACTACCTCCGCGAGCGCAACACCGAGTTCCGCGAGATGTGGACCGACGTGCTGAGCCGGGGGATGGAGTCCGGGGAGTTCCGCCCCGACCTCGACATCCGGCTCACCTACCGGTTCCTGCGCGACACCGTCTGGGTGGCCGTGCGCTGGTACCGGCCGGATGACGCCGACGACCACGCCGCGATCGCGGACCAGTACCTGCACATCGTGCTCGACGGCCTGGCCGTCGACTGACTTTCCACCCCATCCACGAGGAGACACATGACCAGCGTGACCGGCCGCGAGGCCTACGTGATCGACGCCGTCCGGACGCCGGTGGGCAAGCGCGGCGGAAGCCTGTCCGGTCAGCACCCGGCGGACCTGGGTGCGCACGTCATCCGTGCCGTGGTGGAGCGCACGGGGATCGATCCCGAGGTCGTCGACGACGTGATCTTCGGCTGCGTGGACGCCATCGGACCCCAGGCGGGCAACATCGCGCGCTCCGCGTGGCTCGCGGCCGGCATGCCGCTCGGAGTGCCCGGTACCACCGTCGATCGCCAGTGCGGCTCCAGTCAGCAGGCGATCCACTTCGGCGCGCAGGGCATCATGTCCGGCACCCAGGACGTGGTGTTGTTCGGTGGAGTGCAGAACATGAGCGCCCTGCCCATCTCGTCGGCCATGCTGGCGGGTCGCGAGTACGGGTTCGACGACCCGTTCACCGGTTCGACCGGATGGGTCGAGCGCTTCGGCGCGCAGGAGATCTCCCAGTTCAACGGCGCGCAGATGATGGCCGACAAGTGGGGCATCTCGCGCCTGGAGATGGAGGAGTGGGCGTTCCAGTCCCATGCCCGTGCCCGTCAGGCGATCGCCGAGGGGCGGTTCGCGGGTGAGTACGTCCCACTGGCCGGTCTCGAGGCGGACGAGACCACCCGCGAGACGACGCTCGAGAAGATGGCCTCGTTGCCGGTGCTCGCCGACGGCGGATCGCTGACCGCCGCGGTGGCGTCCCAGATCTCCGACGGCGCGTCCGCGGGCCTGCTCGCGTCCGCCGAGGCCGTGGAGAAGTACGGCCTGAGGCCGCGTGCCCGGATCCATCACCTCACCGTGCGCGGGGACGATCCGGTGATGATGCTCTCCGCACCGATCCCCGCCACCCGGTGGGCCCTGGAGAAGTCCGGTCTGACGATCGACGACATCGACGTGGTGGAGATCAACGAGGCGTTCGCCCCCGTCGTGTTGGCCTGGATCAAGGAGATCGGCGCCGATCCGGCCCGGGTGAACCCCAACGGGGGCGGCATCGCGCTCGGCCACCCGCTCGGCGCCACCGGGGCCAAGCTGTTCGCCACCCTTCTGAACGAGCTGGAGCGCACCGGCGGCCGCTACGGCCTGCAGACCATGTGTGAGGGCGGCGGCACCGCCAACGTGACGATCATCGAGCGACTGGACGCCTGAGGCCCCACGCCCCACGAGAAGGGCCCCGCACCACCCGGTGCGGGGCCCGTGACGTGTGAACTCAGTTGTCGGTGTCGCCGGCCGCCGAGAGGGTGTCGAGGCCGAGCTCGCCGCCGCCGCCGAGCAGGCCGAGGACGCTGCCGAGGCCGCTGTCATCGCCCCCGCCGGTGGCGGCGGAGAGCGTTCCGAGCGCGTCGCCGTCGGAGGACAGTCCGCCGATGCTGCCCTGGATCGCATCGATCGGGTCGCCGACGAGCACGGGCCCGGCGATGTCCGATCCGCCGATCGCGCAGTAGGTGACCACTGCGTACACGTTGGACGGCACCGTGGCGGAGACCGTGACATCACCCAACGTCACGTTGGCGAGCGGGGTGGGCACGATGCCGGAGGTCTGGAGGAACGTCACGTCAGAGTTGCCGCTGATCAGGTCAGAGATCGCGCCGAGGTCGAGGTTCGAGAGCGCCTCGAGCTGCGTTACGAGCGCCGGGGCGCTGGACGTGGGGACGACCGCGGCGACGCAGGTGTCGACATCGATCAGGATGTCCTTCTCGAAGGTCACCGAGACGGTGTTGCCGTTGACCACGGGCGCGGAGGCGGTGGCGGCGGACGCGGCGCCGGCGCCGGCGAGAGCCAGAGCGGCGGTGGCGCCGAGGACGGCTGCGGTGCGGGCTGCGGTGCGGGGGGAGGTCATAATGTTCTCCTGAGAGTGCGGGGTGGGGTCCACCGGTGGCGGACAACGACTCTCAGAGTAGGCCAAGAAAGTCCTGAGCAAGTGCTGATTGGGTAACACGTCCGCGCCCGCCGACCTCGGTGGCCGGCGGGTGCGGTAATGGAGTTGCCCGTGTGTCGGGTGGGTTTTCAGCCGAGATCGCGCAGTGTCTCCAGGCGCTCGTGCGCCTGGGTCATGATCCGCTGGATCAACTCGTCGCAGCTGGGGAGGTCCTCGATCATGCCCACGACCTGACCGGAGGCCAGGACGCCCGCGTCGGTGTTCCCCTCGACCAGGCCGGCCTTGAGCAGCATCGGGGTGTTGGCGGCCATGACGATCTGCTGCCAGGTGCGGTCGGACGCTTTCTTCATGTTGAGTCCGTCCCTGGCGAGCGCCTGCCACTTCATGCCCGTCATGGACTTGAACTTGTTGGCGTTCTGAACCGCTGCCAGCATTCCCTTGACGGGGCTGCCCGACTCAAGGGCGTTGACCAGTCCGGTGCGCAGGACGCGGTGCGGCATCCCGTCGACACGGGTGGAGACGACGGTGTCCTGCAGGCCCTTCTCCAGGTACTGCTGCTTGACGGCGTCCGGGACGCGGGAGTCGCTGGTGAGGAGGAACCGGGTGCCCATCGCGACACCGGCGGCGCCGTAGGCGAGCGCGGCCACCAGGCCACGGCCGTCGAAGAAGCCGCCCCCCGCGATCACGGGGATGGAGGTGTTCCCGGCTCCGCCGAGGGCGTCGATGACGCTCGGCAGTAGCAGCGTCGTGGCGACCGGTCCGGTGTGTCCGCCGCCCTCGCCGCCCTGGACGATCACGGCGTCGGCGCCCCAGGAGGCCACCTTGACGGCGTGTTTCGCCGCGCCGATGGAGGGGACGACGACGAGGCCGTTCTCCTTCAGCCTGGTGATCAACTCGGGCTTGGGCGCGAGGGCGAACGACGCGACGCGCACTCCGTGGCGGATCATCAACTCGCACCGCTCGGCGGCGTCCTCGGCATCGGCCCGGAGATTGACCCCGAAGGGCTTGGTAGTCAACTCCTTGGTGCGCACGATGGCGTTCTCGAGTTCCGAGAACGTCATCGTGGCCGAGGCGATGATCCCCAGGCCGCCGGCGTTGGCGGTGGCCGCGGTGAGTTCCGGTCCGGACACCCAGCCCATGCCCGTCTGGACGATCGGGTACTCGACTCCGACGAGGTCGGTGAAGGCCGTCGTGATTGTTGGAGCGCTCACGCGGACGGCACCTCGCGGTCGCGGAACCCACGCGGGTCGAGGACCTCGCGGATGATGTGGAGTTCCTCTGCGGACGGGTCGCGGGTGACGCCGGCCTCGGCCAGACCCTCGATCTCGAACCCGGTGTTGTCCGCGACCTCGTCCGCGGTGACGCCCGGGTGGAGGCTCACCGCGCGCATGCTGTGGCCGGCGCCCCCGAAGTCGAACACACCGAGGTTGGAGACCACGCGGTGGAGGTGGTGGTACCGGAACGCGGGGTCGCCCTCGCTGTAGCGGTCATAGCCGACGCCGCAGATGATGTCGACCTTCTCGGTGAACACCCGGCTCGAGTGCTTGCCCACCCAGTAGCTGGTGGCGTGGTTGATCGAATTGCCGGGGGCGCCGCGCAGGCCGAACATCTGGCGGCCGGGCCTCTGCACGTCGTCGCCGAAGGCCGAGAGGTTCTGGTTGCCGAACCGGTCGATCTGGTTGGCGCCCATCACCACGTGGCGGGTGCCGGCCTGGAGTACGTCGAACACCCGCGGGAACGGGATGTACCCCTCGAAGTCGATGGTCTTGCCCAGCGGCGGGGTCTGGCCGAGGAAGCGGTATTCGCCGTCGGTGATGAGCAGGTCGGGCTCTGTGGTGAGCCGTGCGAGGCGGGCGCCGATCGTGGCCATCGGGGTCATCGGGGAGGCGAAGATCTCGCCGGCCCCGGCGAAGATCTCCGCGCACGCGACAGCGCAGTACTCGGCCCTGCTGGTGGACTCGGTGGTGGTGTCGGTCATCACTTGGCTCCCTTCTCTGCGGCGGCAGCGGCCTTCTCGGCAGCGACCTTCTCCGCGAACGCGGTGACCGCCCTCTGGTAGTCCTCCTCGGACCCTGACAGGAACTCGGAGACGAAGGCATCCCATGCCGCGTCGTCCTTGGCCGAGGCCGCGTAGTGCCTCTGGAACGCCTCGTCACGGCCGTAGCCGCCGGCAAAGGTGAAGTGGGCGCCGTTCGGCGCCTCGGTGACGGTGTCGACGAACATGCGACTCAGCAACATCCGCTGCGGGCCGACCTCGTTCATGAGGTCGTGGGCGGAGTCGACGACCTCGTCGACCTCGAGTAGGACCGTGTCCGCGGACATCGCGTAGAGGTCGTCGAAGTACCCGTCGACGCCCGTGTACGCGGCGTTGCCGTGTTTATCGGACTTGTCCAGGTGTATCAGGGCGGCGTCCAGACGCAGGGCGGGCATGGCCACCAGCGTCTCGGTCCTGCCGTCGACCGGGTACGGCGAGTCGACGGTCCGGAGCTCGTCGCCCCAGAACCGGAACACGTCCGAACCGAGGCCGGCGCGCGTGGGCAGGAACGGCAGGCGGTGCGCTGCGGCGGTGAGGCCGGCGCGAACCATGCCCTCGTCCATCTCGCGGGAGATGATCGCACCCTCGGTCCGGCGGCGTGCGAACCACGGGTCGTAGAACGGCGCGGAGTCCAGTGAGACGAAGCCGTAGTAGGCCTTGGACACCTTGCCGGCCGAGCACAGCAGCCCGAGGTCCGGGCCACCGAAGGTGACGACGGTGAGGTCGGTGAGGTCCTCGCGGCGCAGGATCGCCCGGACGAGAGCCATGGGCTTACGCCGCGACCCCCATCCGCCGATGCCGATGGTCATGCCGCTCTCGAGCCGTCCCACGGCCTCGTCGAGACTGGTGCGCTTGTCGCGCGGGGTGGGGGTCGTCGTCACTTGTTCTCGCCCGTCCTCTCGGAACTGTTGTCTCGCTTGGCTCGTGTGTCCAGGTTCTTGCCGCTCTTGACGAACTCGTCCCGGTGCTCGTCGGCCACGCCGGCGAGGTTGAGTTCGAAGGTGAAGCCCTGCTCCATGCGGTACGAGGTCTTCACGTCGACCGGGTCGATGTGGTTG
>JBKBRA010000089.1:0-8334 GCA_046292305.1 Dietzia sp. | reverse complement strand
GCGTTCACTCGGCACACACGTGGTCCTGGTGGAGGCGGTCGACCGGCTCCTCGCCCGGGTGGCGGCGCCTGAACTCGGCCGGTTCTACCTCGACGCGCACACGCGTCGAGGGGTGGACGTCCGTCTGGGCACCGGCGTCTCGGCGATCGAGACCGACGAGTCGGGCAACGCCCGCGCAGTCGTCCTCGCCGACGGGGAGTCGATCCCCGCGGACGTCGTGATCGTCGGAATCGGCGTGGTCAGGGACCCCCACCTCGCCGAGCAGGTCGGTGCGCGATGGGATGGCGGGATCGTCGTGGACGAGCGTGCACGGACGACGGCCCCGGGCGTGGTGGCGGCAGGGGACTGCGCGGTCTGGCGGAACCCCCTCTCGCCTTCGGATCGCCCCTCGTGCGTCGAGTCCGTCCAGAACGCCGTCGACCAGGCCAAGGTCGCCGCCGCGACGATGTGCGGGGACGAGTCCGCCGTGTATGACTCGGTGCCCTGGTTCTGGTCGGACCAGGACGACCTCAAGCTGCAGATGGCGGGGCTGTGCCAGGGCTCGGACCAGCGGGTCCTGCGGGGTGATCCGGACAGCGAGGGATTCTCGATCCTGCATTTCAAGAACGACCGCTTCATCGCGATCGATTCGGTCAATCGACCGGTCGACTTCATAGCCGCGAGAAAGGCACTTCCCGTCGGCGCGACCATCACGGACCTCGATGCGGCCGCCGACGTCGCGAGGCCTCTGAAAGAACTCTTCGCCTGACGGGTCGACACGGAGTGTCGCTCCGTCATCTACCCACTGCACCCCGCGGACAGTCCGCGGGACAACGATCGGAAAGGACCTCGACATGGTCACTCTGGAGAACCAGCCCGTCTACCTCTTCGCCCTCTACCGCTGGTCGGGTACGTCGCCGGAGGAGTTCCGCGACCACTACCTGAGCAAGCACGCCGACATCGGCAAGTCCATCCCGGGGGTCGCGTGGTGGCACACGTTCCTCAACAACAACCCGATGGTCAACTGGGGCATGCCCGAAGGTGCGCCCAAGCCCGACGCCTTCTCGATCATGGCCTTCGAGTCGGAGGAGGCGTTGAAGAAGGCGCCGGAGAGCGAGGGGTGGGCGGCCGCGAACGGCGACAACACCGGTTTCGTCCAGCACATCGAGGTCTACGAGGTGTCCCGGGTCCAGCTCGTTGCCGAGAGCGAGTAGGGCAGGCGAAGTAGGTCCGGTGAAATAGGACGCCTCGCCTGTACGTGGGCCGGGTCCCGGGGTCGTCCCCGGGGTCCGGCCCACGTCGTCGTGCGTGGTGCCGGTGGACGGGGTGGCCCGCCGCAGGGACGTTGTCGTGTCAGCCGGATTACGGCCGCCACCTGCACCGTTGCCACGGTCGGGGACGGTGCACTCCCTGACCTGGTCAGACGTCCACCCGGCCCTTAAAGCGATGATTTCCTACCTTTTCAACAATATGCCTTGCATCACACTGTGATCGTGGTTACAGTCTCCCTAAGTGAATTCAGCTCGAAGACTCTGGAGGGGTTTGACGTGACCGAAGATCAGCGACTCAGGAACCTGGACCTGGTGCGGGCGTACACCGACGCTCTCAACAAGTGGGACATCGAGACCATGGGCGAGCTGTCCACCGAGGACGTCGTCTTCGAGCTCCCGTTCCGGCCCCCCACGTTCGGGCGCGAGACCGTCGGCCGTACCGCGTACATGGAGGTCCTCGCCCAGGCTCGCGACCACATGATCGACGGGTCGGAGAACCTGCACGACCTCGAGCTCGACACCCTCGCCTCGAACCCGGACGTCGTGATCGCGACCTACAAGAGCGACATGCTCCTGCGCAGCGGCACCCGCTACGCGAACGAGTACATCTCCCGCTTCGTCTGTCGCGACGGCAAGATCGCCCGCTTCGTCGAGTACTACGACTCGATCATCCTGTTCTCCGCGCTCGGCGGGACCCTGGTGGAGGCCGGCGAGTCCGAACTCCTCCCCGAGGGTCTCAAGTCCTGAGCGACACCCCAGACCCCCAGACACAGCACGTCACACCGGAGGAGAACACCATGGGTAAGCAACTGCCCGACCCGAGCACCGTCGTCGCCGACGCCCCCCAGTGTCCGTTCGTGGACATGTGGTCCGACGAGTACAACGAGAAGAACCTCGAGACCCTCAAGCACCTGCGCGAGGAGCACGATCTGGCGTTCCACAAGCAGGGCAACACGACCGTCCCCCTGGTCACCCGCTACAAGGACCTGTGGAAGATTCACCGTGACTGGAAGACCTTCCAGTCCGGTCGCGCCGCCTCGCACCTGGCCGACCGTCGATACGACGATCCGAACGACGACCCGACCTTCATCCCGCTCGACACCGACCCGCCGGTGCACAGTGAGTGGCGCAAGATCCTCGAGCCACTGATGACCCTGGGCAAGATGGAGGCCCACGCCGAGCTCATCGAGAAGATCGCCGACGATCTGCTCAAGGATCTCGAGGGCCGCACCCGGTTCAACGTCATGGACGAGTTCGTCCGTCCGATGCAGGCCCGGGCGATCTTCGCGGTGATCCTCGGGGTCCCCGCGGACAGCGACCGGATCCTCCAGTTCTCCGCATGGGCGCAGGACGCGCTCCTCGTCCCGGAGCGGGCGGTCGAGGCCTTCGGCGAACTCACCGCAGCGCTGAGCGAGATCCTCGAGGAGCGGCGGACGAACCCGCGGGGCGACGACGACATCGTGACCGTTCTGGCGAACTGTCGACCCGGCGGTGAGGTCCCCGACGACGGCGACCTGCTCAAGATCATGATCGCGATGACGCTGGGCGGCCTCGAGTCCACGGGCACCGTACTGAGCGGGACGATCCACCACATGGCCACCCACCCGGAGGACCTCAAGGAACTGCAGGACGACATGTCCCTGCTCGACGAGGCGATCGAGGAGGCGCTCCGGCTGTTCGTCAACGTGACGCTCACCCAGCGGACCGTCACCACCGAGACGACGCTCAACGGCTACGACCTCAAGCCCGGGGACAAGATCTGGAACCTCCCGGGCTCGGCCAACCGCGACGAGTCCGTGTTCCCCGACGGGGACAGTTGGAACGTTCATCGCGAGAACAAGCGCCACGTCTCCTTCGGCGCGGGCATCCACCGCTGCCTCGGATCGAACCTCGCGCGGATCTTCCTGCGTGTCGCGTTCACGGCGGTCCTCACCCGTATGCCGGGCGTGACCCTCGTCCCGGACCAGGAGATCCACACCCACTCCATGCCGACCCGCGGCCTCACCGAGTTCGAGGTGACGGTCGACGAGATCAGGCCTGCCGCGTCGGTTCGCTGAACCCCGACGCCGGAAACCCGAGAGGACACATCATGAAGGTGAAGATCGACCACGAGTTCTGCGTGGGTCATGCCCGCTGCTACACGTTGGAGCCCGACCACATCGCCGAGGACGAGCGAGGCCGCGGCGTGGTGCGCGACGACGCCCCGGAGATGTCCCCGGAGACAGCACGCCGACTCGTCAGGGCGTGCCCGGAGTCGGCGATCTCGATCGTGCGCGACTGAGTCAGCCACACGACCAGGTGCCAGCTACACGACTAGGTGAGTTAGAGATGACCATGGTTCAGGATCCACTGCACTCCCAGTTCGTCGATCCGGGCGATCTCCCTGTCGGAGACGCCTCGATACTCGCCGTGGTCGCCGGTCGGCGGGACGTGGCGCAGGGGGTCGTCGAACTGGTCCTCGAGTCCGCCGGCGGCGGCGAGCTCCCGGCGTGGAAGCCCGGCGCCCACATCGACCTCGTTCTCGACGACGACCTCATCCGGCAGTACTCACTGTGCGGAGACCCCGACGACCGCCGGAGCTATCGTGTGGCCGTCCTGCTCGAACCCGAGGGGCGGGGTGGGTCACGGCGGATCTACCAGGAGTTGGCAGTCGGTTCCACAGTCGAGGTGAAGGGGCCGCGGAACAACTTCCCACTGCACGAGTCGCCGCGGTACCTGTTCATCGCCGGGGGCATCGGGGTCACCCCGATGCTGCCGATGGTGCGGGCCGCCGAGCGGGCCGGTGCGGACTGGCGTCTGGTCTACGGCGGTCGGGCGGAGGAGTCCATGGCCTACCTGGATGAGCTGGGAGCCCTGGGTGACAGGGTGACCTTCTGGCCCGCGGATCGCCACGGCCTGATCGATCTCGGGACGCTCCTGGGAACGCCGGCGGAAGGGACGCTGGTCTACTGCTGCGGCCCGGAGCCCCTGCTCACGGCCGTGGAGGAACGATGCTCGACGTGGCCCGGGGGCGCACTGAACCTGGAGCGCTTCTCGGCCGTCGAGGTCGACACGTCGGCCGACACCGGCTTCGACGTCGAACTGCGCCAGACGGGGACCACCCTCCATGTCGACGAGGACCAGTCGATCCTCGAGGTGGTGACCTCGGCCGGCGTGTACGTCTCCACCTCATGCACCGAGGGGACCTGTGGTTCGTGTGAGACGACCATCCTCGAGGGCCGCGCAGAGCACCGCGACGTGGTCCTGTCCCCGGAGGAACAGGAGGAGGGTAAGACCATGATGATCTGCGTCTCCCGCGCCGCCTGCCCCAAGCTCGTGCTCGATCTGTAGAAGTGCCCGCCGGTGTGGCGGACAGATGACGCGTCCCGACGACAATTCAGGAGGATCCATGCTCCCCAGGAGCTACAGCGAGTTCTACATCGGTGGAGAGTGGCGGCCGACCGATTCGACCGAGAAGTTCACGGTCGTCTCACCGTCCACCGGCGAGGTGATCGGCGAGGTCCCCGGGGCGACCCGCGGGGACATCGACGCGGCCGTCGAGGCCGCCCGGCACGCCTTCTACGAGACGGACTGGGCGGCCCGGCCGGTCGAGGAGCGCGCGGCGCTGTGTGAAGCGCTGGCGACCAAGCTGTACGAGGCCAAGGACGAGATGGCCGAACTCCTGGTGGACGAGCTCGGGTGTACGCGCATGCTCGCGGACGTCTACCAGGCCACGGCCCCGACCCTGCACTGGAACTACAACGCGGAGCTCGGCCGGAACTACCCGTTCCAGGAGATACGGACCGCCGACCTCGGTCCACTGGCCGGTGGATCCGCAGGCGGCATGATCATGCCGTACCAGACCCAGGCGTTGGTGGTGAAGGAGCCGGTGGGCGTGGTCGCCACCATGGTCGCCTACAACTTCTCCATGCCCGGCACGTCGCAGAAGGTCGCGCCCGCGATCATCGCCGGGTGCACCGTCGTGGTCAAGGTCCCCGAGCCGAACCCGCTCGCGGTGTTCGCGCTGGCGCAGATGATCCATGATGTGGGCTTCCCGCCCGGGGTCATCAACATCGTCGCCGCGGGGGCCGACGAGTCGGCGTACCTGGTCTCGCACCCGGACGTCGACATGGTGAGCTTCACCGGGTCGACGACGGTCGGATCACACATCGGCCGCGAGTGCGGTTCGCTCATCCGCCCCGTCGTCCTGGAACTCGGTGGCAAGTCGGCCGCGATCGTGCTCGACGACGCCGAGCTGGACACCACCGTCCCCACCCTCCTGGGGGTCAGCGTGATCCCCAGCAGCGGTCAGAGTTGCGTGTGCCAGAGCCGGTTCCTCGTGTCCGAGGCCCGGCACGACGAGCTGGTGGAGCGGCTGGTCACGGCGATGGCGGACATCACGGTCGGGGACCCCCACGACCCCGGTGTCGACATGGGCCCGGTGATCACCGAGGCTCACCGCGAACGCATCCTCGGGATGATCCGACGGGCGGTCGAGCAGGGCGCCACCGTGGCGTTCGGCGGCGGCGTCCCCGAGGGGCTCGCCGCAGGGTGGTACGTCGAGCCGACCCTCCTGACCGGGGTGACCCCGGACATGGAGATCGCGCAGGAGGAGGTCTTCGGCCCCGTCGTGGCGGTGATCGCCTACAGGGACGAGGAGGACGCGGTCCGGATCGCCAACGACAGCCGGTACGGCCTCGCCGGTTCGGTCTACACCTCCGACATCGAGCGCGGCTTCGCGATCGCCCGACAGGTGCGGACGGGAACCTTCTCCGTCAACTCCTTCTCGGCCGACTTCAACTCGCCCTTCGGCGGCTTCAAGGATTCGGGGATCGGCCGTGAGCACGGCGTCGCCGGCCTCGAGGGGTACCTGATCCCCAAGTCGATCTCGGTCGACCCGTCCATGAGCATCCCGGAATCGGTGGTCCGTCAGGCCGATGTCGTCACTACCGGCGTCCAGAAGGGCGCCTGACCCGTCCTAGATCTTCCGCAGGCGCAGCCGCTGGATGGAGTGGTCCGAGTTCTTGCGCAACACCAGCGTGGCGCGCGGTCGGGTGGGCAGGATGTTCTCCACCAGGTTGGGCCGGTTGATCGAGGTCCAGATCTCGCGCGCAGCCAGGCGGGCCGCCTGGTCGGACAGGTCGGCGTAGTGGGCGAAGTGCGAGTTGGGGTTGGAGAACGACGTACTGCGCAGTTCCAGGAACCGCGCCACGTACCACTTCTCGATGTCCTCGATCCGCGCGTCCACGTAGAGCGAGAAGTCGAACAGGTCGGACACCATCAGACGCGGGCCGGTCTGCAGGACGTTCAGTCCCTCGACGATCAGGATGTCGGGGCGACGGACCTCGATGAACTCGTCGGGGACGATGTCGTACTTGGTGTGCGAGTACACGGGCGCGCGGACGACGGGGGCCCCGGACTTGACCTCGGTGACGAACCGCAGCAGCGCGCGCCGGTCGTAGGACTCGGGGTAGCCCTTGCGGTGCATGAGCTGGCGTCGCTGGAGCTCGCGGTTGGGGTAGAGGAAACCGTCTGTGGTGATCAGGTCCACACGGGGGTGGGAGTCCCAGCGGGTCAACAGCGCGCGCAACACACGCGCGGAGGTGGACTTTCCCACCGCCACCGAGCCGGCCACCCCGATCACGAACGGCATGGGGGCGTCCACGGTCTCACCGAGGAACAGGTTGGTGGACTGGAACAGTCGCTGGCGGGCCGATACCTGCAGGTGGATGAGCCGACTGAGCGGCAGGTAGATCTCCGCGATCTCGTCCAGATCCAGGTGTTCGCCCAGACCGCGCAGGCCCTCGAGGTCCTGCTCGGTGAGCACCATCGGCATGGCTCGCCGCAGCCGCCGCCAGCTCCGGCGGTCGAACTCGACGTACGGCGTGTAGTCGCCGGCTTGTCTGCTCACGGTTACCGATTGTGTCAGGTGCCCACGGGGGAGAGGCTTCCAGGTGCCCTGCCACTAGACTGATGACGACGAGGCGGGCCGTGGCGACACGGTCCGCCCGAAGTGAACGCCCACGCGCGAGGAGCTGCAGCGATGACCGACCCGAACACAGATGTGTTCTCCGCCTCCCTGTCCGAGCTGGACCCGGAGGTCGCCGAGGCGATGGCCGGCGAGTTGGCGCGTCAGCGCGACACGCTGGAGATGATCGCGTCCGAGAACTTCGTCCCGCGCTCGGTGTTGCAGGCACAGGGATCCGTGCTCACCAACAAGTACGCCGAGGGTTACCCGGGGCGGCGCTACTACGGTGGCTGCGAGCACGTCGACGTGGTGGAGAACCTGGCACGGGACCGCGCCAAAGAGGTGTTCGGTGCCAAGTACGCCAACGTCCAGCCGCACGCCGGCGCCCAGGCCAACGCCGCGGTCCTCATGGCCCTGGCGGACCCGGGGTCCAAGATCATGGGCCTGTCGCTGGCCCACGGCGGTCACCTGACCCACGGGATGAAGCTCAACTTCTCGGGCAAGCTCTACGAGGTCGCCGCCTACGAGGTCGACGCGGAGACCATGCAGGTCAACATGGACACCGTCCGCGAGATGGCGTTGGCGGAGAAGCCGGACGTGATCATCGCCGGTTGGTCGGCGTACCCGCGCACGCTGGACTTCGCGGCCTTCCGCTCCATCGCCGACGAGGTGGGCGCCAAGCTCTGGGTGGACATGGCGCACTTCGCGGGCCTGGTGGCGGCGGGCCTGCACCCGAGCCCGGTGCCCCACGCCGACGTCGTCTCCACCACGGTCCATAAGACCCTGGGCGGGCCGCGGTCCGGGATGATCCTCACCAACGACCTCGAGCTGTTCAAGAAGCTCAATTCGGCGGTGTTTCCCGGTCAGCAGGGCGGGCCGCTCATGCACGCGATCGCAGCCAAGGCCACGGCCATGAAGATCGCCGGCACAGAGCAGTTCCGCGAGCGTCAGCAGCGCATGCTCACTTTGCGACTGTGCGCTGTGTGCAGGGACAAAGTTCGCCCCCCCTCCGACCCCAAGGTCGTGGACTACGAGGCGCTGGAGCGCTGCCCCTCGGATCACGTGCTGACGCACGAGCTGCTGCAAAAGCTGGTCATCCTGAAGCTGAATGGCGGGCTGGGCAGGAGCATGGGGTGC
>JBKBRA010000088.1:0-8465 GCA_046292305.1 Dietzia sp. | reverse complement strand
ACCCGTCGCCCTAGACAGCAAGGCACCGCGTGTCGGGAATCGAACCGAACATTGCTTCAACGGCGTGGACAGCTTCAGCACAAGTGTGTCCGAGTGTGTCCGCGGCCAGCCATCGCCACTCGCGTGGGCTCGCTCCCGTCGCAAGCACCTCGTGAGGAACGACAAAGCCGCAGGTCAGCGGGCTGGGGACTGCTGCACGGATAGGTGACATAGTGACCTGCCCCACCGTTTGGGATCCAGTCGCGGTGGCTGACTGGCTGCGGTGATGGTGACAGATCCGGGTCACCATCACGATTCAGAGGTCCACGCGGACAGAGCCCCGCGGGGCTCTGTCACTCGGCGACGAAGCATCGGCGCGGTTGCCCGGCGCATGGCCCCTGGCGAAGCGGCCGCGCGCCATCGTTCCGTCGCCTGCACCCAGTCTCGCGAGTGGTGACAGCGCTCCGCGCTGATGACTGCCCCGCCGGTTGCCCAGCCGCTCCTTCGAAACCTGTTTCGTCCTCCTCACCGTGGCCTCACTCCCCTGACGCTGACGAGCCCTCCGTTGAATGCGCGCGCCACTCCTCGAGCAGGTAGCCATGACGTGCGGCGAGCACCTGTGCGACGTAGTCGGAGCGCGTCATCTCATTGCGTTCCGCTGCGGCGAAGACAAGCTCGGCGAGCTCGATCGGGATTCGTGTGACGACCACCTTGCGTGGACCCTTGCTCGGCCTTCCTCCTCGCGGAGTGCGGTTCATGGCGCCGTGTTCACTCCTTCGCGCAGGCCGCGATGAGGGCGCGAACAGTGGCGGTGACATCCGTCAGCACCTCGCGAGGTTCCAGATCCTGCTGCCAACAAGCCAGGGCGTACGACGGCGCAGCGTCGACGGGCTCGACGAACGTCACCCAGTTCGTCCGTACCCGCTGCTCGGGCACCGCCGGTTCTCCTATCGGCGTCACCTGCATGGAGAGGGTGCCGTTCAACCGCACCGTGCGCCACTCACCCAGCCAGCACGGCCCGGGGATGCGGGCTCCCTGCGAACCCGGAACCAACGGCGCGACCCACTCGCCGTCAAGGTCGACCAAGTACAGCGCTCCGTCGCGGGTGCCCACCACCCACTGGCCGTCGTCACCGGATCTGAGCAACACGACGTCCTCCCGAGCCAGCTGGCCCCGCCAGTGTTCCGCGGCCACCGCGGTGCGCCGGACTTGAAATGTACACATGGGCGAGCATACCATATTTCTGTTACCAACCGAGAAGGGGGAGGGATGGCTCCGCCGCATCAGATCGATCGCCAACGACGGCAGAACCAGCTCGTTCGGAAGATCAAGCAGGTGCTGCAGCAGATGCCGGCGTTCGAGGACGACCCTTCGCGGTTGTCGATGGTGATGTTCGAGTACTTCCTCGGCAACGAGCTCCCGCTCGCCGAGGACCACGTCCGGGACCCCGAGTCGTTCTCACCGTTCTCCGGTGAGGCGGAGTTCGAGGCCTACCTCGTCTGCGCTATCGAGCTCGGCAAGGACGAGTTCGCTGAGGCCGAGCGGCGCTTCCTCGACCTGCGACCCGACTTCCTAGGTCCCATCATTCGGCCGGCAGAATGACCCGCAACTTCCCCGAGGCGTCGACCGTCGAGCGGAGTTTTCCAGAGTCGACCCAGTTGTACGCGGTCTTCCTCGAGATCCCGAGCACCACGGCGGCTTCCGCGACACTGACTCCCTCGGGCTCGCCGTGCGGATCTGGATCCACCATGGGTCGTGCCCACTGCGGCGCGACCGTCCCGCGGATGAACTCTGTGGCTTCCGCGATGTCGACCCACGAGTACCCCCGACGGTGGGCCAGCGTCATCGACTGGCCCAACTGGTCCCGGAGGCGGCGACGTTCCTCGTCAACGCGCCGGAAGTCGCGCGCCAAGTCGCGGACCATCTGCAACGCGCCCTCGGCGGTGGCCGGCACCCGAGGTAGTGAGGGGCGCTCCGGGTCATCGGCCATGACCGGATCATTTCAACAGCGCGCGTCGGTGTCGAACGGGCACGCCGCATCGGTCCGCAGCGAATCCGACCTACGGAGAGGCCACGATGTCTGACGCTCCACCCCCGGTCGTTCGAGGACGGGCTCGGCCTGGCGGCGGCCGCCTGGTGTATCTGCCGCCACCCGGTACCCCGCTCGACGTGGTGGAGACTCGCCTGGCTCTGATGCATCTCGCCCTCGCTACCGCCGAGCGTCTTCTCGATCAGGTCGACGTCCCGCTGACCGACGCCCGGCAGCGGCTTCTCCGCGCGAGCATGCAGGCGTTCCGCACCATCTTGCGCGAGCACGCCGCCACCGAGTCGGGGCACTGCCAGACCTGCAGGTATTGGCGCCCGGCCTACTACCCGCGTCTCTCGTGGCCATGTCCCACGGTCGAGATCGTCGAGGCCACGCTGCTCGAACTCAACGACTCCGAGCAGGGCACCGAGAACCCCTCCCAGTGACTAACTGCCCGACGATGAAAGGAGCAGCTGTCCCATGAAGACACCACGCAACCTACCCTCGTTCCCCCGGGCAGCGTCCGAGCGCTCGGTCCGCCGTGGACAAGCGGGTGAGAGGTCGCGACGCTTGGCTCGCGAAACATCTGGGGACGTCGACGAGATGACCTACTGCCACCTCCCCGGCCCAGCGAGCCGCGCAGACGGCATGCGATTCGACGGCACGCCCGTGCAAAGGAAGGCCCGCGATGTCGGATGAGGACAGGCTCGGGCGTGCGGGCCGACTCCCTCTGACGGAACGCGACACCTTCGCTATCGAGATCGAGACCGCCAGCGGGAGCCGATACCGCATCACCTGGCACGCGCAGAACCATCGCGGCACGCTGCTGCGCCGCACAGCAGACTCCGACGACCATCGGATGTCTGTGGCGCTGCGCCGCGACAGCGACGTACTGCGGCTGATCGGGTTCGACCGCATCGACCTCGGCTACCCCACCACGTTCGTCATCGACGTCCGCTCTGATGGCGTGCTGACCCATCGATGGGCCAACGTGACCCTCCACATCGAAGACACCGGACGGAACCTCGCACTAGCCGCCGACCCGGACGACGCCTCCGACACCTTCGCTGACCCTGACCCTCCCGGTGAGGACTCGGACGATCTCGGCCTGACGTGGTTGAGCAACGGCGTGCTCACCAACATCCACTCACCCTCAGCATGTGCGGGCCAGCCCTGGGGCTGCTGGGTACACGAACCGCGACCGCACCCCCTTGATCAGGCACCCGTGCGGTGGCGCGAGGACAAGGGCACCGCCGAGCGGATCTGTGACCACGGGGTCGGCCACCCCGACCCTCAGGACGCCGCCTACTGGTGGAACACGCATCGGCGCGACGTCACCCTCCACGGGTGTGACGGTTGTTGCCGTCCTCTCCCGGATTGGTCGACTGGCACTGACACGTCCGCAGCCTCCACCGACGTCCCGTCCGCTCGTTCGGACATCTGAGGTCGGCGCGGCGTCGCACCCGCGGAGCGCAGCGTCGGCTCGGGTGGACATGCGCGGATCGCGCGGCCGCGCACCCATACGGACGTGCCGGTATTGCTTTTGACTGATGCGCAAGCGTCCCGCCGTGCGAACCCGCGGTCGCGACGCGGCCATGGCTGGTGGACCCCGACCCCCATAAAGGAGCCTCGCTTCGCTCGGTGTGCCGACGTACTGCATCGCTGCGGGGTCGTTGAGTTGGCGCGCGTCTTGCTTCTCGTTCTGCTCGTTTCGTTTCCTCCTGCTTCGCTTTTCGCTTCGCTTCGTTTCGTCACGCTGTTGTCTTCGCCGCGCAGCAACCTTGGTCCCGTCTCCGTTTGCGCTCCGGCGTAGCCGGAGATGAGGAGCGCCTACGCCGCATATCCCGCGGATTCTCACCCGGACTCGTCCCGGCCGCGGTGCGGGATCGCAACGAGAATCAGCAGGCTCTCGTCGCGCAAGAGGCTCTCGGGCGCCGGAGTCTCCTCGTCTACGCATGTCAGGGAGCATGGTCAACTCACGCCTGCCGGCGCTTCCCGCCGAGCACCTCGACGCCGGTCGATCCTTCTCGTTGCCCTCCCACCCGCCGACGCGACTCAAGGGCAACCTCCAGGCAGAAACGTCTCCGGATCCGTACCACCAGATCTTCCGCGAGCTCAACCACCCGCCGGTTGTGTCCTGCGTCGAGGCCCGCACCGTCGCCGAACGCAACGGGCTTCGCTTGCCCGCGGCGTACGCACGCTCAGCGCGGGTCAAGCCGGTCGACGTGATCCGTTCGCGGGATCGGGCGGCGGTGCTGAACCTCCTCGGTGTCCTGCTCTCGTTCGGCGCCGTCACGAACAACCAGGCAGCGGAGTTCACCGGACACGCCGCGTTCGCTGATCCGCGGAGCCGGATCGTGGCTGACATGTTCCGAAGCGACCTGCTCGCGTTGTCGCCGGCCCACCTCGACTACGGGATCGGGTCGGTGGGCCATGGGGCTGCGATCTACAAGATCGCCTCGCGCGCACAGGTGTCCGCGTTGCACAAGTTCCTGACGTATGCGGAGTGGCTGGCGCTCACGGGTTGTCGTCCGCTGCCGACCGGACCTGTGCACGTGCGTCACGACGTCCTCGCAGCCGAGCTCGCGCTTCGCTCTGCTCGCTTGCTGGAGGTTGCCGCGGTCCTCGGCCCGCACTTCTGCACGCTGGCCGACATCACCTCTGCCTCCCCGTTCGGCGGGGAGCTTCGGGGTGGTCCCGACCTCACCATCGTCCGCCAAGACGGTCTTCGCATCGCCGTCGAACTCACCGCGACCATCGGTCAACGCTTCGACAAGAAGGTCGAGCGTTGGGCCCGGGTGCTGACGGAGAATCACTTCGATGACAGCGGACTGGTTGTGCTCTTCCTCGCCGCCCCGAGCATCGAAGATCTGCGTGAGCGCGGCGACCACGTGCGACGATCCATCCTGCGCGCCGTCGACCGCGCAGCCCGAAACCATCTCGGCAGCTCCCGCAGCCGCACGGCCGAACGAATGGGTGTCGCCACCTGGCGCGAGTGGTTCCCCGACTCCTTGATTGCCACCGAACGTTTCAGCCGCTTCAGCGTCCTCCGCCCCACTGGACGAGACCCACGCTGGGAGACCTGCGACCTGCTGAGCATGCCCGCACCGAACACCAGCACCGACCTGAGCCGTGCCCGCAGGCTGGTCGCGATCAACGCAACGCTGCTCGCCCAGACCCCGGCATCACTGAGGCATCTTGAGCGTCCCGGCGACCTCAACACCGATCTACTGCGCCAAGCAGCCGGGCCAGCTCCGACTGTGGCTCCCCTACGGGATCGGTCATCGACCCGACTCCCCGGTATGGGCCAAGGCGCAGCCAGCGACACGTACCTCCCCGAACGTCTCCTCGGCACCTCCAGCGAGCCCCGGACGTCACATCAACTCGTGACCACCGAGGCGAGGCACCCGCGCGACTGGGAACGACCTTGGTTCGTTGCGCGGCGTCCCATCACCCGGCGGCGCAAGCCAGAGGACAGGACATGACCGACATGTACCGCCAGCGCATCGCCGCCGAGGATGCCCGAAAGATGAAGGCCGACCACATGATCGCAGTGGCCATCGGAGTCCTCACGCCACTCGATGTCCTCGAGTCAGCCCTCCACGCGACGCATCGTCCCCTACGGACCGTGCGACTATCGAGCCTCTTCGGACCCCTCGACAAGGGCGCACCCAAGGCAGCGAAGAAGTCACACGTGCCGTGGCGCACGCTGCGCCCGCGGCTCCTGTCGGCCCTCGACCTCGACCCCCGCACGCCAGACAAGACCCTCACCATCGGTTGGGTCCACGATCCCCGCGCCGGTGGACGACGGTGGTTCGCGCTTCGCGACGCGCTCCGGCCGCGCGATGAGCCTCCGTGGCCCGGCTTCCCCTGGGCCCCGCCCCCGACCTAGACCGCCGCTGCGCTACGTGTGAGCCGTGCCTTTGCTGCAGAGGCAGACCCAGATCTTCTCGCCTGACCGTGTCACCTGGCCGCACCGCCGCACACCCCTCCCAGAGCTACCGATCACCGGGAGGAACCTGTGGATCTGACTCCGTTCTCTGAACGCTCCATCCAGCTCGCCGTGCACATCCAACTCCTCGAGACAGAGAGCGTCGAGGAATTCGACCTCGTTGTTGAGACAGCGACCGGACTGATCATCGGCACGGCCATCACGAAGACGAGGTGGGAGCGTCTCGTCGAAGCCGACGCGACACCGACAGAACTACTCCGAGTCGACAACGCACGCTGGCGCGTGCAGCACCGCGCCTTCCCGTACGGGACCCTGCACCTCACCGACGTCTACGCGCTCACCGGCAAGCCCCCGCAACCGACGTACGGCGGCGGGCGCCACATGCGCGCGCTGCCAGTTCAACCACACCCTGTGGTGGAAGCAGACGTGGGCGACACGAGGCCCTCTCACGTAGCTCTGAGCCATCCGGCCGACACGACCACTCACCGGACGAGATCTTCTTGCCGGCCCAACATCCTGTGCCGGGCGCGGGTCTAGTCCGATGGAGCAAGGGTGGTGCCCTGCCTACGCATGTGAATCGGCATGACGACGGCACAAGCACACCCTCCGCGTTCCGTAGCGCAGCGCGAGATCCCCGCACACCTACCGGACATGGCACCTACCGTCTCAACCGATCTCGCCGACTCCATCTCCAGCGCACCCCACGTGATGACGCTGCAGGAAGCCGCCCGGGCGCTCACGCTCGGGCGTACCAAGTTCTTCGAGGTCTTGGCCACCGGCGAGCTCCCCACCCGCTACATCGGACGCCGCCGTGTCGTCCATCCCGACGACCTGCGCGCCTACATCGACCGACTCCCCGCTGCTCCCCCGCGCTGCTCGCAGCCGTGCTGCCTCTCGCACCCCCTCGCCGGAGCAACGGCACAGGACCGCACATGAGCGACAACGCGAGGGAACCCACCCCCGATCGGCGACGCAGCCGCAACGCCAACGGCGAGTCGACGGTCTATCAGGACGCCGACGGACGATGGCACGCCTGGATCACCATGGGCCTGCGCCCCGATGGCCGCATCGAGCGACGACACCGGACGGCCCCCACCCGCAAAGCAGTCGTCGCCAAGTTGCGAGAACTCGAACGTGCCCGAGACCGCGGCGACACCGGAGCACCTGCAGGGAAGGTCACCCTCGGACACTGGCTTCAACAGTGGCTCCGAACCCAGGCCCCCCGTCGCCTCCGCCCGAAGTCGATGGCCTCCTACGGCACCGACATCAACAAGCACCTCGTACCCGGGCTCGGCCACCATCGCCTCGACCGCTTGACCACCCGACACATCGAGGACTTCTACGTCGCGATGGCGGCCGAGACCCATACCGTCGGTGACCAGACCCGGCCCCGATATCGCCCGGCGACCATCGACCACGTGCACCGCACGCTTCGCAGCGCGCTCAAGGACGCCGTGCGCGACGGACTCATCCCCAAGAATCCCGCCGCTGGCGCACAGCGCCCCTCCAGCAACTCCCTCGGGGCGATCGAGCACCAGATCGAGCCGCTCAGCGTCGACGAGGTTCGCGCGATCATCGCCGTGGCCCGGGAGATGCGCAACGGCACCCGCTACCTCCTCGCGCTCTCCCACGGGCTCCGCCAGGGAGAGGCGCTGGGTCTGCCCTGGGCCAAGGTGCAGCTCGACGGTGCCTTGCCGCAGATGCGGGTGCTCCAGCAACTGCAGCAGCTCCCATGGCTCCACGGGTGCGAGAGAACGGCGGACCAGTGGGCTTGCGGCGGCAGACGCGCAGCCGACTGCCCCTCCCGCCACAGCGGCGGCCTCGTCCTCACCCAAGTCAAGACGCGCCGCGGCGAACGCCCCCTCGCACTCGACCCCGTGAGCGCTGACCTGCTCCGCCAGCACCGGGAAAACCAAGACCTCGAGCGCCTCACAGCAGGCAACCGATGGGAAGAACACGGCCTCGTCTTCACACAGCCCAACGGGCGCCCGATCGGTCCAAGTGCGGACTCGCGTCAGTGGAAGACCCTCCTCGAGAACGCCGGTGTCCGCGAAGCCCGCCTCCACGACGCCCGACACACCGCCGCGACCTTCCTCCTAGTACAGGAAGTCGACCCGCGCGTCGTCATGGCCATCATGGGCTGGTCCACATCGAGCCAGCTCCACCGCTACCAGCACGTCGTGGACGCCCTCCGCCAGGAAGCCGCCACCCGGATGGCCACCTACCTTTACGACCCCGAGTAGACGCACTTCGGTCGAAGGCGACCTGGGGCATTCCGGCCCACATAGACGCAGGTGCGCAGCGCCCAGAATGACGCCGGCCATTCGGCGGCTCTGGAGTGTTCGAACCTAGGCGGGGGGCGGCTTTTTGCGGCGGGCGCATCCGCAGCCCAAACGCCCCTACTGCGCCCCTGGGGTGCCGACAATTTCAACGTTTGCTGGTCCGGGGTGGGGGACAGTCGGGACCGTCGGTTCTTCGATGGAAAAGACGACTTCGGCGAAGTCTCGG
>JBKBRA010000087.1:0-8597 GCA_046292305.1 Dietzia sp. | reverse complement strand
CGTCGTGACCAAGGACGAGACCACCATCGTCGAGGGTGCGGGCGACCAGGGTCAGATCGAGGGCCGGGTCAACCAGATCCGCGCCGAGATCGAGAACTCCGACTCGGACTACGACCGCGAGAAGCTCCAGGAGCGCCTCGCGAAGCTCGCCGGCGGCGTCGCCGTGATCAAGGCGGGCGCGGCCACCGAGGTCGAGCTCAAGGAGCGCAAGCACCGCATCGAGGACGCCGTCCGTAACGCGAAGGCCGCGGTCGAGGAGGGCATCGTCGCCGGCGGCGGCGTCGCCCTCGTCAAGTCCGAGGTCGCCATCGACGCTCTGTCCCTCGAGGGCGAGGAGGCCACCGGCGCGAAGATCGTCAAGTTCGCGCTGAGCGCCCCGCTCAAGCAGATCGCCTTCAACGCCGGCCTCGAGCCGGGCGTCGTGGCGGAGAAGGTCCGCGGCCTCCCGGGTGCCCAGGGCCTCAACGCCGCCACCGGGGAGTACGAGGACCTCCTGGAGGCCGGCATCAACGATCCGGTCAAGGTGACCCGCTCCGCGCTGCAGAACGCCGCCTCCATCGCGGCGCTCTTCCTCACCACCGAGGCCGTCGTGGCCGACAAGCCCGAGCCCGCCGGTCAGGCGATGCCGGGTGGCGACGAGATGGGTGGCATGGGCTTCTGACCTAGCCCACGCAGGACACCGGGCTGTGGGCCCGCACCGGACGAGTTCCGGTGCGGGCCACAGCCTTTTTCGTGTGTCTTTCCGCTCTACTCGCAGGCGTCTGGCCCAGGTGGACCCGTAACAGGAACGTAATCTACGAGGCCAGGCGTAAATAGCCTGTGACCTGCGGTAAAGCTACGGTTTCGGGCCTTGTAGTGGACGTGCGTCCTTCTTACTGTTGCTCTCAGGCGCCTCGGAGGGCGCCGTGAGCAAACGAGAACGGAGAACACCATGCCCGACTTCGGTCAGCTGTCAGACCTCTTCGGAGGCATCACCGACATCCTCGGAGCCGTCGTCACATTCACCGGGTCGCTGGGAGGCGAGGGGGGCATGAACGACTTCTTCGAGGCTGTGTCGAGCATCAGCGCCGACTGACGCCAGCCCATCAATCGGATACCCACCCAGCAGACCTAGGAGCACTTCATGTTCTTCCCCGAGTTCGGATCCCTCGCCGGCGTCAGCGGCGCCCTCGGCTATGTCAACGACTTCCTCGGCGCCTTCGGAGACCTGTTCTCCGGCCTGGCCTACTTCACCGGAGGCGACTTCGATGAGGCCTTCGCCGGAGGCTTCATGATGTGACCCGATCTTGCCGGGGGCGGCCATGCCCCCGGCGACACGAGTGCGGGCCGCCCCGTCGGCCCCCCGCGGGCCGCCCCCCGGAGTGGGGGCGGGTTTAGATGAACTCTCGTCGACTTCAGGGTGGCCAATGGTCATCGGTACCGATGAAACTTAGTGAATAGAAACTAATGAGATAATTTAAGTCGATGACTCAACGCTATTTGCGCTGATGGGACGGGATGCTAGGGTTTCCTTGCATCTGGTGACCTGGGTCACGAAGGATGCCCTGAGAGGACGTCGCGTCACCCGGTGTTCAACGTAACCGAGGTCACAATTGACTTGGAGTCCGCTCAGGCTACTCTGACCCTGGCCCCATGAGCCGGGGTACCACTTTCTAAGGGAGACAACATGCCTGACTTCAGCGCCATCAGCGCCGCACTCACCGCGGTCAAGAACCTCATCGACGGCGTCGTCAGCTTCACGGGTTCGCTCACGGGCGAGGGCACCCTCGACGCGCTGGGCGCACTCGGCAGCCTCGGCGGCGGCACCGAACTGGTCTGATCAGACCCGGGCCGTAGCTCCGCTGCGGCCGACGCCCCGGCTGCGGCGTAGAGCAGCCGACCCCCCGAAAAACCTCACCGGTCCGGATCGGTCCGGACCACACATCTCAAGGAGTACAGCATGGGTATCGACCTCGGTTCTGTCGGCGAGCTGCTCGGCCCGAAGGGTCTCGTCGACCTCGCGGGCGGGCTTCTCGGCGCCGTCAACAACGTCGTCAAGGGCATCGGCTACTTCGCCGGTGGCGACTTCCAGGAGGCCTTCGGCGCCGGCTTCATGGCCTGAGTCGTACGACTGGTCGAGACAGGGGCTCCGGGCTATGCCCGGGGCCCTTTCTCGTGCCCTGTCCGGAGCGGCTCCCCGCACCCGTGCCGCGAAGTGTGTATAGGAATTTGTTCATAACGGTAACGGGCGGCCGGGTAGCGTCGATAATGTTGACGTGAGCCGCAAGGGTGGCACCGCGGTTACCGGCGGGCCACCCGGGTATGGAATCCTCGGATCGTGCCCCGCGGGCGCAAGACTCGGTCCCGTACGCATGCTCTCACCAGGAGTGTGCTTAGTGGGACTTGTGTGACTACTGGGAATCGGGTTAGCTTTCACGTGAGGGTCTGCCCGAGTCCGTCTGTGAACAACGAGAATGTAAGGCGTCGGAATATGCGTTCAGTCAAGAGCGGCCGGTTGGGCACCAAGGTCGCCGCAGCGGCCATCGCCGCGGCCATGGTCCCAGTCGTTGCCACGGGCACGGCCCAGGCCCAGGGTGGCAGCATCCAGTACAACAAGGCCACGGCCCAGAACAAGGTCGTCGAGACCCAGCTCCCCGACGGTCGACTGATCGTGTCGGTGTGGTCGGACAAGATGGCCGTCGAGGTCCCCAACATCGTGCAGCGCCCGCGTGACGGAAACGCCGCCGCACCGGTGCTCTACCTGGTCAACGGCGCCGGTGGCGGCGAGGACTCGGCCACCTGGCAGGCGCAGTCCGACGTCCGGGCGTTCATGTCCGACAAGGACGTGTGGACCGTCACCCCGATCGGTGGCGCCTTCTCCTATTACACGGACTGGCAGCGTCACGATCCCAACGTCCAGACCCGCTATGCCCGCGACACCAACCGCCCGATGGCGTTCGAGACCTACCTCGCCCAGGAGCTCCCGAACCTCTTCGAGAACCGGTACGGCGGCAATTACCAGAACCGCAAGCGCGGCCTCGCCGCGATCTCGATGACCGCCACCTCGGTCCTCACGATCGCCCAGAAGCACCCGGGCCGGTTCCAGGCCATCGGCTCGTACTCGGGCTGCGCCGAGACGTCGACGCCGATCGGCTACCAGTTCATCAACATCGTCACCGGTATGCGTGGCGGCGCCAACCTCGACAACATGTGGGGCCCCTACCCGGGTCCGGGCTGGGTCGACAACGACCCGGTCGCCGGCGCCCACCGGTTCGTGCCCCAGCGTGACAACGGCACCCTGCCGGCAATGTTCATCTCCACCGGCAACGGCCTGCCCGGCCCGCACGAGTCCCTGGAGAACTGGCGTCTGCGCAACAGCATCCCGGCGCTCGCCAACCAGGCGATCGTCGGCGGCATCATCGAGGCGGCCACGCAGTACTGCACGGCCAACCTCGCCCGCCGCTTCGGCGAGCTGCAGATCCCGGCCCACTTCGACTTCGCGCCCAACGGCACGCACTCGTGGGGCTACTGGGAGGACGACCTCAAGCAGTCCTGGCCGATGATGGCCCAGGCGATGAACGCGCGCTACGGCCCGATCTGATCGGCTGACGCACCGGCGCCCTCGAGGCCCGGCCATGACGGACCCCGTCCCACCACCTGAGTGGGACGGGGTCCGTCGTCGTCGGGTGGGCAGCGGTGTGGATGGGGGTCCGGGCCGGTTGCTGTGCGGTCAGGGGACTCCGGCATCCTGTACACATGACCAAGATCGACGACCCGCGCCGGATCGAACTCCGGCATGCGGACGGCAGCACGAGCCCACTGTTGATCGTGGAAGCCGATTCACGGGACTCCGGCAGGCCCGCCGTCCTGGTCCTGCCCGGCATCGCCGTGGGCGCCCGGTACTACCTCCCGCTGGCCCGGGCGCTGTCCGCCCAGGGGGTGGACGTGGCGATCACAGAACTGCGGGGGCAGGGAGAGAGCACCCACCGCATCGGCCGCGGCGGGGGAGCGGCGGGGTACCACGAGAGCGCCGCCGAGGACGTCCCGCTGGCGCTGGACGCGATGGAGCGCGAGCTGGGGACGCGGCGCGTGGTGCTGCTGGGGCACAGCATGGGCGCACAGATCGGGGTCTATCACCTGGCGCGGCACGACCCGCGCGTGGTGGGCCTGGTGGCGGTGGCCGCCCAGTCCCCGTTCCACCGCGGATACCCCCGGCGCATGGGCCGGCGACTCCGAATGGGTGCGGTCCTGCTCCCCACTATCGGCTGGGTGGCAGGACACGTGCCGGGACAGTTCTTCGGCGCGAGCGGCAGGATCCCGGCCGACCGCATCAGCGACTGGTCCCGCCTCGCCGCCAGGGGGGCCATGCAGCCGGCGCGCGCCGACCTCGACTACCGGGCGGGCCTGGGGCGCGTGAGGGTCCCCGCGCTGGCGGTGGTGATCGCGGAGGACCCGCTCGCCCCCGAGAGCGCGGCCCGTGGCCTGCTGGCGATGCTGCCCGGCGCCCGGACGAGCCTCGAGGTTGAGCCGGAGGCGCTCGGCCACAACACGTGGGCGCGCAAGCCCGCCGAGGTGGCCGCCCGGGTGCTGGCGTGGATGGACCGGGAGGTGGCGTTCAGTCCGTCACGGGACGACGACGAGGTAGCCGACGCCTGAAGAACTCGTAGGTCAGGACCGCCTTCCGGGCCTCCTGCGAGTTGTCGGCGGCGCCGGCGTGGCCACCCTCGACGTTCTCGTAGTACGCCACCTCGTGCCCCGCGGCCTCGAGCGCGGCCGTCATCTTGCGGGCGTGCCCCGGGTGTACGCGGTCGTCCCGCGTCGAGGTGGTCATGAGGACCTGCGGGTAGCGGACCTCGGAGGCCGGCCGGACGTGCTGGTACGGCGAGTACGCGCCGAGGAAGTCGTCCCAGTCCGCGGAGTCCGGGTCGCCGTACTCGGCCATCCAGGACGCGCCGGCCAGCAGCAGGTGGTAGCGCCGCATGTCCAGGAGTGGGACCGCGATCGCCAACGCGCCGAACAGTTCCGGGTACCGGGTGAGCATGACGCCCATGAGCAGGCCACCGTTGGACCCGCCGGTCGCGCCGAGCTGATCGCGTGTGGTCACTCCCGTGGTGACGAGGGCCCGGGCGACGGCCGCGAAGTCCTCGAACGCGCGGGGGCGGTTCTCGCGGACGGCCGACTTGTGCCAGGCGGGCCCGTATTCGCCGCCACCGCGGATCCCCGCCACCACGTAGACGCCGCCGCCGGTGAGCCACAGCGCCCCGCGCAGCGCCGCGTACGACGGTCGCATGGACACCTCGAACCCGCCGTAGCCGTAGAGGATGGTCGGCCTCGGCCCGTCGGGGCCGGGACCGCGCATGACGGTGTAGGGCACCAGCGTGCCGTCGTCACTGACCGCTGTGTGCCGGGTGACCTCGATTCCGGTGGTGTCGAAGCGGTCGGGGGTGGACCCGAGCGTGGTGGTCGAGCCGTCCGCGCGCAGCAGCACGAGAGACGGCGGGACGATCGGACCGGAGACCGCCAGGACCGCGTCGTCCGGGTGTGGGCGCTCGTCGTCGTCACCCTCCCCATCCCCGCCCCGGCCGGAACCGGACAGGCGGTCGCAGGACAGCACGTCCACCGAGACGTGCTCCGGCAGACCCTCGACGGGACGGGGCTCCCACGCCCCCTCCGCGGAGTCGGGGATCGAGTAGGCCTCCAGGCGGGACTCGGTGTCGTCGAGGATCGTCAACAGGATGCGACCCCTGCCCCAGGTCACGTCCTCGACGGTGGTGGAGGGGGTGGGGGAGAACAGCACCACCGGCTCGGGCAGGCGCGTGGGGTCGGCGTCGAGCGCGGACCACGGCAGCACCAGGATCGATCCGCCGGGGTGGGTACGGCCCGCGACCTCGAGGTCGGTGCGCGGGCGCAGCAGCAGCCAGTCCCCGCAGGACCCCACCCGGCAGTCCTCGGGGACCGACAGCTGACGGGGCCGGGCGGTCGCGGGATCGACGCCCGGGGACCAGAACCACTCCTGGGAGGTGTGGAAGTCGGGGGCGCGGCTGGCCGTGTAGCGGCCCGAGGTGAGGTCGTACGAGGCCCCCACGGCCACGTCCTCGGGTTCCCCGGAGAAGATCACCGGGGCCCGGAGCGGGTCGGTCCCGCGGTGCCACACCCGGACCAGGCGGGCGTACCCGGAGTCGGTGGCGTCCGAACCGTCGGGGTCCAGCGGCGAGGAGAGCAGCAGTGTGTCCCGGTCCACCCAGGACACCGAGCACTTGGCCTCGGTCAGCCGGAACCCGCCCTCGGACGCCGGGACGAATCGGCGGGCGACCAGATCGAACTCGCGGACCTCCACCGCGTCCGCACCCCCGCGGGACAGACGGATGAGCGCCCGGTCGTCGGCGGGTCGCCGGACCACTGTTCCCGAGTAGACCCAGTTGACCCTCTCCTCGGCAGCCAGGGTGTCCACGTCCACGAGGGTCTCCCAGGCCGGGTGGTCCACACCCGGTGCGCCGCCCGTCAGCACGGACCACGGGATCCGTCGCCACAGCCCGCGGGGGTGATCGGCGTCCCGCCAGAGGGTGTAGGCGTGGCGGCCCCGCAGGACGGGCCAGGCGATGCGGTCGGAGGCGTCGAGGATCTCCAGAGCGCGTCGGTGCGAGGACTCGGCGGCCGGCCCGGAGGCCAGATCCGCCACGGTGCGGTCGCTCCGTTCCCGGACCCATGCGAGGGCCCCGGCGGAGTCGACCTCCTCGAGGTGCAGGAAGGGGTCGGGCGTCGCGGATGCGGTCATGCCTCGATGATGCCGTGACCGGGCCGCCAACCGGCACACCGGTGTAAGAAATCCACAGGCTCTTGTTACCGGGCCGTAGCGTAAGTACCATCAGTGCCATGCAGGGGTCGAATGACCCGGCCATTCCCGAAATCCTCGGGGGTGAACTAGATAAACGGAGACACACAATGGGTTCACTCAGCCTCGGTTCGGTCACGGACTCCCTCGGCGACGCCACCGGCACCGGCAGCTCCTTCGACAACATCACCGACTCGATCGCCGACGCCATCGGCGACCTGGTCGCCTCCGCTCTCCGGACCGTCCTGGGCAACCTGTCCTGATCTAGCCTGACGCGAGTACCGTCGCCGCCCCTCCCCCCGGGAGGAGGCGGCGACGGTCATTTCGGGTGCAGTTCCGCGCCGCTCCACCGCTCAGCGGTCGTCGGGAGCGCTACCCTGTGTGTCGTGGCTGACACTCATTACGACCTCATCGTCCTCGGCGCGGGCCCCGGTGGCTACGTCGCCGCAATCCGCGCCTCCCAGCTCGGCCTCAAGGTGGCCGTGATCGAGGAGAAGTACTGGGGCGGGGTGTGCCTCAACGTGGGGTGCATCCCCTCGAAGGCGCTGCTGCGCAACGCCGAGTTGGCCAACACGGTGCTGCGTGACGCCAAGACGTTCGGGATCTCCGGCGACGTCTCCTTCGACTACGGAGTGGCCCACGACCGCAGCCGCAAGGTCTCGGGCAACATCGTCAAGGGTGTCCACTTCCTCATGAAGAAGAACAAGATCACCGAGATCGACGGGCACGGCACCTTCACCGATGCCAAGACGATCGAGGTGGACGGCACGGCCTACACGTTCGACAACTGCATCATCGCCACCGGTTCGGTGGTCAAGACGCTGCCCGGCATCGAGCTGAGCGAGAACGTGGTGGACTACGAGGACCAGATCCTCTCCCGCGACCTGCCGGACTCGGTCGTGATCGTCGGCGCCGGAGCCATCGGTATGGAGTTCGCGTACGTCATGGCCAACTACGGCGTCGAGGTGACGATCGTCGAGTTCATGGACCGCCTCCTGCCGAACGAGGACGAGGAGGTCTCCAAGGAGATCGCCAAACATTACAAGAAGCTCGGTGTGAAGGTCCTGACCGGGCACAAGACCACCAAGGTCACCGACAACGGCGACTCGGTGTCGGTGGAGATCGAGAAGAACGGCGATGAAGGCAGTGCGCAGACGCTGACGGTGGGCAAGGTGCTGATGGCCGTGGGGTTCGCGCCCCGGGTCGAGGGCTTCGGCCTGGAGAACACGGGCGTCGAGCTGACCGACCGCGGCGCGATCGACATCGACGACAACATGCGGACCAACGTCAAGGGCATCTACGCTCTCGGCGACGTCACCGCCAAGCTGCAGCTGGCCCACGTGGCCGAGGCGCAGGGCGTCGTGGCCGCCGAGACCATGGCCGGCGCCGAGACCCAGACGCTGGGCGACTACCGGATGATGCCGCGCGCCACCTTCTGCCAGCCGCAGGTGGCCTCGTTCGGGCTGACCGAGGCCCAGGCCCGCGACGAGGGCTACGACGTCAAGGTGGGCAAGTTCCCCTTCTCGGCCAACGGCAAGGCACACGGGCTCGGCCACGCGGTCGGATTCGTCAAGGTCGTCGCCGACGGGACGCACGGCGAACTGCTCGGCGCGCACCTCATCGGCCCCGACGTCTCCGAGCTGCTGCCGGAGCTGACCCTGGCGCAGATGTGGGACCTCACCGCCGAGGACGTGGCACGCAACGTGCACACCCACCCGACGCTGTCGGAGGCCATGAAGGAGGCCGTCGAGGGCGTCAGCGGCCACATGATCAACTTGTAGGGGGC
>JBKBRA010000086.1:0-8690 GCA_046292305.1 Dietzia sp. | reverse complement strand
GCTCGGTGAGCTGGCTGATCCGCTTGGTGAGCAGCGCGACCTGGGCCTCGGGCGAGCCGGTGTCGGTCTCGTGGATCCCGTACTCGGCCAGTACGGCCTTCTTCTCTTCGGTGCTCATTGCCATGCGATACTCCTGGTTGTTCCAGTCCGCGAAAATGATTGACCCCGCCGCCGCGGACCGCAGGAGGGCCGAACGGAAACGTTACCAGTCGGCGGTCCGAGCACCCCAATCGTGCTCAGCGGCGCCTGGCGTCCACCCCGAGCACGGCCCTGGTCCTGGCGACGTCGCGGTCCATCGCCACCAGTAGTTCATCGACCGAGGAGAACTTCTCCATCTCCCGGACGTGGTCGACGAAGTCGACGGCCGCCACCCGTCCGTACAGGTCCGCCGATTCGTCCAGTACGAACGCCTCGACACTGCGCGCCGCGTCCCCGAAGGTGGGATTGGTACCCACGGAGATCGCCGCCGGATAGCGCCGGCCGGGCAGGATCGACCCGTCGACCTCATGGTGGTCGAGGAGGGTGAACCATCCCGCGTAGACGCCGTCGACGGGGACGGCCGTATATTCCGGCAGGTCCAGATTGGCCGTCGGGTACCCCAGGTCGCGCCCACCGCGTCCGGCACCGTGCACGACGATCCCGGAGACGCGGTGGGGACGGCCGAGGATCGAGGCCGCGCCGGCCACGTCCGACTCCGAGAGCAGTCGCCGGATCCGGGAGGAGGAGACGGGCTCACCCCCGGATTCCAGCAGGTTCATCACCCGGACGTCGATGCCCCTCTCGGCACACAGCTCGCGCATCGTCTCCGGGGTGCCCGCGGCACGTCGGCCGAACGAGAAGTTGCTCCCCACGGTGACGGAACGACTGCGCAGCCCCCGGACCAGTACGCGATCGATGAACTCGTCGGGTTCCCACGAGGCCATGCCGGTGTCGAAGGGCAGGGCGAACACCGCGTCGACGCCGAACTCGCCGGCCAGTTCCGCGCGTCGCTCCAACGGGGTCAGAACGAGGGGGTGGGTGCCGGGCCTGACCACCTCGACCGGGTGCGGGTCGAAGGTCACCAGGACGGGGCTGGCCCCCAACTCGCGTCCGGCCCCCACCGCGTGTTCCACCAGACCCCGGTGGCCTCGGTGGAGTCCGTCAAACACCCCGAGTGCGACGGAGGTCCCGCCGTCGGGGATAACGATCTCGTCGAACGTCCGCCACAGCTGCACGGCGTTCACCTTACGCCCGGGACTCACAGGCCCGCCGGTCGCATGACCACGACCGGAGCCGCCCGCTGTCCGGACTCGGAGACCAGAGCGGCAACCCGCCCGTCCGGTCCCACCGCGGCGACCACCCCGTCGTCGCCGCGCGCCTCGAGCCATCGCCCGTGCCGTAACCCCTCCGCCTCGTCGGCATCGACGTCCCGGCGGGGGAAGGCTGCCAACGCGGCGGTGTCGAGGTCCAGGGACAGCCGCGGGTCCTCCTCGAGTTCCCCGAGGGTCCGGGCGACGTCCAGTCCGAACGGGCCTACGCACGTGCGGCGCAGCGCGGTGAGATGACCCCCCACGCCGAGCGTGGCACCGAGGTCGCGGGCCAGTGCGCGGATGTAGGTGCCCGTCGAACAGTCGACGACGACGACGAGGTCCACCACCTCGCCGGAACGCGTGCGCTGCAGGACCTCGAACCGCGACACGGTCACCGCCCGCGCATCGAGCCGGACGTCCTCTCCGGCACGCACCCTGTCATAGGCGCGGCGGCCGTCCACCTTGATCGCACTCACCGAGGAAGGGACCTGCTCGATCTCGCCGGTCAGTCCCGCGACCCCGGCGTCGATCGCGTCGTCGGTCACCGCGGAGGCATCTATCCGCGCGGTGGTCTCGCCCTCCGCGTCGTCGGTCGTGGTGGACTCGCCGAGACGGATGGTGGCCTCGTAGGACTTGGTCTCCAGAGCGAGGAGACCCAGGAGTTTGGTGGCCCTCTCGATCCCCACCACCAGGACGCCCGTCGCCATCGGGTCGAGCGTGCCGGCGTGCCCCACCTTGCGGGTGCCGAAGTACCGGCGCAGCCGCCCGACCACGTCGTGGCTGGTCATACCGCCGGGTTTGTCGACCACCACGAGCCCGGGGGCGGGAGCGGGACGGGAGTCGGGTCTGCGCGGAGTCACGCCGGACACGCTATCCCGCACCGGCGGGTCGGAGCACGATCGCCGAGGCCACGTACCCGTCCCGCACGGCCCATCGGCCGCGGAACTCCACCAGATCCGCCCCGCCGTCCACGGCCCGGGGGTCGACGAGGATCCGCGAACGCAGGACGCCGGAGACGGACGCCGCGGCGGCGTCGACGTCCGTGAGTGTCAGGGTGATGTGGGCGTCGGCGAAACCAAGCCATCTCCGCGTGAGCGGGTACCACGCCTTGTAGGTGGCCTCCTTGGCCGTGAACAGCAGCCGGTCCCAGTGGACCGCGCTCTCCTCGCGGCGGGCCGCGCGCACCCAGGCGGCCTCCTCGGGTAGCGAGACCGCCTCGAGCACCCCCTCCGACAGCGGCCCGTGTGGCTCGACGTCCAGGCCGAGGGACCGGACCCGGTCGACCGGCGCCAGGGCCGCGGCCCGCAGACCACCGGTGTGGGTGAGCGTGCCCACCACCCCCGGGGGCCACACCGGCATCCCCCTGCCACCCCGGGTGATCGGACCGGTGGGCACGCCCAGTCGGCCCATCGCCTCGCGGGCGCAGGCACGGGCCGCGGCGAACTCGATCCTTCTGCTCTCGACCGCCCTGCCGATCTGCTCGACCTCGACCGGGTACATCGCGTCCAGCGCCGCCGCGTCGGACATGTCGAGCTCGTCGAACGTCACGGCCACCACGTCGTCGGGGAGTACCTCCCTGATCACCGTTCCTCCTCCAGGTCGGGCCCGTCCTCACCGGGTCGGGCGATCCTCGGCAACCCGTCCCCGCCCCGGATCCACCGCACCTGACGGTGGTCGGGGGCGGGGAGGATCTGACGGGCCAACGGTTCGGGTCGGCCGCGGGCAGCCCACTCGCGCGGGTACCCCAGCGAGACCTCGTCGAACCGGACCGAGTCGTGGACGGTGGTGCGCGGGATGTGCAGGTGCCCGTAGACGCACGCCGTGGCGCGGTAGCGGCGGTGCCAGTCCGCGGTCTGATCGGTCCCACACCACAGCGCGAAGTCGGGATGCCGCAGGACCTCCGTGGGGGCGCGCAGCAGGGGCCAGTGGTTCACGAGCACCGTCGGGTGGGGCGGATCCAGTGCCGCCAGCCTGGTGGTGGTGGCCACCAGGCGATCGGAGCACCAGGCGGCCGCGTCCGGGTACGGGGCGGGATCGATGAGGAACTCGTCTGAGGCCACCACCCGTCGCTCCCGCGCCCCCGCCAGGGCCGCCGCCCGGGACTGGCCAGGTGTGCGGGTCCACGAGTAGTCGTAGAGCAGGAACATCGGCACGACCCACGCCGGGCCTCCCGGACCGGTCCACAGCGGGTAGGGGTCCTCGGGGGTGTCCACCCCGATCGAGCGGCAGGCGTCCACCAGACGGTCGTACTTGGTGGTGGAGGTGATCCCCTCGTCGTCGGAGGCGATCCACAACTCGTGGTTGCCGGGTACCCAGAGCACCCGCTCGAAGCGGCCGGCCAGACGTTCCAGTGCGCCGATCACGTGGTCGGTCTTCTCCGCCACGTCTCCGGCGACGATCAGCCAGTCGCCCGGATGGGCGGGCCGGATGTCGTCGATGACGTCCGCGTTGCCCCGGTGGCCGACATGGAGGTCGGACACCGCACGCAGGCTCGGATGGGCCGTCATGCCGGAGCCCCCTCGGGAGCCCGACTGACCGGGGTCTCCGCGCCCAGGACCAGCCACCGGTCACCGCGGACACGTACCACGACGGCGATCAGTCGCATCGCCACGAACACGCCCATGCCCCACCAGATCCCGACGAGCCCCCAACCGAAGTGTCTGGTAGCGAGGAGTACCGGCAGGAAACCGAACAGGGCGGCGACCACGGTGGTGGTGCGTAGGTACTCGGCATCGCCCGCGCCGAGGAGGACACCGTCGAGGCCGAACACCAGAGCGGCCGGGATCACCACGATCGCCATCCCCGTCAACGCGACCACCAGTCGGCCGGCCACCTCCGCGTCACCAGACAGGAGGGTCGACACGGGCCCGCGGAGGAGCACCGTGGCCACGGCGAGCCCGACACCCAGACCCAGCGACCACACGACGACCGCGCGGGCGAGGGCGCGGCCGTGGGCGGCGAGCCCGGCACCCAACGCCGCGCCGACGAGCGACTGCGCCCCGATCGCGACCGAATCCAGGACCAGGGTGTACAGCGCCCACAGTTGTTGTGCCAGGTGGTGCGCCGCGAGGGAGTCGACTCCTGCGGCCGCGGCGGCCGTGGTGGCCACGGCGAAGGTCACCTGGAAGGACGCGGTGCGGATCACCAGGTCCACCCCGAGACGGAGCTGGCTGACGATCACGCTCCACCTCGGGCGCAACGACCCCCGGTGCTCCAGGACCAGTGCCCCGAGGAAGCCACCGGCCATGATCATCTGACCTGCCAGGTTCGACCAGGCGCTTCCCGCCAGCCCCAGCGCGGGTGCGGGCCCCAGCCCGGGCACCAGCACCACACAACCGATGGTGGAGACACCGATCCCGACGGCCACGAGGACCAGGGGCGTTCTGAGTTGCTGCACTCCCCGCATCCAGCCGTGTCCCGCGGACGCCACGAGGATGCACGGGATACCCCACACCGCCACCCGCAGCCAGTCCGCTGCGCTCGCCGCCACCTCGGAGTCCGCGGCGAGAACGCGCGTCAGGGGTCCGACCGTCGCGTGCACGGCGGCGACCACCACGACCCCCACCGACAGGGCGATCCAGGTGGCCTGGACCCCCTCCGCCACGGCGTCAGGACGGCGTCCCGCTCCGTGGAGTCGGGCCGCACGGGCGGTCGTCCCGTACGAGAGGAAGTTCATCTGGGTGCCGAGCACCAGCAGTACGAGTGCCCCGACACCGAGCGCCGCGAGGTCCTCCGGGCCCTGCCGCCCCACGACGATCCCGTCGACGAGAAGGTAGATCGGCTCGGCCGCCAGAACGGGCAGGACCGGTAGCGCGATCGTCCACAGGCGGCGCCCGAGTTCCCCCACACCGACGTCCGGGGTCGTGGCGTCGCGTCCCGGGTCAGCCGAGTAGCTCACGGAGCCTCGCCGTGACGACACCGAGGTCCCCGCGCACGGTGCACCCGGCCGCCGCGGGGTGCCCGCCACCGCCGAGCGTGGCGGCCACGGCCGCGACGTCCACACCGTCACCGCCGCGGGAACGGAGCGACACCGCGCACTCCCCCGGCCGGATCTCCTTGACGAGGACCGCGACGCGCGCCTCGCGGACTCCCTGCAGGTGTGACACGAGCGACTCGACGTCGGCCTCGTCGACTGCCGCGACCACGTCGTGCGGGACCGTCAGGAAGACCGCACCCCGTCCCCCGGCGGCGCCCGCGTCCAGGCGGGCGGTACCCAGGAGCTCACCCAGCACGCGGAGCCAGGAGAACGAGTGGGCGTCGAGGAGCGCGAAGCCGAGCTCCCGGGACTCCGCCCCGGCCGCCAGCAGTCGGAGGGCCGTGTCGTGCGAACCCGCGCCACCCCACCGGAAGGACCCGGTGTCGGTGACGAGCCCGGCGTAGAGGCTGGTGGCGAGGTCGCGGTCGACCGGGTAGCCGCCGGCCTCGAGAACGTCGAGTACCAGTGTCGCGGTGGAGGCCGCCTCGGGGTCCAGCAGCAGGTGTGTACCGAACCCCGGGTTGGAACGATGATGGTCCAGCACCAGGATCTCGGCCGCGGACCGGGCCAGCCGTCCCCAGTCGCCCACGCGGTCAGGGCTGGCGCAGTCCAGCGTCACCACGAGACCGTCATGCTCCGGCACCTCGCTCATCGGCACCACGTGCTCCGTCCCCGGGATCACCCGGAGTGCACGCGGGACGATCCCCGGGTCGAACGAGTGGTGGACGACGACGCCCGCCGCCCGCAGCGCGCGGGCGAGTCCCGCGGAACTCCCGAGGGCGTCCGCGTCCGGGCGGACGTGGCACAACACGGTCACCTCACGGTGCCGCGCCAGGACCTCGGCCGCTGCGCCCGCGTCCACCACGGTGATCACCGGTCGTCGTCCTCCGGCAGTCCCACCTCGTCGTCCCTGCGGTAGGGGTCCTCGTCCCCCGCGGGACGAGCGCCCTCCGCCACGCGGCGGACCTCTTCGTCCTGCGCGCGGGCCTTGGCGAGCAACTCCTCCATCTGGCGCGCCGCATCCGGAACGGCATCCAGCACGAAGGTCAGCTCGGGGGTGAACTTGACCCCGGTCTGCTTGCCGACCATCGTCCGCAGCCGACCCCGTGCCGTCGCCAATGCGTCCTCCGCGGCCTCGATGTCGGGCTCCTCGTCGAGCGTCCTCCCCCGGACCGTGTAGTAGAGGGTGGCGACCCGCAGATCGGCCGTGATGCGTGAGTCGGTGATGGTGATGAACTCGAGACGCGGATCCTTGATCTCGTGCTCGATCGCCGTCGCGACGATCTCCCCGATCCGTTTGCCGAGCCGTCCGGCCCGTCCCTTTCCGGCCATGGCGATCCTCCTTGACGTGGTGCGGCCGCCCGGCGGCCGCTCGTTACCCAGAATGCCGTGGGGGCAGGCCCGTAGACCACGGAACCTGCCCCCACGGGTGTCGCCGTCGACGTCAGTCGCGCGGCTTCTCGACGAGCTCGTAGGTCTCGATGACGTCACCGATCTTGATGTCGGAGTACGTCACCGTCAGACCACACTCGAAGCCCTCGCGGACCTCGGTCGCGTCGTCCTTCTCCCGGCGCAGCGAGGAGACGGTCATCTCCTCGACCACGACGTTGCCGTCGCGGATGAGCCGGGCCTTGGCATTGCGGCGGATGGTTCCGTCGAGAACCATGCAACCCGCGATGTTGCCCAACTTGGAGGAGCGGAACAGCTGACGGATCTCAGCCTGACCGAGTTTCTTCTCCTCGTAGATCGGCTTGAGCATGCCCTTGAGCGCGCTCTCGATCTCGTCGATCGCCTGGTAGATGATCGAGTAGTACCGGATGTCCACACCCTCGCGGTTGGCCAACTCGGTCGACTTGCCCTCGGCGCGGACGTTGAAGCCGATGATCACGGCGTCGGATGCGGCCGCCAGGTTGACGTTGGTCTCGGTGATGGCACCGACACCGCGGTCGATGACGCGCAACTGGACCTCGTCGTCGATCTCGATATTCATGAGGGCCTCTTCGAGGGCCTCGACCGTACCGGAGTTGTCGCCCTTGATGATGAGGTTGAGCTGGCTCGTCTCCTTGAGGTGCGAATCCAGGTCCTCGAGGCTGATCCGGCGGCGGGAGCGCGCGGCGAGCGCGTTGCGCTTGCGCGCGTTCCGCTTGTCGGCGATCTGCCGTGCGGTGCGGTCCTCCTCGACCACCATCAGGGTGTCGCCTGCGCCACAGACACTGGTCAGACCGATCACCTGGACCGGACGGGACGGGGTCGCCTCAATGACGTCCTCCCCGTGCTCGTCCACCATGCGACGGACTCGTCCGTACGCGTCGCCCGCGACGATCGAGTCGCCGACCCGCAGGGTTCCGCGCTGGATGAGCACCGTGGCGACCGGACCGCGACCGCGGTCGAGGTGCGCCTCGATGGCAACGCCCTGGGCGTCCATGTCCGGATTGGCCCGGAGGTCCAGCGACGCGTCCGCGGTGAGGACGACCGCCTCGAGCAGTGACTCGATGTTGAGCCCCTGCTTCGCGGAGATGTCGACGAACATGGTGTCGCCGCCGTACTCCTCCGGGACGAGCCCGTACTCGGTCATCTGGCCACGGATCTTGTCGGGCTGCGCGCCCTCCTTGTCGATCTTGTTGACCGCCACCACGATCGGCACGTCGGCCGCCTGCGCGTGGTTGATCGCCTCGACCGTCTGCGGCATCACGCCGTCGTCCGCCGCGACCACGATGATCGCGATGTCCGTCGACTTGGCGCCGCGGGCACGCATGGCGGTGAACGCCTCGTGGCCCGGGGTGTCGATGAAGGTGATCGTGCGGTCGATCTCGTCGACCGGCACGGTGACCTGGTAGGCACCGATGTGCTGGGTGATGCCACCGGCCTCACCCTCGCCGACCTTGGCGGACCGGATGCTGTCGAGCAACCGGGTCTTGCCGTGGTCGACGTGGCCCATGACGGTGACGACCGCGGGACGGATCTCGAGTTCGTCCTCGCCGCCCTCGTCCTCGCCGAAGGACAGGTCGAACGAGTCGAGCAGCTCGCGGTCCTCGTCCTCGGGGCTCACGACCTGGACCTTGAAGCCCATCTCCTCGCCGAGGAGCTGCAGGGTCTCCGGGGTGACCGACTGGGTCGCCGTGACCATCTCGCCCAGGTTGAACAGCGCCTGGACCAGCTGTGACGGGTTGACGTCGATCTTGTCCGCGAAGTCGCTCAGCGAGGCACCCTGTGCCAGCCGCAGGACCTGCCCACGACCGTCGGGGAGCCGGACGCCGCCGACCTCGGGGGCCCGCATCGAATCGTATTCCTGACGCTTCTGCCGCTTGGACTTGCGGCCCCTACGGGGTGCGCCACCGGGACGACCGAACGCACCCGCTGCGCCGCTGCGGCCACGATTGCCGCCGCCACCACCGGGACGACCGCGGAAACCGCCGCCACCCGCT
>JBKBRA010000085.1:0-8929 GCA_046292305.1 Dietzia sp. | reverse complement strand
CGAGACCGCCACGGTGCGGCTCGACGCCGATCTCGGCAGCAGCAAGGACGAGGTGATCCGGACACTGGCCGGGGCGCGGGGGGGGGCGGGGCGCGCCCGCCACCGGGACGAGGTGCGCGCCACGGTCGTCGACGACCAGGTCGACGATCGCCGATACGCGGCTACCGGACTCGGCCAGGGTCCCGGTGACGCGGGCCCGGTGTTCGACCCCTCCGGCGAGGCTCGGGTCGTCCGACGCTCCGACGAGGACGTCCCGCATCCCCAGGGCTGGGCCGAGTGCGTCGCCGGAGATATGGACGGCGACGGTGACCGACTCCGCCGTCATGTCGGCGGAGCGGTCCCCGGGTACGTGCAGGCCGGTGGCGACCGCCTCCACGGCCACCGGACCGAGACCCGGGCGGGAGACACCCTCGGCGCGGATCGACGCCGACGCGAGGGTCTCGGGCCCGGACCACCGCGAGGTCGGGCCCCCGCCGATCATGACCGACGGTGCCGCGACGCCCGGTGTGGCCGCGCGGATCCGGGTGGACACGTCCGCCTCCACCCTGGAGGCGTTGACGGAGTCCACGGTGACGGCGCCGACCACCACGACGGCCAGGGCGGCGGTCGCCACCGCGACACTGCGACGGGCTCTCATGGGGTTCAGGTCTACTCCGATCGCCGGAACGGGGGGACGGGTCGCTAGTATCGTCTGGGCGCCCGGACGAGGAGGAAGCGACACATGGACGTAGTGCTCCTCACGACTGAAGCCGACCCCGAAGCGGTGGTCCCCGCACTGTCCCTACTGCCGCACTCGGTGCGGCTGCTCCCGGCCCTCGCCTCCTCGGTGGGCGAGTTGTCCGGGGCCGCCCTCGCGGTGGTCGACGCCCGTAGCGATCTCGCGGCATCCCGTGCGCTCTGCCGGCTCCTCTCGGGGAGCGCGGACATCTCCGTCATAGCGGTGGTCTCGGAGGGTGGGCTGATCGCGGTCAGCGGGGACTGGGGTCTGGACGACATCATCCTGCCGACCACGGGGCCCGCGGAGGTGGACGCCCGGTTCAGACTGTCCGCCGCCCGCCACTCGGCGCAGGGGGAGTCCGACGGTGGATTGCTCACCGTCGGCGAACTCGTGATCGACGAGGAGACCTACGTGGCCCGGGTGAAGGGGCGACCCCTGGACCTGACCTACAAGGAGTTCGAGCTCCTCAAGCACTTGTGCCAACACCCCGGACGGGTCTTCTCGCGCGCCCAGCTCCTCCAGGAGGTCTGGGGGTACGACTTCTTCGGCGGTACCCGGACGGTCGACGTCCACGTGCGACGTCTGCGGGCCAAGCTGGGCCCGGATCACGAGTCCCTCATCGGCACGGTCCGTAACGTCGGTTACAAGGCGGTGCGACCGACCGACCGCAGGGAGGACGGGGGAGACGCATGACGGCCATCGAGCTCGCGGTGGACCAGGGGACGGCCGCGCTGATCGAGGCCGTGGCCCGGGAAGCCGAGACCGCGGACGGAGTGGCCCCGCTGGGGGAGCAGCCGCTGCGGAATCTCCGGTCGGCCACTGGTCGGGGCGTCCGCCACCTTCTGGTCCGCGGAAACGACGAGAGCGGGATCGCCGGGTACGCCCAGCTCGAGGGCAGTGGCGACGACGCGACCGCCGAGCTGGTCGTTGCGCCCGGGCACCGACGACGCGGGGTCGGGTCGGAACTGGTCCGCGCGGTGTTCGACCGCGAGCCCGCCGCCGCGGTGTGGGCGCACGGTGACCTGTCGTCCGCGCGCGCCCTCGCAGGAGCGGAAGGGCTGGTCCGTACCCGTGAGCTGCTCAAGATGCGTCGGAGTGCCCAGGCCGGCCCCTCCCTACCCGGGACACGGCCCGCGGAGGGGATCGAGACGGGCACGCTCGCCGAGGCGGCCTCCGAAGGCGGTTCGCGGTGGCCCGGGCTGGATGCCCGGGAGGAGTTCCTCCGCGTCAACAATGCGGCGTTCTCGTGGCACCCGGAGCAGGGCGGTTGGACCCGCGGCAGGCTCGACGAGCGACTGGCGGTGGACTGGGTGGATCCCGGAGGGGTTTTCCTGGCCGTCGACACCACCGGGCCCGCACCGCGGCTCGCGGGGTTCCACTGGACCAAGACGGTCGTCGAGCCCGGTGAACCCGTCGAGGGTGAGGTCTACGTGGTGGCCGTCGACCCGGCCGACCAGGGGCGTGGGCTCGGAGGGCTGCTCACCGCGCTCGGAGTCGCGCACCTCGAGGGGCCGGTGGGCGCGGAGTCGGTCGTTCTCTATGTGGAGGGCGACAACGCGGCCGCCATCCGCACGTACGAGAAGCTCGGTTTCACCGTCGAACACCGCGATGTGACCTACGCCTCGAAATGAGTTCGCGTCTCTACCCGCTAGCGCAGTTTACGGCCCTCCCAGTTCAGGGGCGGATTATGCCGTGATCGGCAGTCCGGCGACACGCGCGAAGAGGGCCCGTTCATCCCACGTTCACTTTAGTCCGGATTGGTGTTCATCTCCGCGTCATACATTCGGGCTCCGGCGGCTCGTCCGTCCCTATCCGCGCGCCGTCACCGCGCAGGACTCGATCGGCCCGGCCTTCGCCGGACACTCCATGGAGGAAAATTAGTGGATTTCACGCGCGCCGGTGCGCTGCTCGGCCTCGTCGCCCTCACGGCAGGCGGTCTCGCCGCCTGCTCGGATGACAACACCGGCAGCGGTGAGATCGTGGCCTACCGGGTCGCCGACGTGGAGTGCGGAGGAGAGACTTCTCTCCGGGCATCGGGCTCGACCGCGCAGAACAACGCGATGACGGTCTTCGCGAACTCCTACGCCCTGAGCTGTGACGGGCACACCCTCGACTACAACTCCAACGGTTCCGGCGCCGGTGTCAACGAGTTCACCGGAGGGCAGACGGACTTCGGTGGTTCGGACTCCCCGCTCAAGGACGCCGAGTACGGCCCGGCCGAGCAGCGGTGCGAGGGGGACGCGTGGAACATCCCGGCGGTGTTCGGTCCGATCGCGGTGGCCTACAACCTGGACGGAATCGACCTCACGCTCTCGGGTCCGACCATCGCCAAGATCTTCAACGGTCAGATCGAGAAGTGGGACGATCCGGCCATCGCAGCCGAGAACGAGGGCGTCGACCTCCCGGACCGGGACATCACGGTGATCTACCGTTCGGACGAGTCCGGCACCACCGACAACTTCCTGAAGTACCTCGAGGCGGCGTCCGAGGGGGTCTGGACGCAGGGGACGGGGAAGACGTTCACCGGCGGCCTCGGGGTCGGCGAGGGGGCCAAGGGGAACGAAGGCGTGTCTGCGGCAATCGGGCAGACCCCCGGCACCATCACGTACACGGAGTGGTCGTACGCGAAGAACCTGGGACTCGACGTGGTCAGCATCATCACTCCGGCGGATGCGGAGGGCGTGACGCTCGACGCCGAGACCGCAGGGAGGACCATCGATTCGGCCGAGTTCCGTAACGAGGGCAGCAATGACCTCGTCATCGACACGTCGTCGTTCTACGTCCCCCGCGCGGCTGGGGCCTACCCGATCATCCTGCCCACCTACGAGATCGTCTGCTCGCGGTACGGGGACCCGGAGACGGCCCAGGCCGTCAAGGCCTTCCTGACCGTTGCGGTCTCGGAGGGAGTCCAGGAACAACTGGAGGGACAGGGTTACATACCGATCCCCGATGGCTTCCGCGAGAAGCTCAACGGCGCCATCGGTGCCATCTCGTGATTGCTCCGACCACCGTCCCGAACCCCACGAACCACTGAAGGTCTCATGACTGGGTACCACCCCCTCGACCGCGAGGCCGACCACATGCGTGGGAGAGACCTCACCACCGGGCCGTCGTCGCACGGGGCGGACGCGATCTTCCGTGGTGTCACCGTAGCGGCGGGCGGGACCATCGTCGCGCTCATCGCGCTCATCGCCGTGGTGCTCGTCATGCAGGCACTGCCGTCGATCATGGCGGACCAGGTCAACTTCCTCACGTCCTCGGAATGGAACACGACCGACCCCGAGAACATGCGGTTCGGCATCCTCGACCTGCTCAAGGTCACGGTGTTGAGTTCGGTCTTCGCGCTCGTCCTGGCGGTTCCGGTCGCGATAGGTATCGCCACTTTCCTCGTCCAGTACGCCCCGGCGAGGCTGTCGAGGACCCTGTCGGCGCTCATCGACCTGTTGGCCGCGGTGCCGTCGATCATCTACGGGATGTGGGGGCTCATCGTGCTCGGGCCGTGGATCACCCCGTTCGCCGTATGGCTCAACGAGAACCTGGGCTGGCTGTTCCTCTTCAGTGACGGAAACGTCTCCATCAGTGGCGGCGGGACCATCTTCACCGCGGGCATCGTGCTGGCCATCATGATTCTTCCGATCATCACGTCGATGTCCCGCGAGACGATCCGGCAGACGCCACCGCTCCACCAGGAGGCGGCCCTGGCGCTGGGCGCCACCAAGTGGGAGAAGATCCGGATGACCTGCTTCCCCTACGCCAAATCCGGCATCGTCGCGGGCTCCATGCTCGCTCTGGGCCGTGCGCTCGGTGAGACCGTGGCCGTCCTGATCATCCTCCGCGCGGCGAGCGCGCCCGGCTCGTTGTCGCTGTTCGACGGCGGCTTCACCTTCGCCTCCAAGATCGCCTCGGGTGCCGCAGAGTTCAACCAACCGCTGCCCACCGGCGCCTACATCGCCGCGGGACTGGTGCTCTTCATCCTCACGTTCATCGTCAACCTCATCGCGCGTTCGGTCTCCGGTGGAAAGGTAAACGGCTGATGTCACAGATGACCCCGGACCTCGCCAAACCCGCCAAGCCGTCGGAGGCCTTCCTGCCGATCTCCGGTATGCGCAGAGCCAAGAACACCCTGGCAACGGTGGTGTTCGCACTGTGCTTCCTCGTCGCCGTGGTGCCGTTGGCGGCTCTGCTCTACAAGGTGGTCTCCACCGGGCTCCCGGCGATCCTCAACACGACCTGGTGGACCAACTCGCTCTTCCTCGTCTCGCCGACCTCGATGGCGGGAGGCGTGGGACACGCCATCTACGGAAGCTTCATCCAGGCGCTGATCGCCGCGGTCATCTCGATCCCGCTCGGTGTGGCTGCGGGGATACTCCTGGTGGAGTACCCCGCCTCCAGGATCGCCAAGCCCACCACGTTCATGGTCGACGTCCTGGCCGGCGTCCCCTCGGTCGTTGCGGCGATCTTCGTCTTCGGGGTGTGGGTCACCACGTTCGGTATGCAGCTCAGCGCGTTCGCGGTGGGACTGGCACTGGTACTCCTCATGATCCCGCTCATCGTCCGGAGTACCGAGGAGATGCTCAAGCTCGTCCCGGACGAGCTCCGGGAGGCCTCGTACGCGTTGGGCGTCCCCAGGTGGAAGACAATCGTCAGCATCGTGATCCCGACCGCGTTGTCGGGCATGATCTCGGGAGTCTTCCTCGCGGTCGCCCGCGTGATGGGAGAGACGGCGCCGGTACTGATCCTGGTGGGGTACACCTCGTCGATCAACTACAACGTATTCGAGGGCAACATGGCCTCGTTGCCGCTGCTCATCTTCAACCAGCTCTCCAACCCCAACGAGGCCGGCCAGTACCGGATCTGGGGAGCAGCCCTGACCCTCGTGATCATCATCGCGCTCGCGAACATCCTCGCCGCCTTCGCCGCCAAGGCGCTCGCGCCGAAGACCAAGTAAGGACCCGCTCCATGGCAAAGCGACTCGACCTCGAGAACGTCGACATCTTCTACGGCGACTTCCACGCCGTCAAGGACGTCGACCTCCACGTCCCGCCCCGTTCGGTGACTGCCTTCATCGGCCCGTCAGGGTGCGGCAAGTCCACCGTGCTCCGCTCGCTCAACCGTATGCACGAGGAGATCCCCGGCGCCTACGCGACCGGCTCGATCAAGCTCGACGGCGTGGATATCTACGGCAGGAAAGTGGACCCCGTCGCCGTGCGCCGGACCATCGGCATGGTGTTCCAGCGCCCCAACCCGTTCCCCACTATGTCGATCAAGGAGAACGTGGTCGCCGGCCTCAGACTCCAGGGCGTGAAGAACAAGAAGACGCTCGACGAGGTCGCGGAGAAGTCTCTGCGCGGAGCCAATCTCTGGGAAGAGGTCAAGGACCGCCTCGACAAGCCGGGTGGCGGCCTCTCCGGTGGGCAGCAACAGCGCCTGTGCATCGCCCGCGCCATCGCGATCGAACCCCAGGTCCTGCTCATGGACGAACCCTGTTCGGCCCTCGACCCGATCTCGACCCTCGCGGTGGAGGACCTGATCGCCGACCTCAAGAGTGAGTTCACCATCGTGATCGTGACACACAATATGCAACAGGCCGCCCGGGTGTCAGATCAGACCGCGTTCTTCTCGCTCGAGGCCACAGGCATGCCGGGCCAGCTCGTCGAGGTCAACGCCACGGAGAAGATCTTCTCGAACCCGGAGAACAAGCAGACCGAGGACTACGTCTCCGGCCGCTTCGGCTGAACCGTCGGTTACGGGCGAACACCCCGTCACCCACCGCCGAGGCGGGCACCGGGGTGCCCGTGTCCATGTTCCGCCGAGTGGTCAGAACGACTTGCGACGGCCCCCGGGGTCATCGCCGGAGGCGCGGCCCTTCAACGTCCTGTCGGTCTCGTTGAAGCGACGCACCAACTCCTCGTTGGAGATGGAGGAATGCTCCGGATCGTCCTCCGCCAGGGTGGCGTACTCGCCGGTGGCCAGGAAGATCACGCGCTGGGCCACCTCCACGGCGTGGTCTGCGAACCGCTCGTAGTAGCGGCCGAGGAGGGTCACATCGACCGCCGCCGCCACACCCCATTTCCATTCGCGCACGGTGAGCAGGGTGAACAGGTGAGCGCGTAGGTCGTCGACGGCGTCGTCCTGATGGGCCAGTGTGGCGGCCTGCTCCGCGTCCCGGTTGATCAGGACCTCGGATGCTGATCGACCGAGCGAGATCGCGACCCGGCCCATCTCCGCGAAGTACCCGTTGACGGGTTCCGGGAGAACGCTCTCGGGATGTCGCCGACGCACGATCTTCGCGACGTGTCCTGCCAGCGTGCCCATCCGGGAGAGGTCCTGGACCAGCTGGATCGAGGTGACCACCTGACGGAGATCACGGGCCACCGGCGCCTGGAGGGCCAGGAGCGCGAATCCGCGCTCCTCGTTCTCGGTCGCCAACCGGGCCATCTCCGTCGAGGACTGGAGAACCGTCTCGGCGGCCACCAGGTCGACCTGGAGGAGGGCGTGGGTCGCCAGTTCCATGTCGTCAGTGGCGAGGGAGCACATACGGGCCATCGAGGTGGCCAGATCCGCGAGTTCTTCGGAGTAGACAAGACGCATGTGACACAGCATACGGGCATGTCAACCGCACTATCGATCCCGGCGATGAACGACCGATGAACAGGCGGGCGTCTCGTCTGACCATTACTCGGCCGGTCCGGCTCAGCCCCCCGAGTTCTCGGCGTCCGCGCCCTCGAGTGCCACCGCGTCATCCTCCGGGTCGTCCAGCCAGCCCTCGGGCAGAAGCACACGGGAGGGCGACCCCTGACGCCCGCGAGGTCCGTAGCCGTCGGCGGGGAAGGGTTCGTCGCGCGGGAGGTCGGCGAGCATCTCCGCGAGGTCGTCCAGGGTGCGGACGGCTGCCAGGGCGACCCGCTTGCCGGACCCGGCCGGGAACCCCCGCAGGTACCAGGCCACGTGCTTGCGGATGTCGCGCATCCCCTTGTTCTCGCCGTGGTGCTCGGCGAGCAGTTCACCGTGCCGGTACATGATGCGGCCGACCTCTCCGAGCGTGGGCGGGGTCGGAGCCTCGCGTCCGTCGAGCGTGGCGGCGAGTTCGGAGAACAGCCACGGACGGCCCAGACAACCGCGGCCGATCACGACGCCGGCGCACCCGGTCTGCTCCCTCATCCGGACCGCGTCCTCGGCGGCGAAGATGTCGCCGTTGCCCAGTACCGGGACGTCCGAGACCGCGCCGATGTGCTCGACCAGCCGGGAGATCTGTGACCAGTCGGCCTCTCCGGAGTACCGCTGGGCCGCTGTCCGGGCGTGGAGGGCCACGGCCCGGGCGCCCTCGTCGACGGCGATGCGGCCGGCGTCGAGGTGGGTGTGGTGCTCGTCGTCGATCCCCACACGCATCTTCACCGTGACCGGGATGTCGGTGCCCTCGGTGGCCCGGACCGCCGCGGCGACGATGGACCGGAACAACCGGCGCTTGTAGGGGATCGCCGATCCACCACCGCGCCGGGTGACCTTGGGGACCGGGCAACCGAAGTTGATGTCGATATGGTCCGCCAGGTCCTCGTCGACGATCATCTTGGCGGCCGCGTAGGTGTACTGGGCGTCGACCGTGTACAGCTGCAGGCTGCGCGGGGACTCGTCGGGTGCGAAGCTGGCCATGTGCAGGGTCCCCGGCTGGCGTTCGACGAGTGCTCGGGCCGTCACCATCTCGCAGACGTAGAGCCCGGACACCGAACCCTGCTGCTCACGTTCGAGCTCGCGGCACAACGTGCGGAAGGCCACGTTGGTGACGCCCGCCATCGGCGCCAGGACGACTGGCGAGGCGAGCTCGAGGGGGCCGATGCGCAGGGCGGGCCCGCCGGTGGTGGTGGGTGCGGACATGTTCCGAGTGTCCCAGCGTGGGGCGGGCAGGTCCAATGGGGGCGCCGACCGTGGACGGTTTACTCGTGGACGGCTGGTTCGTGGTGCCCCCAGTCGGGCTCGAACCGACGACCTGCGGATTAAAAGTCCGTAGCTCTACCAACTGAGCTATAGGGGCGTCGGTCACGATACCGTCCCCGTTCGCGCCGGCGGGCGTCGGCTTACGCATGGTTGGTTTAGACGTCTGCTGGGCGGTGCCCTAAACTCGAACGCGCTGCGGACCGGCGATCCCGGACGTGGCGTACGCCCCCTTCGTTTAGCGGCCTAGGACACCGGCCTTTCACGCCGGCAGCGCGGGTT
>JBKBRA010000084.1:0-9017 GCA_046292305.1 Dietzia sp. | reverse complement strand
CGTCGAATTCCGAGAGGAGCGCTGACCCGTGGCCAAGAAGTCAAAGATCGCGCGTAACGAGCAGCGCAAGGCCAAGGTGGCCCGGTTCGCCGAGCGGCGCGCCGAGCTCAAGGCTGTAATCAAGAACCCCGAGAGCACGGACGAGGCGCGCATGGACGCCCAGACCGCGCTCAACAAGATGCCGCGTGACGCCTCGCCCGTGCGGGTGCGTAACCGCGACGTCGCCGATGGCCGCCCGCGCGGCTACCTCCGCAAGTTCGGTCTCTCCCGCGTCCGGATGCGCGAGATGGCCCACCGTGGCGAGCTGCCCGGTGTCACGAAGTCGAGTTGGTGAGTAGGTAATCATGGCAAAAGCGCGTAGCACCCCGTCCAAGAAGGTCCGTGCCCAGGAGGGTCGTCGGCCCAAGAAGAACCCGTTGAAGGTCGCGGGTATCGAGAAGGTCGACTACAAGGACGTCAACACCCTCCGCACGTTCATCTCCGATCGCGGCAAGATCCGTTCACGCCGCGTCACCGGCCTCACGCCGCAGCAGCAGCGTCAGGTCGCCATCGCGGTCAAGAACGCCCGCGAGATGGCACTGCTGCCGTTCACCAGCCGCTGAGCCACTGCTCGGCGCGGTCGAACCGCACCGCACGTCCCGCCCGCGGTAGCTAGCCGCCGACCGGACAACAGCAACCCGATCGGGGTCGCGCCTCCTGACGACAGGAGTGCACGGCCCCGATCGGCGTTACCGCTCCCCCTCCCCCGAACCCGAGGAGTCCGCAGTGGCCGGCGTCCTTAACGGCTTCGCCGTGATCGTCGCGCTCGTCGCACTGGGGTGGCTGCTCGCGCGCTCCCGGGTCCTCGGCACCGATGCGCGCCTGGTGCTCAACCGGCTCGTGTTCTTCGTCGCCACCCCGGCGCTACTGTTCGACGCCCTCGCCCGCACCACGCTCGACCAGGTCTTCACCGGCGTCTTCGTGGTCTCCGCCGTGACGGCGATCGTCATGGCGGTGGCCTACGTGCTCATCGCGAAATTGTGGCTCCGGCGGCCGGCCGCCGACCTCGCCGTCGGTGCCCTGTCCGCCAGCTACGTCAACTCCGCCAACCTGGGAATCCCCATCGCCGTGTACGTCCTGGGGGACTTCGGATTCGTCATGCCCCTCCTGCTCTTCCAGGTGGTCGTGCTGCAGCCGATCGCGATCGCGGTGCTCGAGCGCGCCACCCGCTCCGCGGGCGCAGACGGCTCGGCCGGCGGTGGAGGCGGCGGTGGAGCGCTCGCCTCGATCGTCCAGGCCATCCGGACCCCGCTCGTCCTGGCCGCGCTCGCCGGGGTCGTGGTGGCCGCCCTACCCTGGACGCCGCCCGAGAGGCTGCTCGAGCCCGTCCACCTGGTGGGTCAGATCTCGGTCCCCGGTGCGCTCCTGGTGTTCGGTATGTCGCTATACGGCGTCAAGGTGCTCGAGGCCGGCGCCTCGCCGCGCCGGGAGATCGCCCTGGCCAGCGTGCTGAAACTGGTCGCACACCCACTGCTCGCCTACGCCATCGGCAGAGGCGTCATGGGGATGCAGGGCCACGAGTTGCTGACCGTGGTGGTGGCCGCGGCCCTGCCCACGGCGCAGAACGTGCTCGTGGTGGCCACCCGCTACGGTCACGGGATGCTGCTCGCCCGCGACTCGGCGGTCCTCACCACCCTCGGTGCGCTCCCCGTCCTGCTGTTGGTGTCCGCACTGCTGGCCTGATCACCGCGCCCTCTGTGGTGGAGTAGACCGCATGGCGCCGAAGAGCAGGACCACGTTGCGTGACGTCGCGCGGGCTGCCGGCGTCTCCGTCCCTCAGGCCAGCCTGGCCCTCAACGGTCAGGGTCGTGTCGCCGCGAGCACCGCGCGCCGTGTGCGAGATGCCGCCGACGCCCTCGGATACCGCCCCAATCCGGCCGCCCGCGCCCTGCGGTTGGGCCGCGTGGACGCCGTGGGGCTCATCACCCGGAACCTGTCCAACTCCTACTTCCTCGACGTGCTCCGGGGGATGGAGGCCGTCACCTCGTCGCGGGGTTCACACGTGGTCGTCATGGACTCCGGATACGATTCCGCGACCGAACTGGCCGCGGTGCGCAGGATGGCCGACGGGCAGGTGAGCGCCCTGGCGATCGCCCCGGTCGGCGGTACGGAGGCGGTCGACTGGTGGCGGGTCAACCGCCCCGAGCTGCCGATGGTCCAGATCAACACCTCGCCCTCCCCCGGGGCCACCACGGTGGGCCCGGACAACACCAGGGCGGTGACCCTGGCGGTCGACCACCTCGCGGGCCTCGGCCACCGACGGATCGGCTTCGTCAGCGCGCCGGCGGCGGACGCCGCCGACCCCGACCGCACCCAGGCCTACCTCGCCCGTACGGGTGAACTGGGACTGCGTCCCGAGGTCATGCCGTGCCGACTGCGTTTCGACGACGTGCGTGACCTCGTCGCCGGCCAGCTCGACGACCCGGGAGGCGTGCGCACCTTTCTCATGAACTCCGACTACACCGCCTCCGCGGTGTACCGGGCCGCTCGCGACGCGGGACTCGAGGTGGGTCGGGACGTCAGTGTGGTCGGCCACGACGACCTGCCCACGTCGGGTCTGCTCGCGCCGGCGATGACGACGGTCGCCTTCGACCGCCGGCTCGTCGGGGAGATCGCCGCGACCGAGCTCCTCACCCCCGGCCCGGGACCCCGCACCGCGGTGGTCCCCGTCCGCCTGATGGTCCGGGACTCCGTGGCCGACCTCCGCCACTGACCACCGACCCGGGTGGGTACATACCCCGGGACCGTCCCGCGAACCGGGTGAACGGTCGGCGAACAGTGTCGGAAGTGCACCGCAGGCCCATTGCCAAACCGATTTGGCACGCGTTTGCTGATACCCGGTCCGGCGCCCGCCGCGGCCATAGGCACCGACGGGTTCGGGCCGACGACATCCCAGGAACACACGACCGAGGACCAGACGATGACTCTCTCACGCACCCTGCGCACTCTCGCTGCGACCGCCGCAGCCGGACTCGCCCTGACCGCCTGCGGAAACGCCGACACCGCGGGCGAGGAAGCCCCGTCGAACGCGGCCGGGGACTCCGGCACGGTCATCACCTACAACAGCCCCTCGGAGTGGGGGAACTTCGGGGAGGTGCTGGCGGCCTTCTCGGAGGAGACGGGCATCGCCGCCCCGAACGACCCCAAGAACTCGGGACAGACGCTCGCTGCCCTCCAGGCCGAGGCCGCCTCGCCCGTCGCCGATTCCGCATACGTCGGCATCGCGTTCGCTGATCAGTTGGTGCAGGCGGATCTGCTCAGCGCGTACACCCCGGAGGGCGTGGACTCGATCGACGAGGACCTCCGCGATCCCGACGGCCGGTGGCACACGCTGCACACCGGCGCGGTGGCGTTCATCGTCAACAAGGATCATCTCGGGGACGCCGAGGTCCCGCAATCGTGGGAGGACCTGACCAGGCCTGAATACAGCGGCAAGGTGGGATACCTCGACCCGACCCAGGCCGCGGTCGGTTACTCGGTCGCCACCGCCGCCAACGAGGCGATGGGTGGGGACCTGGACAACTGGGAACCCGGTCTCGAGTACCTCAGCCGACTCAAGGACAACGGCGCCGTGACGCCCGCCCAGACCGCGACCGCACTGGTGGGCCAGGGCGAGATCCCGATCCTCATCGACACGGACTTCAACGGCTACAAGCTGCAGGAGGAGGGGATCGACGTCGAGGTCGTGATCCCCGAGGAGGGCAGCCTCCTCATCCCCTACGTCGTGGGGATCGTCAACGGCGCGCCCAACCGGGACAACGCGGAGGCACTCCTCGACTTCTACTTCTCCGAGCAGGGGCAGCAGCTCTTCGCCCGCGGGTTCATGCGTCCGGTGATCGGGTCCATCCCCGAGGACATGGCGGCCAAGATGCTCCCGGACACCGACTACCAGCGGGCCCGCACCGTCGACTACGTCAAGCAGGGAGCGGTCCAGGAGGACTTCATCGCCGCCTTCACCACCGAGGTCGGTCGTTGACCGTCCGCACCCGGGTGACCCCCACCGCGGCGGGTGGTCCCCGCTGGGGATGGCTCGCCGCGGTTCCGGGGGTCGTCTTCCTGCTGGCGTTCGCCCTGTACCCACTCCTCGCCCTGGTCCGCAACGCCCTCGGGCTCGGACGAACCGGGCTGCGCGAGGAGGCGGGCCTCACCGCCGGCTACCTCGTCGCCGCCCTGACCTCGGAGGCGATCCACCGCGCGGTGGTCAACTCGCTCGTGGTGTGCGTCTCGGCGGTAGCGATCGCCATCGCCCTGTCGGTCCCACTGGTCCTCCACCTCGCGGGGCGCTCACACGCCGGACGCAACACCTCACCACTGGATTCCGCGTTCACGCTCCCCGTCGCGCTACCCGGGACCATCATCGGGTTCTTCGCCGTGGTCCTGCTGGGCAACACGGGGCTCCTCGGCCTGTGGTTCCCACAGCTGGCGGGCACCGCCTACATCATCCCCGGGCTCGTGGTGGCCTACACCTACTTCTCCCTCCCGAGAATCATCGGACCATTGCGAGGGGCCGCGGAGAACCTGGATCCGGCGATCCCCGAGACCGCCCGGTCACTGGGCGCCGGACGCACCCGGGTCTTCGTCACCGTCACCCTTCCCCTGCTGCTGCCGGCGATCATCGAGGCCTCGGGGACGGCACTGGCGGTCGCCCTCGGCGGCTACGGCACGATCGCGGTCCTCGCCCGCGGCGACCGCCTGCTCCCACTCGAGGTGGTGGACGGTCTCAGTTCCGCCGGGTTCAACATCGCCGCCGCGTCCGCCAACGCCCTGATCCTGGCGGTCCTGGCCGCCGCGTTCCTGCTCGCCGGCCGCGCGTTCGCCCGGACAACCGAGAGGATGGTCGCCCGATGACCGCGTCCCGCGTCTGGCTGTGGCTCATGCTCGGCGTCGTCCTGGTGCCCATGATCGCGACACTGGTCGTGGCGACCAGCGTGAGCTTCATCGCGGGCCCGTACACCGGCGGGTTCACGCTGGACTGGATGGGCCTCGGTTTCCAACTGCTGTCCCCCACGCTCCTGCACAGTGCCGCGGTCGGGGTGGCCGTCGCCGTGATCAACCTCGTCGTGGGCGGTCCGCTCGCGTGGTGGTCCTCCCGTTCCTCCTCCCTCATCGCCCGCGCGGTGGGCTACCTCGCCACGGTCCCGTTGGCGGTGCCGGGTATCGCCATCTCGGTCGCGTTGATCGGCACCTATGCCCAGCTGCGTCCGAGCGGGCTGCTGTTGCTGATCGGGCACGTCGTGTTCACGCTGCCCTTCACCCTGGCCGCGCTGGTCCCCGTCCTCGCCTCGGACCGGTTGGACGAGTGTGAGCAGGTCGCGCTGAGCCTCGGCGCCTCCCGCGCGCGGCAGGTCCTCACCATCACGATCCCGTGGTGCCTGGTCGCGATCGTCCAGGCCGCTGCGATGTCCTACGCCCTGAGCTACGGCGAGTTCAACATCAGCTTCTTCGTCAACGCCCCGGCCAACCCGACGGCGCCGTTCGCCCTGTTCGACGCCTACCAGACGAGACGGCTCGAGTTGGCGTCGGCGATGTCCATCTGGTTCATCGTCTCCCTCCTCCCGGTGTTCGCGGTTCTCGTCGCGCTGCGCGCCCGCATGCACGAAAGGTCCCTGTCTTGAACGCATCGGCCATGAGCACCACCGTCATGAGCACCCCACCGGGTCTGGCCCTCGACGACGTCTCCGTCCGGTACGGCGACACCCTCGCCGTCGACGGCGTCAGCATCGATGTCCGCGAGGGTGAGATCCTCGCCCTGGTCGGCCCCAGCGGATGCGGCAAGACGTCCGTCCTGCGGTCGATCGCCGGCATGGTCCGGCCGTCCACCGGACGGATCCGGATCGGCGGCACCGACGTCACCGGCCAGCCACCCGCCCGCCGCAACATCGGCCTGGTCCCCCAGTCGTACGCGATGTTCCCCCACATGTCGGTGCGCGGGAACGTCGAGTACGGGTTGCGGGCGCGCGGGGTGAAGCGGGCCGAGCGGGACCGTCGCACCGACGAGTTCCTCGACCTGGTCCACCTGTCGGAGTACGCGGGACGGCGGCCCGGTGAACTCTCGGGTGGCCAGCGCCAACGCGTGGCCCTGGCCCGGGCGCTGGCCATCGACCCCGCGGTCCTCCTGCTGGACGAGCCCCTCTCCGCGCTCGATCCTCAACTGCGGTCCGGTCTGCGCCGGAGCCTGTCCGCGAACCTCGCCGAGGTCGGGTGCACCACTGTGATCGTCACCCACGACCAGCAGGAGGCGCTGGCGCTCGCCCACTCGATCGCGATCGTCCGGGACGGCCGTGTGATCCAACACGGGACTCCGGATGAACTCTGGAACCACCCGGTCGACGAGTTCGTGGCCGACTTCCTCGGTTCGGGCCGGATACTCGACGCCGTGCGCACCACGGACTCGGTCGAGGTGCTGGGAGGCCGGTGGCGGATCCCGAGTGCCGGCGTCGACGTCACCCGCGTGGCGCCCGACGCCCCGGGCCCGGGCGGTCGCGTACTAGTCCGCCGCGACTCCCTGCACATCGCGGACGCGGGCGCGCCGGGATCCACCACCGCCCGCGTGCTCCACGCCGAGTTCGCCGGTACCGTCACCCGACTGCGCATCGACGTACACGGCACAGAACTCGACATGGATCACGTCGGACCCGCCGACCTCGGCCCGGTCGTGACCGTGGCCGCCAGAAGAGAAGGGATCGTCCTGCTGTGACCACCGTCGAGGTACTCGGCTGCAATGCCACCGCCCCCGGCCGGACCGGAGCCGCGTCGAGCTACCTGGTCCGGGACGGGTCGACCGCCGTGCTCGTGGACGCCGGCCCCGGATCCCTGCTCAGCTTCGCGCGCAGCCACGACCTGTCCGAACTGAGCGGCATCGTGGTGACCCACCTGCACGCGGACCACAGCCTCGACCTCATGGCCTGGGCGTACCGCTGGACGTTCCCCGACGTGCTGCCTCGGATCCCGCTCTACGTGCCGGCGGAGGAGCTGGGCCGCCTCGAGAGGTTCGACGACCTCTTCGGGATACCCACCCTCCCGACCATGGTCTCCCCCATCCGGACGGCCTTCGACGTGCGCGGGCTGGACCTCGACTCCCGGACGCCGGTCGGGATCGGCCGGTGGACGATCACCCCTCATCGCGCACTGCACTCGGTTCCCTCCGCCGCTCTACGGTTCGCGGGCCCGGACGGGGTGGTCTGCTTCTCCTCGGACACCGGCCCGTGTCGCGGGGTCGTCGACGCCGCCGCGGGGGCGGATGTGTTCGTGTGCGAGTCCACCGTCCTGGCCGCCGACGACGACGTGATCCACGGCCACGGGCACCTCACCCCGGAACTCGCCGCCGGGATCGCCTCCGAGGCCGGGGCGCGCCATCTCGTCCTGACCCACTTCGCGCGACCGGAGGAGGCCCAGGAGATGGGGCGGATCGCGTCGCGTCATTTCGACGGCCCGGTGACGGTGGCGCGAGAGGGTGCGTCCGTGTCGGTGGACGCACGGTAACGCGGCAGGGCGGCAGCTCGGCAGGGGGGCAGGCCCTCAGGCCGCCCCCGCCGCGACGATCCCGGCGAACACCACCGCGTTGTTGACCCCGTGCAACACGATCCCGGGCACGATCGACCGGTACCACTGCGCCATCACGCACAGGGAGATCCCCACCACCAGCAGGTACGGCAGCGCGGGCGGGATCAGGTGCACGGCGGCGAAGACCGCGCCCGCGAGCGCGATCCCCGGCACGGCCCGGAATCGCGCCCGCAGCGCGGGCAGGACGATGCCCCGGAAGACCACCTCCTCGGCCACGGGCACGAGCACCGCGACGGCGAGCAGACCGAGGAGCACGAACGCCGGCCCGCCGGTGGCGAGGTCCTCGAGCCCGTCGTCGGACCCCCCCGGCCCGGTCCCCAGAGGTATGAGCACGACCATGGAGGCGACGACCCCCGCGACCATCACCGCCGGGATCTGCCACAGCAGATGCATCGGTGACCGCGCGGGACGACGTAGACCCACGTCGGCCCAACCCAACCCGCGCCGGCGTAGCAGGTGGACCCACACGGCGACCAGCGCCGCCACCGCCGTGCCGCCGAGCACCACGAGGGCCAGCAGCGCGGTGTCGGGGCGGGCGGCGCCGACGGTGCTCGCGGCGAGGAGACCGAGGAGGACGACGACGACGAGGCCGACCACGTACCCCAGGACCCACGCCAACGCCGAGAGCGCCACCCGACCCCGGACCGGTGTGGTCCAGAGTCCGGCGGCGCCGGCGGGCGGTGTCGTGATTACTCCAGCACCTCCATCACTTCAGTCCCTCGGCCACCCGGTACGGGGCCCCCGTGGCGGCTGCGACCTGCTCGAGGGTCACCCCGTCGACCACTTCGATCAGGGTCAGCCCGGTCTCGTCACGGTCGAAGACACCCAGTTCGGTGATGATCCGGTCCACGCAGCCCAGGCCGGTGAGCGGAAGCGAGATCTCGGAGACGATCTTGGACGAGCCGTCCTTCGCCACCTGGTCCATCACCACGACGATGCGGCGGGCGCCCACCACGAGGTCCATCGCCCCGCCCATGCCCTTGACCATGGCGCCGGGGACCATCCAGTTGGCGATGTCGCCGGCCGGGTTGACCTCCATCGCGCCGAGGATGGCCACGTCGATCTTGCCCGAGCGGATCATCCCGAAGCTCGTCGCGGAGTCGAAGATAGACGACCCGGGGAGCGTGGTGACGGTCTCCTTGCCGGCGTTGATCAGGTCCGGGTCGACGTCGTCCGGGTGCGGGTATGGGCCGATCCCCAGCAGTCCGTTCTCCGACTGCAGGGTCACGTTGACGTCCTCGGGGACGTAGTTGGGCACCATCGTCGGGAGTCCGATCCCGAGGTTGACGTACTGGCCGTCCGAGAGTTCGAGGGCCGCGCGGGCGGCCATCGCCTTGCGGTCGCGTCCGATCCTGCTCATCAGCGCTGTCCTTCCGAGGGCGGGTTGGTGGTGGTCTTCTCGATCCACTTGGTCT
>JBKBRA010000083.1:0-9413 GCA_046292305.1 Dietzia sp. | reverse complement strand
GGAGGAGTTCGACCCCTCGAAGTACGGCATGGCCGACAGCTACGACGAGGCCGGCAACTACATCTTCCCCGAGGGCTTCGATCCCGAGACCAACGAGTGGCTCGAGGGCTTCGAGAAGCAGCGTGAAGAGTGGGAGAACCGCTACGCGGAGGCCGAGCGTCGTCACAAGATGCACACCGGTCAGATCGAGAAGGGTCGCGCCGCTGCCGCGGAGGCCGCGGAGGCCGCGCCGACCAACTACTCGTCTGAGTCCACTCCGTCGTCGTCCCGTCCCGCCGCTGCGGAGACCAGCCCGGCCGAGTCGACCGGTGGTTCGCTGGCGTCTGACGAGCAGCTGGCCGCCCTGCGTGCGAAGCTCGCCGGCGGTGAGTGACCTCGTGGCCTGACGGCGTCACGAGCGCCTGACGGCTCGGACCACGGCCCCGGACGGTCGTCCCACCTCGGTGGGGCACCGACCGGGGCCGCGGTCTATTTCGCGGGTGATACCGCGACGCCGCACCCCTCCTGCGACCGGGTCAGCGCACTGAGGGGGCGACGCCGACGCCACAGTCGTCCGCACGTCACCTAGACTCCGACTCATGCTGATGGTGGGTCTGACCGGTGGAATCGGCGCCGGCAAATCGACGGTGACGACAGTGCTCGCGGAGGCCGGTGCGGTGATCGTCGACGCGGACAGTATCGCGCGGGAGATCGTCGAACCGGGGACCCCGGGGCTGGCGATGCTGGTCGCCGAGTTCGGTGAGGACATCGTGGGTCCCGACGGCACTCTCGATCGGGCTGCGCTGGCCGTCCGCGCCTTCGTCGACGCGGACCGCACCGCCGCTCTCAACGCCATCACCCATCCGCTGATCGGGGAGCGCACGGCCGAGCTCTTCGATACGGCGCCCGCCGACGCGATCGTCGTCCACGACATGCCGCTGCTGGTCGAGGGCGGGATGACGCCCGCCTACCACCTGGTGATCGTGGTCGACACCCCGGCGGAGATCCGACTCCGACGACTGGTGGAGCAGCGGGGGATGCCGGAGGACGACGCCCGGGCCCGGATGTCCCGTCAGGCGACGGATGAGGCTCGTAGGGCGGAAGCCGACGTGGTGATCGACAACTCCGGTGACCGCGAGCCGGTTCGGGAGATCGTCCGCATGCTGGTCGAGTTGCGCCTGCAGCCGTTCGAGCACAATCTGCGCACAGCTACGCCGGTAGTGGGCGACCGGACCGTGGTGCCGTTCCGGTCGGAATGGGCAGCAGAGGCGGCCAGGGCGACGGCGAGGTTACGCCACGTGCTGGGGGAGGTCGCGACCCGTGTCGATCACGTGGGCCCCACCGCCGTCGACGGGCTCGATTCGCCGGACATCCTCGACCTGCAGGTGACGGTGCGGGACGAGCCTGCGGTGGAGCGTGCGACGGCGCTCCTGACAGCTGCGGGATACGTGCGTGACCGCACCAGTGAACGCCCTCTCCTGCACTGGTGCGACCCCGCGCGGCCCCTCGAGGTGTCGATCCTCGCCGAGGACGATCCGGAGCACGAGTTCGCCCTGTTGATGGCCGAGGCCATCGGGGCGGACCCGAGCGCACGTATGGAGTACTCGGAGATCCTGCGCCGCGCCAACCGCGAGGAGACCCGTGAGTGGGAGCGGACCCGCTGAAAGGCGTCGGAGCTCCGGGTGATCACCCCGTGGGGACCACGCCGTCGACCAACTCGGACACGGGCACCTGCCGGACGACCTCGGACGTGGCGGGTCCGGCCGGGGCCGAGGACCTGCGGAGGTTGCTCTGGAAGACCTCGGACAGACTGGTGCGCACGAGGAACACGTTGTACGCATTCCACGTGGTGACCAGGTAGTACAGATCCTCACCCTGGGCCCAGGGATGCATGAACGCGCCGTAGACACCGGGCAGCATGGAGTAGTCCACCAGGACGGTCTGCCCGGACCAGGGTCCCTCCGGACGGTCCGCGGTGCGGAGCACGACGGAGTTGTAGCCCTGGGAGTACATCGCGGTGTACTTGCCCAGGTAGTCGTTCCACATCACGGAGAGTTCGCTGGCGGGGCGGGGCAACACCTGCTCGGCGTCCACCGGGTCGGCGACCCAGCCCGTGCCGTCCCAGTACCGGTAGGCGACCGGGTCGAGGACCCCCGTGGCGGGCGGGGCTCCTCCGGAGCCGTCGAGGTCCTCCGCCGACGGGGACCCGGCGAGCGGCACGCGGGCGAGGATCGCGGCACCCTGGCGCCCTGACGGCGTGAGGTATTCGTAGAGGTGCTCATCGGTCTTGAGATAGGAGCTCATCTGCGACTCCCGCCAGGCGGCGTCCACGGGGGGTGCACCCTCGCCGACCGGGACCGCAGTGGTGATCGGCCGCGCCAGAGAGGGAACGACGGTCCAGTTCTCGCCGTTGTCCGTGGAGTAGGCCATCCCCGAGTAGTTGGTGGTCCACGAGCCCGGTTGACCCCAGTTGGCGACCGACATGAATCGCAGGTACTGGACCCCCTCCACCGATATGCCCGCGGTCGGGATGATCGTGACCTCCCCGGGTAGCCCCGAGCGGGGAACGAGGGACTTGGCCAGACCGTCGGAACCGGTCGCCGCGGAGTCGATGGTCGCCCCGTCGGTCAGGTCGGCGTCACGGGACCGGAACAGGACGTTCGACCGCCACTGGCTACCGGGGATGGTGCAGTCACCCATGGTGTCCCCGAACGCCATGAGGATCTGCGGATCGGTGGCGTGTCCGTTGTCCCACATGATGCCGAGATCGGTTCCGGCCACCCCGTAGCGGCTGATCGATTCGGTGGGACTCGTGGGCCCGGTGACGAGCTGGAGGAACTGCGTGGGGCCGCGGAGGACGGGGACGGTGCCCTCCTCCCCGGTGATCCACGGGGGCATCCCGTAGACGGATCCGGTCACCGTGTTCAGGGAGCCGGAGAGACCGTTGCCCAGCGATCCGGTCTCCAGTTGCTGCACGAGTGAGCCCGAGCGGTCCGCCGAACCCATCGCCCGCGAGGCGGACCCGAGTGACCCGGAGGAACCCGGACCGAGTGAGCCCAGCGAACCCCCCGCCATACCGGCGCCGGTCTGATTCTCGAGCAGCGACCCGAAGTTACCGAACATCACGCTGCACGGGCCGGCCGTGGCGGTGCCAACCCCGGTGGTGGCGAGCGCGGAGACGGATGCCGTCACCACGATCAGCCCCGCCGCGGCCAGCCGCGGTAGCGCGCGGCCCAACTCAGGCTCCCGGGATGGGTAGACGCTCGACGAGCACGGTCTCACCGGTCTCGGCCGGGTCGGGGGTGTCACGGCTCCAGCTGTCGTCGGCAACGCGCATCCGGGCGTTGGGGTTCGGCAGGGTCCGTTCCGGGATCTGGTTGAGGTCGGTCTTCATGAGGAAGACGTTGTAGGCGTCCCAGGTGGACATGGTGAAGAACAGGTCCGAGCCCACCGTCTCGACCGCCGGGCTCCAGGGGTGGATGAACGCGCCGTACAGGGTGGGCACGTGGGCGTACGACAGGAGGATGTCCTCGCCGGACCAGGGCCCCTCGGGGGTCGTGGCCTGCCGCATGACGATGTCGTTGTTCCTGTTGGTGTAGAGAGCGATGAAGCGACCCAGCCGCGGGCTCCACGACACGGAGAGCTCGCTCACGCGGGCGGGGAGCACGGTGGCGGAGGCCCGGTGGTCCGACACCCACCCGGTCCCGTTCCAGAACTCGTAGGCCGACATGACCTCGATCGACCCCTCGGGCACCCGGGCGAGGGTCGCGGCGCCGCTACGGCCCGACGGGGTCAGGTACTCGTAGACGTAGCCGCCCTGCTTCAGGAACGCGCTCATCTGGCCGGCGGTATGGGTGGTGTGCGGGGCGCCGAGAGAGGTCGGGATGAGTCCGGCGCTCCCCGTACCCGTGCGAGCGGTGCCCCTCACGGGTGTCCAGTTCTCCCCGTTGTTCTGCGAGGCCGCGAGCGCGGAATAGTTGGTGATCCACTCCCCGGGGGCGCCCCAGCTGGCCACGGACATGTACCGCAGGTACTGGGTGCCGTCCACCTCCACGCCTGCGGTCGGGATCACCGTGACCTCGCCGGGCAGGCCGGAGCGGGGGAGGATGGACTTGGCCATCCCCGGCCGCTCCATCGGTGCGTCGTCGATACGCATCCCGTTCGACAGGTCCCGGTCCGACGAGCGGAAGAGGATGTTGCTGCGCCACTGGTCTCCCGGGACACTGCAGTCGCCCATGGTGTCGCCGAGCGCCATCATCACCTGCGGCCTGGAGGCGTTGCCGTTCTCCCAGAGGATCCCCAGATCGGTCCCGGAGATCCCGAACCGATCGACCGTCCTGTTGGGGCTCGTGGGACCGGTGAGCAACTCCACCGTCGTGGTCCGCCCCTGCAGGACGGGGATGTATCCGCTCGCCCCGTTCGCCCACGGAGTGGCCGGCGCACCGATCGGCGTGGCGGCAGATCCGGAGAGGGAGCCCGATCCGCCGATCGCGCCGGCCGGGGGCCACGGGTCACACGGCGCGGCCGCCGCGACCGGCGAGAGGACGGTGAGCGTCCCGATCGCGAGTGAGAGGACGGCGCCCGCCGCGAGGGGTACGGGTCCCCGATGGGAACGACGGGGACGACGACGAGGGGTGTTCCGGGACACGGTTTCTCCAGACGAGAGCAGCGGAGTGAGGGGAACTCGAGTGCAGAGTAATGGCAACCTGAGACGCCGGAGGTCTTTCGCCGAGAGGCGGGGGTGAGCCGCGACTCGTAAGCTGACGGTATGGCTTTCGCGACCGAGATCCCCGACGACGGGATCCCCGCCGACCCGACCGTGCTCTCCTACTCGGAGTTTCGTCCGATCGGGGACGTCGAGCGGACGACCGACCGGTTCGAGGTGGTCAGTGAGTTCATCCCGTCCGGGGATCAGCCGACGGCGATCGCCGAGCTCACCGGGCGGCTGGGGCGTGGGGAGCGGGACATCGTGCTGCTCGGTGCCACCGGTACCGGTAAGTCCGCCACGACGGCATGGCTCATCGAACAGGTCCAGCGCCCGACGCTGGTGATGGCCCCCAACAAGACCCTCGCAGCGCAGCTCGCCAACGAGTTGCGGGAGATGCTCCCCAACAACGCGGTCGAGTACTTCGTCTCCTACTACGACTACTACCAACCCGAGGCGTACATCGCGCAGACGGACACCTTCATCGAGAAGGACTCGTCCATCAACGACGACGTGGAGAGGCTGCGGCACTCCGCGACGTCGTCGCTGCTCTCCAGGCGCGATGTCGTCGTCGTCAGTTCCGTATCGTGCATCTACGGCCTCGGGACCCCGCAGTCCTACCTCGACCGGTCCGTGGCGCTGTCCGTCGGCCAGGAGGTCGAGCGTGACCGACTACTGCGGCTGCTGGTGGACGTGCAGTACGAGCGCAACGACGTCTCGATGACGCGCGGGACGTTCCGTGCGAAGGGCGACACGGTCGACATCATCCCCACCTACGAGGAACTCGCCGTCCGCATCGAGTTCTTCGGCGACGAGGTCGACGCGCTGTACTACATCCACCCGCTGACCGGGGACGTGGTGCGGAAGGTCGAGGAGGTCCGGATCTTCCCGGCCACCCACTACGTGGCCGGTCCCGATCGCATGGCCAAGGCCATCGCCTCGATCGAGGAGGAACTGGAGGTGCGGTTGGCGGAGTTGGAGAACCAGGGCAAGCTCCTCGAGGCGCAACGACTGCGGATGCGGACCTCCTATGACATCGAGATGATGCAACAGGTGGGCTTCTGTTCCGGGATCGAGAACTACTCGCGACACATCGACGGGCGCGCGGCCGGAAGCTCCCCGGCGACGCTGATCGACTACTTCCCCGAGGACTTCCTCACCGTGATCGACGAGTCGCACGTCACCGTCCCGCAGATCGGCGCCATGTTCGAGGGCGACGCCTCGCGCAAGCGCAACCTCGTGGACTTCGGTTTCCGGCTCCCGTCGGCGCTCGACAACCGACCGCTCACGTGGGAGGAGTTCTCCGACCGGGTCGGCCAGACCGTGTACCTCTCGGCCACCCCCGGCAAGTACGAGATGGGACGGACCGGGGGAGAGTTCGTCGAGCAGGTCATCCGCCCCACCGGGCTGGTGGACCCGAAGATCGTCGTCAAGCCCACGAAGGGGCAGATCGACGATCTCCTCGGTGAGATCCGCGAGCGGGCGGACCGCGACGAGCGCGTGCTGGTGACGACCCTGACCAAGAAGATGTCCGAGGACCTCACCGACTACCTGCTTGAGCTCGGGGTACGGGTGCGGTATCTGCACTCCGAGATCGACACCCTCCAGCGGGTGGAGCTGCTCCGGGACCTGCGCCGCGGGGAGTACGACGTCCTGGTGGGCATCAACCTCCTCCGAGAGGGACTCGACCTGCCCGAGGTCTCGCTGGTGGCGATCCTCGACGCGGACAAACAGGGCTTCCTCCGCTCGGCCACCTCGCTCATCCAGACGATCGGCCGTGCCGCCCGCAACGTCTCCGGCGAGGTCCACATGTACGCGGACTCCGTCACCGACGCGATGCGGCAGGCCATCGATGAGACCGACCGGCGGCGCGAGAAGCAGGTCGCGTACAACACCGAGCACGGGATCGACCCGCAGCCGCTACGAAGGAAGATCGCCGACATCCTCGACCGGGTCGGCGAGGAGAAGAACGGGGTGTCGTCCTCCGACCCGCGGGACAGGCCCGAGCTCATGGGTGCGCGGGTGGCGGGCGAGTCGGCACGGCCTCGGAAGGAACTCGAGAAGCTCATCGGGGAGATGACTGAGCAGATGATGTCGGCGGCCACGGACCTGCGGTTCGAGTTGGCCGGGCGACTCCGCGACGAGATCGGCGAGCTGCGCAAGGAACTCAAGGGGATGCGCGAGGCGGGTATCGACTGACCCGTCGCTGTGACGTCGCGCGCTTACCGGGCACGGCGGGGACCCACTCGCACTACGCTGGGTAGAACTTGTTGCCGACGAGAGGAAGAGAATTGAGCGCCTACAAGAAGGTGGTCGTGGGTACGGACGGGTCGGAGTCGTCCTACCGGGCCGTCGATCGTGCCGCCGCACTTGCCGCTGACGAGTCCGCGACCCTCGTGATCGCCTGCGCGTACGTGCCCGCCGATCCGCGTTCGGTCAGCCAGGCCGCCGATCAGTTGGGCGACGACGCCTACCAGATCCGCGGCGACAACCCGGCCGAGGACATCGTCCGCACGGCCCGCGACAGGGCGGTCGCCGCAGGCGCGTCCACCGTCGAGGCGCGCACCGTCAAGGGAGCTCCTGTCGAATCACTCATGAAGCTGGCCAACGAGGTGGAGGCGGACCTGCTCGTCGTGGGAAATAAGGGTCTCAACTCGCTGACCGGTCGACTCCTCGGGTCGGTGCCCGCGGACGCGGCCCGCCGGGCCGTGTGCGACGTGCTCATCGTCCACACGACCTGAGTCCCGGACGGCCTGGAACGTACGGCCCGGGACATACGACCGGGGACGTACGACCAGGGTCGTTCAGTCGCAGAGGTGGGCCCGGCTCGCGTCGATGATGGCCCGGCCCACCTCGGCGGTATCGCGGTCCTCGTCCTGTGCGGCTATCGCGCTGGTGAGCGGTCGGATGCGATCGAGGATCGTGTCGGTGTCGGCTCCGTCGGCGATGCTCCGGCAGATCCCGATCCCCACCTCCACGGTGGTGGCCGCGGTCATCTCGGTGGGCAGTCCGACGGCGGTGAGATCGTCGAGGAAAGCCTGCTCGTCGCCATTCCTGGCGGGGACTCTCGCGCCGCTGTCGTCCGGCTCCCTGTCCGCGGTGTCGGTACCCTGGCCAGCGGTCTCCGCCCTCATGGTCCGGTCGGTGGCATCCTCCGCGGGTGCGCATCCGGTACTCAACGCGACGAGTGCGATCAAGGCCGAGGCGGCCGAGATCCGTAGCGGGTTGATGCTCATGCGGTGAGCTCCTGTGCGTCGTCCGTGACCGTGTCGCGGATCTGCGAGAGCAGAGGTCCGAAGCGGCCGGGTTGGACGAGGATCAGTTCCTGGGTGGCGCGGGTGGCCCCGACGTAGAGATCCTGGAGCCCCTGCGGTGATCGTTCGAGTAAGTGCTCCGGATCCACCACCACCACCACGTCGAACTCGAGTCCCTTGGCCAGGGCAAGCGGGAGGACCGAGGTGTCGGGTCGCGTCGCGGCGACGGCCTCCCTGAGGGCGGCGATCCCGGCCGTGTCCCCGCTCTCGTGGTCGTCGGGGAGGAGCACGGCCACGGCCCGCTCCTCCGGCACGAGTGAGAGCTCCTCGGCCACCACCCTTCCCACGGAGCCCGTGTCCGACTCGAGCCACGCCACCGGCCTCCGACCTGCGCGTACCGGCCGCGGAGAGGTCGCACCCGGGTCGATCTGTGCGAGCAACAACTCCGCCACGGCGGAGACGGTCCCGGGGGTGCGGTAGTTGACGGTGAGTTCGCAGAGGACCCACCGGTCGTCCACGTAGGGCGACAACGCGTCTCCCCACGAGTCGATGCCCGCCGGGCTGGAGGTCTGGGCGACGTCCCCGACGAGGGTCATCCAGCGGTTGGGGGAGCGGCGCATCAACACGCGCCACGCCATCGCGGACAGCTCCTGCGCCTCGTCGACGATCACGTGGCCGAACGCCCATGTCCTGTCCGCGCCTGCGCGATCCGCGACGGTCAGGTCGGAGTCGGCGCTGTGCCGCCGCGCCAGTGACTCGGCATCGACGACGTCGTAGGCCATGAGCACCTCCGGGTCCAGGTCGTCCTCGATGTCCTGGACCGCCGACCCGGTGAGGATCTCGAGTGCCTCCTGCGCCTGGCGGACCTGCTCGGCCCAGGCGCGGTCCGCTTCACTGCCGTCCGCGGCGGGGTCCTCGCCCAACAACTCGGCGAGCTCGTCGAGTAGCGGGACGTCGGCGACCGAGAACGCCCCTCCGTCCTCGCGGAGCAGAGCCGCCTGGTCTTCGGCCACGTAGTCGCCGGCCGCCTCGGAGATGCGCTCGCGGCTGGAGAACAGATCGGCCAGCAACTGCTCCGGTCGCAGCGTGGGCCACCACCGGTCGATCGCCGCGAGGACCTCCGGCGCGCTTTCGACCTCGGTGCGCAGCGCCGCACGGTCCTCCGCGTCCAACAGTGGACGGGCGGGGTCGCCGAGATCCCCGACCCCGTCGCCGTCGGGGGACCAGGCCGCGTCCTCCGCGTGCCCCACCGGATCGGTCAGGGCGGCCACGTACTGATCCGTGAGTGCGTCGATGATCCTCGCCGCGAACGTGGAGCGCGCCTGATTGTGCGGGCGGCGGGTCATCCGCGCCCGGGCTCGGCGGCCGCAATTCCGCACTGCTCGCCGTACAGTTGCGCAATACCGATCCCAAGGCAAAATACACCTATGAACTCGTCACGCTGGACGACGAATGCAAACCCAATGTCGGCATCC
>JBKBRA010000082.1:0-9477 GCA_046292305.1 Dietzia sp. | reverse complement strand
ATCACCGCGATGTACGAGGTCCTCACGGACCCCGAGAAGCGCCGAGTCGTGGACATGGGCGGGGATCCCCTCGACTCGTCGCCCGGTGGCGGATACGGCGGCGGCTTCGGAGGCGGGGGTTTCGGCAGCGGAGGCGGCCTGGGCGACGTGTTCGAGGCGTTCTTCGGTGGCGGCGGGGGCGGTGGCGGACGTGGCCCCCGGAGCCGTGTGCAGCCGGGCTCTGACGCGCTGATCCGCGTGAACCTGACCCTGGCGGAGTGCGCCACCGGCGTCACCAAGGAGATCCAGGTCGACACGGCCGTGCTCTGTGAGACCTGCCACGGCAAGGGGTCGGCGAGCGACGCGCCGCCCGCCAAATGTGGCATGTGCCAGGGGCAGGGGGAGATCCAGTCGGTCCAGCGCTCCCTGCTGGGCAACATCATGACCAGCCGACCGTGCCCCACCTGCGCGGGCACCGGCGAGATCATCACCGATCCGTGCGGCCAGTGCACCGGCCAGGGCCGTGTCCGCAAGCGCCGGACGGTCTCGGCCAAGATCCCGGCCGGTGTCGGGGGCGGGATGCGGATCCGGCTGGCCGGCCAGGGTGAGGTCGGCCCCGGCGGTGGCCCCGCCGGGGACCTCTACATCGAGGTCAACGAGCGCACCCACCCGGTGTTCGTCCGGGACGGGGAGGACCTGCACTGCACTGTCCGCGTCCCGGTCGTGGACGCCATCCTCGGCGGCAGGGTGGACCTGGAGACCGTGGTGGGCGAGGACCTCGAGATCGACATCCCGGCCGGTATCCAGCCCGGACACACGGTCACCCTCTCCGGCCGCGGTATGCCCCGCGTCCGCGGCGGAGGAGCCGGTGACCTCACGGTGCACATGGAGGTGGTGATCCCCGAGAAGCTGGACCGTAAGCGTCGCGACCTCGTGGAGCAGATGCGCCGGCTCGGCGGCGACTCGGCCGAGATCGTCAACGAGGACACCGCCCGCCGCGGCGGACTGTTCTCGCGTCTGCGCGACGCGGTCGCGGGTCACTGAGCCGGTGACCCCGCCCCTGTTCCGGGTCGAGGCGGTCCCCGCCGTCGGCGAGACGGCCGTATTGGACGGCGCCGAGGGCCGGCACGCCGGCTCGGCCCTCCGGGTGCGGCCCGGGGAACACATCCGGCTGGGCGACGGCCGCGGCGCGGTGGCCGTCTGCGTCGTGTTGACGTCGGGGCCCGGCCGGGTCGAGGCCGAGGTCCTGGACCGGGACGAGGTGTCCCGCCCTACGCCCATGGTGACGATCGTCCAGGCGCTTCCCAAGTCCGAACGCTCCGAACTCGCCGTGGAGCTGGCCACCGAGGCGGGGGCGGACCGGATCGTGCCGTGGCAGGCGGACCGGTGTGTGAGCCGGTGGACGGGGCCCAAGCTCGACAAGGGCCGCACGAAGTGGGCCAACGCGGCCCGTGCCGCCGCCAAACAGTCCCGACGGGAATGGGAACCGGAGATCGGCGAACTCCTCGACTCCTCCGGTCTCGCGGCGTTCGTGGCCGAGGAGGTCGAGGCGGGTGCCGCCGTCCTGGTGCTGCACGAGGACGGCGCCGCTGGTTTCGCTGACGCCGTGACCGCGGCGGGGGCCGTGGATCGGATCCTCCTCGTCGTCGGGCCCGAGGGCGGCGTCTCCGACGCCGAGATCGAGTCACTCACCCACGTCGGGGCCCGCGCCGTCGTCCTCGGGCCCGAGGTGCTGCGAACGTCCAGCGCCGCCGCCGTGGCGCTCGGCGCGCTCGGAGTTCTCACGCGGAGATGGGCCCGCGCTGGTACTACACTCGACCCGACCGCACCATCACCCAGGAAGTGATCCACGTAGGTACCCCAGAGAACGACGCAGTGAGCGACACGGCCGCCGAGACGAAGGGCGACGACCGCCGAGGTCCCGCCGGCTCGCCCTCCCGTACGGCGGTCCAGCTCGACCCCGACCTGGCCATGGCGGTGCTCGGCGCCGCGGATGCCAACCTCCGGGCGCTCGAGGAGCTACTCGACGCCGACCTTCACGTGCGGGGCGGCACCATGACCATCTCCGGCGACCCGGGGGCCGTCGACCAGGCCTCACGCGTGGTCTCGGACCTGTTGCGGCAGGCCAGGCGCGGTGTGGAGATCACCCCGGCATCGGTGCGACGCTCGGTCGAGATCCTCGCCGACTCCGGGCCGTTGACACCCGAGGAGGTGCTGGGCACGGACGTGTTGTCCCGTCGCGGGGGGATGATCCGGCCCAAGACGGTGGGGCAGAAGCGGTACGTCGACGCGATCGACGACCACACGGTGGTGTTCGGGCTCGGACCCGCGGGTACGGGCAAGACCTACCTCGCGATGGCCAAGGCGGTCGCCGCGCTGCGGTCCAAGGATGTCAGTCGCATCATCCTCACCCGCCCGGCGGTCGAGGCCGGGGAGCGGCTTGGCTACCTACCCGGCACCCTGCACGAGAAGATCGATCCGTACCTGCGGCCGCTGTACGACTCACTGCACGACATGATGGACCCCGAGGCCATCCCCAAGCTCATGGCGGCCGGGGTGATCGAGGTGGCTCCGCTGGCCTATATGCGCGGACGCACGCTCAACGACGCGTTCATCATCCTCGACGAGGCGCAGAACACCACGCCCGAGCAGATGAAGATGTTCCTGACCCGCCTCGGCTTCGGCTCGAAGATCGTGGTGACGGGGGACATCACCCAGATCGACCTCCCGGGTGGTCAGCGTTCCGGGCTCAAGGTGGTGCGTGACATCCTCCGCGGGGTCCCCGACATCCACTTCTCGGAGCTCACCTCCGCGGACGTCGTCCGGCACGCCTTGGTGGCCCGCATCGTCGACGCCTACGCGAAGCACGAAGAGCGCCTCGAACGGGGCGAGGAACCCACCGCCGCACACAGGAGCAGGGAGCACCGCCACCGATGAGTATCGAGGTCGCCAACGAGTCGGGCGTGGAGGTCGACGAGGCCGAACTCATCGACGTGGCCGCGTTCGTGATCGCCCGGATGGACGTGCACCCGGCCGCGGAGCTGTCGATCACGCTCGTGGACAAGGACACCATGGCGGATCTCCACGTGACGTGGATGAACCTGCCGGGCCCCACCGACGTCATGAGCTTCCCCATGGACGAGCTCTCCCCGGGTGGTAGGCCCGACCTGCCCGACCCCGGCCCTGCGATGCTCGGCGACATCGTGTTGTGCCCGGCGTTCGCCGCCGACCAGGCCGCCAGTTCCGGCCATCCGCTCGCGCACGAGCTCGCGCTGCTGACCGTGCACGGGTGCCTGCACCTGCTCGGGTACGACCACGCCGAGCCGGCCGAGGAACGTGAGATGTTCGGCCTGCAGAACGAGCTCCTGGGTGAGTGGTACGACCACCGCGACGCCCCTCGCGACGACGCTCCGCGCGCGGACGCCTGACCCGTGGACCAGACCATACTCACAGCCGGTGCGGCCGTGCTGCTCATCCTGGTCGCCGGTGTCTTCGCCGCTCTCGACGCCGCGCTGAGCACGGTCTCGGTGGCCCGGGTCGAGGAGATGGCCAAGGAACCCCGCTACGGGGCGAAGAGGCTCTCCCGGATGCTGCTCAACCGACCGCGCTACATCAATGTCGCGGTACTCCTGCACCTGTTGAGTCTGATCGCCGGTGTCGTGCTCCTGACCGTCGTGTTCGCCGAGGTCATCGAGTCCACGGTCTGGGCGCTGGTCGGGGTGATCGCGGTGACGACCATCGCGGCGTACGTGGTGGCCGGCGTCGGTCCCCGCACGCTGGGCCGTCAGCACGCGTACTCGCTCGCCTTGGGCGCCTCGACGCCGCTGGCGGTGCTCGGGTTCGTCCTGGGACCCGTCGCCAGTCTCCTGGTGGGTGTCGGCAACGCCGTCACCCCGGGCCGGGGCTTCCGCAACGGTCCGTTCGCCTCGGAGATCGAACTGCTCGAGATCGTGGACATGGCGCGTGAGCGCGGGGTCGTGGCGGACGACGAGTCGCGGATGATCCAGTCGGTGTTCGAACTCGGGGACACCACCGCGCGCGAGGTCATGACCCCGCGGACCGAGATGGTGTGGATCGAATCGGACAAGACGGTCGGCCAGGCGGCCCGGTTGACGGTCAAGTCCGGCTACTCCCGGATCCCGGTGGTGGCCGGCGACAACTCCGACGACGTGGTGGGCGTGATCTACCTCCGTGACATCGTGGCCCGTCTCGACGATCCGGACGGCCGCGCGGCCCCGGTCGCCGACGTGATGCGTCCCGCGGTGTTCGTGCCCGACGCCAAGCGGGTCGACGACCTGCTGGCGGAGATGCAGCGGAACCACAACCACCTGGCGATCCTCGTTGACGAGTACGGCGGGACCGCCGGGTTGGTGTCCATCGAGGACATCCTCGAGGAGATCGTCGGCGAGATCGTGGACGAGTACGACACCACCGAGGTACCCCCCGTCGAGGAGATGGAGGACGGGAGGTACCGACTGTCGGCCAGGCTCGGTCTGGACGAGGTCGCCGAGCTGTTCGACGTGGAGTTCCCGGACGAGGTGACCGAAGAGGTCGAGACCATCGGCGGGCTGATGGCGCTCGAACTCGGTCGAGTCCCGCTGCCGGGCGCGCACGTGGTCTCGGCCGGGCTCGACCTGCGGGCAGAGGGCGGGCACGACCGCCGTGGACGGGTCAAGGTGGTCACCGTGGTGGCCGAACGGCCCGACCCCGCCGACGACGACTCACACCAGAACCACGACGAGGAGAACCGATGACCACCCCCGAGGGCTTCCGGAGCGGTTTCGTCAGCTTCGTGGGCCGGCCGAACACCGGCAAGTCCACACTCACCAACGCGCTGGTGGGCGAGAAGATCGCCATCACCTCCTCGCGGCCGCAGACCACCCGGCACGCGATCCGCGGGCTGGTCCACCGACCGGACGCCCAGATCATCCTGGTCGACACCCCGGGACTGCACCGACCGCGCACCCTGCTGGGCGAGCGGTTGAACGCGCTGGTGGAGGACACCTACTCCGACGTCGACCTGATCGGGTTGTGCATCCCGGCGGGGGAGCGGATCGGCCCCGGCGACCGCTGGATCCTCCAACAGGTCCGCACACTCTGCCCCACGACCCCGATCCTGGGCCTGGTCACCAAGATCGACACCGTCTCCAAGCCGCGGATGATGGAGCAGTTGGTCGCGGTCTCCACGCTCCTCGGGCCGGACTCGGAGGTCGTCCCGGTGTCGGCCGCGTCCGGCGAACAGGTGGACGTGGTGGCGGACCTCATCGCCACGCTGCTGCCCGAGGGCCCGCGGTTCTACCCCGACGACGTGATCACCGAAGAATCCGACGAGTCCCGGATGTCCGAGCTCATCCGCGAGGCCGCCCTCGAGGGCGTGCGGGACGAGTTGCCCCACTCGATCGCCGTGTCGATCGAGGAGGTGCTGCCGCACGAAGGGCGAGACGACATGGTGGACGTCCACGCCACCGTCTACGTGGAGCGGCAGAGCCAGAAGGCGATCGTCCTGGGCAAGGGCGGTTCACGCATGCGTGAGGTGGGCACCCAGGCCCGCGCGGGGATCGAACAGCTCCTGGGAACCAAGGTGTACCTGGACCTCCACGTCAAGGTCCTGAAGGAGTGGCAGCGCGACCCCAAGATGCTCGGGCGGCTGGGCTTCTAGACCGCGGGTGTTCGAGTCCTTCTAGCGAACGGCCGAACGAACGATCCCCACGATCGTCTCCCGCGCGGACCGCCCCTCGGGAGTGGGCTGCAACGGGTGCACGTGCAGTAGTCCCTGCTCCTCGATGTACCTGACGTCCACGCCGGCGGCGCGGGCCCGCTCCACCCCGAGTCGCACGTCGGGCAGGACGATGTCGCGGGTGGCGGCGAAGATCGTGAGGGGACCCAGGCCGGCGAAGTCCCCGAACAGCGGGCTCACTCGCGGGTCGTCCACCGGCAGGTCGTCACGCCAGGCGTCGATGAACACCCGCAAGCCCTTCCGGGCGAGCCACGGGTCACTGGGTTGGACCCGGTCGATATCCGGGTTGTCCATGCCCAGGTCGAACGCGGGGGAGATCAGGATCGTCGCCGGAAGCCGGGGCACACCCCGGTCCCTCAGCTGCATCGCCGCAGACAGTGCGATCTGGCCCCCAGCGCTGTCACCGGCGAGACACACCGGGCCGTGCTCGGCGACCTCGTCCCGCACCAAGTCGGCCACTCTGGCCACCACGCTCGCCGCCGTTCCACGGTTCGTCGCCGACACCGGGCCCGCCAGCGGGTAGACCGGCACGAGGACGCGGGTGCGGGCCTCGGCGGCCACCTGGGCGCACAGACGCCAGTGGGGCGCGCTGATCTCCTTGGCCCACCCTCCACCGTGGACGTAGACGACGGTGCCGCGGGCGGGTGCCCCGGCGGGTTCTACCACGTAGACCGGCCAACCGTGCCGATCGGCTCGGGACAGCCGGACGTCGTCGCGCAACTCCGGCGGGGCGTATGACGCCGGACGCACCGCGGCCTCGTCGAGGAACGCACGCGCGCGGTCCGGGTCGGCGAACACGCGCTGGCGCCGGGTGGCCCGGATCACGAGGGGAACCAGGCGGGACGCGATACTGGGCACAGCGAGACTATAGCCGACCTCGGGGAGCCGGGATCGTACCCGGCTGAGGGGAGTTTCCGGCTCGGGCGCGCGCCCGGCGCGATACCCGCCGCAGCGGCCGGGAGTGGGACAATGAGCGTCTGCGACCACACCGAGAGGAGGCCCGGATGCACCCGTTCACCGACAGCGGCCTCGTCGTGCGTACCTACGACCTCGGTGAGGCGGACCGCATCGTCACCCTGCTCACCGAACACCACGGGCTTGTCAGAGCCGTCGCCCGCGCGGTGCGCCGCACCCGCTCGCGGATGGGCGCCAGCCTCGAACCCTTCGCTGTGGTGGAGGTGCAGATCGCCCCGGGTCGAGGCCGGAGCGGCCTGGGCACCGTCAGGCAGGCGTCGAGCAGGGAGTCGCTGGCGCGCCCTCTCGTGGCGGACTACCCGGCCTACACCTCCGGGTGCGTGGTGCTGGAGACCGCGGAGCGGCTGGCGGGGGAGGAGGGCGCCCCCACACCGCGGCTGCTCGGCCTGGCCGTCGGCGCCCTGCGCTCCCTGGCCGAACACCGTCGCCCGCCGGGACTGGTCGCCGACGCGTTCCTCCTGCGCGCCATGGCCGCGTCCGGCTGGGAACCGGTCCTGGACTGCTGTGTGAGCTGCGGCGTGGTGGGCCCGCACCGGGCCTTCCACGTGGCCTCCGGGGGTACCGTCTGTGTGCACTGCAGGCCGCAGGGGTGTGCCATGCTCTCCCCCGGTGTCGCCGAGCACTTGTCGGCGTTGTTGGGTGGGGAGTGGGAGGCAGTGACGGTCTCGTCCCCGGCCGTCGTCCGCCAGGCTTCCGGGATCGCCGCCGCACACCTGCAGTGGCATCTCGAGCGCGACCTTCGCAGCCTGCCCCTGGTCGACCGCGGGACGGTCGACCAGGTTTTGGTCAACCCGGTTCCCGTCGAACCCCGGACAAACGACCCCCGTCCCGCCGAACCCCGTCCCGCCGAAACCGTTGAGGAGTCCCGTGCCCGGACTACCCAGATTCCGTAAGCGCACCGCGACGAGGGGCGGCGCCGCGCCGGTGACCGTGCGGCCGCCCACGCCGCACCCGTCGGGGGAGCGCCCGCCAGCGATCCCCTCGGAGTTCGTGCCGCGTCACGTGGCACTGGTGATGGACGGCAACGGCCGCTGGGCCCAGGAGCAGGGTCTGCCTCGTACCGAGGGGCACAAGCGTGGCGAAGCGGTGCTCATGGACGTGGTCCAGGGGTGCATCGAGATCGGTGTCCCGTACCTGTCCGCGTACGCGTTCTCCACGGAGAACTGGAAGCGCAGCCCCGAGGAGGTGCGCTTCCTCATGGGCTTCAACCGGGACGTGCTCCGCCGCCGTAGAGACGAGATGCACGAGTTGGGGGTGCGGGTCCGCTGGGCCGGCCGACGCCCCAAGTTGTGGAAGTCGGTCATCTCCGAGCTCGAGGAGGCAGAGGAGCTCACCCGGGACAACACGGTCATGACGTTAGCGATGTGCGTCAACTACGGCGGCCGCGCGGAGATCGTCGACGCCGCCCGCGACTTCGCGCGCCGGGTCGCCGCGGGGGAGGTCTCGGCCGACGACCTGACGGAGGAGAACTTCGCCGACTACCTGGACGAGCCGGACATGCCGGACGTCGACCTCTTCCTGCGCCCGTCCGGTGAGCTGCGTACCTCCAACTTCCTGCTGTGGCAGAGCGCCTACGCCGAGTTCGTCTTCCAGGACACGCTGTTCCCCGACTTCGACAGACGCGACCTGTGGGCGGCGTGCCTGGAGTACGCGGAGAGGGATCGGCGGTTCGGGGGAGTGGCCGGGGCATGACCCGCGCCCCCGGGTGCGCCGCTGCGCGACTGCGCCACCCGCTTCGTCGAGTGGTCGCAGATGTGCCCGACCACCTGAGCCCAGGGAAAACGTGAACGAGTGTGACCACTCGGCGCGGACTAGCGGGTTGGACGCGCGATCACCACGGCCCCACCGCAGGCTGCGCACCCAGTGGTCAGTCCTGCGGGCCCGCTGGTCCGACCCTGCCGGCGGCGACACACGCCGCGCACAGCCCGAACAACTCGACGGTGTGGGTCACCTCGGTGAAGCCGTGGGCCCCGCCCGCGCGGTGCGCCCACGCCTCCACTCCCGGTTCCTCGACCTCCACCGTGAATCCGCACACCCGGCACACCAGATGATGGTGGTGCGAGTCGGAGCACTTCCGGAAGATCAGTTCTCCCGAATCGGTGCGCAGCACGTCGACCGCACCGGCGTCGGACATCGACTGCAGGGTCCGGTAGACGGTGGTCAGACCGATGGCGTCACCGCGGTCACGGAGTTCGGCGTGGAGGTCCTGGGCCGAGCGGAACCCTTTGGACTCGTCGAGTAGCGCGGAGATGGCGCTGCGTTGACGGGTCGAACGCACGCCGATCGTCTTGTCTGGTGTGGACACGTGCCTACTCCTCCCCGGCGTGCCCGACGGCCGCCTCGACGATGTGCAACAGGTGGTCGTCGAGCAACTCGTAGCGGATCTCACGTCCCCGCCGGTGTGCCGACACGACGTTGGACGACTTGAGGACGCGGAGGTGCTGACTCACCAGCGGCTGCGCGACGCCCAGGGCGTCCACCAGTTCGTGGACACAGCGCGGCCCTTCGCGGAGTTGCAGCACGATTGCGATGCGCAACGGCGCGGACAGTGCACGGAGCAACTCGCCCGCCGCCGTGACCACGTGTTGCGGTGGCAGTGGTACGGGATCGGGGTGGGGGCCGGGGTCGTGGACGTCCGCGGTTGATCCGGTGTCGGCCGGTGAGTCGGGTCCGGATGCCATTGGCGCAACCTTCCGGGCGCGGTGGGGACCGGCGCCGTGTCGGGTGGGGGACCCCAGTATCCCAGACCGCCGGGGTCGACCGGATACCCTGGTGAGAAGTGCCGC
>JBKBRA010000081.1:0-9544 GCA_046292305.1 Dietzia sp. | reverse complement strand
GGCACGGCGCGAAGCGGCCCGGACGCGAACGAACTCGTCGTCGTCGCACTCACCACCGTCTCACCTCCCGAACCGCTTTACACTCGAACATGTGTGCTATTCTAGCCATGTCCAAGGTGTCGTGCAAGTGTTCGAGTAGATCACGTCGAGGTGAGATCGCCGTCAGGTGCGAGGCGCCTCCGATGCGAGTTCACGCGTGCGGTCCCGCCAGTGCAAGAAGGCCAGGCCGGCCCACGAGACGAGGACGGCGGCCGCCACCGCGAGCTGCGCCGTGAACAGGTGCTCGGCGGGGTAGATGACGCCGGTGAGGTAGTGGTCGATGAACCCTGACGAGGGCAGCATCTCCTGCCCGGCGTTGGCCCGTCCCCAGTTCTCCACATCGGTGAGCGGGCAGTCCCACCCCACGGTGGCGATGCCCAGGCCATAGCCGGCGGTGGCGAGGTGCGGCCAGAACGTCCATCGCCATCGCCACGCCAGGAAGCCGCCCACCACCATGTAGACGAGAAAGGCGGCGTGGAGCACCATCGCGACGTCTGCGATCAGTCGGTAACCCATGTCTCCAGGGTGCCAGCAGCAGCTGGTCGCGCGAGTGGGCCGACGCTCGTAGCGTCTGTTATTGTGTCCGGCATGTCGATCGCTCGCGCTTATTGGCGCTTTATGTGGGCTCCGGGTGGAGCCCGCGCCGCGAGCGCACGCGTCCGCTAGACGGACGTCCGACACCCGGAGCCCAGAGGCGGTGACCACCATGGTCGCCGCCTCCCGCCATTTCCAGCGGCGGATCCGGGTGCACGCCACGGGCACCACGAGGATCACGGCACCCGGCCCGCCACCATTGAGAACCCAGGAGTGCACTGCCGTGACCATCACCGCCGAGAACCCCACCCAGACCGCCGACCGGCGCGTCCTGTCCTACTCCGCGCTACCGACCCCCACCGAGATCCTGGGCGAGCAGCCGCTGGGCGAGGCCCGCGAGGCGCTGGTCGAGCGCAGCCGCAGCGAGATCGCCGACGTCCTCGCCGGCCGGGACGACCGACTGCTCGTGGTGGTGGGGCCCTGCTCGGTCCACGACCCCGAGGCCGCACTCGACTACGCAGGCCGCCTCGCCGCGCTGGCCGAGGAGGTCTCGGAGGACCTGCTGATCGTCATGCGCGTCTACTTCGAGAAGCCACGCACCACTGTCGGGTGGAAGGGTCTGATCAACGACCCCGCGCTGGACGGCAGCTACGACATCCCGCGCGGCCTGCGCACCGCCCGCAAGCTCCTGCTCGACGTGCTCGACCTGGGTCTGCCCGTGGGCTGCGAATTCCTCGAGCCGACCAGCCCGCAGTACATCGCCGACGCCGTCTCCTGGGGCGCGATCGGGGCACGGACCACCGAGAGCCAGGTGCACCGCCAGTTGGTCTCCGGCCTGTCCATGCCGGTGGGGTTCAAGAACGGGACCGACGGCGAGGTGCAGGTCGCGGTGGACGGGTGCAGGTCATCGGCGTCACGCCACGTGTTCTTCGGCACCGACGCCGACGGCCGGGCCGCAGTGGTGGAGACGGCCGGCAACACCGACTGCCACGTGATCCTGCGCGGAGGCACGGGCGGGCCCAACCACGACACCGGATCCGTAGCGTCCGCTGTCTCCTCCGTCGCCAAGGTCGGGCTGCCCGGTCTGGTCATGGTCGACGCCAGCCACGCCAACTCGGGCAAGTCGCACGAGCGGCAGGCCGAGGTCGTGTCCGAGCTCGCCGATCGGATCGGGGCGGGGGAGCAGGGGATCTCCGGCGTGATGATCGAGAGCTTCCTCGAGGCCGGCGCCCAGTCCGTCGATGCCGAGGAACTGGTCTACGGAAAGTCGGTCACCGACGCCTGCATCGGTTGGGACACCACCGTGGACGGCGTTCGTGCGCTCGCCGCAGGGGTGCGCGGCGGCCGACGGGCCGAGTAAGGGGGACCTCGGGTAAGGGGGCGTCGCGCGGTAGCCTGTGCCGAGTGGACGCCTCCTCCCCCCTGTACTCGCTGTACGAGTCACGACTCCGGTCGTCGCTCGAGGGTGCCCGGCTCCCACGCCATATCGCGGTGATGGCCGACGGTAACCGCCGTTGGGCCAAGGAGGCCGGCTTCGCGGACGTCGCGCACGGGCACCGGGCCGGGGCGGTCAAGATCGCCGAGATGCTGGGATGGTGCGACGAGCTTGGGGTGGACGTGGCCACCATCTATCTGCTCAGCACCGAGAACCTCGGCCGCGATGCCGAGGAGCTGGACGAGCTGCTCCAGATCATCGCGGACGTGGTGGACGAGATCACCGGCCCGGGCAAGAACTGGGATGTCCGGATAGTCGGGCGGCTGGAGGTGCTGCCGGAGTGGCTGGCCGAGCGGTTGCGCCACGCCGAGCGCGCGAGCACCGGGCGGCCGGGGGTGAAGGTCAACGTGGCCGTGGGGTACGGGGGTCGGCAGGAGATCGCCGATGCGGCCCGCGAGCTCGTCGCCCAGCTGATCGACGAGGGCCGGACCGGTCGTGACCTGGTCGACGGCATCACCGTGGAGGGCATCGGCGAGCACCTCTACACTTCCGGCCAGCCCGATCCCGATCTGGTGATCCGCACCTCCGGTGAGCAGCGGCTTTCCGGTTTCCTACTGTGGCAGAGCGCGTACTCGGAGATCTGGTTCACCGAGGCGTACTGGCCCGCGTTCCGCCGCGTGGACTTCCTCCGTGCCCTGCGCGACTACGGCGCGCGTAACCGCAGGTTCGGCCACTGATGCCGGCCCCGAGCAGTCCCGCGCCCGGGGACACAGCGCCGCAGGCGTTCACCGTGCAGGCCGTCTGCGTGGTGGACCAGCTCCTCACCGTGCCCGGCCGCGTCGGCGTGACGGCGATCGACAAGCGGCCCGTCGAGGGCCCGGTGCAGGTCCGCGAGTACGGCCTGCACGGCGACGTCCAGGCCGATCGCGAACACCACGGCGGCGTGTGGAAGGCCGTCTACCTGCTCTCCGACTCCGACGTCGAGCCATGGGAGCCCGAGTTCGGTGGGCCGATCCCGCCCGGCTACTTCGGCGAGAACCTGCGCGTGACCGGCGTCGACACCTCGCAACTGCAGATCGGCACGGTGCTCGAGGTGGGGGAGGGCAACGGGCGTCGGGCCCCGCTGCGCCTGGAGATCACCACCCCGCGCATCCCGTGTCAGACGTTCGGCGATCGTGTCGGCAAGCCCAGGTGGGTGCGCCGCTTCACCGAGGCGGGGCGGCCGGGTGCGTACGCGCGCGTGCTGAGCCCGGGGTCGGTCGAGGCGGGAGACGAGATCCGGGTGGTCACCGCGCCCACGCATGGTGTCACCATCGGGCGGGTGTTCGCCGGGGTCGACGACGACGAGGCCGGCCGCCTGCGTGCCGAATACGATCTCTCGGATCTCGCGCCGAGCCTGGTGCGAAAGCTCGATCCCGCCACGGACGTCCGGCCCGCCGGCACGGACTGACCGGCCCCGCACATCTCGTCGAGTGGCCCTGGCGAGCGACTCCGCTAGCGACTCCGCTAGCGAGCATGCCGCGAGGTCGATCACGCTCACGTTTTCCCAGGTCGCGTTCTGCTATTTGCAGCATTCGTGACCACTCGGCGTGAGCCCCGACCCCTCGACGAGAGCCCCGACCACGCGGCTTACGCAGGTGGGCGGGATCAACCAGGCGGCTCGGCCAGGTGGTCCCACACCGGACCGGCGGTGCGCCAGAGTTCGGGAGCCTGCTCGAGTCCCACGTCCGGCAGCCGGAAGGCGCCGCTCCCGCCGGCCGTCGTGGCCACGAGCGTCGCCAAACCGGCGCGACGCTGCAGGGGTGAGCGTCGGACGTTCCAGCCGAGGATGCCCTCCCGCTTGAGGATGTCGGTGCGCCGAAGCAGTGAGCCCTTGCGCAGCGCCACCGCCCTTCCGGTGACCTCGTGACCGAGTCCGCGGGCGTTGTCGAGCGCGGCCCAGATCGACACGGCGGCGGAGAGCGCGAGCGTGACCACCGGGATCCACCAGAGCCACGTCCAGATCGCGGCCGGCACCAGCGCCGCCACCGTGACCACGACGACGACCGCGGCCGCCCGCACGAGCCTGCGCCGACGCGCGGCGGGCGGATGGGCACGGAGCTCCGTGGGCACGGGCTCTCCGAGGATCCTCTCCGCCACCCCGCCGGACACGGCCCGGGGTGAGGCGGGCACGAGCGCCGGGCTCTGCTTCTTCTTGCCGTCCTCGTCCTTCCCGGTCCCGACGCCCGAGGCCACCACGTCGAGCCGCGCGGCCCCGAGGAACCGGAATCCCGGGGGTTCGTGCACCGTGACCCCGCGTACGCGGCGACCGTCGAAGGAGGTGTGCCTTCCCACGAGCAGTCCGCGGCGGAGCTCGAGTGAGCCGTCCTCGTGGTGGTCCAGTCGCAGGTTCCACCAGTTCTCCACGAAGAGCGCCACGGACGCCACGGTGCCCGCCACCAGGGCGAGGAGGAGGACCCCGGCGGCGATCAGCGGGATCGGCAGTTGACCGATCAGGCCCCAGATCCACTCGAGCATCTCGGGGACGGCCCCGAACCAGTCCGCGACCTGGAACACGATGCCGATCCCCAGGATGCCGAACAGCGGGGTCATGACGCTCGCGGGGGCGTAGCGGACCCAGCTCGGGTCGAGGCGTACGAGTTCGGAGGTGTCGGAGGCGGCCCGCTCGGCCAGCAGGTGTCGGCGTAGATCGTCCGCGACCTCGCGGTCGAGCGCACCGAGAGTGAGCCGGGACCCGTCGGTCTCACCGCTGGCCAGTCTCACGGTGGCGATACCCATCCGGCGCTGGACCAGGTCCGCCGAGATCTCCACGTTGCGCACCCTGCCGGTCGAGAGGCTGGTGGTGGAACTGGAGAGGAAGCGGACGCGGCGCTCGATCCGGTGCGCGTCCACGCGGTACCTGGTCACGGCCAGCCGGACGGTCTCGATGACCGCGGTGGCCGCGGCGCCGAGGAGTGTGCCGCCGATGGTCCACAGCAGCACCCACGCCAGGCCCACCCCGGCGAGGAGGAGCCCGGACCCCGCGGGGACGGCGGCGGCCGCCAGAGCCCCCGCGGCGACGACGGTGCTCGCGGGGATCGTGCGCGGGTCGAGCCGCATCCACTCGGATACGGGGGCTGTCGTCTCGGCCTGTGTGGGTTCGGCGGGAACCGGGGCCGACCCTGGCGTGGTCATGTCGCGTCCCGCTGGTCGTCCTCGGCGAGCAGCGTCAACCGGTCGACCATCTCCTCGGCCTGCGCGGCGTCCAGGGCGCTGATGCGGACCGCGCCCGACGAGGACGCGGTGGTGACGACGACGGTGGCCAGCCCGAACTGCCGTTGCAGGGGCCCTCGGGTCTTGTCAACGGTCTGGACCCGGGACAACGGCGCCGCCCTCCACTCCTCCCAGAAGAGGCCACTACGGCTGTATATGGCGGCGTCGGTGGCCTCCCAGCGGTGGATCGCCCAGCGCACGCGCGGGACCGCGACGAGTGCTACGGCTGTCGCGGCGGCCCACCCCACGGCCACCAGGAGAATCCACGGGAACAAGACCAGGCCCAGGACGACGGCCACGACCAGAGGTCCGACCATCCACAGTGCGACCTGAGCGGTCCACCAGTGCCGACACCGCGGGTCGACGCGGTTGCGCGGTGGCCTGAGTCCGAGAGGTGACGAGTTCACGGTGTCCAACATAGGGCCCTGTGGAACGCTGGTGGTCATGACACTTCTCCGGCGCTATCGGGCAACCGGCGCAGACCTGCCCTTCGGAGATCCACTCCGCGCCCACGGGGTGGCCATGGAGGGGTACTTCCTCCGGGTGACCGACGCCGAGCGCGGGCGCGCGATGATCGCGCTCATCGGGATCAACCGCGGGCCGGACGGGCACTGGGCGACGCTCGGCCTGGCCTCTGACGAGGTGCCACCCCGGGCCGTGCCACCCCGGGCCGCGGCGACCGGAAGCCCCCGGCCGGGTGACGGGTCCACCTCGTCGTCGTCGTCGACGCCGTCGGGCACGTCGTCCTCCCTACGCCTGGCCGCCGCTCCCGAGGGGTGGGCCGACCCCGATCGCCTGGGGGCCCGCTCCGGTGACCTGTTCGAGTACCGGCCGGACGGCGTCACCGTGGACATGGGCGAGGGGGCGCGCCTCCACGTGGAGGTCACCGATCCCGTGGAGTGGCCGCACCGCGCGGTCGGTGGGTCGAGCATCTTCCAGTCCGTACCCGCCCTCAACCAGTACTGGCACCCGTGGCTGCTCGGCGGTAAGGCGCGGGGCTGGGCCGAACTGGACGGCCGGCGCTGGGAGTTCGACGGCGCCGACGTCTACGGGGAGAAGAACTGGGGCGCCGAGGGTTTCCCCGAGTCCTGGTGGTGGGGGCAGGCGCAGGGCTTCTCCGAGCCGGACACGTGCGTGGCGTTCGCCGGCGGGCAGATCCACTCGGGACCGCTGCGCACCGAGGTCACGGCCCTGGTGGTGCGGCTCCCGGATGGTCGGGTGATCCGGCTGGGCAACCCCGTGGTCTCCCCGGTCCGCGCCGACGTCGGCGACGACGTGTGGGCGCTCGAGGGGCGCGGCTACGGCTGGAAGATCCGTGTGACCGGGCGGGCACCGCTGGGCCGGGCGCACGTGCTGCCCGTGCCGTTGCCGTCTGAGAAGCGGAACTCGGCCGGCGCGATCGAGCACCTGTCCGGTGAGCTCGAGGTCGAGGTGAGCCGCTTCGGGCGCCACGTCTGGCGTGACTACAGTCCGCAGGCCGCACTCGAGCACGGTGGACTGGAGCGTGCCGAGGCCGAACTGCGGCGTCGCGGAGTACCCGTGGGGGAAACAGGCGCCGCGCCGGAGTAGGTCACCCGGTGCGGCCGTCGGCGCCACGGATCCCGCTGGCGTATCGATAGTCCCAGGCACGCTCGCGCATTCGTCGCTGAGCGGCCTCTCCCGAACTCGTCGTTGACAGTGTGTTCGTCGTCACATACGCTCCAGAAGCGAGTTCAGTTTGGTCAACCAGGGAGTGCTATGTCAGACAGCAGCAACGAGGTGCGGGCCACCTCGGAGATGAAGATCCACGACGACGTCCCCATCGATCGGCTCCGCTCGATCCTCGCCGACGTCAGCACGGGTGCGGCGGCCGAGGGCGACCACATCCGCGGGCACAACTTCTATCTGGACGAGGAGGCGGGGATCCTCTTCGCCCACGAGCATTACCGGGACGCGGACGCGATGCTCAAGCACCTCGCGGAGATGGACCAGGCGAAGGTCGGCGAGCTGATGACGACGGTCGATGTGGTGGACCTCCGGGTCTACGGGCCCATCAACTCAGAACTCCGCGACCTGCTCGAGGGCTTCGGCAGTGTCCGGACCTTCGACTTCGTCAGCGGCTTCACCCACGTAGGAGCATGAGATGACGGCCCAATTCGAGTACGAGAAGTTCTTCGGTCTCGACGAAGAGCAGCTGAAGTGTCCGCACACGGCGTTCGAGAAGGTCAGGTCCACCTGCCCCGTCTCCCGCAGTGACGCGCTCGGGTTCTGGGTGGTGGCCGACCACGAGAACGCGTTGAAGGTGTTCAAGGACGCCACGACCTTCTCCACCAAGAAGATGCTCGGTGACCAGGTCTCGGACGAGTGGCAGCGAATGGTCGACATGGCCGCGCAGCGCCCCGGTGCCAAGGAGAACCTCGGCGAGGAATACGGCACCAGTGACCGTAAGGTTCTGCTCTTCGCCGACCCCCCGGAGCACGGTCGCCACCGCAAGCTCATCATGGGCGCGCTCACCCCCGGCGCCATCAAGTCATGGGCACCGCGGATCAGGGAGACGGCGGAGATCTTCGTCAACGGAATCGATGCCGGGGACGAGGTCGAGTTCGTCGACGAGTTCGCCAACCAGTACACGATGACCGTGATCGCCGACATCCTCGGCTTCCCTCGGGACATGGTGCCGCAGATGCTCGACTGGGCCGTGGGCTTCAACTCGATGGTCGGCAACCCCGACCAGACGGACGATCAGCTCGCGGCGCTCGTCGACACCAGGTACGGCTTCGACGTCTACTGCAACGAACAGATCGATGACCGGATCGCGAATCCCACCGAGGATCTGATCTCGCGGATCGTCACGCTCAACACCGACAGCGAGAAGCCGCTGTCTCGGGACGACCTCTTCATGGTGTTGCAGCTGGTGATGGTCGGCGGCAGCGAGACCTCCGCGACGGCGGTGTCGAAGATGATCGAGTTCCTCGGCCACAACCCCGAGCGGTGGACCGAGCTCAAGGAGAACCCGGACCGCATTCCGCTGTTCATGGAGGAGATGCTGCGCATGTACTCCCCGGTCCAGGGCTCCTTCCGCGCCGTGACGGAGGACATCGAGCTCGGCGGTCAGCAGCTCAAGACCGGGGACATGCTCTGGGTGGGAATCGGTGCGTCGAACCGGGACCCGGAGGTCTTTAATTCGCCGGACGAGATGGACATCAACCGCAAGCATCTCGTGGCCAACTATCTGGCTTTCGGAGCCGGTCCGCACACGTGCCCCGGTACCTCGTTGACCCGCCTCGAGCTGCGCACGGTGCTCGAGATGATCATCGCGAGGTTCTCGGGTGTGGAGTTGCTGGATCAGGATCCGGCCTCCAAGAAGAGCTTCAACTTCTACGGCCCCAACAAGCTGCCGGTCCGATTCACGAAGTAGCAGCCGGAATCCCTCTGCGCGAAAGGCGATCACTGATGACGCAGGTCAAGTACATCCAGGACGGCGACACCGAGACCATCGTCGGCGCCATCGGCGACTCGGTGATGATGACCGCCGTCCAGAACGGCATCGAGGGCATCGTCGCCGAGTGCGGCGGATCCCTGTCGTGTGCGACCTGCCATGTGTATGTGGACGAGGACTGGTTCGGCAGGACCGGCCCCGCGAGCGAGGACGAGGCCGAGATGCTGGAGGGGGCCATGTCACCGGCCGGCCCCACCAGTCGTCTCTCGTGCCAGATCGAGCTCACCGATGATCTCGACGGACTGACGGTCCGGATCCCCGAGGAACAGTGATGGGCGGCGGTTCCCCGATGAACTGCGGTTCCTCGATGAACGGCGGGGCCGTGATCGTCGGTGCGGGCCAGGCCGGCCTCCAACTCGCCGTCGACCTCCGGCAGCGGGGATACGACGGGGAGGTCACCCTGATCGGAGGGGAGTCCCACGCCCCCTATCAGCGGCCTCCACTGAGCAAGAAATACCTCGTCGGAGCCGTGTCGAGGGACGCACTGATGCTCCGCACTCCGGAGTTCTACCGCTCGAAGGGAATCGACCTCGTCACCGGCGCCCGGGTGACGTCGGTGCTACCGAATCCCGGAGGCGGCGGCACCGTGGAACTCGGCGACGGGCGCTCGCTCGAGTATCGAGACCTTGCGCTGACGACCGGTGCCCAGGCGCGGCGAATCCCGATCCCGGGGGGAGACGCGCCGAACGTCCTCGTCATGCGGTCCATGGATGACGCCGACCAGCTCCGGGCCCGGCTCGCGGATGTCAAGCAGGTCGTCGTGATCGGAGGGGGATTCATCGGCCTCGAAAGTGCGGCGGTGATGC
>JBKBRA010000080.1:0-10061 GCA_046292305.1 Dietzia sp. | reverse complement strand
CGGACACACCGTCGCCGGAGCCCGCGGTGAATCCGGCTCGTCCGGCCTCGTCGAAGCGTCGCCGCAAGGCGACCGGCGCGCTCGTCATCGCCGCCGGTCTCCTCGGCGCCGGGGCGATCGCCACGGCCGTCGTTCCCGAGCCCCAGGTCGCGACCGCCCAGCAGGACCAGGCCGCGCTCATCGCCGAGGGCAAGTCGATCTACGACGTCGCGTGCATCACCTGCCACGGACAGAACCTGCAGGGCGTCGAGGACCGCGGCCCGTCACTCGTCGGCACGGGTGCGGGCGCGACCTACTTCCAGGTCCATTCCGGCCGTATGCCCATGGCCAACAACGAGGCCCAGGCCGAGCGCAAGAAGCCGCGCTACAGCGAGCACCAGATCATCGCGCTCGCGGCGTACGTCGACCTCTACGGCGGTGGCCCCGAGATCGTCACCGATCCCGACGGTTCGATCGCCCAGGAGTCCCTGCGTGGCGCCTCCGGCCAGGCCCGCGCAGAGGAGATCGCTCGCGGTTCCGAACTCTTCCGCCTCAACTGCGCCTCCTGTCACAACTTCACCGGTCGTGGCGGTGCGCTCTCCGCGGGCAAGTACGCCCCGATTCTCGACCCTGCCAACGAGCAGGAGATCTACCAGGCGATGCTCACCGGGCCGCAGAACATGCCCAAGTTCTCGGACCGCCAGCTCACGCCTGACGAGAAGAAGGACATCATCGCCTTCATCAAGGACACGGATTCCAAGGTCTCGCCCGGCGGCTACGCGCTCGGCGGGCTCGGCCCCGTGACCGAAGGTGCGGCCATCTGGCTAGTCGGCATCGTCGCCCTCATCGGCGCGACCCTGTGGATCGGATCCCGTTCATGAGTGAGACCCCGAAGAACCCGTCCCCCGCGGACCTCGACCGGATGAGCGACGCCGAGCTCGTCCGGTTGGGAACCGAGCTCGACGAGGTGGACATCCGATTCCGCGAGAACCGTTGGCCGGATGACGTCACCACTCGAGCCGAGAAGCGTGCTGCACGCGTCGTCACCATCTGGTTCGCACTGTCCGCCGTGTTGGCGCTGGCGTTCGCGGTCGTCTACATCGCCTGGCCGTGGGAGTACCGCGGACAGGGTGAGGACGGCTACTGGCTCTACATGGTCTACACGCCGCTCCTCGGAACCACGATCGGCCTCTCGATCCTCTTCCTGGGATTCGGTGCCGTGCAGTTCACCAAGAAGTTCATCCCTGAGGAGATCTCGGTCCAGACCCGCCACGACGGCCCGTCGGAGGATATCGACCGCCGGACCATCGTCGCCGGACTCAACGACTCCTGGAAGACCTCGACCCTCGGCCGTCGCAAGGTCATGGGCGGATTCCTCGGCGCGAGCGTGGGCCTCATCGGCCTCTCCGCGATCCTCCCGCTCGGGGGCATGGTCAAGAACCCGTGGCGCCGCGGGGAGCTCAACATCGCCGGAGACGGCACCCTGCACACCACCGGGTGGACCCTCGCCTCGGACACCCGTCCCGACGGACTCCCCGCCGAGAAGGTGTACCTCGGTCGGGACACCGGCAAGGTCTACCCGGACGGGCATCCCCCGGCGGGTGAGGGCCGCCTCGAGCGCATCCACGTGGAGGATCTCTCCGCCGGTGGACTCGAGTCGGTGTTCCCGCTTCCCGCGAGCGCCCTGGGCGACTTCGAGGAGCACATGCACTCGATCCACGGAGCGCGCAACTCGGTCATGCTGATCCGCTTCCGCCCCGCGGACGCGGCCAGGGTGATCAAGCGCAAGGGTCAGGAGAACTTCAACTACGGCGACCTGTACGCCTACTCGAAGATCTGTACTCACCTGGCCTGCCCCACCTCACTGTACGAGCAGCAGACGCATCGCTTCCTCTGCCCGTGCCACCAGTCGCAGTTCGACGCGCTCGAGTACGCGAAGCCGATCTTCGGCCCCGCCGCGCGCGCACTGCCGCAGTTGCCCATCGCGGTTGACAACGAGGGATTCCTCGTCGCCAACGGCGACTTCATCGAGCCGGTCGGACCTGCCTTCTGGGAGCGTCGTTCATGAGTAACAACACCAAACTCGCCGCGGTCGGCAATGAGCTCGACTCGCGGTACACCATGGCCAAGGGCATGCGTCGGCAGATCAACAAGGTCTTCCCCACGCACTGGTCCTTCCTGCTGGGCGAGATCGCCCTGTACAGCTTCGTCATCCTGCTGATCTCGGGTGTGTACCTCACCCTCTTCTTCGACCCGTCGATGTCGAAGGTGATCTACCAGGGTGCCTACGCGCCCCTCAACGGCATCGAGATCTCCCGGGCCTACGAGACGGCACTCAACATCTCGTTCGAGGTCCGCGGCGGGCTCTTCGTGCGCCAGATCCACCACTGGGCGGCACTGCTCTTCGTCGCCTCGATGATCGTCCACATGATCCGCATCTTCTTCACCGGCGCGTTCCGTCGCCCGCGTGAGGCCAACTGGGTCATCGGTTGCGTGCTGCTGCTGCTGGGCATCGTCGAGGGCTTCCTCGGCTACGGCCTGCCGGACGACGTCCTGTCGGGAACCGGCATCCGGATCACCTCCGGCATCATCGTCGGACTCCCGGTCATCGGGACCTGGATGCACTGGATGATCTTCGGCGGGGACTTCCCCGGCGATCTGCTGATCCCGCGCTTCTACATCCTGCACGTGCTCATCATCCCCGCCATCATCCTGGCCCTCATCGCCGCGCACCTCGCGCTGGTCTGGTACCAGAAGCACACGCAGTTCCCCGGGCCCGGCCGCACGGAGAACAACGTCGTCGGCGTCCGGATCCTCCCGGTCTTCGCGGTCAAGTCCGTCGCGTTCGGCGCCATCACCGTCGGCATGCTCATGCTCTTCTCGGGCCTGTTCACGATCAACGCGATATGGAATCTCGGGCCATACAACCCATCCCACATCTCAGCCGGCTCGCAACCCGACTGGTACATGCTGTGGACCGAGGGTGGCGCCCGCGTGATGCCTGCGTGGGAGATATACCTGGGCAACTACACCATCCCCGCCGTGCTCTGGGTGGCGGTGATGCTCGGTGCCATGGTGGCCGTGATGTTCCTGTACCCGTGGATCGAAGCCAAACTCACCGGCGACACCGCGCATCACAACCTGCTCCAGCGTCCGCGCGACGTGCCGGTTCGTACCGGCGCCGGCGTCATGGCGATCACGTTCTACGTGATCCTGGTGTTGATGGGTTCGAACGACCTGATCGCATACCACTTCAACATCTCACTGAACGCCACCACATGGGCTGGTCGTATCGGTCTGATCCTGCTGCCGCCGGTCATGTACTTCTTCACCTACCGGCTCTGCCTGGGTCTGCAGCGGGCCGACCGGGAGGTGCTGGAGCACGGGATCGAGACCGGCATCATCATGCGGATGCCCAAGGGTGAGTTCGTCGAGGTCCACCAGCCGCTCGGTGGGATCGACGAGCACGGCCACGCGGTTCCGCTCGAGTACGCCGGCGCCAAGGTGCCCAGCAAGATGAACCAACTCGGTGCGGCCGGTCGCCCCCCGCGGGGCGCGCTCACGGCCGACCCGGGCGACGAGGTTCGTCTGCTCGACGACGCCGATCACGGCAAGCACGACCAGGAGCGCTCGATGCTCACCACGTTGCAGGAGGAGAACCGTACTCGTCGCCACGACGAGCACTGATCCACCGGCGACACCCGACCGCGGGCCGGAACTCCGCCAGGAGTTCCGGCCCGCGGTCGTTCGATATGTGCGGGAGGAGGCGTAGATGACCGACTCGACGCGACTACCGGACCCCGGCCCGGGGATCGTCCTCACCGAGGAGTTCGACAGGGCACTCGCACACCTGCACGCCGGCGAGAACCTCTTCCTCACCGGCAAGGCCGGCACCGGAAAGTCGACACTCATCCGGCACTTCCTCTCGGAGACCGAACACCCCACCCTGGTCGCCGCACCCACCGGGATCGCCGCACTCAACATCGGCGGTTACACGATCCACCGGGTCTTCGGCTTCCATCCGAGCCACACGATCGACCACATCCGGGGTCCGGGGTACCGTCCGGGCCGGTTCGTAGACGCGCTGGCGGGAATCCGCACCCTCGTCCTCGACGAGGCGTCGATGCTCCGCGCCGACGTCTTCGACATGATCGCTGTGGCCCTGGGGCGGTTCGGGCCGGATCCGTCCATGCCGTTCGGCGGGGTACAGATCGTCCTCGTCGGTGATCTGTTCCAGTTGCCACCGGTGGTCACCGCGTCCGAGAGAGCGGCCTTCGACAGCACCTATGCGACCCCGTACTTCTTCTCGGCGGAGTGCTACAGCCGCGAGGACTTCCGCACGGTCGACCTCACACACGTGTTCCGGCAGTCCGGCGATCCCAAGCTCACCGCGATCCTGAACTCCATCCGCGAGGGCACGCTCGTCGGCCACGCCCGGGATGAGATCAACGCCCGGACCGATCCGGATTTCGAGCCACCCGACGATCAGTTCTGGCTCACCCTGACCACGACCAACCGGATCGCCACCAGCCGCAACCGGCAGCGACTGGATCGCCTGCCGGGCTCCGAGCTGGCGATGACCGCCACCACCAGCGGCGATATCGCCGGTTTCGACCCTCCCGTCGACGAGACCCTGCACTTCAAGGTGGGTGCGCAGATCATGATGGTCACCAACGACCCCTCGGATCGGTGGGTGAACGGGTCGATCGGTCGTGTCCTGGATGTCACACTCGGCGGTCGGGTCGGTCGGGTCGATCGGGGTGGGCGCGGTCCGGTCGTCGTCGTCGGGTTCACGGGCGGGGAGGTCGCCGAGGTCCCGTTGTGGACCTGGGATGTGACCCGCCCGGTGGCCGCCGGCGACGGCATGCGACACGAGATCGTCGGGACGTTCACCCAGTTCCCGTTCACGCTGGCGTGGGCGATCACCATCCACAAGAGTCAGGGGCAGACCCTCGAGCGACTGGTCGTGGATCTCAGTGGAGGGACGTTCGCGACCGGTCAGCTCTACGTCGCACTCAGTCGCTGCCGCTCTCTGGCCGGGCTGGTGCTCACCCGCCCGGTGTTCGCCAAGGATCTCAAGACCGATCGCCGGATCATCCGTTTCCTCCGCGCTCCCGGGCCCGACGGCCCGGACCGTCGCTTCTGCTCGATCGGCATACTCACCGTCGGCGAGGAGAACCCCCGGTCAAGACCCCGGCCGGTGGAGCTGGCCGTCGCGTTCTCCGACGGGACCGCCGTCTCCACCCTGGTCAATCCGCAGCGCGACCTCGCGGAGGCGAGGACCGACTACCGGGTCACGGTCTCTGACGTCCTGTTGGCCCCCACCCTCCTCGAGGCCTGGTCGATGATCGCCCCGCTGCTCGACGGCCACACGCCTGTCGGAGTGGACGTGGACAGGACCCTCGGATGCATCGACTCCGAACTCAAGCGGCTGGGCAGCGCGATGCCGATGCCGTCCGGCGTCGACCTCCCCTCACAGCACCTCACGCCGAAGGAGCGGACGCGGACCAGATCCGGCTCCGCCATCGAGCGAGCCCGCGTGGCGCTCGAGGTGCGGGAACAGCTGGCGGCCGACGATCCGGCAGCCGGAGTCTTCGACGCGGATCTCGTCGACGAGACGAGGATCGGATACCTGCTGAGTCGTGACGTCGATGTCCACCCCCCGACCTCCGACGTCCTCCCCCAGCTCTCCGCGATGTTGGAGATCAGCGGCGAGGTGGGGGCGACGCTCTTGACTCTCCGCGACCCGGGCAACGGGCCGGACGGGGACCACGACGAGGCCCTCCGTTTCGCCGGAGACCGCGATCTCGAGTCCGGAGCGCGTGCGCTGCTCGCCGAGCAGATCCGCGCCGCAGCGGAGCGTGTCGCACTCGACGCCGAGACCATCACGAGGCTCCGGAGGGTCGGGCGTCTCCTGGGGCTGGACCTCGCCGACGGGCTCGAGGCCACCGGATCGGCGCTCGCCGGCGAGGTCCTGGCGCCCGGGACCCGGGTGTGTTTCACCGGCAGCGCTCTAGATCCTTCAGGGAACCTGCTCTCCCGCGACGAGATGGAGTCCTTGGCCCAGGCCCGCGGGCTGGTCCCGGTCGGGAACGTGACCAAGACCCGCTGCGACGCCCTCGTCGTGGCCGAGATCGGTAGTCAGTCGAGCAAGGCCCGCACTGCCCGGAAGTGGGGTAAACCCGTCATCTCGGTTGCCGGCTTCCTCGAGTGGGCGGCCGGTCCACCGGTCACGGACTGACCGGGACGGGGTTCACCGGTAGTGGCTGACCGGCCATGTCGGCGACGGCCCGGAAAGCCATGGTCATACCCGATCCCAGAGGAACCCCGGGACCCGGGTAGGCCTCGCCCGACACCGACGCCGAGGAGTTGCCGGCGGCGTACAGGCCCGGGATCGGTGCGCCGTCGGTACCGACCACGGACCCGTTCGGGTCGATCACGGCACCACCCTTGGTGCCCAGGTCCCCCAGGACCAGCCGGACGGCGTGCACCGGCTCGCCACCCAGCGGCCGGAGGCACTCCTCGGGCGTGGAGGCGCCGAGGAAGAAGCGCCCGTACGGGTCCTCGCCTCTCCCGAAGTCGTCGTCCCCGCCCTGTGCGGCGAAGCCGTTGAAGCGTGCGACGCTCTCACCGAGGGCGCCCGCATCGATTCCGATGGCGTCCGCGAGTTCCCCGATCGACCCTGCGGTGTGCCAGAGTCCGGCCTCGCGCAACTGCTCGGGGTCGGGGGCGGGGACGCAGATCGCCGGGTACGCGCCCGCCTCCGCGTCGTCGAAGACGAACCAGAACTCCTCGCCCGCCCCGTCGTCCATCCGGGCATGCATTCTGCGGCCCATCTGGTCGTACGGCAGGAGTTCGTTGCCGAAGCGTCGACCGGTGCCGTCGATGATGATCCCGGAGCGGAATCCGAGTGTGAACGCCGCATGCCCGTTGGGGAACAGCGTCGCGGGGCACCACCACGACTGGTCCAACAGATCGAGCCGCGCACCGACCTCCTCGAACATGCGGACGGCGTCGCCGGAACCGGTGTCCGGGTGGGAGGCCGACCAGTCGGCGGTCGGCATCCGCTGCCAGAGGGCGCGCAGTTCCGGCGACCTCTCGAAGCCGCCGGCGGCCACGAGTACACCACGCCGAGCACCGATCCGCCGCAGACCCGAGTCATCACGCACCCCGACCCCCACGACCCGTCCGTCGTCGTCCCGGATGAGCTCCTCCGCCGCCGTGGACAGCCTCAGTTCGGCGGTCTCCATCGCGTCCAACGCCAGCACGAGCCGGGCGACCCAGGCGCGGCCGCCCTCCAGCCTCGTGGTGTCCTCGGGGGCACCGAACTGGTCGGACGGGACGGAGGAACGGATGTCAGCGGTGCGCTCCCCCACCTCTTCACCCTTGATCGGCTTGGGATAGATGCTGCGACCCGCCTCCTGACGACCGGGTGCATCGAAGTAGTCCGGGAACGCCTGGAACCGTGTCGGGATACCCAGCTCGTCCTGCAGGAAGTCGACGACCATCGGCCCGGTGTTGAGGTAGGCGTCCTGAAGGTCGTGGCCGGTCCGGTCGCCCACCACGGAACGGAAGTAGGTGCGTCCCGTCTCGACGGAGTCCTCGAGCCCATCGCGGGCGAGGACCGCGTTGCCGGGTAGCCACACCGCACCACCGGAGTACGCGGAAGTGCCACCGAAACGATCCGTCTTCTCGACGAGGCAGGTGGCCAGGCCCCGCGACGCCGCCGCGGCCGCACCGAAGAGCGCCGCGACGCCCGATCCCACGACGACCACATCGAACTCTGCATCGAACGTGCTGCCCTGCGCCGTCACGGGAACTCCTCGTCTCGTCATCACCGGTATGCCCGGCCCCGACACCGGCCGCCGACCGGTGCACACTAGAACACGTTCTACAATAGCCTCTCGATGTTCGACTCATGTCCTGAGCGGCGGGGTTCGTGACACCTCGACGAGGTACGGGCATGATCACGGTGTGACGAGCAACGACGTCGAACACACCGAGGACGGCCGCTACATCGTGGTCAAGGGCAAGCGGTGGAGAGCCACCGACCCGTCGATCCCGGACACGCTCCGGACCGAACTCGTCTCCGCGCTCATGACCGGCCGTCGCCTGGTGAGGACCGAGGGTGACGCCGCCCGCGTGATGGTGAACGACGCCAAGGTGGCACTCGGCGAGCGCGGCGACCCGTGGTGGGAGCCCACCGAGGAGGGGACGCGCAGGCGGCTGGCCGCGACGATCCGGACGCTGCTCCGCTCCCGCGGTGAGGGGTCGATCTGTCCCAGCGACGCTGCCCGCACGGTCGGTGGCGAGCGGTGGCGTGAGCTCATGGAGACCGCCCGCGAGGTCGCCTCGGACCTCCGTGCGGACGGGGTCGTCGCCATCCTGCACCGAGGCGAGGTCGTCACCGGGACCGAGGTCCGCGGTCCGATCAGGATCGTGGCGGCGGACGCGCTCGACTTCCGGCCACCGGCGGGCGGCACCGGCGCCTCGAGCCCCCGCGAGTAGTCGGGAACCCCCGCAGTGGCGCTCCCCCCACCCTTGTACGATCGGCACTGGTAGCAGACATACACCAGACGTCCCACCCCCTAGATCAGCGGGCGTCCGAAGGAGAGGCACTAACTTGCGCCGCACAGTGTTCGACGAAGACCACGAGGCCTTCCGCCAGACCATCCGCGACTTCATCGCGTCAGAGGTGTCCCCCCACTTCCAGGAGTGGTTCGACGCGGGCATCGTGCCGCGCGAGTTCTACTACAAGCTCGCCGACCTCGGCGTGTTCGGCATCAACGTCGACGAGGAGTACGGCGGCGCCGGGATCAACTCGCACAAGTTCGAGGCCATCCAGTCCGAGGAGACCGCCCGCGCCGGCGTGAACTTCGGTGGCTCGGGCGTTCACGTCCTGCTCGGGCTCCCCTACATCAAGGCCCTGGCAACCGAGGAGCAGAAGCAGCGCTATCTGCCCAAGTTCGTCTCCGGCGAGGAGATGTGGGCCCTGGCCATGACCGAGCCCGGCACCGGCTCGGATCTCGCCGGCATGAAGAGCACGGCCAAGCTCTCCGCGGACGGCACCCACTACGTCCTCAACGGCGCCAAGACCTTCATCACCGGCGGCGTTCACGCCGACCGCGTGATCGTGTGCGCCCGTACCGCTCCCCCTCGCGAGGACGACCGTCGTTTCGGGATCTCCCTCCTGGCCGTCGACACCACGCTCGAGGGCTACTCCGTGGGACGCAAGCTGGACAAGGTCGGCCTGCGGACCTCCGACACCGCGGAACTGGCCTTCAGTGACGTGAAGGTGCCGGTCGAGGACCTGCTCGGCGAGGAGAACCGTGGTTTCCACTACCTCGGCCAGAACCTGCCGTCCGAGCGCTGGGGGATCGCCTACGGTGCCTACGCGCAGGCGGCGGCGGCGGTGCGCTTCGCCAAGGAGTACACCCAGCAGCGTACGGTCTTCGGCAAGGAGGTGGCCTCGTTCCAGAACACCAAGTTCGAGCTCGCCGCCTGCCAGGCCAAGGTCGACGCCTCCCAGGCCGTCGCTGACCGGGCGCTCGAGGCGCTCGACCAGGGAGAGCTGACCGCGGCCGAGGCCGCGTCGGCCAAGCTGTTCTGCACCGAGATCGCGGCCGAGGTGATCGACCGTTGTCTGCAGCTGCACGGCGGCTACGGGTTCATCAACGAGTACCCGATCGCCCGCCTGTACACGGACAACCGGGTCAACCGGATCTACGGCGGGACCAACGAGGTCATGAAGACCATCATCGCCAAGGACATGGGTCTGTAGACCCCACACCCGGCAGGATTCGGGCCGGGACCAGCGCGCCGCGCCGGTCCCGGCCCGAGTTCTTTCCGGGCGGCCTCACCAGCCGCCAGGAGGGGCCCCGTGCGTGGCCCACGAACTGACGAGGCCCCCACCGCGGATCACGGTGGGGGCCTCGTCTGGACTATCGGGTCGTCAGTGCTTCTCGCGGCCCCAGTGGTACTCGAAGACCAGCGCGCAGGCGGTGATGATCAGAGCGACCGCGCCACCGAGCAGCCCCCACCAGTTCCAGAACGCGGCGCCGAAACCGATGATCAGGATCGAG
>JBKBRA010000079.1:0-10607 GCA_046292305.1 Dietzia sp. | reverse complement strand
GCTCGGAGATCTACCGCGGGGACGTGTCGCCGCATTCCGACGACACGGACCAGGCCCAGGCCACGACGCTGTACCGCGAGGTCCTGGACGACGAGGCACGTGGGCGTCTGGCCGGCAACATCGCCGGCCACGTCAGCAAGATCGACCCGTCCGAGACCGAGCTGCTCGAGCGCGTCTACGCCTACTGGACCGCCGTCGATCCGGACCTCGGCAACGCCGTGCGGACCGGTGTCGAGTCGGGCCCGCGTGGCAACCACCGTCGCCAGGAGTGACGACTCGCTAGTAGGACACGGTTAGACGAAGGGCCCGATCCCGCGACGAGCGGGGTCGGGCCCTGGTCGTCCGCCGGCTTCCCACCGTTCTCGGGTTGCACCTCCTTCGAGGTGCGCTGGCGGAATGGACCACACCGGCAGCGCGAGTCCGCGCGGAGCGGGCATAGGCGGAGCGTAAGCCGGGAAGGTGGGAGGCCGGGGGCCGGGAAGGCCCGGAAGGCGGAGCGTGGCTTCGGTGGAGGGCGCGTCAGCCGGCGCGGACCACGGCGAGGGCGTCGAGGTCGGCGATCGCCCGGCAGGCCCGCCGCATGAGCAAGGCGAACATCTCGTCACCGCGCGGGGTCCGGGTGCCGTACATCCAGCCGAAGATCCCGAGCACCGGGGTCTGGAGCAGCCCGTAGACGTAGTCGTCCCAGCAGGTCTCGAGGGAGTAGTCGGTCACCCCGTGCCCGAGGAGGGCGCGGTGGTAGTCGGCCACGATGCCGCGCTCGGAGGCCCGGCGGTCGGCCACGTCCAGGCTGGAGCCGAGAAAGCCGCCGAGGTCTCGCCCGGGGAGCCCCACGGTGAGGGTCTGCCAGTCGCAGGCCAGGGACGGCCGACGCCCGGAGGGGTCGATCAGCATGTTGTCGGCGCGGTAGTCGGCGTGCAGCAGGGCGTATCGATCAGTCCGCCCGTTGGCCCAGTCCGCGATCAGTGGGGCGATCTCAGTCAGGATCCGTTGCTCGTCGTCGTCGAGTCGGTCTCCCAACTCGGCGAGGAAGGCCTCCAGCGCCGGCCCGCCGAGCTCCTGCAGGGTGACGTTGTCCTCTACAGAAGGGCAGGACAGGCCGTCGATTCCACGCAGTGCCGGATCGCACCAGCGCGGACCGTGCAGCCCGGCCAGGTTGACGGCGCAGTCGCGCGCGTCCTCGATCGTCAGGCCGGTGAGCTGATCGCCCTGGACCAGCGGAGCCACGTCGTCCAGCACGAGCGTGAACTCGCCCTCCCGCTTCCCGAGGGCGGCGAACCGGCCCCGCGGAACCCGCACGGCCACGGTCGGCGCCAGGTCGCGGTAGAACAGCACCTCGCTGCGGTAGACACCGTGCAGCAGCGCCCGCATGCCCTCGTCGGGGTTCGGGAGTTTGACGAACAGGGTGGGAGGCAGGCCGTCCCCGTCGACGTGTGCGACCACACAGCAGCCGATCTGCCCGGTGCCCACGGCCTCGGTCCGCGCCGACCGGACCTCGGTGCCGAGCGCCTCGGTGAGCCATTCCGCGGTCACCTCCTCCGGTGTGCAGACCACGGGGGCGCTGGAGTCGACGCTGGTCATGACTGGGGGTCCTTCCGCAGGTGGAGCCGTCCGGGGTTGGTCGAGAGATGGTCGAACCGTCGGGGGTCCCGCCGGAGGCGCCAGGCGGCCAGGACCGGGGCGAGCTCGTCGGGGGTCGCGCCGTGTAGGACGACGGAGTCCGCGCCGAGCGCGAGCTGGCCCTCGATGCGGTCGGCGCAGTGGTCGGCGCTGCCGACCGCGGCGCAGGCCAGCCACTCGTCGGGCAGCACGTCGCGGGCGTGGCGCAGGAGGTCGAGGTCGTCGGTGGCGTCGAGCGCACCGGAGTGGGCGGACAGGCGCTCGTCGGTTCGGAAACGCTCCAGCCCCGCCGGGTCCCAGCCGTTGACGCGCACCAGCACATCGCCGTACCCGGTGAGGTAGGTGGCCAGGCGGCCGACGAGTTTGCGCAGCCGCGCCGTCTCGTCGAGCGAGTCCTCGATGGTGGCCATCACCGACCAGATCCGCACCCGCGCCGGATCGCGACCGGCCCGTTCGGCGGCCTCGCGGACCAGCCGCACCGATCGCTCCACCGCGGTGTCGGACATGAACGTGTGCAGCACCACGCCGTCGGCGATCCGACCGGCGAGCCGGAGCGAGTTGTCCCCCATGGCCATGAGCAGCACCGGGATGTCCTCGTCGAACGAGGAGTCCTGCACGAGGTAGGGATAGCTGCCCGCCGGGCCGTCGTGACCGGCCACCGATCCGCCCCGCCAGAGCGTGCGGTAGATGCCGACGGCGTCCTCGAGCTGCGCCGACGTGACGTGCGGCAGGCCCATGATGTCGAACAGCAGTGGGATGCCCCGGCCCAGCCCGAACGCGTACCGGCCGCCGGACATCCGGTGCAGGGTGGTGGCCATGGTGGCCGTGACCAGGGGGTGCCGGGTGTTGTGGTTGGTCGCGGCGGTGCCGACGCCGATCCGGGTGGTCGCCGCGACCGCGGCCCCCGCCATGACCGCCGCGTCCTTGAGGGCGAACCGCTCGGACAGCAGGATCGACCCGAGCCCCAGTTCCTCCGCGCGGGCGGCTTCGACGATGAGATCGGCCGGCGAGGCGCTGTGCCCGGCCAGGCCGTAGCAGGCGAGCTCGGGCATGAGCGGATCGACGGACTCTTCGTGGGTCATGGGCGCCCTTCGACAGGGTTGGAGACGAACAGGGTTGGACGGTGGGGTTGAGCTACACGGCAGAAAGTGACACATGTCACTTTACCCCGGGCGTGGCGGCCACCCGGCCAGATCCTGTCGTTCCGGGTCAGGTCCCGATGATGCGACGCAGGCGAGTCTCGAGCTGCTCCCACGTGTGTCCTGCGTCGATGTCCTGCGCGAGAACGTGCAGTTCCACCCAGTCCTCGCCCTCGTCCACGACCAGGGTCCCGGGCGTGAGGTTGATCATCCACAGCGCCAGTCGGCGCCCGGCCGGGGTCTCGGACAGGATCGGGAACCGCTGGGTGTGCGGCGAGATGGCCATCCCGGGAGCCAGCGCCCGACGGGCCACGTCGACTCCGCCACGCAGGAGCGCCACCAGGAACCATCCCATCAACAGCGGGACCTCCCACGGTCGCCGACCGGCCCGCGGGCGCGCGGGCGGGAGTGCCCGGAGGCTCACGGCGGTCGCGGCCACGGTCGCGGCGAGTCCGTAGTACCAGAACCGCGTGTCGCCCTCGGCGAGAATCCACCACAGGAGCAGCAACGGAAGGAAGCGGACCAACCCGGACCGGGCGTATCGCATCATGCGGCCACCTCCGAGGCGATGAGGGCGGTGACCAGGGCCAACAGGAGCAGTCCGCGGCCGGCACGGGAACGCAGGAAGGTCTCGAGCGTGTCGATCCCGTGCTCCATCGTGGCCGCGGGACGGTGCTCGGCCAGGCGACCGGAGACCTGCTCCGACACCCGTCGGGGGGCCACGGCGGTGGACCGTGCGAGCGCCATCGCCGACCGGACCAGTCGTTCCTCCGGGACCACCAGGTCTCCGGGGGGCAGCGCCCGGCCGTCGGGGTGCGCGGCCCACCCGGGCAGGATGTCCCGGGCGGACAGCCACCAGGCCAGCCCACCGATCGCCAGCCCAAGCAGGATCGGCCACGTGGCGTCCCACAGGGTCACGGCGTCGAGGCCGGGTACGGACCCGACGGGCAGCCACAGGTCGGTCACCACCCAGGGCAGGGCGATCCCGCCGGCCACCAGCACCAGCCAGGCGCCGAGCTCGGCGTCCCCGCGGCGGCGGGTCTCCGGTTCCCCGTGGAGGAGCAGCCAGCCGAAGCGCAGGAGGAGCAGGGTCGACCCGGTCGCGATGAGCGGGAGCAGCGTGACGAGGTCCATCCCCAACACGGTGGCCTCGCCGACCGCGGACTTGGCGGCGTACTTGCCCACCGATCCCGAGCTGAACGGAGCCCCGGCCACGGCGAGCCCGGCGCCGACGAGCCCCACCCCGACGATCCACCGTCTGACACCCCGGGCGTGGTGTTTCCAGACGGGGACGCCGAGGAACAGTGCCCCCTTGGCCAGTGCGTGGTGCACCGCGTAGGCGACGGCGGCCGGTGCGACCGCGGGTGCCAGTTCGGGGGAGACCAGGGCGACGCCCACGAGCGCGGCGAGGAACCCCATCTGGCTGATGGTGGAGTAGGCCAGCACCACCTTGGGGTCCTTCTGCAGTTCACCGGCCGGGACCGCGAGGAACGCCCCGCCCAGTGCCAGCAGGACCAGGGTCAGCCCCCACCCGGGCATCGACACCTCGCCGAGCGGGAGGAACCGCAGCCACCCCACGAGGCCGGCCTTGACCATCGCCCCGGACAGGACGGCACTCGCGGCGGGCGGTGCCGCCGGGTGGGCGAGCGGGAGCCACACGTGCAGGGGGAGCGTTCCGGCCTTCACGCCGAATCCGACCAGCAGGAGAGCGACGATCACCTCGGTGTTCGGCGCGGCGGCGACGGCGGCCGGTGCGTCGGCGAGCCGGGTTCCGCCCGCGGCGGCCACCATCAGGATCGCGGCCAGGATGGCCGTCTCGCTCACCACGGTGAGCACCAGGTAGACGCGCCCGGCCCGCATCGCCGCCTCGGTCCGGTAGTGCACGACCAGCCCGTAGGCGGCGAAGCTCATGACCGCGTACCCGAGGTAGAAGGTCACCGCGTCGGCGGCGGTGAACACCGCCGTGGTGCCGGCGTGGCAGATGAGGAGGAACGCCACCAGGTCGCGGCCCCGCCCCGCGCCCGTCCACGCCACGGCGGCCAGCGCGGACCCGTAGAGCAGTGCGGACACCAGCACCAGGGGGCGGGCGAGTGAGTCGAGTTCCAGGTGGGTCCCCACGAGCAGCCACGGCACGTACAGCGGGATGCCCTGACCCGCCCCGGGGGCCACGGTGAGCAGGAGCGCGGGAAGGCAGGTGAGAGGGGCCAGGCGCATCAGCAGTACCGACACCGCGCCGGGTTCGCTGCGATTCCGGGTGGCCAGGGCTCCCAGTCCGGCCGCGACGAGGAGCGGCAGCAGGAAGGTGGAGGTCCACAGGGTCGTGATCACGGGAACACACCCCTCGCGATGAACGTGGCCATGGCCAACGGCGCGTAGGGGGCGGCCGCGACGATCCCGACGGCCAGGGAGAGCCCGGCGGTGATGACCGCGGGGACGAGGAGGGCGAGGGGTGCTTCGACCCTGGGCCGGCGCCGGTACTCGGGGGTGTCGTACCGGGCCTCGGCACGTCGGAACCACATGGCCATCACGGGGGGAAGGAAGTAGGCGCTGTTGAGCACCGCGCTGGCGACGAGGATCCAGAGCACCCACTGGTTGTCCGAGTCGAGCGCCCCGAGCCCCAGTTCCCACTTGGAGATGAATCCCGCGACCGGTGGCACGCCGATCATCCCGAACGCGCCCACGGTGAACGCCGCGCACGTCCACGGCATGCGCCGGCCGAGACCGGCCAGGGCCGATACGGTCTTGATGCCCAGGACCTCGGCGAACAACCCGGCGCAGAAGAACAGGGTGATCTTCATGAGCCCCTGGTGCACGAGGTGGGCCAGGCCGCCGGCGGTGCCCACCGCACTCACCAGGGTGATCCCCAGCGTGATGTACGACACCTGGCTGACGGTCGAGTAGGCGAGCCGCTTCTTGAGGTCGTCCTGGAACAGCGCGCGTACCGACCCGTAGATCACGGTGAAGGCGGCCAGGAAGAGCAGCGGCCTCAGGACCCCGAGGGCATCGGCCACCTCCACTCCGTAGACGTCGTCGATCACGCGCACCAGGCCGAACACGCCCGCCTTGACCACTGCCACCGCGTGCAGCAGGGCGCTGACGGGTGCGGGCGCGACCATCGCGCGCGGGAGCCATCCGTGGAGGGGGAACAGGGCGGCCTTGACGCCGAGGCCGGCGACCATCAGGACGAAGATCGCGACGGCGGTGCCCGGTGAGTCGGACGCGAGCGCACCCACCGCCTCTACACCACCCGGGGTGAACTCGACGTCGCCGACGAGGGTGGTGAGCCAGACGATCCCGGTGAGCAGGCTGAGCCCGCCGCCGAGCGTGTACAGCATGTAGAGGCGCCCGGAGCGTCGCGCGGCCGCGGTGCCGTTGTGCACCACCAGCGGGTAGGTCACCAGCGTGAGCAGTTCGTAGAAAAGCAGGAACGTCACGAGGTTCCCGGAGAACGCGATACCGACGGTGGCTGTCACGCACAGGGCGAAGAACCCGAAGAACCGGCTGCGGTTCGGTCGGGCCTCGAGGTAGCCGATGGCGTAGATCGTGGTGAGGAGCCACAGCAGGGACGACAGGCCGGCGAACAGCAGGGACAGGGGTTCGACCCGGAGGACGAAGTCGATCCCGGGCAGCAGCGCGGTCCGCCACTCGGGCCTGGCACCACCCACCACGAGCGGCACCATCAGCGCGATGAGTCCCAGCTTGACCACCGCGGCGCCGAGGTTGACCGTCGATCTAGCGCGGACGCCGCCCTCGGGGAGCAGGAAGACCGCCACGGCCGTGAGGAGTGAGATAGCCAGGGGAGCCAGCACGAGCAGGCCGCCGGGCACGAGTCCGAGGAGGTCGCTCACCGCGGACCTCCCGGGGACGTGCCGACGGCCACGAGCTCGGTCAGGGGGACGGCGGCGAAGGTCGCCCCGACGGTGACGAGGGCGAGCAGCAGCGGCAGCACCGTCACCACGCGCGGCAGGGGGGAGTGCGGGCGGTCCGGTGCCGAGTCGATCCCGTCCTCGGCCGCGCCGGTCATCAGGGCCTGCAGCGGGCGCAGGAGGTATCCGGCGGCCACGAGGGTGCCCGCCGCCACCACCGCCACGATCCACCAGGCCTGCACGCCGACGGCCGCGGTCAACAACTGCCATTTCCCGGCGAAGCCGAGTGTCACGGGGAGCCCGGCCAGGCCGACCGCGCAGATCCCGATCGCCATGGTCACCACCGGCAGGTCGGCGCCCCGCCCGGCGAGGGAGTCGATCCGGTCGTCTCCGAGGTGTTCCTTGAACAGCCCCGCGGCCAGGAAGAGCGCCGACTTGGCGAGCCCGTGCGCCACGGCGAGGGTCACCACCGCACCCAGGGCCGCCGTCGCCGGTATCCCCTCCCGGTCCGCCGCCGCCGCGAGCGGGAAGAAGAGGAAGAGGTACCCGACCTGGGAGACGGTGGAGTACGCGACGAGCTGCTTGAACCCGGTGGCGCGCAGGGCGACCAGGCCGGCCCACAGGATCGACCCGGCGGCCGCGACCCCGATCACCGCGGCCACCACGGGAACGGGCCCGGTGACCTCGGACCACACCCGGATCGCGACGACGAACGACGCCTTGACCACGAGGCCGGACAGGATCGGGCTCACCGCGGACGGGGCGTCGCCGTGGGCGCCGGGCAGCCAGCCGTGGAGCGGGAACACCGCCGACTTGAGCGCCATGCCCGCCATGGTGAGAGCGAGGACGGCGGTGCGCACGGGGCCGGCGTCCGACTCGGCGAGGCGGGCGCCGGCCAGCGCCAGGTCGAGCGTTCCGGTGGCCGAGTACACCAGCGTCAGGGCCAGGAGGAACAACAGGGACCCCGCGACCGCCACGATGAGGTAGCGGAAGGCCGCCCGCCAGGCGTCGGGCCCGCCCAGCGCCACCAGCAGGACGGCCGCGAGACCGACGATCTCCAGCGCGACGTACAGGTTGAACAGGTCGCCGGAGACGAACACGGCCGCCAGGCCCGACCAGGCGAGCAGCCACGTCGGCCAGAACCAGTCCCTGGACCCGGCGACCCCGGTCGCCGGCGGGTGGACCGCCGCGTGGACCGACACCACGCCCCCCACCACGGAAGAGAGCAGGAGGAACGCGGCGCTGATCCCGTCCGCGCGGAGGGAGATGCCGAGCGGCGGGCGGTGCCCACCGAGCGACACCACGAGCGGGCCGTGTGCGACCACCAGTGCCACCACGGCGATCCCGGCCGCCGCGGTGAGCGCCGCGGCCACCAGGCCGACGACCCGCCGGGCGGGGGAGGGGACGACGACGACGAGGACGGCTGCCGCCAACGGGAGCAGGACCACGGCCGGCAGCAGGGCCGGTGCGGCGACGGAGGGGATCACTGGTCCCGCCTCTCGTCGCCGGAGGGGTGCTCGGCCCGCTCGCCATTGCCATCGCCGTCACCGTCACCGTCGTCGTCGAGCTCGTCGATCCGCCGTGCGAGCACCACCCCGAGCCCGGTGAACGCCACGGTGATCACGATGCCGGTGAGCGCGAGGGCGTGCGGGACCGGGTCGGGTTCGACCGACCGCCCGGCCACGGCCAACAGGACGACCAGCGTGCCGGAGGCGGCCACGTTGAGGGCCACGAGCCTGCGGAAGCGGTCGGCGGCCAGCAGCATCACCACCAGCCCGGACGCCACCAGGACGCAACCGATCGTCGAGTACCACGCGAACGAGCTCATTTACTGCCCACCGTCCCCGATCCGCGCGGTGTCCCGGCGCACGGCGAGGAAGAGCAGGGTCAGGCCCGCACCGATGGACACGGTGAGCGCGGTCTCCACGCCGATCGTCGCCGCGGATTCCCAGCCCGGGGGCATGGCCAGCCAGTGCCCGGCCAGCAGCAAGCCGAGCCCGCCGGCGGCGAGGAACGCGGCGGGGCCGATCGCCACGAGCCACCGGCCGCGGCTGCCGTGGAGGATCCGTGAGGGGACGCCGGCGAGGGCCGCGAGGATCATCACGCCGGCGATGGTCGCCCCGCCCTGGAACGCACCGCCCGGGCGGTAGGCCCCGGCGAACAGCAGCCAGGCGGCCAGCAGCAGCAGGACGGGTGAGGCCAGGCGGAGGAAGTCGCCGAGCGTGCGATGGAGGGAGCCGACGCCCGCCCCGGCGGTCCCGGTGGCCTGCGGGGCGACGGCGGCCAGGGCGAACGCCCCCACCACGGCCACGAGGATCACCGCGACCTCGAGCAGGGTGTCGTAGGCGCGGAAGTCCAGCAGGACCGCGGTGATGGGATGCCCCGTTGCGGTGCCGTCCATGGCCCCGGCGACCGTGTCCGTGAGCGGGGGGTGGCGGTCCGATCCGTCCGAGGCGAGGACCGCCCGGACGAGAAGGGCCGCGAACCCGGCGCCGATCAGGGCGCCGACCGTCCACACCGCGACACCGGCGCGGCCGACCCTCGGGGGTGCGCCCCGGCGCCGGTCGGCCACGGCGTCCACGAGGAGGGCGCCGGTGACCCCGGTCCCGATGGCGGCCTCCGCGAGCGCGACGTCCGGGGCGCGGACCCCCGCCCACACGAGCGCGAGGAGCCCACCGAGCAGCACGAACGAGACCACCGCGGTGAGCCGGTCGCGGACGGTGAGGGCCACCGCGGCCGCCACGAGGGCCGCGACGCCCACCACGATGTCCGTCACTCCGGCGCCAGTCGCTCCCGCACCGGTCACATCCGCACCGAACACACCCGCACCGATCAAACCCGAGTCCACGGCGAGCGCGTTCACGTCGCGGCTCCCCGGTCCGGGTCCGTCGCGAGCATGGTGGCCGCGACGGCGGCCACCGCCATCCCCAGCACCCAGATGGTGGCGTACTTGGCGACCTCCCAGCCCGAGTCCGCACGCAGGGACAGGGCGAGCATCACGAACCCCAGGCCGAGGGTGTCCGCCTTGGTGACGGCGTGGAGACGGCTTCGCAGGTCCGGGAACCGGAGGAGCCCCACCGTCCCGGCCGTGAAGAAGAGACCACCCAGGACGGCGGCGATGATCGCCGCGACGTCGAGGACGGCGCCCGCTCCGCTCATCGCGGGCGGGCGGTGACCATCGTGACGGTGAGGACGAGCGCCAGCGCCACCAGGACGAGCGCCGCGTCACGCAGCGAGGGCAGGTGGCCGGTCACCGAGAGAACCGCCAGCGACGCCGCGCCCGTGGTGCCGGCCAGGACCACGCCGGTGACGCGGTCGCGGGGGCCGGGCCCGCGGACCACCCGGACCAGGCAGGCCAGGACGTTGAGGACCAGCACGACCAGCAGGGCCTGCAGGACCATTGTGACGACGTCCACCGCTACGACCCCGGCTCCATCACAACCCCAGCACCGAGCGTGCGATGAGGAAGTACACGATCAGCCCGATCGCGTCGACGAACGTCGTGATGAACGGGTTGGAGAACACCGCCGGGTCCGCCCTGACGGACTGCGCGAGCAGTGGCATGAGCCCGCCCACCGTGGCGGCGATGGTGCACAGCGCCAGCAGTGTCAGCCCGATGACCAGGCCGAAGTCGAATCCGAAGATCAATCCCGCGGCGATGTACCCCACCCCGCCGAGGGCCAGGCCGAGGATGAACCCGGTCCTCACCTCCTGCACCAGAACCCGCATGGCGTCACGGGGGCGGACGTCGCCGAGCGCCAGGGCGCGGGTGACCGTGGTGGCGGCCTGGTTACCGGTGTTGCCTCCGGTGCCGATGATGAGCGGGACGAACAGCGAGAGCGCCACCACCTGCTCGAGCGTGGTCTCGAACACCGCCAGCACCTGCACGGTGAGTGCGGCGCCCAGTGCCAGGACGAGCAGCCACACCACGCGGGAGCGGACGATCGAGCGGACGGGCGTGGAAAGGTACGGCCGGCGTAGG
>JBKBRA010000078.1:0-10694 GCA_046292305.1 Dietzia sp. | reverse complement strand
GTCTCCCGTGACGTCAGTGGGCGTACCGCCGGTGCACCGTCGTGGTCTGGTGCACCACCGTCGTCCCGTCGGCGTCGGTCGTGGTCACCGTGGTGCGACGGATCTCCACCATGAGTCGTTCCCTCAACCCCGACGGCGCCTTCTCGCAGCATGACCGCGACAACTTGGCCTTGAGCCTGCGCTCCGACAGGAAGAGCTCACGACAGGGAGGGCACCCGGCGAGGTGGTGCTCGAGCCTCGAACGGCAGGCGTCATCACATTCGAGGTCCACGAGAAGGGACAGGTCGCGCCGGGCGGCCTCACAGTCGATCCGTTCCAGCCGCAGGTCGTGTTCTCTCGTCACGTCACACCCTCCGTCCTGTCACGACCGAAGCCACGCTCCGTCGCCACGTCCCGGAGCAGCTCGCGTAGCTGCTTTCGCCCCCTGTGCAGGCGCGACATCACGGTCCCCAGCGGGGTGTCCATGATCTCGGCGATCTCCTTGTACGGCAGGTCCTGGACGTCGGCGTAGTACACCGCCATCCGGAACTCCTCCGGGAGCTGGGCCAGAGCGGACCGGATCTCGTCGTCCGGTAGCAGCTCCATCGCCTCCACCTCCGCCGAGCGCAGGCCCGTGGAGGTGTGCTCCGCCGCGGCCGCCAGCTGCCAGTCCTGGATCTCCTCGGTCGGATACTGGGCCGGTTGGCGCTGCCGCTTGCGGTAGTGGTTGATGTAGGCGTTCGTGAGGATGCGATGCATCCAGGCACGGAAGTTCGTACCGGGCTTGAAGGAGTGGAACCCCGCATACGCCTTCGCGTACGCCTCCTGCACGAGGTCCTCCGCGTCGGCCGGGTTGCGGGTCATCCGCAGCGCGGCACCGTACAGCTGGTCGAGGAGCGGCATGGCCAGCTCCTCGAACTGTTCGGCGCGTTGGTCGGACTCGTCGGGCTGCAACTCGGTCGGCAACCGGTACTCCTCACCTGTCGATGGCCCGGAGTCTATCCGCACGCCCGGGGCGTCGAGGACCGCGGTCCGCATCGCACCCTCCTCTCCCGATCCCGGGGACGGTCCCGGGTACCTGCTCTCACCAACACCGTCCACGGTCGCGGTATTCCGGTCGACCCCGTCACTAGGCTCGGGAGGATGAGCGGGAAGAGAGCGAGACACGGGAGGTCCGACTCGGCGGCCACCCCCGCCATCGCCGCCCTCCGGTCCGCCGGGGTCGACCACACGGTTCACACCTACGACGCGACCACCGGGGCGTTCGGCGACGAGGCCGCCCGCGTGATGGGCGAGCGGCTCGGGGTCGACGCCGCCAGGGTGTTCAAGACGCTGGTGCTCGCCACCGCCCGCCCACCGACCGGCGCCAGGTCCCCACTGGCGGTCGCGGTCCTGCCGGTCACCGCGATGCTCAACCTCAAGGCCGCCGCCGCCGCCCTGGCCTGTGGAAGGACCTCGCTCGCTCCCCTCGACGTGGCGGAGAAGACCACCGGGTACGTGGTCGGTGGGGTGTCCCCCCTGGGACAGAAGAGGTCCCTGGTGACAGTGGTCGACAGTTCGGCGTTGGACCACCCCACGATCCTGTGCAGCGCCGGCCGTCGCGGGTGGGAGATCGAACTCGCACCAGCGGACCTCGTCGGGCTCACTGGTGCCACGACAGCGTCGATCGCCTCCTGGTGACGCCGCGCTAGAAGAGCGTGTCGGCGGTCGGGTACACCGGCCGGACCAGTTCCGGGCCCTCGTTCCGGACGTTGGACACCGCGCGCGAGACGGGCCTGACCTCCACCGACTCGGCCCACTGCCCCAGGTCGCCACCCGCCCCGGCGACCAGGGCCCGGGGGTCGCCGATCACCGAGGGGTCGAGCCAGTCCGACAGCACGGCGGGGTGCACCACCAGTGGCATCCGGTCATGGACCCTGCGGAGCGGACCGAGCGCCTCGGTGGTGAGGATCGTGCACGACAACCGGGTGACGCCCTCCTCCCCCGGGTCACGCCGGGCCTCCCACAGACCGGCCATGAGCAGGCCCCGGTCACCGGGGAGACTCATGTGGAAGGGCTGCTTGGGCCCCGCCTTACCGCCGGGCACCGCGGGCTCACCGGGCACCCACTCGTACCAACCGTCCATCGGGATCACGCAGTGGCGCCTGGCCACGGCCGAACGGAACGACGGCTTCTCGAACGCCGTCTCGACCCGCGCGTTGAACAGGGTCGGCAGCTTGCCCGGATCCCTGGCCCAGGACGGCACCAGACCCCATCGCATCGAACGCAGGACCCGTCGGGAGGCGCCGGGATCGTCGAGGCGTTCGCGCGGGGTGTCCAGCACGAGAGCCGGGATGGTGGTGGTGGGCGCGATGTTGAACCGCGGGGAGCGCGGGGCCTGGTCGGGCCACAGTCCCGGGGGCGGTGAGGACGCCTCGTCGACGGCGTCGAGCTCCACCGCGAGCCGCGCCGGATCCGAGGAGAGCGAGAACCGTCCACACATGCGGTCAATCCTCCCACCCGGACCGGGCGGGATCGGGGTCGATGGGCGACAATGACCAGGTGAGTCATTGGAACGCCCCTGTCGCCGTCACGCCCGTGCACGCCGTGGTCCCGGTCCCCGGGTCCAAGTCGCTGACCAACCGCGCCCTCGTCCTGGCCGCGCTGGCCGACGCCCCCGCCCGGGTGAGCGGGACGTTGCGCAGTCGGGACACCGATCTCATGATCGGGGCCCTCAGCGCACTCGGCACCGGGATCGAGGGCCCGTCGGGACCGCTCGCGCCCGGCGACACCGAGTTGGTCGTCTCGCCGGGGCGGTTCCACGGGGCCGATGTGGACTGTGGCCTGGCCGGGACCGTCATGCGATTCGTGCCCCCGGTGGCCGCACTCGCCACCGGCACCTCGACGTTCGACGGCGACCCGGCCGCGCGGGTACGCCCCCAGGCCACGGTCCTGGACGCACTACGTGCGCTCGGCGCCGACATCACCGGCGACAGCCTCCCCTTCTCCGTCGCGGGAGCAAGTTCCCTCCGGGGTGGCCGGGTGGAGATGGACGCCTCGGCGTCGTCGCAGTTCGTCTCCGGCCTCCTGCTCTCCGCGGCGCGATTCGGCGACGGGCTGGAGCTGGTCCACGTGGGCGGGTCCCCCGTCCCGTCCGGCCCCCACATCGAGATGACGCTGGCGATGCTGCGGGAATCCGGAGTGGCCGTCGAGCAACCCACGACCTCGTCCTGGCGCGTGGCGCCCGGCCCGATCTCCGCCGTCGACCGCGTGGTGGAGCCCGATCTGTCCAATGCCACCCCGTTCCTGGCGGCGGCCGCCGTCACCGGCGGGACCGTGCGCGTCCCCCGATGGCCGGTCACCACCACCCAGCCAGGGGACGCCATCCGCGGCATCCTGCGGGACATGGGTGCCTCCGTCACTCTCGAGACCGCCGACGGGGCGGACCACGGCACCCTCGTCGTCGTCGGACCCGCACGCCTGTCCCCCGTCGACCTGGACCTGTCGGCGATCGGTGAACTGACACCCACGGTCGCCGCGTTGTGCGCGCTCGCCGACGGCCCGTCGCGGCTGACCGGGATCGCACACCTGCGCGGCCACGAGACCGACCGGCTCGCCGCGCTCGCCGCCGAACTCGGCGCGGTGGGGTGCGGGGTGACCGAGTCACACGACGGCCTCGAGATCACGCCCGCGCCCCTGACGGGCGCACCGTGGCGCGCCTACGCCGACCACCGTATGGCCACCGCCGGCGCCATCGTCGGTCTGGTCGTACCGGGCGTCGAGGTCGACGACATCGACTCCACCGCCAAGACCATGCCCGGATTCACCGCGATGTGGGCCGACATGCTCGCCGGGCGGAGCTGACACCGGCCATGGCTGGCAGGCGGGGCAGCAGCGACGCGCGCGGCTGGGACGAGACCGACATCCGTTTCCGGCCGGGCAAGGGTTCCAGGCCGCGCACCAAACGCCGACCGACCCATTCCGACGCCGCGGCCGCGATGGTGGTCAGCGTCGACCGCGGCCGGTGGGGATGTGTGGTCCTGGACGACGGCCCGGACCACGTCGCCGGAACCCGGATCGTCACCATGCGGGCCCGGGAGCTGGGCCGCACGCCGATCGTCGTGGGCGACCGCGTCGGCGTGGTCGGCGACCTCACCGGTACCCGGGACACCCTGTCGAGGATCGTCCGGGTCGAGGACCGGGGCACGGTGCTGCGCCGGACCGCCGACGACTCCGACCCCTACGAACGGGTGGTGGTGGCGAACGCCGAGCTGCTGCTGATCGTGGTCGCGGTCGCGGACCCCCCACCGCGGGCCGGCTTCGTCGCCCGCGCCCTCGTGGCGGCCTACACCGGCGGACTGGAACCGGTGCTCTGCCTGACCAAGGGAGATCTCGACGACCCGTCCGTCTTCGCCGCCGAGTTCGAGGCACTCGACGTCCCCGTACTGACCACGGGGATCGACGACGACCTGCACGCACTGCACGAACGGATCGACGGCCGGATCTCCGCCATGATCGGCCACTCGGGGGTTGGAAAATCGACCCTCGTCAACCGACTGGTCCCCGACGCCCACCGGGCGACCGGCGTGGTCTCCGGAGTCGGCAAGGGGCGACACACCTCGACCCAGTCGGTCGCCCTCGAACTCGGTACGGGCGGCTGGGTGGTGGACACCCCGGGGATCCGCAGCTTCGGCCTCGCGCACGTCTCCCCCGACGACGTGGTGGCGTCGTTCTCGGACCTGCACGAGATCGCGCAGGACTGTCCCCGGGGCTGCACCCACCAGGGACCGCCCGCCGACCCCGAGTGCAGGTTCGACGCCGTCACGGACCCGGCGGCACACCGCCGCGCCCTGGCTGTCCGCGAGCTACTCGGCGTCCTGCAGTCCAACGACCAGTGGGCGCTCGGATCGGATCAGGACTGACGGCGCCCGAGCGGGCTCAGAGCTTGAGCTCGACGTCGCCCAACGCCACCGAGATGCACGTCTGGATCCGTTCGCCCGGTCCGTGATCCGTGCCGTTGCGCAGGTCGCGGACGTGGCCCTCGTCGAGTCCCACCACGCAGGTCTGGCAGATACCCATCCGGCAGCCGAACGGCATCTGCACGCCCACCTTCTCGCCGCCCTCGAGGATGGTGGTGGCGCCGTCCAGCTCCACGGTCTTGCCCGTCGAGCCGAACTTGACGGTCCCACCCGAGGCGCCGGCGTCCCGGTTGACCGTGAAGCGCTCCACGTGGAGGTCCTCGCGGCCGGTGGCGTCGAAGTGCTCGTCGAGCTCGTCGAGCATCGCGTTGGGCCCGCACGCCCAGGTCGGCCGCTCTGACCAGTCGGGGACGAGGGCGGACATCCGGGTGGAGTCGATGCGGCCCTCCTCGCTGGTGACCCGCAGGTGCAGGACGTACCCGGGCTGGGTCCGCTCCAGGGCGCGGAGCTCCTCGAGGAAGAGCGCGTCCTCCCGCTCGCGCACCGAGTGCACGTGGACGACGTCCGGGAACGGCTCCGTGACCGAACGACGGTCCAGGGACCGGAGCATGCCCATGACCGGGGTGATGCCCGACCCGGCGGTGACGAACATCAGCTTGGACGGGGTCGGCGTGGGCAGGTGGAAGTCCCCCGCCGGTGCCGCGAGGCGGACGATGGTGCCGGGCTCGACGGTGCCGACGATGTGGTTGCTGAGCAGCCCCTCGGGCAGGGCCTTGACCGTCACCGAGTACTCACCGCGTCCAGTGGTGGGCGCCGAGGTCAGGGAGTACGAGCGCCAGGTCCAGCGGCCGTCGAGGAGAACGCCGATTCCGAGGTACTGGCCCGGCTGGTAATGCGGGGTGGCGCCCCAGCCGGGCTTGATGACCAGCGTGACGGTGTCCTCGGCCTCACGGCGCACCGTGACCACTTCCCCGCGCAGCTCTCGCGAGGACCACAGCGGGTAGATGAGCGAGGAATAGTCGTCCACCCTGAGCGGGTGCGTGAGACGGTTCAGGAAGCGGTGCGCCGCCCGTGGCTCGGGAACCCTCGCGGCCGCTGCCCGCAGTACACGGTTGAGTCCGCTGGTCGTCTCGGTCACTGGTGCCTCCTTGAGACCGGGTACCGCGCGGCCCGAGGATCGGGCCGACGGTGCCGGAGTTGAACCTACGGTAGCGAAGGTTAGCGCCTCGGGGACACCGCACGGGCGTGATCCCGGTAACCGGGTCGTCTCTCCGGGGTTCTCAGAGCAGAGTCAACAGAAACGGCAGTTCCGCCGCGTCGTACCAGGCGAGTTCGAGGTCGAGCGCGTCCCCCACCGTGAGTTCCGCGTCCTCGTCCCCCAGGTCGGCGCGGTCCACGGCCTCGACCGCGGCCTCGACGGGCCCGGCCGCACCCGCCAGGTCGACGTGGACGGCCGCGACCTCCGCCATCGCCACGGTCCCCCTTGTCAGGCGTACGACCGCGGTGTCCAGATCCGGCCGCGGCTCCGCATCGGCGTCGGGGACGTCCACGCTCACCACCACGCGGCGGTAGGGGTGCGTGTCGTGCGCGGCCCCGGCGTCGATCTCGCCGCCCAGCAGCCGGAGGGAGGCCCGTGCGGCCTCGAGGAAGGCCACGTGCTCGATCTCCTCGGTGTCCCCCTGGGCGTAGGACTCGACGAGCGCGGGTGTCGCGGCGAACGCCGTCGCGCTGCGCACGGGCATCTCCCCGCCGTCGAGCAGGGTCTCCAGCATCGTGAGCGTGGCAGGGATGAACAGACGCATGGTGGTGCCTTCCTCGGGTGAGCGGTGGCGGTCAGCGGGCGGTGCCGGTGAGCTCGTCCAGTGCCGACGAGATCAGCTCGCCGATCTCCTCCACATCCGGGACAGCCTGGCGGTCCGCCGTGAAACCGCAGTACACGATCCCCGAGTAACTGCTCATCGACACGGCCAGGGCCTGCCCGTCGAGCAACGCGGGGACGGGGTAGACCTCGGCGAGCTCGCCGTCGCCCCAGAACATCTTGTGCTGTGGACCGGGCGCGTTGGTGACCACCAGGTCGTAGCTGTCCGACGGCAACATGATCGCCGCGCGGGAGCCCAGCGCGTGCAGGGTGGGCGGGGCGAAGCCGGAGAGTCGGGCCAACGACTTGGCGCCCACGGCCTGCCTGGGGTGACGCTGGGTGGCCGTCTCCCTCGATATCTGGGCGAGTCGCATCCGGGGGTTGGGCTCCCCCACAGGCATCCCGATGAGGGCGGAGGCGATCTCGGCGGAGGTCGCCTCGGCCGAGACCTCCGACCCCTCAGCCGGACCGTTCTCCGCGGAGACGGCCATCGGCACGATCGCGCGGAGCGTGTCGGACGTCGACAGCGGGTGGCCGCAGGACAGGATCCACGAGCGCAGCGCCCCGCACAGGACGGCCAGGACCACGTCGTTGACCTTGCAGCCGTGCTCCCTCGCGATCGCCCGCGCCTGGTCCAGTGGGAAGGAGGCCAGTCCTACGCGGCTGCCCCGGGGGCGGGAGGTGCGGAACATCTCCGAGAGCCCCCCGGGGGGACGCAGGACCGTCAGACTCGCCGCTCCGACCAGACCACGGCTCGCGCGCTCAACCGCGTTGACCAGACGCGCGGATCGGCGGACCAGTTCCAACGGGTCCGTGGCGATGGTGATGAGCGCGTCCAGGACCAGCACGCCGTCGCCGGGCGACGGGACGGGGGTCCAGGTGGCGACCTCGTCGACGTCCGCCGAGGCCCTCTCGTCGGTCATGAGCACCTGCGCGAGGTCCACGGCGTTGGGGCCGCCCAGCAGGACGTGATGGGTCTTGGTAAGGATCGCGAGCCGCCCGTCGGCGAGGCCCTCGATGAGGTAGAGCTCCCACAGGGGTCGGCCGGGCTCGAGCGGGCGGTCGACCAGTCTGGCCACCAGATCCGCGAGCTGGCGCACACCCCCCGGCGCCGGCAGGGCGGACCTGCGGACGTGGAAGCTCAGATCGAAATCCGGATCGTCGACCCATACCGCCCGCGCGAGCCCGAAAGGGACGTACCGGATGCGCTGGCGGAACCTGGGGGCGTCGGCCAACCGGGCGTCGACGAACTCCATGACACGGTCGATGTCCCACGGCTCGTCACGGGAGACGAGCGCGAGGGAACACGAGTGCCGACTCCGCGAACGGGTGGCGTCCCCGAGGAGTAGATCCGCATCCGCCGTCGCCAACCTTGTCGCCACGGGTCAGACCGCCTCATCCAGTCCGAGAAGTCCCCGGATCTCCACGGCCGCACGGTCGAATACCTGGTAGAAGACGCCGATCATGCCGGTCTGGACGGCGCCGAGGACGTTCTCGATGGCGTCGTCGACCATCACGCACTCACGGGGCTCGAGCTCGAGCCGTCGCGCCGCCTCGAGGAACGCCTCGGGCTCCGGTTTCTCCACCCCGGTCTCGCCACTGAGCACCACGTGATCGATCCCGTAGGCGCGCGCGTCCTCGCGCACCCGATCGGCCCCCGGCCCCTCGGGTTCGTTGCTGAGGACCGCCAGGCGCACGTCGTTGGCCCGCGCACCGGTGAGGATCTCCCGCCAACTCTCGCGGTCCTCATCCGTGCCGTCCAGAACCCCGAAGTAGTCGACAATCAGTCCTCGCATGGGGACAGCCTAGGCAACGCCCGTCGACCGTGCAGTAGCGGAGGCGGAACCGACCGCCCGTCCTCGCGCGTCATAAGGCATAGAAGGACGCGAGACCGTCCCGGTCGTCGCAGGAGGGAGCAGGAGAACACATGGCCCCGACACCCGTCCCACTGCCGTCTACCGGCCGTTCCGCGCCGTACCGGGAGGTGTCGTCCGACGAGTACAGGGTCCGGCCCCTGCCCTCGACGGAGCCCGGTCCCGGCGCCCGTCGGCACGACCCGGCGAGCATCCCGGTCCCGGTCCCGGTCACGGTGCCGGTGCCGGACGCTGAGGACGCGGTGCCGGTCCCGGCGAGGCGGGCGGCCCACGCACTGGTGATCATGGCCCTGGAGGTCGTCGACCGGAAGCGCGCCCCGCACAACACCCGGGGCGCGTTCCCACCCCATCTCGTCGAGATGCTCAGGACGCTGGCCCGCGTCGGGGTCCCGGGCCGTGACCTCGGGCCTGCCCGGGTCCACCGACTCCACATCCACGCCGCCGGCCCCGTGGCGCCCGACGCCCGAGACGCCGACGCCCGGGACACCGACAGGGCGGGGGCCTGTGGCACCTCCGAGTACGAGGTGTGCGCCACCTACGCGCGCGGGCCGCGACTGTTCGCGGTCGCGGCCCGCATCCGGGTCACCGATACAGGGGCGACCTGCACGGCCCTCCGGTTGGTCTAGCTTCTCCGGTGGGTCAGTTCTTGCGCCCGCGGGCCGCGGCCCTGGCGGCCCGCTCCCGACGCTCGAGACGGTCCTGCCGTTCCTGGGAACGACGCTCGGCCCGGTTCGCGGGGACGCTCTCGTCGACGAGCTGCGCCTCCCCCGTCTCGGACGGACCCGAGAACTGCATCTGGTCGTCGGAGACGTCGCGACCCGTGCCCGCGGCCTGCAGGATCGGGTTGGCGCCGGCGAGCGAAGCCGCCTGCGCGGCGGAGGGGGCCGCCAGCGTCTTCTGCTGGGGGCTGGCCTCGACCTTGACGTTGAACAGGAACGCGACGGTCTCCTCACGCACCCCGTCCATCATCGCCGCGAACATGTCGTAGCCCTCGCGCTGGTACTCGACCAGGGGGTCGCGCTGAGCCATGGCCCGCAGTCCGATGCCCTCCTTGAGGTAGTCCATCTCGTAGAGGTGCTCGCGCCACTTGCGGTCCAGGACCTGCAGCATGATCGAGCGCTCCAGCTGGCGCATCGCGCCCTCGCCGCCGATGCCCTCGATCTCGGACTCACGGTCGTCGTATCGGGAGAAGACGTCGTCGAGGATCGCGTCCTTGAGATTCTTGGCGGACAGGTCACCCGACGCCCCGTACTCGTCGCCGTCGATGACCGACTTCGCGGTGATCGAGACCGGGTACAGCTGGCTCAATGCGTCCCACAGCTTGTCCAGGTCCCAGTCCTCGACATAACCCTCAGCGGCCGCACCGTCGACGTAGGCGCTGACCACCTGGTAGATCATCGACTCGACCTGGTCGGTGATGTCCTCACCCTCGAGGATCCGCTTGCGCTCCCCGTAGATGACGGTGCGCTGCTGGTTCATGACCTCGTCGTACTTGAGGACGTCCTTGCGGATCTCGAAGTTCTGCGACTCGACCTGGGTCTGGGCGTTCTTGACGGCTCTCGAGACCATCCCGGCCTCGATCGGCACGTCATCGGGAAGGCTCAGGCGGTTCATGATCGCCTCGACGGCAGCGCCGTTGAACCGGCGCATGAGCTCGTCGCCGAGGGACAGGTAGAACCGGGACTCACCCGGGTCACCCTGGCGGCCCGAACGCCCGCGCAGCTGGTTGTCGATGCGCCGTGAGTCGTGCCGCTCGGTCCCGAGGACATAGAGACCGCCGGCCCCGCGGACGCGCTCCGCCTCCTCCTTGGTGAGCGTGCGCATGCGCTCGATCTCGGCGTCCCACGCCTCCTCGTACTCCTCCGGGGTGTCCACCGGGTTCAGCCCGCGCTCACGGAGGTTGAGGTCGGCGATGATGTCCGGGTTGCCGCCGAGCACGATGTCGGTACCACGACCGGCCATGTTGGTCGCCACGGTGACCGCGCCCGGCCGGCCGGCCTGGGCGATGATCTGGGCCTCCGACGCGTGGAACTTCGCGTTGAGCACGTGGTGCTTGATGCCCTTGCGGGTGAGCAGCTTGGACAG
>JBKBRA010000077.1:0-10810 GCA_046292305.1 Dietzia sp. | reverse complement strand
ACGGGGTGGTCGTGTGTGGGTGGTTCACCAACACGCTCTCGGTCTTCCCGGAAGGCGAGTTCGACGCGCTGGTCAGAAAGGTCCGGCCGACCGCCAACCTCAGTGAGAGGCACATGGCGTTCTTCCGACTCCTGGTGAGCGGCGCGGAGGTCCAGCAGCTCGATTCGCAGGGGCGGGTATCCATCCCGGTGAGTCAGCGGAACTACGCGGGTCTCGACAAGGACTGCGTGGTCAACGGTCTCGGGGAGCGTCTCGAGGTCTGGGACGCGGAGGCCTGGGACCGCTACAGCGCGGAGAACCTACCAGTGTTCTCCGAGATGGAGGGCACCTCCCTGGGGATCGAGTTCTGATCCCCCCGGGATGGACACGGAGAACCGCAACGACGACACGACAGCACGACAGCACGACAGCACGACGGACGGAGCCCCCCGGCCCCTGCCCGGCACCACCCTGACGTACTTCCCCAACGCCAGGTGGGTACCGGACGGGGACCAGGGGGCTCCACCACAACCGGAGCACCGACGACATCCGGACGCGAGGGAGGCGACATGGCGGAAGAGCCCGACGCCGACCGCGCAGCGGCCCGGTCCGGTCACATACCCGTCTTCCTCGACCGCACCATCGAACTCTTCCGGCCGGTAGTCGAAGCCGCGGCCGTCGAGGGTCGTAACCCGGTGATCGTGGACGGCACGCTGGGTCTGGGAGGGCACACCTCCCACCTCCTCGCCGAATTCGGCGATCTGAGGGTGGTCGGGGTGGACCGCGACCCCGACGCTCTCGAGATCGCCACCCGCCGACTCACCGCCTACCGGGATCGGTTCACCCCGGTCCACGCCCGTTTCGACGACTTCGACCTGGTAGTGGACAGCCTCCCCACCGATGCCCGCGACGAGGCGGGACCGGCGATCGACGGCGTCCTACTCGACTTCGGTGTCTCCTCCATGCAGCTCGACGTGGCCGAGCGTGGATTCGCGTACTCGGTCGATTCGCCGCTGGACATGAGGATGGACCCCACCACGGGCCCGACCGCCGCCGACATCCTGGCGGACTACGCCCGTGATGACCTCGCCAGGATCTTCCGGGTCTACGGCGAGGAGCGTTTCGCCCGACAGATCGCCTCCGCGATCGTCCGCCGCCGTGAGACCGATCCGATAGCCTCCAGTGCCCAGCTGGTCGAGTTGCTCTACGACACCATCCCGCAGGGCGCTCGACGCACCGGTGGGCATCCCGGCAAGCGCGTGTTCCAGGCACTGCGCATCGAGGTCAACGCCGAGCTCGAGGCGGTGGAGAACGCGGTCCCCGGATACCTGGACCTGGTGAGGGGTGACGGGCGGGCCGTGTTCATGGCCTACCACTCGCTCGAGGACAAGATCGTCAAGCGGGAACTGACCACTCGTACCGCCTCACGCACACCGGCCGGCCTACCGGTGGAACTGCCCGGTCACGGACCGGAGTTCGAGGCGGTGACGCGTGGAGCGGAGAAGGCCTCACAGTCCGAGGTCGACCACAACCCGCGCTCGGCCTCTGTCCGGGTGCGATGCGTCCGGCGTATCGACGGGAGAACCCCATGACGAGCACCATCGACACGTCGGATCCCGCGGACGGCCTCGAGACCCGGCGCGGGTCGACCACCGAGGACGCCCGGCCGGCCACGGGTGTCGGGGCCGTCGGCCTCCGCCGGAAGCCGGTCACCCGGTCCGTCCGGGGCCGCCGAACGGTGGTCGTCCCCGCGGAGCGGCTGAGTCCTGCCGAATTGGCGGGGCGGATCCCCTTCGTCGTCGTCATGCTCCTCCTCATCGGTACCGGTGTGGGCGGCACACTCCTGTTGTCAGCCCAGACCACCCAGGACACCTACGACCTCAAGAACGCGCGTGACGCCAACGTGGAGCTCGTCGAGCGGATGGAAGCACTCCAGGCATCCAACGAACGCGCCCGGTCGGCGGAGGTCCTGGCGCAGCGCGCCGAGAAGCTCGGCATGGTCGGTGTCGCCAGCGCCCCGATCCTCACCAGGGGGTCGGACGGCGTGATCGAGGTGGTCGGTGAGCCCGAGGCGAGGCTCGGCGCGCCGGTCAAGCCCCTGCAGCCGGCTCCGGTAGCGTCCGAACCGTCGACGTCGCCCGACCGGGGCGGATTCGACGCACCGCCCGCGCAGGCGCCCCAGGACAGGGCCCCGCGCGGGGTCGCTCCCGTTCCCTACCCGCCTCTCGCCGGCCGCCCGGCCCCGGTCGCGCCACCGGCCCCGATGGACGAACCCGTCGCCCCGGCCCCGGCCGAGGCACCCGAACCCCCGGCCCCCGCGCCCGCTCAGGGTGGCGACACCGCGACCCTCGCCCCGGTGCCCGGCCCGCTCTTCTGACGAACCGACCTGCGAAAGGCCCCTCGATGACCGATCGACGCAACCCGGGAAAGGGACCCCGGGTCCCCCCGGGGGCCACTCGTGGCAGCCGGTCGGGTGACGGACGGCCACCCAACCGCTCCGGCCGGGTCCTCACCGCCGCGTCGACGGATCGACGGTTCACCTGGATGCGCTCCGCCTTCGCGGTGATCATGGTGATCGCGTTGGTCAAGCTCCTGTGGGTGCAGACGATCGGCGGCACCGAACTCGCCGCCCGGGCCGAGAGTCAACGGCAGGTCCACCAGGTGCTACCCGCGACCCGTGGCGCCATCGTCGATGTCCACGGCGACCCGATCGCGTTCACCCGCGAAGCCCGTGACCTGTCCATCCAGCCACTGGTCGAGCAGCGCAACGCGGAGGCCCGCAGGGACCTCGACCGCACCAAACCCACCTGGGACCAGTTGGTCGACGAGATCAGTGACGAGTTCGAGTCCGTTCTCGGGGACGACGTCGACCGCGACGAGATCGAGGCCAAGCTCACCTCCGAGGGCGGTTTCACCTATCTCGTCCGCAACGTCGACGTGACGCAGGCCAACGCGATCACCAGGAAATTCCCGATGATCGGCGCGGAGCGCGTGGACATCCGCGAGTACCCGGGCGGAGCGCTCGCGGCCAACGTGGTGGGTGCCACGTCGAAGAGCGACGACGGCAAACTCATCGGACTCCAGGGCATCGAGGCGACCTTCAACGACGAACTGGACGGTGAGGACGGCCGCCAGACCTTCGACAGGGCCCAGGACGACACCGTCATCCCGGGGACGCTGCGGAACGTCGACGCACCGCGCGACGGCGACACGATCCGGCTCACCCTCGACGCGGACCTGCAGTGGCACGTCCAGAAGGCCGTGCAGTCCGCCAAGGACAGCTCGGGGGCAGAGAACGCCTCGGCGGTCGTGCTGGACGCCCGGACCGGCGAGGTCCGGGCGATGGCCAACGACAACACCTTCAACCCCGCGGTAGGCATCGGCACCGAACTCGAGCGAGGGGCCGATCTCGGTAATCCGGCGATCACCTCGCCGTTCGAGCCCGGGTCGGTACAGAAGATCATCACCGCCGCGGCGGCGATCGAGGGCGGCCTGACCGAACCCGGGGAGGTCCACTCCGTGGACGGGAGTATCAGTATGGAGGGGGTGACCGTCTCCGATGCGTGGCAGCACGGGCCCACGCCGTACACGACCACCGGAATCTTCGGAAAATCCTCCAACGTGGGCACCCTCATGCTGGCCCAGCGGGTCGGCAAGGAGCCGTACTCGGAGTACCTGGAGAAGTTCGGACTGGGTCAGCGCTCAGGCATCGAACTCGCCGGTGAATCGGACGGGCTCGTTCCCGACCTGGAGAACTGGCAGGGCGGTACCTTCGCCAACCTGCCCATCGGCCAGGGGCTGTCGATGACGACCCTGCAGATGGCGGGCATCTACCAGACCATCGCCAACGACGGTGTCCGCGTTCCACCGCGGATCGTCGCCGAACGGGTCGACCCGGACGGCCAGGCCCACGCGGCCGACCGGCCGGAGGGCGAACGGGTGGTTAGTGAGCAGACCGCCCGCACCGTCCGGGACATGTTCCGTTCCGTGGTCCAGTCCGGTCCGGGTGCGCAGGCGGGTACGGGCCCGCAGGCCGCGGTGGCGGGCTACCAGATCAGCGGCAAGACCGGCACGGCCCAGCAGATCGACCCGGCATGTGCCTGCTACTCCAACTCCCGGTACTGGATCACCTTCTCCGGGATCCTGCCCGCCGACGATCCGCGGTACGTGATCTCGATCATGCTCGACGCCCCCCAGCGGGGGACCCTCGGCGCGTCCGCCGCGCCGCTGTTCCACGACATCGCCTCGTGGCTGGTCAACCGGGACAACATCCCGCCGTCCGCCCCCGCACCGGACCTGATCCTGCAGGCGCAGTGACCCGCGACCGGCAGGGTAGCGTGTAGCGGGTTCACGGGAGGTCACGGACAAGGGAAGGCGGGTCGAGGACAGGCGATGACGACAGCGGCACAGCTGGCGGACGCGGTGCGGGCCACTCTTCTCGGCGACAGGGCTCAAGCCCACACGGACCTGACCGGCGCCACCATCCGCGCCCAGGACGCGGGACCCGGCACCCTCTTCGCGGCGCTCCCCGGGACCAGGATCCACGGGGCCTCGTTCGGCGCGACCGCCGTCGAGGCGGGTGCCTCGGCCGTGTTGACCGACGTCGAGGGCCTCGACCTCATGGGACCCGTCGCCGAACGCGTCCCGGTCCTGGTGCACCCCGAACCCCGGTCCGTGCTCGGCGCGGTGTCGGCGGCGGTCGCCGGGGATCCGTCCTCCGTACTCGACGTGGTGGGAATCACCGGGACGTCGGGCAAGACCACCACCTCCTACCTCGTCGAGGCGGCACTCGAGGGCTGCGGCCACGCGGCCGGGATCATCGGCACCACCGGCAGCCGGGTGGACGGGCGGCCCCTGCCGAGCAGTCTCACGACGCCGGAGGCCCCCGAGTTCCAGGCGCTGCTGAGCGTGATGCGTGCGGAGGGCGCCCGCGCCGTGGCCGCCGAGGTCTCCAGCCACGCGCTGCGGCTCGGACGGGTCGACGGGACGCGGTTCGCCGTCGGTGCCTTCCTCAACCTCTCCCAGGACCACCTGGACTTCCACCCGAGCATGGAGGACTACTTCCGTGCGAAGTGTCGCCTCTTCGACGCCGAGGCGGATCCGGGCTCGGCCGTGCGGCCCGCAGAGCGGGCCGTCGTCGTGGTCGACGACGAATGGGGCCGGCGACTACTGGAGACGCGCCCGGACGCGGTGACGGTGACCGCCGAGCCCGACGGACAGGCGGACTGGACGGCGGGGGAGTCCACGACCACCCACGAGGAGACCCAGACCTTCACCGCCCGGGGACCGCGGGGTCTCGTGGTGGATGTGGAACTGCCGCTGCTCGGCCGGTTCAACGTGGCCAACGCGCTGGTCGCGCTGGCGATCGTCGACGCCCTGGGCGAGGACGTGCCCGCCGCGGCCGCCGGGCTCGGGCGCGTCCGGGTGCCGGGGCGACTGGAGCCCGTGGTCCGGGGCCAGGACTTCCGGGTGCTCGTGGACTACGCCCACAAGCCCGGCGCGGTCGCCGCCGTGCTGCGTTCGGTACGTGCGCAGACCCGTGGCAGGGTCGCGGTGGTGCTGGGTGCAGGCGGGGACAGGGACCCGGGCAAGCGTCCACTGATGGGCGCGGCGGCCGCCGAGGTCGCCGACCTGGTGGTGGTGACGGACGACAACCCCCGTGGCGAGGACCCCGCCGCGATCCGTTCCGCCGTCCGTGCCGGCGCCGACGCGGCTGCGGACGAGGGGACCCGCGTCGAGGAGATCGGCGACAGGGGCGCCGCGATCGCTGCGGCGATCGGCTGGGCGCGCGCCGGGGACGCGGTGGTGATCGCGGGCAAGGGCCACGAGACCGGCCAGGAGATCAACGGCACGGTCTTCCCCTTCGACGACCGGGTCCGCGCGGCCGAAGAGCTCATCAGGCGCCTGGAGTACACAGACTCGGCAGGCCGGACGGAGGACAGGACGTCATGATCGACCTCACCCTCGGCGAGATCGCCGGGATAGTCGGCGGTCGGTTGGTCGACGGCGACCCCTCGACCGCCGTGACCGGCTCCGTCGAGTTCGACTCACGTCGTCTCGAGGCGGGGGGACTGTTCCTCGCCCTGCCCGGTGAGCGGGTTGACGGTCACGACTTCGTCGCCCGTGCCCTGGAGGCGGGCGCGGTGGCCGCGCTGGTCGCCCGCGAGGTGACCGACGTCCCCGCGGGGTCCGGCGCCCAGATCGTGGTGCCGCCCGTCGACCGGCGCGAGACCAACGCCATGGCCCTGGCCGCGGATTCCGACGGGTCCGGTGCGGCGGTACTCGCTGCACTCGGATCCCTCGCGCGGGCCAGCGTGGACAGGCTCGTCGCCGACCACGGACTCGTCGTTGTCGGGATCACGGGCTCGTCGGGCAAGACCAGCACCAAGGACCTCATCGGCGCGGTCCTCTCCGCCGCCGGTACCGTCATCGCGCCGCCCGGGTCGTTCAACAACGAGATCGGCCACCCCTGGACCGCGCTGCGCGCCGACGAGACAACCGACTTCCTCGTGCTCGAGTTGAGCGCTCGGGCCCCCGGCAACATCCGCGAACTCGCGGGCATCGCGCCCCCCAGGGTCGGGGTGGTGCTCAACGTGGGGACCGCGCATCTCGGCGAGTTCGGGTCGCGCGACGTCATCGCCGCCACCAAGGGTGAGCTCGTCGAGGCCCTCCCCGCCGCCGCCGACGGAGGGGTCGCCGTGCTCAACGCCGACGACGACCGGGTCCTCGACATGGCCGGACGCACCACGGCCGAGGTCGTGACCGTGGGGCTTGGCCGGTCCGCTGACATACGCGCGGAGGACGTGACGCTCGACGACGAGGTCCGGGCCTCGTTCCGCCTGGTGGCCCCCGACGGCGAGGCCGACGTGGCCCTCCGTGTCCACGGCGAGCACCAGGTGGGCAACGCCCTCTCCGCCGCCGCGGTGGGCATTGCCTGTGGGATGGATGTCGACGCTGTCGCCGCCGCACTCGGCACCGCCCGGGCCGCCTCCGCGCGGCGGATGGACGTCCGGGCCACCGTCGACGGTGTGACCGTGATCAACGACTCCTACAACGCCAATCCCGATTCGATGCGGGCGGCGCTCAAGTCGCTCGCTGTCATGGCGCGGACGGGTGGGGGTCACCGGCGGACCTGGGCGGTCCTGGGCGAGATGGCCGAGCTCGGCGAAGACTCGGTGACCGAGCACGACCTCATCGGCCGCTTCCTCGTGCGCCTCGACGTATCCCAACTCGTGGTGGTGGGCCGGGGTCGACCCCAGCGCGCCCTGTTCCAGGGGGCGGTGCAGGAGGGGTCGTGGGGGTCGGAGGCGGAGCACGTCGAGACCGTCGACGAGGCGCTGACAATCCTCGACGAACGTGTGGAACCCGGGGACATCGTGCTGGTCAAGGCCTCGGCGGCTGTCGGTTTGTGGAGCGTCGCGGAGCATCTGCTCGCGACGCGTGGTGAGGAGAAGTCCGAATGACCCAGATCATGGTCGCAGGCATCGTGGCCTTCGTCGTGAGCATCTTCCTCACCCCGGTGCTCATCATCTACTTCCGTAAACACGGCTACGGGCAGGAGATCCGCCTGGAGGGCCCGCAGTCGCACATGAGCAAGCGCGGTACCCCCAACATGGGCGGGATCGCGATCCTCGCCGCGGTGTGGCTCGGCTACGGTGTGGCCGGGCTTGTCGGTCAACTGACGGTGGGCGGCGGCGGATTCACCGCCTCGGGCCTGCTCATCCTCGGGTTGGCGACCGCGCTGGCCGTAGTCGGGATGATCGACGACGGCCTGAAGGTGTTCAAACGGCACAACAAGGGACTGGGCATCCTGTCCAAGACCATCGGGCAGGTCCTCGCGGCCCTCGCGTTCGGAATCCTGGTCCTGGGCTTCCGCAACGACGACGGGCTCACGCCGGCCAGCCGGTCACTGAGCTATGTGCGCGACTTCGTCGCCGTGACCTTCCCTGTGGTCGTCTTCCTGATCTTCATCGTGCTGCTGGTCTACGGCTGGTCAAACGCGGTCAACTTCACCGACGGCCTCGACGGGTTGGCCGCCGGATCGATGGCCATGGTGATGGGCACCTACGTGGTGTTCAGCTTCTGGCAGTTCCGGTACTCGTGTTTCTCCACGGCGCAGGGGGTGGACCTGTCCGGTTGTTACCAGGTCCGGGATCCCCTCGACATCGCCGTGGTGTGTTCCGCCGCGCTCGGGGCGTGTCTGGGCTTCCTGTGGTGGAACGCGGCGCCGGCCAAGATCTTCATGGGCGACACGGGATCGATGTTCCTGGGCGGCATCGTCGCTGGTGTCTCCGTGGTCTCGCGCACCGAGCTGCTCATGGTCGTCGTGGGCGCGGTCTTCGTGATCGAGTTCGTCTCGGTGCTCATCCAGGTGGTGGCGTTCCGGACCACGGGACGTCGTCCGTTCCGGATGACACCCATCCACCACCACTTCGAGAACGGCGGGTGGGCCGAGACCACGGTGACCATCAGGTTCTGGCTCCTGGTGGCCATCTCCTGTGGTCTGGCCATCGCGTTGTTCTACGGTGACTGGCTCGCGAGCTCGACGGGATGACGGACATGACGCGGCACGGGGTGGCACGGCAGGGTGTGGACGTACGCGACCTCGCCGGCGCACGGGTACTCGTGCTGGGCGCCGGGGTGTCCGGCCCGGGAGCGGTCCGGATCCTCCACGCGCTCGGCGCCGAGCCCGTGGTGGCGGACTCGCGACCGGAAGCGCTGGAACTGCTCAGTGAGGCACTGCCGGACGGCGTGAGCTGCACCGGGATCAGCCTGGACCGGGCCGCGGACCTGCTCGGCGACACCGGTGCGGGCGGCGTCGACCTCGTGGTGACCAGCCCCGGCTGGCGACCGGACTCCCCGTTGCTGCGCACCGCCGCCGAGGCGGGCCTCGAGTTGTGGGGCGATGTCGAACTGGCCTGGCGCGCTGACGCCGCCGAGATGTTCGGGCCACGACGCACGTGGCTCGCGGTGACCGGCACCAACGGGAAGACCACCACCACCTCGATGCTCGAGGCGATCTGCGCGGAGGCGGGGATGGCCGTACGGGCGTGCGGCAACATCGGCCTGCCGGTGACGGAGGTGCTGCTCGCCGAGCCGAGGGTGGACGTCCTCGCGGCAGAGTTGTCGAGCTTCCAGCTCCACTGGGCGCCCAGCTGCAGACCTGACGTGGGAGTGGTTCTCAACATCGCGGAGGACCACCTGGACTGGCACGGGTCGATGGAGGCCTACGCCGCGGCCAAGGCGCGGGTCCTCACCGGGCGGGTCGCGGTGGCCGGTGCCGACGACGAGATCGCCTCACGACTGCTGGCCGAGGCCCCCGTCCCTACGCGGATCGGTGTGCGCCTGGGTGCTCCGGGACCGGGAGAGTTCGGTGTGATCGACGGTGTCCTCACCGCGCGGATCGGTGACCGGGAGGGGGACGACGACGAGGTGCCGCTGCTGCCGGCCGTGGACGTCCGCCCGCCGGGGCCCGCGGGCGTCCTCGACGCACTGGCCGCCGCGGCCGTCGCGATGTCGGTGGGCGCGGAGGCGGACCACGTGGCCGCCGCGCTCAGGGGGTTCACGGTGGCCGCCCACCGCGCCGAACTCGTGGACACGGTGGACGAGGTGCGTTACGTGGACGATTCGAAGGCGACCAACCCGCACGCCGCACGCACCTCGCTGCTGGCCGGCGGGAAGATGGTGTGGCTGGCCGGTGGCCTGCTCAAGGGCGCCGACGTCGACCCCCTGGTGGCCGAGGTGTCGGACGTGTTGCGCGGAGTGGTCCTGATCGGCCGTGACCGTGGGCGGATCGCAGAGGCATTGTCCCGACACGCGCCGGGGGTGCCCGTCGTGGAGCTGGCCTCGGGAGACGATGACGGTGCAGCGGTTCCCGACGAGCCGCAGCAGACGATGGACCGCGCGGTCGCCGAGGCCGCACGGATGGCCACCGGAGGCGACACCGTGTTGCTCGCCCCCGCAGCCGCGTCGATGGACATGTTCACCGACTACGGCCACCGCGGGCGCAGCTTCGCGCTCGCCGTGGGCCGGGTCGCCGGGAGGTAGGGCATGGCACTTCACGAACCCACTCGCCGGGACGACGCTGCCGATGCAGGCACCGAGGTCCGGCCCGACCTGTTGAGTCGCATCGCCGCGCCACTGGCCGCGATCAACCGCGCGCCGCTGACGTCGTATCACGTGGTGATGGTGGTCACCGCTCTGCTCACGGTGATCGGCCTGGGCATGGTGCTGTCGAGCTCCAACGTCCTCGCCTTCTCCGGCGGTGGCACACCGTTCGACATCTTCCTCCGCCAGGCGCTGTTCGTGATGATCGGCTGGGTGGGGTTCGTCGCCGCCCTGCGTATGCGGTTCGAACTGATCCGGGCCGCCGCGCTGCCGATGCTCCTGGTGTCCATCGGGCTCCTCATCGCCGTGCTCATCCCCGGCGTCGGCATGGAGATCAACGGCTCACGCGGCTGGATCGACCTCGGGTTGTTCGCGATCCAACCCAACGAGATCGCCCGGTTCGCGTTCGTGATCTGGGCGTCCTCGGTGGTTGCCAAGCGGATACGCACCGGGTACTGGCTCGATCTGCTCTTCCCGGCGATCGTGGGGTACGGCGTGGTCGCGGCCCTCGTCGTCGTCGCCCCCGACCTCGGCATGGCCACGGCGGTGACCATCTCGTTCCTGTGCCTGCTGTGGTTCGCGGGGTACCCGACCCGGCACTTCGTCCTGGTCATCGCGTTCGGCACCGTGGTGTTCGGCGCGCTCGCCGTGGCGTTCGCCTACCGCTTCGAGCGCATCCGGACCTTCTTCAACACCTTCGTCGGGGACTTCTCGAACCCTCAGG
>JBKBRA010000076.1:0-11031 GCA_046292305.1 Dietzia sp. | reverse complement strand
GGCCCTCGTCCAGGAGGAGGCGCACCCCGACGCCAACATCATCTTCGGGACCGTCGTCGACGACTCGCTCGGCGACGAGGTGCGGGTGACCGTCATCGCGGCCGGGTTCGAGGGCGGTTCCCGTCAGACCTCCGGAACCGGTCTGCCGCGGCGGGGTCGCCACCATCTGGACGACGACGAATCGGTCCCCGGCGCCTCCGGCGACACCGGCGGCGCCTCCGGACTCGGATCGACCCCTCTCGACGGTGGGCGTCGCGAGGAGCGCCGCGAGTCGGGGCAGTCCGGAGCCGGTTCACAGGGTTCGCGCCGCCGGGACGAGGACGACGACATCGACGTCCCTCCCTTCATGCGGCACTGAGGCGGCCCGTGACCACCCAGGGCCCCGGGCGCGTCCGCCGGGTCATCACCACCCGGCGCGGCGGCGCCTCGACCGGCGACTTCGACTCGTTCAACCTCGGTGACCACGTCGGCGACGCCCCGGCCGCGGTGGCGGCCAACCGGGCCCGGCTCGCCCGCCGGCTGGGGCTGCCGGCCTCGGATGTGGTGTGGATGGACCAGGTCCACGGCACCAGGATCGCCCGGGTCGCCCGCCCGACGGGCGGGGCCGTCCCGGCTACCGACGGACTCGTGACGGACCGGCCCGGGCTGGCCCTGGCGGTCCTGACCGCCGACTGTGTCCCGGTCCTCGCCGCGGACGAGCAGGCCGGGGTCATCGGCGCCGTTCACGCCGGCCGTCAGGGCGCTGTCAGTGGGATCGTCCCCTCGCTGATCGGTGCCATGACCTCGTTGGGTGCCCGCCCCGAGCGCATCACGGTCCTACTGGGGCCGGCGGCGGCCGGGCAGCACTACGAGCTCCCCGACGACATGGCGGACCAGGTGGAGGCGGCGCTGCCGGGGAGCCGCACCCGGACCGTCGACGGGACCGCCGGAGTGGACCTGCGTGCGGGACTCGCCAGACAGCTCGCCGGGCTCGGCGTGGTCCGCGTGGACACCGACCCCCGGTGCACCATCGCCGACGACTCCCTCTTCTCCTATCGGCGACAGGGCCGCACCGGGCGGCAGGCCAGCGTGATCTGGCGACAGGCCTGATCGGCTGGCGAAGGGTCTGACGCTCGCTCGACCCGCGGCTGGCGGCCGGTCCGGACTCTCGGATAGGTTACGGACATGCAGCGTTGTACCCGCCAGGCAGCCGCACGCCGTGTCTGATCCCCGATCCGAGGAGCTCGCCGAGCGACTCGCCGAGACCAGGGAGCGGCTCGATGCGGCGCTGGCGGCGGCGGGCCGCCAGGACGATGTCGACCTCGTCGTCGTCACCAAGTTCCACCCCGTCGGTGACGTCGCGCGGCTGGCCCGCCTGGGGGTCCGGGACCTGGGCGAGAACCGGGTGCAGGAGGCGGCCGCGAAGGTGGCCGACCTGGCAGCCGCCGAGCCGGACCTGGCGGTCGCCGTGCGCTGGAACATGATCGGCCACATCCAGTCGAACAAGGCCGCCGCGGTCGCCGGTTGGGCCGACCGCGTCCACTCGGTGGACTCGGTCAAGGTCGCGAACGGGCTCGAGAAGGGCCGGGCCCGGGCCGTCGCCGAGGGGGACGACGTCCCGGAACTGCCGGTGCTGCTCCAGCTGAGTCTGGACGGTGACACCTCACGCGGTGGGGTGACCCGCGAGGACATCCCGGGACTCGCCGACCACGTCGCGGGACTGGACCACGTGCGGTTGGCCGGACTGATGGTGGTGCCCCCGTTGGAGGGGGCCCCGGCCGCCCACTTCGCCGACGCCGCACGGGTGGCGGAGGCGCTGCGCCGCGACCATCCGGGGGCTGACGGGTTCTCCGCCGGCATGTCCGGCGATCTGGAATCCGCGATAGCCGCCGGTTCGACGTGCGTGCGTGTCGGAACGGCGATCCTGGGACCGCGACCAGTAGTTTGAGGTCCAGCATCGTGGGGCATCTCCCCACGAGGAACGGCCCGCGACGACCCGCATCAGGAAGGTCCCCGGAAGATGAGCGCAATCGCCCGGTTCAAGGAGTACTTCGGAATGTCGCCCGTCGCGGCGTACGAGGACGAGTACCTGGACGACTACGACCGCCCGGTCCATCACGACATCCGCGGTTCCCGTGCGCTGCACGAGGCCGACGACCTCGGCCCCGTCGCGCGCGATCGCCGCGAGGACTACGGGTACGCGGCCGACCGCTTCGGTGACGAGGCGCTGCCCCGGACCCGACTCTCCGACCTCGACCCCGTCGAGGACCACGGTGCGGACCGTCGGCAGCGCGGGGGGCTCGACGAGCCCGCCCCGCGCCCGCGTCGCTACCACGCCGCCGAGGCCGGGGCCCGGGCCTCGCTGCGCGGTGTGCCCGTCACCCGTGGTGCGGTCGCGCTGGCGCCGGAGGAGGACTTCGTCGAGGACGGCTTGGTGACCCTGCCCGAGACCGTGGTCGAGCGTCCGCGGGGATTCGGTGACGGCAAGAGCCTCGGGGAGCACTTCCGCGCCGGTCGTGCAGTGGTGCTCGACCTGTCCACCATGGCCTCCGGCGACGCCCGCCGCATGGTCGACTTCGCCGCCGGCCTGGTGTTCGGACTCGACGGACGCATGGAGAAGGTCACCGACCGGGAGCGCACCTTCCTGCTCCAGCCCGCCGGGATGGACCTCACCGAGGCCGAGATCCGCGACGCCGTCAACGGCGCGTTCCGTCGCTGATCCCCGGGTGCCCACCCCACCCGACAGGGTGCCCGCGGCGCGGCGTCGACGACTGCCAGTAGGGTTATGTCGTGCGTGAAATCCTGCTGGTCCTATACATCATCACCCAGGTCTTCTGGTATCTGCTGCTCGCCAGGATCGTCGTGGAGATGATCGCTTCCTTCTCCCGTGGCTGGAACCCCCGTGGTTTCCTGGCCGTGATCCTCGAGTGGTTGTTCACCATCACCGATCCGCCGGTCAAGGCGCTGCGCAAGGTGATCAAGCCCGTGCGGATCGGCCAGGTCTCCCTGGATCTGTCGGTCCTGGTTCTCTTCGTGATCATCATCGTGATCCAGTTGATCCTCCGGATCATGATGACCAGCGTCGCGTGATCCGTACAGCGGGCCGCTGGTGACGCGCGGGCCGAATGTGACTAGATTGGCACGCGTTAAGGTAGTAATGAAGCCGTGGGTCCGGTTCGAGAACGCCGGACCGGCACCCGAGACGACCACGAGGGGTATCCCATGCGCTTGACTCCAGCCGATGTGCACAACGTCGCGTTCTCAAAGCCGCCGATCGGTAAGCGGGGCTATAACGAGGATGAGGTCGACCAGTTTCTCGACCTGGTAGAGGAGGAGCTCGGAAAACTCGTGGAGGACAACGACGACCTCCGTCAGCGCGTCGAGGAGCTGACCAAGGACCTCGAGAAGGCCCGCAAGGCGGCCGAGAAGTCCGACAAGACCTCCGGTGACTCCGCGAGCGGCTCGGGTGCCGGCCGCGTCGAGGAGCCGCAGGCCGCCGCGCCGGTTGCCGCGCCCGCCGCCCCCGCGCCGGCTCCTACCCCGGCCGCAGCCACTCCCTCTCTCGCCAAGAGCGAGGACAGTGGAGCAGCCAACTCGGACACCCATCTGCGAGCGGCGCGCGTCCTCGCGATGGCCCAGGAGATGGCGGACCGCCTCACGGGAGAGGCCAAGAAGGAGTCCGACGGGCTCATGACCAAGGCCCGCGGCGAGTCCGATCGCCTGGTCGGCGACGCGAAGTCCCAGTCGGAGAAGATGGTCGGCGACGCCCGCAAGGAGGCAGACAAGATCCTCGGTGAGGCCAAGAGCAAGTCGGACGGAATCGTCAAGGACGCCCAGTCGCGTTCGGACCAGCAGATCAAGGAAGCCCAGTCGAAGGCCGACGCACTTCAGGCCGACGCCGAGCGCAAGCACACCGAGATCATGGCCACCATCAACCAGCAGCGTGGCGTGCTCGAGGGGCGGATCGACCAGCTGCGGACCTTCGAGAAGGACTACCGCAGTCGGCTCACCAGCTACCTCGAGAACCAGCTCTCCGAACTCGGTAAGTCCGGGTCCGCGGCCCCTGCCGCTCCGGCAGAGAACGCCGGCGCGCCCGATCAGGGCTCCAAGAAGGACGGCGGCCACCGCGCCGAGTAGTCCGCCACAGAGACACGTCCGGTCCCCGCCCCTGCCCAGGGTGCGGGGACCGACGTATATTTGGGGCAGTGGGTCCGCCTCAGGTGCGCCCCACCACACGCCTCACGGCAGGAGGAACGCATGCTCGTCGCCGCACTCGGACTGACGATCCTCGGTTTCGCCTTCCTCGTCGCCGCCGTGGCCACCGGTCAGATCGGGTGGGCCTGGGCCTGCATCGTGGTCGGAGCCCTCGGTCTCCTGCTGCTGGTCATGGACCTCATCCGGGGTAGAGCCGAGCGTGACAAGCCGGTGCAGAGCCCGGCCGACGTGGTGAACCAGGCGGAAGAGGCGGACACCCACACCGACAGGTAACATCACCCCGTGTCCGGCAGTGAGCCGGACGCGCTGTGATCCGGCCATCACCGGGGAGCGCTCGGAAGAACGGCCGGTCCCGGTGAGGGGTCGGCTCAGTAGAACCGAACGGGGGAGCCCGTCCGAGCCCCCGACCCACGAGTGGGCGTCGCACTGTCGTCGTCAAACGGGGTGGTACCGCGGACGGACACGCCAGTCGTGTCCGGATCGTCCCCGAGCGCAGGCCTGTCGGCCCCACGGATGCCAACTCGTGCGGGCCCGTACCGCGAGGAGTCCGCCCCACATGAGCACCGAGTCCGTGAACACCGAGCCCACCGCAACGGGTAGCGCGTACCCGATTCTCGACCTCACCGGCGGGACCGCCGCACAGTCGCCGTCGTTCCCGGCCCTCGAGGAGACCGTGCTGGCCCGCTGGGACGAGCGCGACACCTTCCGCGAGTCCGTCCGCAGACGGTCGGACGCCGAGGAGTACGTCTTCTACGACGGCCCCCCGTTCGCCAACGGCCTACCCCACTACGGGCACCTGCTCACCGGGTACGTCAAGGACGTGATCCCGCGTTACCGCACCATGCGTGGATACCTGGTCGAACGCCGCTTCGGGTGGGACTGCCACGGTCTGCCGGCCGAGCTCGAGGCGGAGAAGCAACTGGGGATCACCGAGAAGTCGCAGATCCTCGAGATGGGTCTGGCCGAGTTCAACTCCGCCTGCGAGAAGTCGGTCCTGCGCTACACCGACGAGTGGGAGGAGTACGTCCACCGCCAGGCGCGCTGGGTGGACTTCGAGAACGACTACAAGACGCTGGACATCGACTTCACCGAGTCCGTCCTGTGGGCGTTCAAACGACTCCACGACAAGGGGCTCGTCTACAAGGGTTTCCGTGTGCTGCCGTACTCCTGGTACGAGCAGACGCCCCTGTCCAACCAGGAGACCCGGTTGGACGACGCGTACAAGATGCGTCAGGATCCGGCGGTCACCGTGGGACTGCCGCTCGAGGCCCCGCAGTCCAGCCCGTTCCACGGCGCCGAGGCGCTGGTCTGGACCACCACCCCCTGGACCCTGCCGTCCAACCTGGCCGCCGCCGTCCACCCCGATATCGACTATTCGGTGGTCCAGGTGAACTCCGGTGAGCTGGCCGGCCGCCGCTTCGTCGTGGCAGAGGCCCGCCGGGGTGTGTACGCCCCCGAGTTCGGTGAGGACGCCGAGGTCGTGGCAACGGCGAAGGGCACCGAACTGGTCGGCCTGACCTACGTCCCACCGTTCGACTTCTTCAGCGGCCACGCGGGCGCCCACGTCGTGCTGTCGGCCGACTACGTCACCACCGAATCGGGTACCGGCATCGTCCACCTCGCACCCGCTTTCGGCGAGGAGGACAAGGACGCCTGCGACGCGGCCGGCATCGAGTTGGTGATCCCGGTCGGCCCCGACGGAAAGTTCACCGCCGAGGTGCCGCCGTACGCGGGTCAGCTCGTCTTCGACGCCAACGCGCCCATCTCGCGGGACCTGCGCGCCGCGGGTCGCCTGATCCGGCACGAGACCATCGAGCACTCCTATCCGCACTCGTGGCGTTCCGGGCAGCCGCTCATCTATATGGCCCTGCCGGCCTGGTTCGTCAAGGTCACCGCGTTCCGGGACCGCATGGTCGAGCTCAACCGCGAGCACATCACCTGGATGCCCGAGCATGTGCGCGACGGGCAGTTCGGCAAGTGGCTCGAGGGCGCGCGGGACTGGAACATCAACCGCAACCGGTACTGGGGCGCGCCGATCCCCGTGTGGGAGTCCGACGACCCCGCCTACCCGCGCGTGGACGTGTACGGCTCGCTCGACGAGCTCGAGGCCGACTTCGGCGTGCGGCCCACCGATCTGCACCGTCCGTACATCGACGAACTGACCCGTCCCAACCCCGACGACCCGACCGGCAAGTCCACCATGCGCCGGGTGGCGGACGTGTTCGACTGCTGGTTCGAGTCCGGGTCAATGCCGTTCGCGCAGGTCCACTACCCCTTCGAGAACAAGGAGTGGTTCGAGACCCACAACCCGGGCGACTTCATCGTCGAGTACAACGGTCAGACCCGAGGCTGGTTCTACACGCTGCACGTGTTGGCCACCGCGTTGTTCGACCGCCCGGCGTTCACGCACGTCGCCGCGCACGGGATCGTGCTGGGCAACGACGGCCTCAAGATGAGCAAGTCCAAGGGCAACTTCCCCAACGTCAACGAGGTCTTCGCCCGGGACGGCTCCGACGCGATGCGCTGGTTCCTCATGAGCTCGCCCATCCTCCGCGGCGGAAACCTGGTGGTGACCGAGCAGGGTATCCGCGAGGGCGTGCGTCAGGCCATGCTGCCGCTGTGGAACTCCTACAGCTTCCTGCAGTTGTACGCCGCCGAGCGGGCCACCTGGCGCACCGATTCCCGGCACGTCCTGGACCGCTACATCCTGTCCCGGTTGGCCACGACCCGGGATGCGATGACCGAGGCCCTGGACGTCACCGACATCGCCGCCGCCTGCGATGAGCTGCGGCAGTTCGCCGACGCCCTGACCAACTGGTACGTGCGCCGGTCCCGGTCCCGGTTCTGGGCGGGGGAGTCGTCGGGCCAGGACTCCCGCGACGCCTTCGACACGCTCTACACGGTGCTCGAGACGACAATGCGGCTCGCGGCCCCGCTGCTGCCGCTCATGTCGGAGGTCATGTGGACCGGCCTGACCGGCGAGGAGTCGGTACACCTGGCGGACTGGCCGGCCGCCGACGAGCTGCCGCGCGACGCCGGGTTGGTCGAGGCAATGGAGGCCGTGCGGACGGTGTGTTCGACCGTCTCGTCGGTGCGCAAGGCCAAGCAGCTCCGCGTGCGCCTGCCGCTCAACACGCTCACCGTGGCGATGCCCGATGCCGAGCGGCTCGAGCCGTTCACCGGGATCATCGCCGACGAGGTCAACGTGCGGCACGTCCACCTGACCAGCGACGTGGCCGCCCACGGGCGGATGGAGCTGGCCGTCAACGCCCGCGCCGCCGGGCCGCGGTTGGGCAAGCAGGTCCAGGCGTGCATCAAGGCCGCCAAGACCGGGGACTGGACCGAGGTCGACGGGGCGGTGACCGCCGGCGGCGTCGAGCTACAGGAGGGCGAGTACGAGCACCGCCTCGTGGCCGCCGATCCCGAGTCCACGGCCGCGTTGCCCGGCGGTGCCGGGCTGGTGGTGCTGGACCTCACCGTCACCGAGGAGCTGGAGGCGGAGGGCTGGGCCAAGGACAGGATCCGCGAGATCCAGGAGGCCCGACGCACCGCCGGGTTCGACATCTCCGACCGCATCCGGGTGCGGCTGGAGGTCCCGGCGGCCCGCCGCGAATGGGCCGACAGGCACGCCCAGCTCATCGCCGGAGAGGTCCTGGCCACGGACTTCGATGTGGTGGACGCGCTGAACCCGGGCGATGGCGACCCCGCCGAGCTCGCCGAGGGCGTCAGGATGACGCTGGCCCGGGTCTGACCCGGACCCGGCCTGAGCCGAAACGGGAACTGACATGGCTGGCGGGCAGGACCGCTGGGTCCTGCACGTGGACATGGACGCCTTCTTCGCCTCCTGCGAGCAACTGACCCGGCCGACCCTGCGGGGTCGGCCAGTGCTCGTAGGCGGTGTGGGGGGTCGCGGCGTGGTGGCGGGGTGCTCCTACGAGGCCCGCGCCCGCGGTGCCCGATCGGCCATGCCCTCCCACCAGGCCAGACGACTCGTGGGCCCCTCGGCCGTCTTCGTCTTCCCCCGGATGGCGGTGTACCGCGCGCTGAGCAGGCGGGTCTTCGAGGTGTTCGCCGAGCACGCGCCGGTGGTCGAGCAGGTCTCGGTGGACGAGGCGTTCCTCGAGCCGCCCGAGCTGCGTGGCGCCGACGTCGAACGGACCCGCCGGTGGGCCCAGGACCTGCGGGCGGCGATCCGCGAGGCCACCGGCCTGCCGGCCTCGGTGGGGGCGGGCGCGGGTAAGCAGTACGCCAAGATCGCCTCCGAGCTGGCCAAGCCCGACGGGGTCGCAGTGGTGCACCGCCGGGACCACGCCGAGGTGTTCGACCCGCTGCCGGTCCGGAGTCTGTGGGGCGTGGGGCCGGTGGCGGGGGAGCGGCTGTCCCAGTTCGGTATCGCCACCATCGGCGATCTGGCGGCGATGGCCGACGACGACGTGGTCCACGCGCTCGGTCGGACAGTGGGCCCCGCGATCGCCCGGATCGCGCGCGGGTACGACGACAGGCCGGTTCACGAGCGGGCCGAGGCCAAGCAGATCAGCGCCGAGAGCACCTTCGCGGCCGATCTCACGACCGCCGGTCAGGTGGCCGTGGCGGTGCGCCGGTCGGCGGAGGGTGCGCACCGGCGGCTGCTCGGCGACGGCCGGGCGGCCCGGACCGTGACGGTCAAGGTCAAGCGCACGGACTTCACGTCGATCACGCGCTCGTACACCCTGTCGGCGGGCACCACCTCGCTGGAGACCATCGTCGCCGTGGCCCGGTCGCTGGCCCCCGATCCTCTCGACTTCGGTGCGATCAGGTTGCTGGGCGTGGGCCTGTCCGGACTCACCGAGATCCACCAGGACGCACTGTTCGAGCAGGAGTTCCTCCCCGGGGCCCGGCCCGCCCCCGCCGACCACCAGGACGATGACCTCCCCGACATCGTCGGGGTGGGTACCACGGTCACGACCGGCGACGACGAGTCCGCGGCCGCCGGTGGGACGGTGGCCCCGGACGACTCCCTCCACCCGCCCCCGGCGATCGGGGCGTGGCGGCAGGGGCAGGAGGAGAGGTTCCGGACCGGCTCGGACGTGCGCCATCCCGAGTTCGGCCACGGCTGGGTCCAGGGCTCCGGGCACGGCAGGGTGTCGGTCCGGTTCGAGACCGCGGTCACCGGGCCCGGTCGGATGCGGACCTTCGCCGACGACGACCCCGCCCTCGAGATCGCCGACCCGCTGGACTCCCTCGGGTGGTGATCCCGGCCCATATTGCCCTCAGCTGTAGAGGTGGTACCGGGACCACTGGGTGCGGACCTCGTCGGCATCGGCGAGCGAGAGCAGCGCGGTGAGCAGCACCCGTGCCTGGGCGGAGCGCAGGTACCCGCAGCTCAGGACGCCCCGTGCTGCGAGTTCGGCGCCCCCACCGGGTCCGGAGTACGTGGCGGTCGCCTCACCCCGCGGCACACGGCTCGCGGTCACCACCACGATGTCCGGGCGCTCGACCGACAGTTCCGCCACGGCCTCGGCGACCAGTGGCGGGAGGTTGCCCGACCCGGTCCCCTCGAGTACGAGACCGCGGGCCCCGGCAGCGACACAGGCACGCAACGCCACGGCGTCTGAGCCGGGCGGGCAGGACACCACGTCGACCCGGGTCCCGGAGAAGAGGGCGCGGCCGGAAAGGGTGGGTCGTTCGAGCTCCGGTGGCAGGCCCTCGACGGGCAGATCCGGGGCGTTGCGGGCGAAGGCGACCGGCTCCGTCGTGTGCCACTTCCGCACACCTCGGGCCTGGAGGATCGCCCGCCCCAGGACCACCAGGACGCCGAGACCACGTGAGACCGGGTCGGCCGCGAGCAGGACCGCGTCGAGGAGATTGGCGGGTCCGTCCGACTCGGGGTGGTCGGCGGGCAGCTGCGCACCGGTGACCGCCACCGGGCGGGGATCGGTGTGGTGGAGGTCCAGCGCCATGACCGTCTCTTCGAGTGTGTCGGTCCCGTGGGCCACCACCACCCCGGACACGTCCGGATCGGCGAGGACGTCCGCGACCACGTCGACGAGACGGTCCCATTCCGCGGGGCCGAACGTCGACGAGTCGGCGTCCAGGACGGCCCGGGCGCTCACGCGCACCGAGGCGGGCAGCACGCCGCGGAGATCGTCGAGCATCGCCTGCGTGGCCACGTCCGAGTCGCCCGCCACCACGACGCCTCCCGGCACCGTCGAGGCGGTGATAGTGCCACCGGTGGTGCAGATCACGACGTGGGGGGTATCGGTGCTGGTCTCGACGCTGTTCACCCGGTCCACAGTGGTGGGCTCGGGACTCGTCGTCAACCACCCGGGCCGTGGTCGGTGGAACAATGGCGCATCAGGACTCGTTGGGCCGGTGAACGGCCCGACAGCTGTACATCACGACGAAAGGACGATGCGTGAGTCTTCGACGGACCATTGCCGCAGTCTCCCTGTCCGCCTTCGCCCTGGGCGGACTCGCCGCATGTGGCGATGACGACGACGGAGGGCGCGAGACGGCGCCTGCTCCCACGGCCACCGAGCAGGAGCCCGACACCGTGCCCACTGCCGAGGAACTGTCCCAGCTGCTCGACCGGGCCTCCGACCCGGCGGTGCCGTTGGAGGAGAAGGTCGACCTGGTGGAGGGTGGTGCCGAGGCGCCCGAGCTCTTCGATCAGATCGCCGCCCTCAAGGCTGATCAGGGGGCCGACGTCGTCATCACCGGTGCTGCCGAGGGTGACATCCCCGGCACGCTCATCGCCAACGCGGTGATCATGCAGCCCGGTCAGGAGGACATCAACGTCCAGGCGCAGTTCATCCAGCAGGGCGGCCAGTGGCAGTTGCAGCAGTCCTTCGCCTGCGC
>JBKBRA010000075.1:0-12072 GCA_046292305.1 Dietzia sp. | reverse complement strand
CCCTGCGCGGCATAGTTCTGCGCGGCGTCGTAGATGAACGCCTGCGGGGCGCCCTCCTGGGTGAAGTCACGCGTGTAGCCGCCCGTGACGCCGTCCAAGAGCTGGTTCTGGAGGCGGATGTTGGCGAACGTGCCACGGATCATGACCTCGTGGTTGCCGCGACGCGAACCGAACGAGTTGTAGTCCTGGCGGGACACCCCGTTCTCGTCGAGGTACTGCGCGGCCGGGGTACCCGGCTTGATGGTCGACGCCGGCGAGATGTGGTCGGTGGTGACCGAGTCGCCGAGCTTGGCCAGCACGCGGGCGCCCTTGACGTCCTCGACCGGGGTCAGCTCCATCTGCATACCGTCGAAGTACGGGGGCTTACGCACGTAGGTCGACTTCTCGTCCCACTCGAACGTCTTGCCGTCCGGGGTGCTGAGCCCGCGCCAGCGCTCGTCACCGGCGAAGACGTCGGCGTACTTGGACGTGTACTCGTTGGAGGAGATGGAGGCCTTGATGGTCTCCTCGATCTCCTCGGTGGAGGGCCAGATGTCCTTGAGGAAGACGTCGTTGCCGTCGGAGTCCTGCCCCAGGGAATCGGCCTCGAAGTCGAAGTCCATGGTGCCGGCGATCGAGTACGCGATGACCAACGGCGGGGACGCCAGGTAGTTCATCTTGACGTCCTGGTTGATCCGGCCCTCGAAGTTGCGGTTGCCGGACAGGACCGCGGTGGCGGTCAGGTCGTGCTCCTGGATCGCGTTGGAGATCTCCTCCGGCAGCGGACCGGAGTTTCCGATGCAGGTGGTGCAGCCGTAGCCCACGAGGTAGAAGCCGAGGGCCTCCAGGTCCGGCCACAGGCCGGCGCGCTCGTAGTACTCGGTGACGACCTGCGAACCCGGGGCCATGGAGGTCTTGACCCACGGCTTTGCCTTGAGGCCCTTCGCGTGTGCCTTGCGCGCGAGGAGCCCGGCGCCGATCATCACCGACGGGTTGGACGTGTTGGTGCAGGAGGTGATCGAGGCGATGGAGACGATGCCGTGGTCCAGGGTCATCTCGGTGCCGTTGACGGTCACCTCGACGGGCTTGGAGGGACGGCCCTCGGCGCCGGCGGAGGCATCGGCGTGGACCGAGCCCTCCTCGGCGTGGGCGAGGGTCGCGGTGCCGGTGTTGTCGGACGGGGCACCGCCCTCGGACTGCATCCGGCCCTTCTCGGTGTCTCCGAGAGGATTGACCCCGGCGTCCACGTAGTTGTGGATGTCCTTGCGGAACGCGCTCTTGGCGTCGGACAGCTCGATGCGGTCCTGCGGACGCTTGGGGCCGGCGATCGACGGGACGACCTCGCCCAGGTCGAGCTCGAGGTACTCGGAGAAGACGGGCTCCTCGGCGTCCGCGTGGAGCCACATCCCCTGCTCCTTGGCGTAGGCCTCGACCAGAGCGAGCTGCTCCTCGTCGCGACCCGTCAGGCGCAGGTAGTCGATCGTCTCGCCGTCGATCGGGAACATGGCGCAGGTGGAGCCGAACTCCGGGCTCATGTTGCCGATCGTGGCGCGGTTGGCCAGCGGCACTGCCGCGACACCGGCGCCGTAGAACTCCACGAACTTGCCCACCACGCCGTGCTTGCGCAGCATCTCGGTGATCGTCAGGACGACGTCCGTGGCGGTGACGCCCGGCTTGATCGACCCGGTGAGCTTGAAGCCCACGACGCGGGGGATGAGCATGGAGATCGGCTGACCGAGCATGGCGGCCTCGGCCTCGATACCGCCGACACCCCAGCCCAGGACGCCGAGACCGTTCTCCATGGTGGTGTGCGAGTCGGTACCCACGCAGGTGTCGGGGTAGGCCTGCCCGCCCCGGACCATGATGGAGCGCGCCAGGTACTCGATGTTGACCTGGTGCACGATGCCGGTGCCCGGGGGGACGACCTTGAAGTCGTCGAACGCGCCCTGGCCCCAGCGGAGGAACTGGTACCGCTCCTCGTTGCGCTGATACTCGATCTCGACGTTCTTGTCGAACGAATCCCGGCCACCGAACGACTCGATGATCACCGAGTGGTCGATGACCATCTCGGCCGGCGCGAGGGGGTTGACCTTGTCCGGGTCGCCGCCGAGGGTCTTGACGGCCTCACGCATGGTGGCGAGGTCGACAATGCAGGGCACGCCGGTGAAGTCCTGCATGATCACGCGGGCGGGCGTGAACTGGATCTCGGTGTCGGGCTCGGCGGCGGGGTCCCAGCCCGCCAGGGCCTCGATGTGCGCCTTGGTGACGTTCTTGCCGTCCTCCGTGCGCAGCAGGTTCTCGGTGAGAACCTTGAGGGAATAGGGGAGCTTCGCGGCTCCCTCGACCGCCGCGAGGCGGTAGATCTCATAGGCTTGGCCGCCGACCTCTAGGGTCCCCTTGGCGCCAAAGCTGTCAATGCTTGCTGTCACGTCAGCTCCACTCGTGGTGTGAATGTCAATTCGTCATCCCTCCCGGTGTCGCCGCGTGTCTCGGGCGGCAACGCCGGGGGCGGACACAGGACCCATTGTGGACCCTCGCGCCCGGTTGCGGTCACCAATTTACCAGTACGCTCGTTCTGTATAGCGTCCGGCACGCCCGAAGGTGGGGGGCGCGGAGCGGGTATCGCGCCGTCCGGCGCGCGTATTCGGTACGACGACGACGAGATGGCACCATGTCGGCGTGGACAACTCCGACGATTCCGTGACCACGCTCGCCTACGAGGCCGAGCCGGTGATGTCGTTGCGTGAGGGCGAGGTCCCGCAGTGGCTCGACTACGAGGCCGTCGCCCGGGACCTGGCCGACGACGGGGTCTCCGCCCCGGAGCCGTTCGTCGAGGGCCTGCGGACCGTGGTCACCGAAGCGGGGGACCGCGGGCTGGACCTCAAGGTCGTCTACACCGATGCCCCGGCCGCCGTCTACACGGACGCCCGTGACCTCGCTGCCATCCTGAACCAGGAGTACGAGGGAACGATCCTCGTCCGGACCCCGGTCTTCGTCGGCAGCTCCAGCGACACCGTCCCGCGCCATCAGCTCGAGGCCGGCCAGGACGACGCCTGGGAGGAGTTCGACCCGGTGGCCTCCGCCTCGGTCTTCGCCCACAAGGTCACCGCACCCGCGCCACCCTGGGGCGCGTTCTCGGCGGTCGTCCTCGTCCTGGCGATCGTGGTGGCGGTCGCCTTCGCGGTGGCCCTCCGGCGCCGACTCCGCTGACGGGCGCAGACCGCCTCCATCGCCCGACACGCCGACTTTGCTGGCGTTAAACGAGTTACAGCAGTGTATTTTGCCGCCCAATGTTCCAGACGGGTCTCCTGTGACCTACGGTGCTAGAGGAACCATCGGTTCTGCCGAGTTGGCATGAGGCTCTAGTGGCGCAGGGGAAGGCATCACCAGAATCTCACCCTCCTCGGTGACGCGTCCCGCCGTGCGGGTCGCGCGGTCGGCCGCACCCCGGTGCGGTTATCGGAAGGTGAAACGTGGAGCCTGACCATTCATCAAGCCGCGCTCTCGGAGCGCGGAGACGTCGGAGTCCGGGACGGGTGCCCGGGCGCGCACTACTCGCGGCGGCACTCGTCCTGGGGACCGCGTCAGGCGTGGTCCAGGCACCGGTGGCGGTGGCGCAGGAGGCCCCGGCGGTCTCACCCGGTGACATCAGCGGACTGATCCGCGCCGTCGCGGACGCGTCCGCCCGACTCGACTCGACCCGGCAGGACATCGCCGTCAAGCGGGAGGGCGTCAACAAGACCCTCGTCGACCTGCAGATGGCCCGGGTCCAACTCGACCGCGCGATCGCGGACGCCGACCGTACGGTCACTGAGCGGGAGCAGGCCGAGTCCGGTGTGGAGTCCGCCAGGAGCACACTGGACGAGTACTCCCGCCTCCTGCACCGCCAGGGCACCGCCCCCGGCGTGGCCTCCGCGATCCTCGACCCGGGCGGACCCGCCGACGCCGGGCGACGCCAGGAGTTCCTCCAGCGTGCCGCCGCGGACCAGCGGCACGTCGTGGGGGACATGGTCGACGCCGTCGACGAGGCGACCAGGCGCGAGTCCGAGGCGGCCCTCGCCCGGACGGACGCCGAGCAGCGCTACGCCGATGCCTCGACGCGGCGCGACGCCGCCGAGGCCGAGGTGGCGACCGTCTACGCCGAGGTCACGTCGTTGGAGGCCGAGGTCGCCGAGCTGACCAGCACGCTCGAGCAGAACCAGAGCGCGTTGGCGGAGTCTGGGGCGACTCCCGCGGGACCGCAGACCACGGACCCGTACACGGTTGACGACGACGTGATGCGGGACGAGGCCTTCCGCGCCCTCGCCGCGGACCCCCGGGCAGGCCGGCAGGCCGCGGATATCGCCTCCGCCCTGCCCGGTCACCTCGACCTGGGCGCGGTCCGCCAGTTCGCCGGGGGCTCCTCGGACGGGGCGGCGCAGGCCGTCGGCGGGGCGATCGACGCCGGCAGTGTCGGAGCCGCACTCGACGCCGGGGTAAACGGCGACACCGAGGCGATCATCCAGCAGGTCGCCGACGCGATCGGACGGGCCGACTTCGGGTCGATCCAACAGGGCCCGGCCGCGCCGTCTCCCGCGCCCGGTCAGGGCGGGGGCAACTCGGGAACCCCGTCGAGCTCCGCACAGGTGGAGACTGTGGTCAACAGGGCTCTGTCCCAGCTCGGCGTCCCGTACGCCTGGGGCGGCGGGGACGCCAGGGGGCCGACGCGCGGCATCAGGGACGGCGGCGTGGCGGATCGCCACGGTGACTACAACAAGATCGGCTTCGACTGCTCCGGACTGATGATCTACGCGTTCGCCGGAATCGGGAAGGCGCTGCCGCACTTCACCGGCTACCAGTACACCGCGGGCCCCCAGTTCCCGGTGGCCACGCGGAAGCGCGGTGACATGCTCTTCTGGCCCGGTCACGTGGCGTTGTACCTGGGTGACGGCAGGATGGTGGAGGCACCGCAGTCCGGCGACGTCGTCAAGATCTCGCCGGTCCGGATGGCCGGGATCTCACCGATGGTCGTCCGGCTGGCCTGACGGGGCACTGCCGCACACCGGTACTGTCATCCCCAGTCCGTCCTGACGGTCCGGCCCCTGTGCCACCACCCTCCCGACCTCGCGAAGGAGCCCTCCGCGGTGAGCGATCCCCACACCGACCACACGGCCGACCCGGGTCCACGCCCCGCGGTGTCGGCGTCCTCCGCGACATCGGATGCCAGGCTGCTCGAGCAGGCGGTGTACGAGGTCAAGAAGGTCGTGGTGGGCCAGGACCGGCTGATCGAGATGATCCTGGTGGGTCTGCTCTCGCGCGGCCACATCCTCCTCGAGGGCGTTCCGGGTGTGGCCAAGACCCTCACCGTGGAGACCTTCGCCACCGTGGTGGGCGGGAGCTTCCGTCGCCTCCAGTTCACCCCGGACCTGGTCCCGGCGGATATCGTCGGCACCCGGATCTATCGCCAGGGACGTGAGGAGTTCGAGGTCGAGCTGGGTCCCATCCTGGCCAATTTCGTGCTGGCCGACGAGATCAACCGCGCCCCGGCCAAGGTCCAGTCGGCCCTGCTCGAGGTGATGGCGGAGGGTCATGTCTCGATCGGCGGTCAGACCTTCCCGATGCCCACACCGTTCCTGGTCATGGCCACCCAGAACCCCATCGAGAGCGAGGGCGTGTACCAGCTCCCGGAGGCACAGCGGGACCGGTTCCTCTTCAAGCTCGTCGTGGACTATCCCAGCCCCGAGGAGGAGCGGGAGATCGTCTACCGCATGGGGACACGCCCACCGGAGCCGTCCCCGGTCCTCGGGGTGGACGCGTTGATCCGGCTGCAGGACGCGGTGCGGGAGGTCTTCGTCCACCACGCGCTGGTCGACTACGTGGTCAGGGTCACCGTCGCCACCCGCGAACCCGAGCGGCACGGCCTCGAGGACGTGGCCAGGTGGCTCGCGTACGGCGCGTCTCCCCGTGCCACCCTCGGCGCCGTCACCGCGGCCCGGGCGTTGGCACTCGTCCGGGGCCGCGACTACGTCGTACCCCAGGACGTAGTCGACGTCCTGCCCGCCGTGCTCCGCCACCGCCTTGTGCTGACGTATGACGCCCTGGCGGACGAGATCACCGCGGACACCGTCGTGCGCCGGGTACTCGAGGCCGTCCCGCTCCCACAGATCAGCGCGGTTCCCGCACAACCCGGCCCGCCGCCCGCACGGTGACCCGGGCAGACGAGGGGAACCGCGACGACCCGGTCGCGGCGGCGTCCCGCGCGGCCCTGACGCAACTGGAACTCCTCGTCACCCGCCGACTGGACGGGGTGCTCAACGGCGACCACCGGGGCCTGTTGCCCGGGCCCGGGACCGAACCCGGGGAGGCCCGCGCCTACGAACCCGGTGACGACGTCCGGACCATGGACTGGTCCGTGACGGCCCGGACCACCGTGCCCCACATCCGACAGACCATCGCCGACCGGGAGTTGGAGACCTGGATCGTCGTGGACATGACGCCCAGCCTCGACGTCGAGGGGCGGTACGGCACCAAACGCCGGCTCGTCGAGGCCGCCGCGGCCACCGTCGGGTTCCTGTCCGCCGGGGGCGGCAGCCGCGTCGGTATGGTCCTCACCGGTGCCGGACGCCCCCGGGTCCTGCAGGCCACGGGTGGTCGCGACCATGTCAGACGACTTCTCGAGGAGATCTCCCGGTCCACCACCGAGGTCTCACCGGGTGGGACGTTCGACGACGCACTGCGCGCCGTCCGTGGCGCCGCCCGTCGCCACGGGCTCGTGGTGGTGATCTCGGACTTCCTCGCCGACGTGGACTGGGAACGATCCCTCCGCGTCCTGGGGACCCGGCACGAGTTCCTGGCGGTGCACGCCGCCGACCCCCTCGACATCGCACTGCCCGCGGTGGGGGCGGCGCTGCTACAGGACCCGGCCACCGGGGAGGTGCTCGAGTTGGACGTCGACGACGCCCTGGCAGCCGACTACCGCCGGGCCGCGGACGCCCACCGCGAGGTGGTCCACGCCGCCCTCCGGCGCTGCGGCGCGCCGGTGCTCGCCCTCCGCACCGACCGGGACTGGATCAGGGACGTGATCGACTACGTCGGCGCACGGCGCCAGGGTGGCCTGCCCACGGGTGAGAACCTCGTCAGGGACCTTCCCGACGACCATCCCACACCTGGTGGGACGCCCCGATGAGCCTGTCGGAGTTCCAGCACCCGCTGTGGCTGATCCTGTTGATGGTGCCCCTCGCGCTCATCATCGGATACGTGATCGCGCTGCGCTCCAAGAGGCGCAGGACGGTGCGCTTCGGCAACTTCGGCGTCCTCCGGACGGTCGACCGCGGTGGTCGGCGCTGGTTCACCCATGTGCCCGCGGTCCTGCTCATCCTGTCGCTGCTCGCCCTGGTGGTGGCGCTGGCGGGCCCCCAGCAGGAACAGAAGGTGCCACGGAACCGGGCGACGGTCATGCTGGTCGTCGACGTGTCCCTGTCCATGGAGTCCACCGACGTCTCGCCCTCCCGCCTCGAGGCCGCGCAGCAGGCCGCCACCACCTTCGCCAACAACCTCACCCCGGGAGTCAACCTCGGGCTGGTCTCGTACGCGGGCACCGCCTCCATGCTCGTGGCACCCACCACCGACCGGGGGCCGGTCGTCCGTGCCGTCGATCGTCTCCGGTTGGACGAGCGGACCGCGACCGGTGAGGCGATCTACACCGCCACGCAGGCCGTCACCACCTTCACCGAGAGCCTCGGCGGGCCCGACCAGGCGCCGCCCGCCCGCATCGTCCTGCTCTCCGACGGCAAGGAGACCGTCCCCGCCGACCCCACCGAGGAGCGCGGGGCCTTCACCGCCGCCGAACGGGCCGCGGAGGCCGGCATCCCGGTCTCGACCATCTCCTTCGGCACCCTCTACGGAACGGTCGACATCCAGGGTCGCCCGCAGCCCGTTCCCGTCGACGATGCATCGTTGCGCACCATCGCCGAGATCTCCGGAGGGGACTTCTTCACCGCCTCCAGCCTGGAGGAGCTCGACTCCGTCTATCGCACCCTCGAGGAGCAGATCGGCTACGAGTGGAAGAATGCCGACGCCTCCCGGCCGTGGCTCGTCATCGGCTCCCTGCTGGCGATGCTCGCCGCCGCCGGTTCCCTGGTGGCGCACCGCCGCATCCCGTGACGGGTACGTGCACCCACCTCGGGTCGCCCGCTACTGTTCGATAGGTTGGTGCACATGGTTCCCGACAGCACGCTCACCACCACCCCTCGCACGGTCCTGGTGACCGGAGGTAACCGCGGCATCGGACGCGCCGTTGCCGAACGCCTCGCCGCCGACGGCCACCGGGTGGCGGTGACCCATCGAGGATCCGGGGCCCCCGACGGACTGTTCGGAGTGCGGTGCGACGTCACCGACCCCGACTCGGTGGAGGCGGCGTTCACCGCGGTCGAAGCCGAGTTCGGACCCGTCGAGGTGGTTGTGTCCAACGCCGGGATCACCGACGACACGCTCCTGATGCGGATGAAGGACGAGCAGTTCACCCGGGTGGTCGAGGCCAACCTGTCCGGCGCGTTCCGCGTGGCCAAGCGGGCGTCCCGCGGGATGTTGCGAGCCAGGTTCGGCCGCCTCATCTTCATCGGATCGGTGGTCGCCCACTCGGGCACCGCAGGTCAAGTCAACTACGCCTCGTCGAAGGCCGGCCTGATTGGGATGGCCCGATCGCTGACCCGCGAACTGGGCTCCCGCAACATCACGGCCAACGTGGTGGCGCCCGGGTTCATCGACACCGACATGACCGCCGGGTTGGACGAGAAGACGCAGGCACTCGCGGTGGCGGCCATCCCGCTCGGCCGCAAGGGCAGCGCGGACGACGTGGCGGGGGCCGTCAGCTTCCTCGCGGGGGACGACGCCGGGTACATCTCGGGCGCGGTCCTGCCGGTCGACGGTGGAATGGGAATGGGGCACTGATCATGAGCGACAACACAAGTACGGGCCTGCTCGCGGGCAAGACCATCCTCGTCACCGGGGTGATCACCGACGCCTCGATCGCCTTCCACATCGCCAAGCACTGCCAGCTCCACGGCGCCACCGTCATCCTGACCGCGTTCGGCCGTCCGTCGCTGGTCCGGGCGATCTCGAAACGGCTGCCCGTGAGACCACCGGTGATCGAACTGGACGTGCAGAGCGAGGAGGAACTCGCCGCGCTCGAAGGGAGGGTGAGAGAACACGCCGATTCGCTCGACGGGGTGGTCCACTCGATCGGGTTCGCGCCGCCCAGTTGCCTCGGAGATCCGTTCCTCGACGCACCGTGGAAGGACGTCTCGGTCGCGGTGGAGATCTCCGCCTACTCGTACGCGTCGCTGGCGAGAGCGGTGCGCCCGTTGCTCAATCCCGGAGCGTCGATCATCGGCCTGGACTTCGACCCGCGGTTCTCGATGCCCTTCTACAACTGGATGTCCGTGGCCAAGAACGCGCTGGAGGCGGTCAACCGCTACGTGGCCCGCGAACTCGGTCCCGAGGGAGTCCGGTCCAATCTCATCGCGGCGGGCCCCGTCAAGACCCTCGCGGCCAAGGCCATCGCTGGTGACGCCCTGGGGCCCGGCGGAGAACTGGATCAGATGCAGGAGGAATGGTCGAGGCGTTCCCCCCTGGGGTGGGACGTGAACGATCCCACAGCGGTGGCGACCACCGCGGTCGCGCTTCTCTCGGACCTCATGTCGGCCACGACCGGAACAGTGATCTACGCAGACGGTGGCGCCGGCACCGTCTCGTTCAGCGGACAGGAGAACTGAGATGACCGATGGTGCGCTCGACGGAACCGGGCCCGTGGACGCCCTGCTCGTCCTGTCCTTCGGTGGGCCCGAGGGCCAGGAGGACGTGATCCCGTTCCTGGAGAACGTCACCCGCGGCCGCGGGATCCCGGCGGAGCGACTCGAGGAGGTGGCCACCCACTATCGACAGTTGGGCGGCCGCAGCCCGATCAACGACCTCAACCGCGAGATCATCGCGAATGTAGAGGCCGAGCTGGCGCGTCTCGGCAGGGACCTTCCCGTGTACTTCGGGAACCGCAACTGGTCACCGATGATCGAGGAGACGGTGCGGCAGATGACCGCGGACGGCGTCCGCAACGCGGCCGTGTTCGCCACCTCCGCATGGGGCGGCTACTCCGGTTGTGCGCAGTACCAGGAGGACATCGCCCGTGCTCGCGAGCAGGTCCCCGGTGCGCCCACGATGGTCCGCCTGCGGCAGTTCTACGACCACCCCCTGTTCATCGAGCGGTTCGCGACCGATCTCCGCGCCGCCGTGGCGTCGGCCGCGCCGGGTGCCCGGGTGATCTTCACCGCGCACTCGGTACCCGAGTCCGCGGACGAGGTCGCGGGACCGCCGAAGCTCGGCGGCCGCCTCTACAGCCGTCAGGTCGCCGAGGCGTCGCGGCTGGTGGCTGACGCCGCGGGGGTTGAGGAGCACGACGTAGTGTGGCAGTCCCGTTCCGGCCCGCCGAGCGTTCCGTGGCTCGAGCCGGACGTGGTAGACCATGTCAGCGAACTGGCGGACACCCAGGGCGTCCGCGACGTGGTGGTGGTCCCGATCGGGTTCATCTCCGACCACGTCGAGGTGATCTGGGACCTGGACACCGAACTGGTGGACGAGGTGCGCGAACTCGGCGTGACCGTCACTCGGTCCGCGACCCCCGGGCCGAGCCCGGAGTTCGCCCGAATGGTCCTGCAGCTCCTCGACGAGGTCGAGTCCGGAGTGAACGGCGAGAGGCTCGGTGACGTGCCGGCGCTGGGCTGCAACCGCGATGGCGCCCGGTGCGCGGTGGGGTGCTGCTCGCGGTAGGAGCCTCGGGGGCGGCCGTGGGGTGGGTTGTTCTCCCGGCCTCAGGCCTCGCGGTCTCAGAAATCGCGGCCTCAGGCCCCTCGGAGGGCGGCGTCCCCCGCGGCGGCCACCGCCGCGCGTCGAGCGGCGTCCTTCACCGCCACGAGTCGCCGCAGGACCGGTTCCCGCGCGGCGGGGTCGACGCCCACGTCCGGCTGCGCCAGCGCGACCGAGATGATCGCCTCCACCCGGTCGATCCTGTCCACCAGCTCGAGGACGCGAGAAGGTAGGCCGGCGGGCAACCGGGTGACGTGGGCGTCGAGGTCGAAGGCTCCCACCTGGCCCACCTGTGCCGCGGTCCGCTCGATCATCTCGGCCGCCTCGACCACCGCCTGTCCCAGGGCGAACAGCGCCCCGGAGGGCCCGTCGGGCTGTGGCGCCGCCGGACAGTCGCTGACGCCACGGGCCCGCCAGCGCAGGACGTCCGGGTGTGGGCGGACGCAGGTCAGGCAGACCGCCTCGCGGCTCGACGGATCACGGACCAGGATTCCCCACCCCGCCTCCGCCACATCCGAGCGGACCGCGGGGACGGTGGGCAGGCTCGATGAGTCCCCGGGCGCCGCGGTGAGCAGAGCCAGCGACTCGGGCGCGGGATGCGAGCGCCCTGAGCGCCGGAGAGAGGTGACGAGCCCGGGGAGCAACGCGGTGGGTCCGGAGGCGGGGGAGATCCCGTCGAGCATCCGGGCGGGTTCGCCCGTGATCTCGACCAGGTGTGACTCGGCGAGCCCCGAGACGTACCCGGTGAGCTCGTCGAAGGGCTGATCTCCCCAGGCGGTGCTCAGGAGGAACAGCGGCAGCGGCCACGCGGGGGACAGCGCGGCGCTCCGGGTGAGGGGGCGGGACATGACGATCAATCCTACCGGTCGGTGCGCCGCCCGCCCCCCGGGCGCGTATCCGACTACCGTGTCGGGCCATGGCAGACATGTACGGTTCCGACATCCTGTCCGGGACGGCGCGACGCCGCCGACCGGAGATCCCAGTCGTCGTCGCCGAGAGCGATCTGGTGGTGGAACATGCAGACTCCGGTTTCTGCGGTGCCGTGGTGGGATTCAACCGCACCCCCGACGGCGACTTCGTCAAACTCGAGGACCGGCGCGGCCTGGTCCGCCTCTTCGCCATGACACCGTCCGCGTTCCTCATCGACGGCTCACCGGTGACGCTGCGCAGGCCCGGGCCGGTCGTGACGGCCGGCCCGAAGGTCACCGCTTCCGGGTCCCGGAAGGTCGAGGGCCTGCGCGCCCGGACCGCGCGCGC
>JBKBRA010000074.1:0-12116 GCA_046292305.1 Dietzia sp. | reverse complement strand
GGGACATCCGGCCGCTGTTCGACGACACCGATTCCGTGGCGGACGACGCCGCGGACGTCCACGAGGTGACCGAGCGGATCGACGCCGCCGTGCTCGCCGCCCACGAGGAGGACCAGTGACCGCTCGCTCCCACACCCTGAGCGTGCTGGTGGAGGACAAGCCCGGCGTGCTCGCACGCGTCGCGTCGCTGTTCTCCCGGCGCGGGTTCAACATCGAGTCCCTCGCGGTGGGCCCCACCGAGACGGACGGGCTCTCACGCATGACGATCGTCGTGGCCGTCGAGGACTTCCCGCTCGAACAGGTGACCAAGCAGCTCAACAAACTGGTCAACGTGATCAAGATCGTGGAGCAGGACCCGGCGGGTTCGGTCGCGCGGGAACTCACGCTGGTCAAGGTCCGCGCCGACACCACTAACCGTGGCCAGATCGTCGAGATCGCCAGTCTGTTCCGCGCCCACATCGTGGACGTCTCCCCGGAATCGCTCACGCTCGAGGCCACCGGCACCCCGGACAAGCTCGACGCGCTGCTGCGCATGCTCGACGGCTACGGAATCCGCGAGATCGTGCAGTCCGGCATGGTCGCGCTGGGACGCGGCCCCAAGTCCATCACCACCACTCGATAGTCTCGACGTCTATCACCAACACGAAGGGAATCCACCATGGCAGTGGAGATGTTCTACGACGACTCGGCGGATCTGGCGCTGATTCAGGGCCGCAAGGTCGCCGTCATCGGCTACGGCTCACAGGGCCACGCGCATTCGCTGAGCCTGCGCGACTCCGGTGTCGAGGTCGTGATCGGCCTGCGTGAGGGGTCGAAGTCGCGCGCCAAGGCCGAGGAGGCCGGACTGAAGGTGCTGACCGCCGCCGAGGCGGCCGAGTGGGCCGACGTCATCATGCTGCTCGCCCCCGACACCTCGCAGGCCAAGATCTTCACCGAGGACATCGAGCCCAACCTCAGCGACGGCGACGCGCTGTTCTTCGGTCACGGCCTCAACATCCACTTCGGTCTGATCAAGCCCGCCGAGGGCATCACCATCGCGATGGTGGCCCCCAAGGGTCCCGGTCACCTGGTGCGCCGTCAGTTCGTCGACGGCAAGGGCGTGCCCGCCCTCATCGCCGTCGAACAGGACCCGAAGGGCGAGGGCGAGGCCCTCGCGCTGTCCTACGCCAAGGCGATCGGTGGCACCCGCGCGGGCGTCATCAAGACCACCTTCAAGGACGAGACCGAGACCGACCTCTTCGGTGAGCAGGCCGTGCTCTGTGGCGGCACCGAGGAGCTCGTCAAGACGGGCTTCGAGGTCATGGTCGAGGCCGGGTACGCGCCGGAGCTCGCCTACTTCGAGGTGCTCCACGAGCTCAAGTTGATCGTGGACCTCATGTACGAGGGCGGCATCGCGCGGATGAACTACTCGGTGTCCGACACCGCGGAGTTCGGCGGCTACCTCTCCGGTCCGCGCGTCATCGATGCCGGTACCAAGGAGCGCATGAAGGCGATCCTCTCCGACATCCAGGACGGGACCTTCACCAAGCGCCTCGTCGCCAACGTCGAGGGCGGCAACTCCGAGCTCGAGCAGCTCCGCAAGGAGAACGCCGAGCACCCGATCGAGGTCACCGGCCAGAAGCTGCGCGACCTGATGAGCTGGGTCGACCGGCCGATCACCGAGACCGCCTGACCAACCTGGAGGACGGATCCGGGTGAGGCCCCTGTAGGGTCCACCGGGATCGATTCCCGAGCTTCAGGAGGACCGCCGTGCGCCACATCAACCGAGGTGTGGGGGCGGCGGTCCTCTCGTTGTGTCTGGTCGCCTCCACCGCCGCGTGCACGTCGGGTTCGGGCGATGACGCCCCGGGCATCACCGCCGCGCAGGTGGACGGTGCCAGGATCGCGGCCGACGCCGACGCCTCCGGCGTCGAGGCGACCCGACTCCTGGTGGAGAGCGCCCCGGTGGTCGTGGTGGCGGCGCCGGACGAGGCCGCCCAGGCCCGCGCCGCGTCCGTGGCCGTGGGATTGCGCGCGCCGATGCTCACCGCGGTGGCGGGCGGCGACGACGCCCTGTCGGGTGAACTGGAGCGGATGGGCACCGAGCGGGTGCTGCGGGTCGGCGAGGTGACGTTCACCCCGGACGACGGCGAGGTCGTCGACGCCCCCCGGGAGCGCCCGGAGCTGGAGGAGCTCACCGGGATCACGTTCGAGTCCGAGCAGGAGATCCCGGGCGACCGGGTGGACGACGTCACGGTCCATCAGACACCGGGTTCGCCGTCCCTGATGGTCGCCGGTGAGTTCACCGCCGGCGGCGAACCCGCGTCGGATGTCGAGGCGTTCTCCGCCGGAGGGCCCGCCTGGACGGCGGATGACGCCCCCAGCGTCCTCGTGTACGACCGGACCCCGGTGGCCGCGGTGGCGACCGCGGTGGCGAGCGGAGCGGCGGTGTCCCACCTGCGGGCCCCGGATCCGCGGGTGGACGGAGGTTCGGTCGAGGCCGTCATGGACGCCGACGTCGTGATCGCCCTCGGGCCCGGATGGGGCACCGAGGAGGAGTTGGCCGACAGGGTGGAGAAGGCGCGTACGGTCCCCGAGCTCCCCGGTGGGGGACAGCTGTTGTTCCCGGGCCGTCGTTTCGTGGCGGCCTACGGGTCGCCGATCACCCCGGCCCTGGGCATCCTCGGTGAACAGGGGCCGGAGGAGAGCGCGGAGCGGGTGCTGCAGTTCGTCGAGGAATACCAGCCCTTCTCCCCGGAGCCGGTGGTGCCGGCGTTCGAGATCATCGGGACGGTCGCGGCGACCGAACCGGGGCCCGACGGCAACTACACCAACGAATGGGATCCCGAGGTGTTCGTCCCCATGGTCGACGCGATCACCGACGCCGGGGGGTACGCCGTGATCGACCTCCAGCCCGGCATGGCGGACCTGCTCGACCAGGCCAAGCTCTTCGAGGAGCTCCTCAAGCGGCCCAACGTGGGACTGGCCCTGGACCCCGAGTGGAAGCTCGAGCCCGGTCAGCGGCCGGGGGCGCAGATCGGCAGCGCGAGCGCCGAGGAGATCAACCGCGTCACGCACTGGCTCGCGGATCTCACCCGAGACACCGACGGGCCCCAGAAGCTGCTCATCCTGCACCAGTTCAGCATGGCGATGATCACCGATCGCGAGGATATTGACACCTCGCGACCCGAGGTGGCGATCTCCCTCCACGCCGACGGGCACGGTACCCCGGAGATGAAGATGGAGACGTGGGAGGTCCTGCAGCAGGGACTGTCCCCGGACATCTGGATGGCGTGGAAGAACTTCTACGACGAGGACACGCCGACCTTCACGCCCGAGCAGACGATGGCGGTCGAACCCCGTCCGTGGTTCGTGTCCTACCAGTGATCCGGAGGCGATGAGCAGGCCCGTCAGCCGCCGATGATCCGGTCCGCCACGTGCTGGCCGGCCATCCCGTGGACCCCGGGGCCCGGGGGCGTGGAGCCGGACGCGTGCCACACACCCGGGACGCCGGTGGTGAAGGGATCAACCCGGGGGACCGGACGGGCGACGAGTCCCCGGAGGTCGACCCGGCCCGCGGCGATGTCGCCGCCGGCGTAGTTGGCGTTGTGCTCGCCCATCCGTGACGCGGGCGTACACCGGGTGGCCACAACGACGTCGCGGACGCCGGGAGCGACCTCCTCCAGCGCGGAGAGGACCTGCTCCGTCTGGTCCAGTTCGGACCAGGCGGGCACGTGCGCGTAGGTCCACAGGGGTCGTCGTCCGTCGGCGGCCACGCGCCCCGGATCGGTCACCCACGGTTGGGAGACGAGAACCATCGGCCGGTCCGCGTGACGGCCGGAGGCCACTGCGCCCTCGGCCGCCGCGATCTGCGCCGAATCCCCACCCAGGTGGACGGTCCCGGCGCCCTGCAGGCGGGGGTCGCGCCACGGGACCGGGCCCGACAGGACCAGGTCGACCTTCGCCGCCGCCCCACCGATCGGCGCGCGTGTGAGACGGCGTGCCCGCCGCTCCACCGCCGGTGACGGCGAGGACGCGAGCAGGATCTCGCCGAGGATCCGCGAGGAGGTGTTGAACACGATGTCCCGAGCATCGATCCGCGCCAGTGAGTCCACCCTCGCCCCGGTTCGGATCTCGCCGCCGGCGTCGCGGACCGCCTCCGCCAACGCGCCGGTGATGGCCCCGCTGCCCCCGACCGGGACGGCCCACCCGAGCGGGGAGTGCAGGAGCGAACCCAGCACGAGCCCGACAGCGGTCGCGGCCGGCGAGGTCAGGGGGGTGATGGCGTGGGCCGAGATCCCGGACAGCAGGGTGCGGCCGTCGGGCCCGAACGGGTCTCCCAGCACCCCGCGGGGATGTGCGCGTGCGAACGCCGCGGCCAGCGCCGCCGTGGCCGCCACCGGAGGAATCGACCGCTGATCGGACAACGCGGCGGCCACCACCTCCAGGGACCGCTCGGCCGTCGGGCCCATGACCCGCCACCAGGCACGGGCCTCCGCCTCGGACCCCAGGCCCTCGGCCAGGGCGCCGGGGGAGGGGTCGGACGGCACGACGATCGCGTCGCGCCCGGGGAGCGGGTGGGCCAACTGGACGGGCGGAGTCACCAACTCCACACCGTGAGCGGCGAGGTCGAACCCTCGGAAGAACGGGGCCGCGCCGGCCATCGGGTGAACCGCCGAGCACGGGTCCACCACCAGGTCCGCGCCGAGGTCGCCCGGCATCCCGTCCATGGGGAGCGTGCGGCACCCGCCCCCGATGGTGTCCTCGGCCTCGAGCACCACCACCCGCCGGCCCGCGCGGGCGCACAGGAGGGCGGCGGCGAGGCCGTTCGGGCCCGACCCCACCACCACCACATCTGCGCGCACCGGTGCGGACGAGGTCACTCGAAGACCGCCAGGCCGTAGGTACGACGCAGTTCCTCGAGCAGCGCCTCCTGGGCCACGGCCTGTTCGGCCAAGCCCATCAGGACGTGCCGGGTGCCGGGTCCGCCGACCTCGTCGTCGTCGCCCCCGGAGGGCTCGTCGGCGACCCACGAGTCGGCGAGCAGTTCCCACATGGAGCGCTTGGCCACCACGAGGGTGCGCAACCCCTCGAGTACCGCGAGCCGCGCGAGTGGATCGCTCAGCACCGGGCCCACGGGCAGCACGGAGAAGGTGATACCGGTCGACAGGCGCAGCAGTCGCCGGCCCGGGGTTCCGATGGGGGTCAGCCGTGACAGCAGCCCGGCCGCGGTGTCGATCTCCTGCTCGAACTGCGCCCGCAGGGGTACCAGGCGGTCCTTGTCGCCGTCGTCGACGGCACGGATGCAGTGGTCGAGCAGGCTACGACCCACCGCCGCACCGTAGAGGTGTGCCCGGAGGTAGGAGGCGACAGCCGTCGAGCCGCGTGCGGGCGCGAGGACGGGCAACCAGGGGCTGGGCAGGCGGACCGGGAAACCGGTCGACCGGGGCGGGCGCAACATAGGTGATCCGTTCGTCGGGCGTCGGTCGGGTCCTGCGGTGACATCAGCCACGGTAGGCGCACTGGGCCACCCCGGCCACTGGTCGTCGGCGGTGTGCGGTGGCCTAGACTGGCCGTGCCTAAATTGACACCGAGGAGATCCCACTGTGACAGCATCCGGACGTCCCGTCGTCCTCATCGCCGACAAGCTCGCCCAGTCGACCGTCGACGCGCTCGGCGACGCCGTGGAGGTCCGCTGGGTCGACGGCCCGGATCGCCCGAAGCTCCTCGATGCGGTCAAGGACGCCGACGCGATCCTCGTCCGGTCCGCCACCACGGTCGACGCCGAGGTGCTCGCGGCGGCCCCCAACCTCAAGATCATCGGTCGCGCGGGTGTCGGACTCGACAACGTCGAGATCCCCGCCGCCACCGAGCGCGGCGTCATGGTCGTCAACGCACCCACCTCCAACATCCACTCGGCCGCCGAGCACGCTGTCGCCCTGCTCATGGCCGCCTGCCGCCAGATCCCGGCCGCCGACCGGACGCTGCGCGAGCACACGTGGAAGCGGAGCTCCTTCAACGGCGTCGAGCTCCTCGGAAAGACCATCGGTGTGGTGGGCCTCGGACGGATCGGTCAGCTCGTGGCCCAGCGACTGGCGGCATTCGAGACGAACCTCATCGCCTACGACCCCTACCTGCCCGCCGCCCGGGCGGCTCAGCTGGGCATCGAGCTCGTGGACATCGACGAGCTGGTCTCCCGGGCGGACATCATCACGATGCACCTGCCCAAGACCAAGGAGACCGCCGGCCTGTTCGACGCCGAGCGGTTGGCGCGCGCCAAGGACGGTGTCGTGATCGTCAACGCCGCGCGGGGCGGTCTGATCGTGGAGTCGGCGCTCGTCGACGCGCTGCGGTCCGGCAAGGTGCGGTCCGCCGCGCTCGACGTGTTCGACACCGAGCCCTGCACGGACTCCCCGCTGTTCGAGCTCGAGAACACCGTCGTGACCCCACACCTCGGGGCCTCCACCAGTGAGGCCCAGGACCGTGCCGGCACCGACGTCGCCCGGAGCGTCCTGCTGGCCCTGCGCGGGGAGTTCGTCCCCGACGCCGTCAACGTCTCCGGCGGTCCCGTCGGAGACGAGGTCGCGCCCTGGCTCGACCTGGTCCGCAAGATCGGCCTCATGGCCGGTCACCTGTGCCCGGGCGTGCCGACCACGGTGCGGGTCGACGTGGCCGGCGAGCTCGCTGCGGAACAGGTCGACGTGCTCGGACTGGCCGCACTGCGCGGGATGTTCTCCGCGATCACCGACGAGCCGGCCACCTTCGTCAACGTCGGGCAGATGGCCGAGCAGCGCGGGGTCACCCACTCGGTGGAGACCCACAGCGAGTCCAAGGCCTACCGCAGCACGGTCACCGTGACGGCCGTGGCGGCCGACGGTGCCAGCGCCGACGTCACCGGCACGCTGTCCGGATTGGACCAGGTCCAGAAGATCGTGCGGATCAACGAGCGTGGCTTCGACATGCGCGCCGAGGGACAGAACCTCTTCGTCCACTACTGCGACCGGCCGGGGGTGCTCGGCAAGGTGGGCTCCATCCTGGGCGGCGAGGGCATCGACATCCAGGCAGCGGCGCTGAGCCAGGACGCACACGGTGAGGGCGCGTCGCTCATCCTCCGCGTGGACCGCGTGGTGGCCGAGCCCACCGTCGACCGGATCGTCTCCGAACTCGACGCCACCGCCACCCAGATCTCCCTGGCCTGAGTGGACAGGGACCGGTGAAGAGGGATACAGAGAACATGAAGCTCGCAGTCATCCCCGGTGACGGGATCGGTGTCGAGGTCACGGCCGAGGCGCTCCGGGTGTTGGACGCGCTCGTCCCAGGGGTCCAGAAGACCGAGTTCGACCTGGGGGCGCGCCGCTACCTGCGCAACGGGGAGACGCTGACCGACGCGGACGTCGAGAGCCTCAGGGCTCACAACGCGATCCTGCTCGGCGCCATCGGTGACCCGCGGACGGTACCCGCCGGTGTGCTCGAGCGCGGCATGCTGCTCCCGCTCCGGTTCGCACTCGACCATCACGTCAACCTCCGCCCGTCGCGGCTGTACCCCGGGTCGGCGACGCCGCTGAAGAACCCGGGTGAGATCGACTTCGTGGTGGTCCGGGAGGGGACCGAGGGGCTCTACACCGGCAATGGTGGGGCGATCCGTGTGGGCACCCCGCACGAGGTCGGCACCGAGACATCGGTCAACACCCGTTTCGGGGTGGAGCGCGTGGTGCGCGACGCCTTCGGCCGCGCGCGGTCCCGACGCGGGAAGCTGACCCTGGTTCACAAGACCAACGTCCTGGTCAACGCCGGTGGTCTCTGGCAGCGCACCGTCGACGAGGTGGCGTCTGAGTTCCCGGACGTCGAGGTGGACTACTGCCACATCGACGCCGCGACGATCTACATGGTCACCGAGCCCTCGCGCTTCGACGTGATCGTCACGGACAACCTCTTCGGCGACATCATCACCGATCTCGCCGCCGCCGTCACCGGGGGGATCGGAACCGCGGCGTCGGGCAATATCGACGCCTCCGGCACCAACCCGTCCATGTTCGAGCCGGTTCACGGTTCCGCCCCGGACATCGCCGGAATGGGCAAGGCCGACCCGACCGCGGCCATCCTGTCGGTGGCGTTGATGCTGCGCCACGTGGGCATGGTCGCCGAGGCCCAGCGCGTGGAGGCCGCGGTCGAGGCAGACCTGGGGTCGCGCGGGGACGGCCCCATCGTCACATCCGAGGTGGGCGACCGGATCGTGGCGGCGGTCAGCGCCTAGAACCGACCACGAGCCCCGGGGGCCCCCGGGGGGTGTCCGGGGGGGGCCCCCGCGGCCGTCGGTGGCGCTCGGTGACGCATGGCCCCGGATGCGCTGCCGGATTGGACCATTCCGGCAGCGTGACCGGCCAGTGAGCGGACAGACACGCATCGCAAGCCGGAGGGGCAGCGTATGCCGATGGTGCTGCGTATGCCGAAGGGGCTGCGTATGCCGGGGCCGGGTGGGCGGGTCAGCCTCCCGGCAGGGTCACAGCCGGCAGGGTCACAGCCGGGAGGATCACGACCGGAGGGTCACAACGGAGCGATGGGGTGCTTGCGCGGGGGCTCGTTGCGGATCTTGTCCCGCAGCTGGGCCAACGCGCCGCGCAATACCAGGCGGGTCTGCGACGGCTCGATCACCGCGTCGATGTACCCGCGCTCGGCGGCCGAGTACGGCGTCGCGATGAACTCGTTGTACATGTCGATCAGCTGCTTGCGGAGCTTGGGACCCTCTTCCGGGCCGGCCTCCTCGATCTGCCGACGCTGCAGCAGATCCACCGCGCCCTCGGCGCCCATCACGGCGATGCGCGCGGTGGGCCACGCGAAGTTGAGGTCGCCGCCGAGGTTCTTGGACCCCATCACGGCGTAGGCACCGCCGTAGGCCTTGCGGACCACGAAGGTCACCTTGGGCACGGAGGTCGCGGCCACGGCGTAGCCCATCTTGGCGCCGCGGTGGATGATGCCGAGCTTCTCCTGCTGCACGCCCGGGAGGTACCCGGGGGTGTCGACCACGTAGACGATCGGGATCGAGTAGGCGTCGCACAACAACATGAACCGCGTCGCCTTCTCCGAGGCGTCGATGTCCAGGGAACCGGACAGGTGCAGCGGCTGGTTGGCGACCACGCCGACCGACTCACCGTCGACCCGGGCGAAGCCGGTGATGATGTTGGGGGCGAACTGGCCCGAGGTCTCGACGAACTCGCCGTCGTCGAACATCCGGATGAGCACGTCGTGCATGTCGTACGCCGCGTTGTCCGAGTCCGGGATGATCGTGTCGAGCGACAGGTCGGACTCCGTCGGCGCCGGTTCGAGGCCGGGGTTGATCCGCGGCGCCTTCTCGGCGGCCGAGGAGGGCAGGTAGCTGAGCAGGTTACGCACGTACATGAAGGCGTCGTGCTCGTTCACGGCCACGTGGTTGACGTTGCCGTTCTTGGCCTGCTGCAGGGCGGAGCCGAGGTCCTCCATGGAGATGTCCTCGCCCGTGACCTGCTTGATCACGTCCGGGCCGGTGACGAACATGTAGGCCTGGTCCTTGACCGCCACCACGAAGTCGGTGGTCACGGGGGCGTAGACGGCACCGCCGGCGCACTTGCCCAGCATGATCGAGATCTGCGGGATGTAGCCCGACGCCGGGTACTGACGCTTGGAGATCTCGGAATAGTAGGCCAGCGAGGTGACGGCGTCCTGGACGCGGGCGCCACCGGAGTCGTTGATTCCGACGATCGGACACCCCACCTTGATGGCGAAGTCCATGATCGCGCAGACCTTCTTGCCGAAGCCCTCGCCCACGGACCCGCCGAACACCGTGTTGTCGTGCGCGTACACGACCACGGGGCGACCATCGATGGTGCCGCGACCGGTCACCACACCGTCTCCGAACGGGTTGTCCGGGCTCCCCGGCGCCTTGGCCAGCTGTCCCATCTCCACGAAGCTGCCCGCGTCGAGCAACTCCGCGATGCGCTCCCGGGGCGGCGTGTGGCCCGCGGCGTCGCGCCGGGCCCTGGCCCGCTCGCTGCCCGGGTCCCGGGCCTGCTCGGTCTTGACCCGCAGTTCCGCGAGCTTCTCCGCGGTGGTCTTCAGCGTCACGCGTCCGATCCCTTCAGTACTCCCGCGTCGATCTCGGAGAGTCGACGCGCCAGGTGTCTACCGACCGTACCGACCACCGGTTCGTCGACCACGGCGAGGTGGTCACCCTTGAGCCGGACCACCTCGAGATCGGACACGATCCGGGCCCAGCCGCCGTCGGGGTCGACGTGTGCGTAGCGGGGCTCGAGCTCGATCGCGCCCTCGTGCATCCGCTCCGCCCGGTAGAGCACGAACGACACCTCGGCGCCCACCCCCGACCACGTGGACAGGTCCGCGCTCTGGAGGATGCGGTTGTCGACGAAGCTGGCCCGCTGATGTTCGATGACCCCGCCACCCATGGCGTTCGCCTCGGCGCCCAGCCCCTCGAGCAGCATCCCCAGCACGCCGTCCTCACCGTGCTCGGCGAGGAAGTCCCGCGGCACCTCGACGTCCAACCCGTAGGTCCGCCTGGCGAACTCGGAGTACCGCTTCCACCGCGCCTCCGCCTCGTCGAGTGTGTCCGGGATCGGTTCGGACGGCTGCACGGTGTCCAGCAGCGCCACCAGTGCCACCACGTCGTCGGCGGCCCGCAGTTGGCGGGCGACCTCGACGGCCAGGGCCCCACCGAAGGACCAGCCACCGAGTGCGACTGGACGCCCCGAGGCGATCTCCCGGATCCTGTCCAGATAACCGGCAGCCCTCTCCTCCAGCGGCCCCTCGGTGCGCTCGACGCCGTAGACCGGGTTGTCGCCGTCCAGGCGATCGACCAGCGGCTCGTAGACGAACGACGACCCGCCGGCCGCGTGGAACAGGAACAAGGGGGTGCTGTCGGCGGAGCCCTCGCGAAGGACGCGGATGTTGCCCTCGACCGCCACCTCGGTGAACGGGCGCAGCAGGTCGGCGACCTCCGCGATCGTCCCCGCCCCGGCCAGTTCCCCGGCGGTGATCTCGCCGCCACAGCGCTCCGACAGTCGGGCCGCCAGGGCGGTGAGGACGCCGTCCTCCAGTGCGGGCAACGTGCCTGTCACCCCGGGTGCCGCCGCACCGGTGACCACGGCCCACGCGCCGAAGGCCAACCGTTCGGTGTCGTCACGGGGCGCGATGGCGACCTCGCCGGCAGAGTGACCGGCAGAGTCACCGTCGGCGGAGTCACCTCCGGCCGGCGCGTCACCTCTCAGGGCGGCCACGTCGACCACGCCCTCGCCCCGGGCCTGCTTCTCGGCCAGCTCGCCGACCTTGTCCGGGTTCTCCACGGCGAAGGTCACCATCTGCACGACGTCGTTCATCGACGCGTCCCGCATCGCCTGCAGTTCGAGCGGCGGGATGGAGAACTCGTGCTCGACCCGGTTCTTGATCCGGACCGCCATGAGCGAGTCCAGGCCCAGGTCGAGCAGGGGGAGCTCCCGCGGCAGGTCGTCGGGGCTGTACCCCATCGAGGAGCCGACGATCCGGGCCAGGCGGTCGCTGATCGACTCGTCCGTGCCCGGCGTCCAGCGGTTGTCCGCCTCGTCGTCGTCATCGGTGTCCACCACCGGCGCATCGGACTCGGCTGACACGTAGTGCGGCCCCGGTCGGTCCTCGGGATCGATCGGTGTACCACCGCTCACCGCACATTCGGCCACCAGGACGAAGGACGGCACGGCCCCCTCACCGGTGTGCGCGTGCACCTGCAGAGAGGCGCCACCGGGGTGCGGGGTCATGGTGGTGGTGACCGCGCCCGAGACCGGCAGGACGCCGGGGCGGTCGACGGCGGTGAGGACGGCGCCCTCGACGACGGACGCGGCCGCGGCCGTCATCAACGCCTCGACGCTGGGCACGACCTCGGCCCGGACCTGCCACGCGTGGCGACCGTCGGGCAGCGCGACGTGGGAGCCCGGCATGCGGCCCTCGCCCGACCCGCCACCGGCGGTGACCGTCGGCCACAGGGTCCGACGCTTCCACGGCGTGCCCGGCACCGCGGCGTAGCGCCCGGGGCCGGTGACGTAGCCGTGCAGCATCTCCACGACCTGGTCCATGTTGACCTCGTGGCCGTGGACGTACAGCTGGGCGATCGCGTGGAG
>JBKBRA010000073.1:0-12460 GCA_046292305.1 Dietzia sp. | reverse complement strand
GCGGTCGCGGGGTCCCTGTTGTTCCTCCTGGCCCTGACGCTGGTGTACTCGGCCACCGGAACGCTCGACCTGGCGCTTGGGCGCGCCCCCCCCCCCCCGGGGGCGGGCCGCTGTCGTTCACACCGTGGTCGCTCAGACGGTCGAGTCCACCAGCGAGAAGCGGCGTGTGGCCTCCTCGAGCTGGCTGAACAGCGTGGCGAGCTCGTCGGCGCGGCGCTCGGCCGGCTCGACGCCCTCCGAGCCGAACTCGGTGAACAGACTCAGGGAGATCTGCTGGCGCACGCCGAACATGCGGAAGTTGGCGACGATCTGACGCCAGTGCTCGACCGCGCGCACGCCCCCCTCGGCGCCGTACGAGACAAAGGCGACCGGCTTGTCCGCCCACTCGTTGCCGAGCGAGTCGAAGGCGTTCTTGAGGCCGCCCGGGACGCTGTGGTTGTACTCGGGGGTGACAAAGACGAAGGCGTCGTAGGAGTCGATCGTGTCGCTCCAGCGCTGCACCCGCTCGTCGTCGTACTGCTTCTGCGCGGCGCCCGGAACGGTGGCCGAGGTGAGCAGCGGGACGTCGAAGGTCTTGAGGTCGATCAGCTCGTAGGTGGCGTCCTGTCGCGACGCGGACTGCTGCGCGACCCACTCGGCCACGGATCCGCCGTTGCGCTCCTCGCGGATGCTGCCCAGGATGATGCCGATCTTCATTGTCGTTCCCTCTCGTCGGTGGACGTGCTCGATGACCCCACCGTACTTGGTGATACGACAACTATCTAGCGTCTGCCGTAGACAGTGACCGACGCCACCGCGCACACCCGGCCACGCTCATCCCGCGTGACCGCCTGCGCGATCCCCCAGCTCCGGCCGTCGTGGAGGGCCTCGGCTCGCACCGTGACCGGGCCGACGAGCGGGATCTGCCGCACGTATCTGACGTCGAGCGACGAGGAGCTGACCTCGCGCTCGTGCGGGAAGACCGCTGCGCCGGCGACCTCCGCGACGGCAGCGAACACCCCGCCGTGCAGGTTGCCCAGCGGGTTGGCCAGCGCCGGCTCGGGAGCGATCACGGCCTCCACCGCGCGGGTGCCCGCCGGGCCGTCATCACGCTCGTCCAGCGTCAGGCACAGCACCTCGGCCAGCGTTCCCGGCGCCAGCGCCGACGGCCAGGGCGGCTCGTCGTCGTAGTCGTCCGGGTCCACGACCCCCGCGATCTCCATCGACTTGACCAGTCCCGCGGCGACCACCGCTCCGTCGTCGTCCAGCACGTCACCCCGCGTGGTGAGGCAATGACCGTCATCACCCAGGTGATCCGTGCGCACCCCCAACCCGGTCGACCCCTCGCGGGGGCGCGCCAGCAGATCCAGGCGGAGTTCGGTGGTGACGGTCCACATCCCCTCGGGGCGACGGCGGTGGTTCTCGGCGCCGAGACCGGAGTCGACCAACACGGCCATTCCACCCATGGCGAAGCGTCCGGACGGGTCCACGAACTGGTCGGCGACCGGCTGGTGCCACGTCACGGCGCCGTCCCCGTCCTGGCTGAAGGTCAGCCCCAGTCGCGGTTCCGGGCCGTGGTGTGTCGATTCCCTCATCAGGCGACGCTAACACGCGTTCCAGTCCTGCTAGACGGGCTCACATGGCCGCACAATGGAGCAGTGACCCCACGAGCAGTGCCCCCGAGAGCAGTGCCCCTGAGCAGCGAGGTTCTCACGACGCCGCGGCGCTGGCCGATCCGCGTCGCCACCACCGTGATCGCCACCGCGATCGTCATCCTCGTGTTGGCCGCCGCCGCGGGAGGTGCGTGGCTTCTCCTGCGCTCGGCAGCGCACAGCGCGATCGACTCCGCGGACCGCACCCGGGCTGTCGACGTGGCAGGCGCGCTGTCCGTCCGTGGACCGCAGGCCGCCCTCGAGCTGGTCGCCGAGCCACTGTCCGGCGTCGACCTCGTGCGGATCGTGGGACCCGACGACAGGTTGCTCGCCGCCCAGGTCACCCGGGGGCTGGAGGACGCGCCCCCCGTCCCCGCGCCCGCGGCCGGGGAGATCACCCGGCACCAGCTGCAGTCGCCCAACGGGGCGGATCTGCGGGTGACGTCGGTGGGCGTGGACGTCGGCGGCGTGACGTTCACCGTCGACGTGGGCACCGACTCCGACCGGTACGACACCGTGCTCGCCGCCGGCGCGATCCTGTTCCTGTCGTTCGTGCCCGTTGCCGGTCTGGCGACGGCGGTGTTCGTGTACTACGCGATGGGGCGGGTGCTGAGGCCCGTGGAGTCGATCCGCTCACGGGTCGCCGAGATCTCCGCCTCGGGACGCGGTGACCGGGTCCCGGTCCCCGAGGCGGAGGACGAGATCGCGCGCCTGGCCCGGACGATGAACGCCATGCTCGCCCGCCTCGACTCGGCGCGGACCGCGCAGGTGGCCTTTGTCGGCGACGCCTCGCACGAGCTGCGCAGTCCGCTCTCCACTCTGTCGACCCTCCTCGAGCTGTCCTCGACCTCCGGCACACCGGTGGACGTGGAGACCGTCGACGAACTCCTCCTGCCCGAGGTGCAGCGGATGAGGTCGATGGTCGAGGACCTGCTCCTGCTGGCCAAGAACGACGAACGCGGTGTGCCACTGCGCCGCGAGGACGTGGACCTCGACGACATCGTGCTCTCCGAGGTCGGACGGCTCCGTGGCCTGGGCGGCCTCGACGTCACGGGTTCGGTGGAGCCCGCCCGGCTCGTCGGGGACCCCGACGCCCTGCTGCGGGTCGTGCGCAACCTCGTGGACAACGCACGGCGGCACGCGCGCGAGGCCGTGTCGATCGGGCTCACCGTGGATCGCCCGGCCCACGGGGAGCCGCGCGCCGTGATCACCGTCGACGACGACGGTGAGGGGGTCCCACCCGATCAGCGCGACACGGTGTTCGACCGCTTCGCCCGCCTGGACGCCGACCGCGCACGGGGCACCGGCGGATCGGGACTGGGACTGGCGATCGTCGCCGAGATCACCCGCTCCCACGGAGGAACGGTTCGTGTCTCCGACTCGCCCTCGGGGGGCGCCCGGTTCGTGGTGGAGCTGCCGGTCGAGACCATCGGCGAGCTCCCCGACCAGACGTGACCGGATAGGCTCGTCTCTTGTGTGGGCCCGCCTGAACCGCCTCTTCGACGCCGAGGACGCGTGGATCCGCCCGTTGCCGGAGAACTACCTCCGGGCAGACGCGGTCCTCGCCCTGGCCATGTTCGCCTGCTCTGCGGTGGGCCTGGAGATCCTGCGGAGCATGGGCGTGTTGGGCGGCGAGAGCTCCCCGCTCTGGGCCCAGTACTCGGCGATGGCGAGCGCGGCGGCCCTGCTCGCGATCCGGCGCCGCTTCCCACTCCTGACCGGCCTCGGCGCCACGGGCCACCTGCTGGTGATCGGCAGCGTCATGCCGTTGGTGATGGGCCAGGTCTCCCAACAGGTGCTGTACTTCATCGCGGTCTACTCGGCGGTCGCATGGGCCCGTGACCGGCGGGCCCTGGTGGGTGTCGCGGTGGGGATCACCGCCGCCCTCGTCGTGTGGATGATCTGGTATCTCGCGCTGGGGTCCGGGATGCAGCAGATCCTCGACACCCTCGACGACACCGACCGCTCCTCCGGGCTCGTCCCTCCCGTGCCCGCCTACCTCGTCTACACCGCCCTCATCAACATCGTCTACTTCGGCGGTGCCGCCGCGCTCGGCATCTCCTCGTGGCGGGGTGCACGACGTCGCCACGCCCTGGCCGAGCAGGCCACCACCATCGAGGACCAGGCCGAGGCCCTGCGTGACCGCGCGGTCGTCGAGGAGCGTCTGCGCATCGCCCGTGAGCTCCACGACGTGATCGCCCACCACGTCGCGGCGATCGGCGTCCAGGCCGGCGCCGCGCGCAAGGTCATGGGCAGCGACCCCGACGCCGCGGCAGGAGCCCTGCGCACGGTCGAGGAGTCGTCCCGGTCCGCGGTCGGCGAGATGCGGGCCCTGCTCGGTGCACTCCGGTCAGCCGATCGGGCGACCGTTCCGGCCGGCGACCACACCCCCGCCGCCGGTGCCATTCCCACCGGTGGGAGTGACATCGATGCCGCCCCCGACCCCTCCCGGTCCGCCGGCCACGGGCTCGCGGACGTCGAACGACTGGCCGCATCGCTGGACACCGCCGGCTTCTCCACCGACGTCTCGGTCGTCGTCGGGGCCGGACATCCGCTCGAGGAGGTCCCGTCGCTCGTCGGTCTCTCCCTGTACCGGACCGCTCAGGAGGCGCTCGCCAACGTCCGGCGCCACTCCACCGCCGATCGGGCAGGGGTGGTCCTGCGCACCGGGGAGAACCCGGGCGGCGCCCCGTACGCGGAGGTCGAGGTCCTGGACGCCGGGCGCCCTCGTCCCGGGACCTCGGGCAGCGGACTGGGCCTGCTCGGAATGCGCGAGCGGGTCCGCTCACACGGCGGGGAGTGCGAGATAGGCCCCCGGGTGACCGGCGGTTACCGCGTCCGCGTGAGGTTGCCGTACCGCCCGGACGTCGACGGGGACAGGGGATGACCCGGGCCCAGGGAGCCGGCGAACCCGACGGGAGCCACGGCCACCCCGACGTCCTACGGGTGCTCGTCGTGGACGACCAGTCGCTCATGCGCTCCGGTTTCTCGATGATGCTCGGCGTGGAGCCGGACATCGAGGTGGTCGGTGATGCGGAGGACGGCGCGAGCGCGATCGAGCTGTGCCGGCGGCTCCGCCCCGACGTCGTGCTGATGGACGTCCAGATGCCGGGCACGGACGGCATCGAGGCGACACGAGTCATCACCGGCGAGGACCTCGCGAAGGTCCTCATCCTGACCACCTTCGACCGCGACGACTACCTCTTCGACGCCCTCCGCGCCGGGGCGAGTGGCTTCCTGCTCAAGAACTCCGACCCCGACGACCTCGTCGACGGTGTCCGGGCCGTGGGCCACGGTCACGCCCTGCTCGCTCCGGAGGTCACACGCCGGGTCATCGAACAACTGGCCACTCCCCCGCCGTCGACCGGACCCGGCCCGGCCCACGGTCCCGCCCACGGTCCCGCCCACGGTCCCGCCCACGGTCTAGCGCACGGTCCAGCGCACGGTCCCGCCCACGGTTCAGGGCACCGTCCAGGGCACGAGCCGGCGCACGGCACGGCTGACAACACGGGGGACGGCACGGTGCCGCCGCGCCCTCCTACCCTCGAACTCCTCACCTCCCGCGAGACCGAGGTGCTGCGTCTGGTCGCCCAGGGATTGTCCAACGCGGAGATCGCGCGGACGCTGGTCGTCGGCGAGGCCACGGTCAAGACCCATGTGTCGGCGTGCCTGTCCAAACTCCACCTCCGGGACCGCGTCCAGGCGGTCGTCCTGGCCTACGAGGCCGGCCTCGTCCAGCCCGGCGAGTGACCCGCGACCTCCATCCAGCGTCAGCCGACCGGACTCCGCACTCCGCACTCCCCACTCCTCATTCCCGGTCCGGCCCGGCCCGGCCCGGCCCGGCCCGGCTCGGCATCCGCCGGCCGCCTCCCCCCTGAGGCGGAGAACTCCCCGCCCCTTCCCGGAGAAGTCATCCTCCCGGCTGATCCGCCGAGGCACCCACCGGCAATAGCGTGGGCCCGGTACAGGACACCAGGGAGGACACAATGCTGGAACTCGACGGGCTCACCCGACGCTTCGGTGAGACCCTCGCCGTGGACGACGTCGGATTCGAGGTCCCACCCGGGGCCATGACCGGTTTCGTCGGCGGCAACGGCGCCGGAAAGACCACCACCATGCGGATGATCATGGGCGTGCTGCAGCCCTCGGCGGGCACGGCGACATGGAGGGGCCGGGAGGTGACCGTCGCCGATCGTCGAACCTTCGGGTACATGCCGGAGGAACGCGGGCTGTACCCGAAACAGCCCATCCTGGACCAACTCGTCTACCTCGGCAGGCTCCAGGGGCGCAGTCCAGACGGGGCCCGGCGATCGGCGACGGACCTGCTCGGGCGGTTCGGACTCGGCGACCGCACGGCGGACAAGCTCGAGTCACTGTCACTGGGCAACCAGCAGCGCGTACAGATCGTCGCGGCGGTCATCGGCGGGCCGGAACTGCTCGTGCTCGACGAACCCTTCTCGGGTCTCGATCCGGTCGCCGTCGACTCCATGGTCGACCTGCTGCGTGAGCACACCACCCAGGGTGTGCCCGTGCTGTTCTCCTCGCACCAGCTCGACCTGGTCGAGCGGCTCTGCGACCACCTCGTCGTCCTGTCGCGCGGGCGGGTCGTCGCCCGCGGGACGGTCGACGACCTCCGCCGCCGGGGACGCGTCCTGCACCGCCTGGTCGTCGGCACGGATGCCGGTTGGGTCCGGGGGCTCCCGGGCGTGCACGTGGTCGACGTCGACGGCCCCACCGCCCTGTTGGACCTCGAGCGGCCCGAGGCGACCGACCTCGTCCTGCGTGAGGCCCTCTCCCGGGGCAGCGTCCGCGAACTCGCCGAAGTCGTTCCCACCCTGTCCGAGATCTACCGCGAGGTGACGTCATGACCACCGAGACCCCCACCCGGCCGCCGTCGACCGATTCGGCGTGGCGCATCGTCGCCGGTCGCGAGATCATGGTCAAACTGCGCGACCGCAACTTCATCATCTCCACACTCACCACCATCGCGATCTTCATCGCCGCGTTCGGACTGTCGTTCCTCCTCGGCGGGCGCGATGGCGAGAAGACCGTGGCCGTCGCCTCGAACAACGCCGCGGCTATCGTGCAGGCCGCCTCAAGCGCCGAGCCCGCCGCGGGCGACGGAGGCGCGGACGAGGCGACCGGCACCGAGCCGGGAGCGGAGGCCGGTCCACCGATCGAGCTGTCCCTCTCCGAGGTCGCCAACCCGGACGCCGCCGAGCGGGCGGTGCGGGATGGAGACGCCGACGCCGCCCTGCTCGGCGAACCAGGAGCGTGGACTCTCGTCGGATCGGACGGGGTCGACCCCGACATCACCGCCGCCGTGGGTGCCGTGGTCGCGGCCGACGCGCTGGAGCGCAACGCGGCCTCCGCCGGAACAACCGTCGCCGACCTCACCGCCGGATCCGTCGTTCAGGAACGGCTACTCGATCCCAATGGGGCAGCGGACGAGGGCGTGCAGTTGATCGCCGGGTTCGTCTTCGTGTTCCTGTTCTACATGGCCGCGATCCTCTTCGGATACGCCATCGCGAACAGCGTGGTCGAGGAGAAGCAGTCACGGATCGTCGAGATCCTGGCCGCCGCCATCCCGTTGCGTCAGTTGCTGATCGGGAAGGTCATCGGCGCCACAGTGCTCGCACTGGGCCAGATGGTGGTCTTCGTGGCCATCGGGCTGATCGGGCTGACGTTCACCGACTACGCCTCTCTGCTGCCCTCCATCGCGGGCGCGGCGGGGTGGTATCTGGTGCTCTTCGTGATCGGCTTCGTTGCTCTGGCCTGCATGTTCGCCGTCGCCGGGGCGATGGCCACCCGGGCGGAGGACGTGCAGTCCACGTCGTCCCCACTTCTCACGCTCATCATGGTGGCGTCGTTCGCCGGCCTGTTCCTCCAGGACACGTGGCAGGTGATCGCCTCGTACGTGCCGATCATGTCGACGGTGACGATGCCGATCCGTCTGGTCGATGGCACCGCCGCGTGGTGGGAGCCGGTGGTCGCAGCAATGATCACCCTGGTCGTCGCGGGTGCCGTGATGGTGGTCGCCGAGCGCGTCTACCGGCGGTCGATCATGCAGACGGGCGGCAAGCTCACCTACCGCCAGGCTCTCTCACTTTCCGAGTGACCGGGGCGCGTTGCCCGCAGACAGAGTGAGGCTGGCGAGGTGCCGGGGGACGGTCATCCCCCGGCCCTCGCCACCTCGCTGTCCACCAGCCGGTACCCCTGTCCACGCACGGTCTCGATCGCGCGTGCGCCGAACGGGGCGTCGATCTTCCGCCGCAGGTATCCCACGTAGACCTCGACTATGTTGTCGTCGCCGTCGTATGCAGCATCCCACACCGCTCGCAGGATCTGGGGTTTGGAGACGACCTGGTTGCGGTTCCTGATGAGGTATTCGAGGACCGCGTACTCCCGGGCGGTCACCGGGATCCGCTCCCGGCCTCGCCGCACCTCCCGCGCGGCGGGATCGACCACCAGGTCGCCTGCCGTGAACGAAGTCGGCCGCTCGGGCGCTCCGCGCCTGACCAGCGCCCTGAGCCGCGCCTCCAACACGACGAAGGAGAACGGCTTGACCAGGTAGTCGTCGGCGCCCAGGTCGAACGCGTCCGCCTCGTCGTACTCCCCGTCCTTGGCGGTGAGCATCAGCACGGGGGTCCAGATCCGGCGGCGGCGCATCTCGCGCACGACCTCGTATCCGCTGCGTCGCGGCATCATGATGTCCAGGACCACCACGTCGAAGTCGCCGTCAGCGGCCATCTCGAGACCGACCTCCCCGTCAGGAGCAGTCTCCACGGCCCATCCCCCGGCGACGAGCCCGCGTCGCACGCTCTCGAGGAGTGCCGGCTCGTCGTCGACCACGAGTACCCGCATACAGTGCCCTCCGACCGTGTCCTGTCGACCGCGTAGCCCGCGCCGCCTACCCGGCGGCCGGGTCGATCTCCTGGTCCATCTCTTCTGCGGGGACGAGCGAATCGGCGTGCCGCCGGACCACCTTCGCCGGCACACCGGCAACGGTCGTGTGGGGCGGGACCTCGTCGAGCACCACCGAGCCGGCGGCGACCCGCGAGCAGTCCCCCACGAGCACGTTGCCCAGCACGATCGACCCAGCGGACAGCAGCACTCCCGAGCCGATCTTGGGGTGGCGGTCGCCGTCCTCGTTTCCGGTCCCGCCGAGGGTGACGCCCTGCAGGATCGAGACACCGTCGCCGATCACGCAGGTCTCACCCACCACGATTCCCGTGGCGTGGTCCACGAGGATGCCCGACCCCACGCGCGCGGCCGGGTGGATATCCATCGCAAAGACCTCGGACACGCGGCTCTGGAGGAACGAGGCCGCCATGACCCTGCCCGCATTCCACATCTCGTGCGCCACGCGGTGGACCTGGAGTCCGAGGAATCCCTTGGCGAAGAGGTAGGGCACCAGGTAGTTGGGATAGGCCGGGTTCCGCTCGAAGCTCACGACCAGGTCCGCCGCGACCGCCTCGAGGACGTGCGGATGCTCGACCAGTACCGCCCGAATTTCCTTCTCGAGCACGTGCCGGCCGATCTCGGGGGTCGCGATGCGCGAAGCGGCGAGTCTCGCCAGGGATTCGCCCAGGTCGTCGCATCCGTCGATGAGATCCAGGACCAGGCCGGCGATGAGGGGCTCGTCGCGACTCTGCGTGGCGTCCACGGACAGTCGGTCCCAGACGGCGCGGACGGAGGAGTCGGCCTCCGTCTGCGGGACGCAGGGGTTCTCGATGCTCAGCTCGATGGTCACCCGGTACAGGGTAGGCCCGATCGGGTTTCTGGGGCGAGTCACCTCGGTATCGGGCCGCGGTGGGCCCGACGGGTGCGTAGGGAGCGTCGGCGGGGGCGCAACGCTCGACGGGGTCGCGCCGGCCCGGGCAGGATGGGACCATGATGCTCATCAACGTGCGATTCGACGTCAAGCCCGAGTTCGCCGACTCCTGGCTCGAGATCACCCGCGACTTCACCGAAGCCACCAGAGCCGAGCCCGGCAACCTCTGGTTCGACTGGTACCGATCACCCGATGCCCCCACCACTTTCCTTCTCTGCGAGGCGTTCCGCGACGGAGACGCACCAGCCGAGCACGTGGGCTCGTCGCACTTCACGGAGTTCACCGGCTCGGCCGCGCAGTACCTCGAGCGCACCCCGCGGATCATCAACACCACGGTCGACGGCGAGGAGTGGGGAACGATGGGCGAGATCACCGTCGATTAGCCTCATCGGGTCGCAACGCACCTCCCCGCGACCGCTCCCCGCCACCGCTCCCCGCCACACCGTCTGGCGGCCCGGCGGCCCGGCGATCCGGCGGCTCAGAACGGTGGCGGGTCGACCACTGCGGCGGCGTGCTCCTCTGCCCTCCGCGCGTGCTGCCGGGCCCGGCGCTCGAGGATCAGCAACTCACGTTCGCCCTGACGACGGGCTCGTCGACGGCGTTCCCTGGTCGTGTACCGGAATCCGATGAAGACCCCTCGCGGGGAACCGTCGCTGTGCGTGGGTTCGCGACAGACCTCCCCCGGGGCACTGTCCACCCGTGTGGCGCGGCAATCATCGTCGCAGTCACCCGAATCGGGAGCGGCTCCATCACCCGGGAAGAACTGTCCAGGTGACACCCTCGTGCGGGCCTGCGCGGGCCGGTCCGGCCACTGAGCGGCCTCGGACTCCGCCTCAACCGCCTCCTCGACCTTCCGTGCACGGGCCAGGGGACCTGAGGGCCAGGTGCGGACGGTCCGACCCGTCTCCGTGACGATGTCGACCACGCCCTGAGGGTCCACGCTGTATCTCCAGCCGGAGAAGGTCTTGAGCCGGTGGTGTGTCCGACACAGACAGATGAGGTTCCACTCGACTGTCAGTCCACCGGTCTCCGGATCCTCCTTGATGAACGGGATCACGTGGTCCACATCGCAACGATCAGCAGCGACCGAGCATCCCGGGTGACGGCAGGTGCCGTCGCGGAGCCTGATCCGTCGGGCGAGCCAACCCGGGACGGAGTATTTGAACTCGGCGCCCTGGTCGGAACCGGCCCGTCCGGTGAAGACGGTCTCGAAGGTCGCACCGCGGGCACGGTCGAGAAGATCCTTCAGCATTTCCAGGGAGCCCTCCCCCGAACGGCGGAAGAACACCTCGGACCCGCCGTCCCCGGTCATGACCACGGTGATGTGCGGCTGCAGGGGCTCGGCGAGACCGTGTCCGTCAGTGGGGCTCCCAGTCCGAGCCTTGGACGGGTCCGGGGCGGGGTGCGCGGCGGGGTGCGCGGCGGGGTGCGCGGCGGAGCCTGTGTCGAGATCTGTGGCAGGGCCGGGAGCGGAGTCTGTGGCAGGGCCCGGGCCAGAGCTCGGACCCACGGTCGCGAGATCGACCAGGGCGTCCGCTCGGCGCTCATCGGCACTGCGGTCGTCGACGGGCGCGCCGCCCTCGTCGTCGTTCTGGCCATCTCGCCGGCCTGCACCTCCCGCGCCTCTGGACCACGTCCCGGTCCCCGCCATCTGGTCCAACCGTTCGGCCAGAACCTCGGCGCCGGCGGCGCTGAGGCTGGCAGAGACGGACGCCATGCCGTCCGGCGCCTTCCGGATCCACACGCCACGGCCACGGATCGCCTCCTGCTGGCGTCTGCGCACGCCGTCAGGGTCGACCCGACGGACTGCGCGGTCCATCATCCGCCGGAGTTGACCCAGACCCGGGCGATTACCCGCGTCAAGCGATTCAACGTAGCGGCGCGCCGCCAGCTCGGCTGCGTCGCGGCACAGCGCGTCGTCGGTCACCCCGCGGAGGCAGCTCACCATCGCGCCCGCCGTCCGCTCGTCGATCCGCCCGGACTCGATCTCCTCGAGAATCGCCGGACAGCGTTCGACCAGTTCAACCGCAAGGTCCACCATGGAACCCGCCCGGTTGGCGTGGACGCCCAACGCCACGGCCAGCTCCGAACGCGCGAGCTCCCATGGATCGACGGCGGCGTGATCGCGGACGGGGAGCTCGGAGTGGTGGGCGACGTCATCGATGGCCCGAACGTGCTCGACGGCGGCGTCGAAAGTCCTGTAGACGGCCCGAATGCGCAACCCTGCCGCGCGATTCTCGGCATCGACAGCGAGACGAGCGATCTCGGACTCGCACGCGAACAGCCGCTCGGTCTCCCTCGACTTCATGACACCCCCATCGCCTCTATGTTCGATACTAATCGAACATAGAGACGAAGAATGGGGCCTTCTAGGTGAGGAGTTATTTACCCATTGGCGGAGTTCGCCGAGACCCTCCGCGGACGGCGCTCCACGGATGCGACACAGGGCGGGCCGGCCGGGGAACCCCGCCGGCCCCCCCCCCCGTCCCCTACACCTCAACCATGTCCCCTGAAGCTCCCCGTCGCGCGCAGCCCGCGCGCGACACCCACCCCACGGAGAGACGAACAATGACTCGAGCACGCACCACCCGCCCCGGAACCGTCCGCTTCGTCGGCGGCGGTCCAGGCAACGCGGGGATGCTCACCTGCAGGGCCCGGGAGGTCCTCGCCGGTAACGCGTTGGTCTTCGCCGACGCCGACGTCTCCACCGAGGTGCTCGCGCTCGTCGCGGGCGACGTCCCGGTCCCGGAGGACCTGCTCGACGCCCGCCGCGCCGAGATGGACGCCGCCGTCGCCGCCGAGGACAAGGCGGAGATCAAGCGCCTCAAGACCCTGCCGGCGCCCACCGCCGCGGACGTGCGCCCCGTCCTGGGTGAACCGGCCGCCGTGGCCAAGCAGCTCGTCGCCGAGGCCAAGAAGGGCAACGACGTGGTGCGGCTGGTCACCGGTGACCCCATGACCACCGACGCCACCGTCACCGAGATCGCGGCCGTCG
>JBKBRA010000072.1:0-12666 GCA_046292305.1 Dietzia sp. | reverse complement strand
CTGTTCGGGGCGGGCCCATGGTCCCCCCAATGGTGCCCCCCCCCCCCCCGTTCTGGGGGGGGGGGCCGGGCGTGCCCCCCGCCCCGCCCCTTCGGCATTTCTCCAGGTCGGTCAGATGAAGATCGTAGCGATACAGAACTTATCGGTATGTAACGAAGCACGCCCTCCGAGCGGTAGTTTACAGTGACCGTGGCCACAGACGATGGCTGCAGTGAGGAGTGATGACGTGGGTATCGAGATATCTGTCGAGGGACTGACCAAGTCCTTTGGATCGCAGAAGATCTGGGAGGACGTCTCGTTCACCCTTCCCGAGGGTGAGGTCAGCGCCCTCCTGGGGCCGTCGGGCACCGGCAAGTCGGTGTTCCTGAAGTCGCTCATCGGGCTGCTGCGGCCCGAGCGTGGCCAGATCATCATCGACGGCACGGACATCCTCCAGTGCACCGCCAAGGAGCTGTACGAGATCCGCAAGCTGTTCGGTGTCCTGTTCCAGGACGGCGCGCTCTTCGGTTCCATGGACCTCTACGACAACGTGGCGTTCCCGTTGCGTGAGCACACCCGCAAGTCGGAGTCCGAGATCCGGGACGTCGTCATGGAGAAGCTCGAGCTCACCGGCCTCACAGGTGCCGAGGGCAAGCTCCCCGGCGAGATCTCCGGCGGGATGCGCAAGCGCGCCGGCCTCGCCCGCGCGCTCGTGCTGGACCCCGAGATCATCCTGGTCGACGAGCCCGACTCCGGACTGGACCCGGTCCGCACCACCTACCTCGCGCAGTTGCTCATCGACATCAACGCGCAGATCGACGCCACGATCCTCATCGTCACGCACAACATCAACCTCGCCCGGACCGTGCCGGACAATCTGGGCATGCTCTACCGCAAGAAGCTCGTCATGTTCGGACCCCGCGAGGTGCTCCTCACCAGCGAGGAGCCGTCGGTCCGGCAGTTCCTCCGCGGATCCAAGCTGGGTCCGATCGGGATGTCCGAGGAGAAGGACGACGCCCAGATGCGTGAGGAGCAGGCGCAGGCCGACGCCGGCCACAACGACGGCTCCCCGGGCGAGGACGAGGTCACGGGCGTCCCGCCGCAGATGCAGCCGACCCCGGGCGGTCCCGAGCGTCAGGGTGAGATCCGGCGTGAGCGGCGCGTGGCCGAGATGATGGACACGCTGCCCGACAGCGCGCAGGAGGCCATCCGGGCCGAGTGGGCGGCCCGTGGGCACGGTGGCAACGGCAAGCACGCCGCGGCGGCGCCGGCCGGTGCCGCCACCAGGGGCGCGGGGGACGGTACATCGACGACAGGCATCGACGACCACTACGGGTCCGACGAGAACTGAGGACACCGGAGAGGTCGGGGGGAAATAAATGGCGGAGGGTGCGACTCAGCAACCCGAGGGCAGGACGGGCGTGTCGCCGGCTGACGTCGGCGGCGGATTCCGTAGTGCGTTCGGCGAGGCGGGGAAGGTGTTCCGACTCTTCCTCGAGGTGCTTCGCGGTGTGTTCAGACGACCGTTCCAGTTCCGGGAGTTCATCAGTCAGTCCTGGTTCATCGCCTCGGTGACGATCCTGCCGTCGGCACTGGTCGCGATCCCCTTCGGGGCGGTCGTGGCGATGCAGACGGGATCGCTGGTCCAGCAACTCGGAGCAGAGGCGTACACCGGTGCGACGGGCGTCCTCGCCGTGGTCCAGCAGGGCGCGCCACTGGTGACCTCGCTGCTGATCGCCGGCGCCGCCGGTTCAGCAGTGGCGGCGGACCTGGGCGCTCGAAGCATCCGTGAGGAACTCGACGCGATGCGGGTCCTCGGGATCGACCCGGTCCAGCGGCTGGTGGTCCCGCGTGTGCTCGGCATGATGCTCGTCGCGGTGCTGCTCAACGGCCTCGTGTCGATCGTCGGGATCGCCGGCGGTTACGTGTTCAACATCCTCTTGCAGGGCGGCACCCCGGGCGCCTACCTCATGTCCTTCGGTGCGCTCGCCCAGCTGCCCGACTTCATCATGTCCTCGTTCAAGGCACTGGTGTTCGGCCTCATCGCCGGCGTCGTCGCCTCGTACTGCGGTATGAATCCCAAGGGTGGACCCAAGGGGGTCGGCGATGCCGTCAACCTCGGCGTCGTGCTCACATTCCTCCTGCTGTTCTTCGCCAATCTCATCCTCACGGCGATGTACCTGCAGATCGTCCCGCCGAAGGGGTCGTAGTGGCGATCCACACCGATGTCGGCCCCACCAGGGCCAGACTCCGATCAATGGTCCGCGGACCGATCCAATCGTTCGACTCGCTCGGCGATCAGCTGGCCTTCCACCTGAGGGCGATCCGCTGGATCCCGCAGACGCTCGTGCACTACCGGAAAGAGGTCCTGCGCCTGATCGCCGAAGTGACCTTCGGCGTCGGTGTGCTCGCGGTCCTCGGCGGAACCATCGGCGTCATCGTCATGATGAGCGGGTTCACCGGTGTCGTGGTGGGACTCCAGGGTTACGCCGCTCTGGACCAGATCGGCAGCTCGGTCCTGACCGGCTTCCTCTCGGCCTACGTCAACACCCGTGAGGTCGCGCCACTGGTGGCCGCCCTGGCACTGTCGGCCACCGTCGGGTGCGGTTTCACGGCCACGCTCGGTGCGATGCGGATCTCCGAGGAGATCGACGCACTGGAGGTGATGGCCATCCCCAGCGTGCCGTACCTCGTCACCACGCGGATCATCGCCGGGTTCATCGCCGTCATCCCGCTGTACGTCGTGGGCCTGCTCTCCTCATATCTGGCCACACGGGGCGTCAACACGATGCTGCAGGGCCAGTCGACGGGCTCGTTCGACCACTACTTCCATCTCTTCCTGCCACCGGAAGACGTGATCTACTCGTTCATCAAGGTGATCATCTTCGCCTTCGTGCTGGTGATGATCCACTGCTTCTACGGCTTCACGGCCAGTGGCGGTCCCGCCGGGGTGGGCGTGGCGGTGGGCCGCGCGGTCCGGACGACGATCGTCGTGGTCGCGATTCTCAACTTCTTCGTCGGACTCGCCCTCTGGGGCACGACCACGACGGTGCGGGTGGCGGGATGAACGAGCTCTCGACCACAGCCAAGCGCTTGCTGTCCGCCTTGTTCCTCGTCATCGTCCTGGCCTTCGTCGGCACCACCATCGCCATCTACAACCGTGCGTTCACCGCCTCGGACAGTGTCACGATGTTCGCGGACGACATGGCCTTCGCACTGCCCAACGACGCCGACGTCAAGGCGCGCGGCGTCCTGGTCGGTCGCGTGTCCGGGGTCGAGCCCGAGGGGGACAAGGTCCGCGTGAACATGGAGTTCGATCCGGCGTTCATCGACCAGCTCCCGGCCAACGTCAACGGCAGAATGCTGCCCAAGACGCTCTTCGGCGAGCGGTACGTCGACCTGGGTTTCCCCGAGGAGCCCGTGGGCACCATCGAGCCCGGCGCCACCATCGAACAGGACACCCGAGGTAACGCGGTCGAGCTGGGCCGGGTCCTCGACGGTCTGCTCCCGGTCCTCGAGGCGGTCCCGCCGGAGAAGCTCGCCGGCACACTCGGGGCACTCAACCAGGCACTGTCGGGACGGGGCGACGAGATCGGGGCGAGCGTGGTGGAGATCGGTCAGGTATTCGACGGCATCACCCAGGAGATGCCGGCACTGGAGGCGGGGATCGAGGACCTCGCGACCTTCTCCCAGACCTATTCCGAGGCGCTACCCGACCTCATCCACGCACTCGACGCCCTGCGCACGACCGGTGACACCGTGATCCAGCGGCGAACCGACATCGCGGACGGGCTACAGCGGATCAGCACCTCGGCGGAGGTCCTCACGGGCTTCCTCGCCGCCAACCGCAACGACCTCATCGCGCTCGCCGCCGATTCCCGGACGTCGCTGGAGTATCTCGCCGAGTACTCACCGGCTCTCCCGTGCACGGTCGAGCACTTCACGACCGCGCTGGATCGGTCCGACGCGATCCTCGGCGTCGGTACCCCGAACCCGGGTATCCGCGTGACCATCGAGGTCGTCAACCCCAAGGGCCGGTACGTCCCCAACCAGGACGAGCCGCGGTTCTTCGACACCCGTGGCCCGCGGTGTTACGACCCGGCCGTGCTGCCGCAGAACTTCGGCTCCGCGCCCGGTGGCGCCATCGCGGACGGCGCCTACCAGCCGCCCACCCGCAACCCCGGACCGGAGTTCGTCCCGACCCTGCCCAACCCCCTCGACGAGGACGGGCCGGTCCCCGCGTTGCGGGCCAGGGGAGCGGTCCCCGCCGCTCCGGGTCGGGCGGTTCCCGAGCAGCCCAACCTGCCGTTCCCGTCGACCGTCACCGCGGGTCGGGATCGGGACGTCATGGCGATGGCCTACGCGGGCTCGCCGCTGGAGACCGACACCGTCCGCACCGTCTACGGAGTCGCCACGTCGCGCGACGCAGGGGACATCCCCGCGTGGATCGGCGGGATCGGCGCTCCCGCGCTCCGCGGGGCGGAGGTGAGTTTCCGATGAGCACCAAGCTCAAGGCCCTCTTCCGCGGGGGCGTCCTGGGATCGTTCGTCAAACTGGCGGTCTTCGTCGTGGTCACCATCCTGTTGAGCACGGTCCTCGCCACCACCATCCGTGGTGGCACCCGCGAGGCCGGGACGGAGTACTCGGCGATCTTCTCGGACGTGACGATGCTCGAGGAGGGCGACGACGTCCGCATCGCCGGGGTCGTGGTGGGTCACGTGACCGGCTTCGAGATCCACGACCGGGACCGCGCCAGGGTGGACTTCACCATCTCCGGTGACCGCACTCTGCCGGCCAACGTCCACCTCTCCCTGCGGTTGCGCAACATGATCGGCCAGCGCTACATGAACATCACCCGCGAACCCGGGCCCGTCCAGCCGATGATGCCGGAGGGGACGACCATCGGGATCGAGAACACCTCGCCCGCCGTGGACCTCACGGCGCTGTTCAACGGCTTCCGCCCGCTGTTCACCACGCTGCAACCCGAGGACGTCAACGCACTCGCGGACTCGCTCGTCCGAGTTCTCCAGGGCGAGGGCGGGACCGTCACCAGCCTGGTCCAGCAGACAGGACAGCTCACCAACCACCTCGCCGACCGCGACCAGGTGATCGGGGAGGTCATCGACAACCTCACGCGGGTCCTGCAGACGATCAACGAGCGGGACGTCGAGTTCCAGCAACTCGTCGTGACCACCAGGCAGTTGGTGGAGGGACTGGCCGAGGAGCGCGACGCGATCGGCAGCTCGCTCGACTCGATAGCCGATCTGACGTCCTCCGCGGAGAACGTGGTCACCGCGACCCGGCCGAGCGTGACCGAGTCGCTCGACCACCTCAAGCTGGTCACGGACGACATCACCGAGAACCGGGACACCCTCAGCACGGTTCTGCAGAACATGCCGGTCAAGACCGACAACCTCATCCGGATGGGGTCGTTCGGGTCGTGGTTCCAGTTCTACCTCTGTGGACTCGACGTGGCGAGCGGTCCGGGCACGAACGTGCCCAACCTGCTGCCGAGCGGCGGCCCGACATTCAATCACCCGGTGTACACCAATGTGGCGCCCCGGTGTCATGGGGGGATCTCATGAGTAAGCGCAGGCCGAACGAACCCAGGTTCGGGAACGCCACGATCGGCGCGGTCGGTGTCGTCGTGATCCTGGTTCTCACCACGACGGCGTTCATGCTGGACTCGCTGCCCTTCGTGGGTGCCGGGCCCAAGTACTCGGCGCACTTCTCCGAAGCGGCCGGGCTGACCGACGGCAACGAGGTCCGTGTGGCCGGCGTCAAGGTGGGCGTGGTGACGGACGTCGACCTCGACGGGGACAAGGTCGTCGTGGGATTCCGAGCCAAGGACGCCTGGCTCGGGGACGACACGCGGGCGAGCATCCAGGTCAAGACCGTCCTCGGCCAGAAGTACCTCGCGCTCATCCCCGCGGGGAACGGCGAGCTGGACCGATCCGAGCCGATCCCGCTCGACCGCACGGTGGCGCCCTACGACGTCGTCACCGCGTTCTCCTCGGCGGCCGAGACCCTCGACCAGATCGACGACGTGCAGTTGGCGGAGAGCCTGGACACGCTCACCGACGCGATGCAGGCCTCACCCGAGGAGTTCCGCGGCGCCGTCGACGGCGTGGCCAGGTTGTCCCAGACCCTGTCCAGCCGCGACGCCGAACTCCGTGAGCTGCTCGAGGCCACCCGCACCAGCTCGGAGATCCTCGCGGAGCGCAACGACGACTTCCGCAGGCTCATCATCGGGACCGGTCAGCTACTGGGTGAGCTCAACGACCGCTCGGAGGCGCTCAAGCTCGTGCTGGCGTCGACCCGTGGTCTGTCGATCGAACTCCGGAGGTTCGTCGCGGAGAACGAGGCCGAGTTCGGGCCCACCCTCGACAGCCTCGACTCCGCGCTGGAGGTCCTCACCGACCACGAGGAGGAGCTGAAGAAGTCCATCCACAACCTCGCTCCCTTCTACCGGCTCTACGCCAACATGCTGGGAACCGGTCGCTGGTTCGACTCCGTGGTCACCAACCTCGTCCCGCCGGGCATCCCCGAACCGCCCTTCTATCCAGGTGCCCGCGCGCCGGCCCGACAGAGTGGGATCAACTGATGCACAAGAAGCTGCCGTACTGGCTGGTCGCGCTGCTCCTCGTCGTCGTCGTCGCGATCGTGGCGGTCACCTACCTCGCCGTCACGCGGATGGGTCGAACCACCATCACCGCGACCTTCCCGTCGGCTGTCGGCGTCTCGCAGGGCACCGACGTCCGGATCCTCGGGGTGACGGTCGGTTCCGTCGACGAGGTCACCCCGATGGGGGACACCGTCGAGGTCAAGCTGCACGTCAACAGAGGTATCGAGATCCCCGCCGACGCCAAGGCGGTCCAGGTGACCCCGTCGGTCATCCCGGACCGCAACATCCAGATCCTGCCCGCGTACTCGGGAGGGCCCGTCATGGAGTCCGGGGCGCACATCCCGCTCGAGCGGACCGCGACGCCCGTCGAGGTCGACAAGCTGTACTCGTCGGTCAAGGGACTCACGGACGCCCTCGGGCCCGACGGTGCCAATAGGGACGGCGCACTCGACCGGTTCGTGACCACGTCCGCCGAGACCCTCGGCGGCAACGGCGCGGCTCTCGGTCGGTCGATCGACGAACTGTCCAAGGCCGCCACGACGCTGGCGGACTCGAGCCAGGACATCAGCGAGACCGTGGTCAACCTGCAGTCGTTCGTCACCATGCTCGCGCAGAACGATGCGCAGGTACGCGAGTTCAACACCCAGATGGCGACGTTCAACCGGACCGTGGCGGGTCAGCGGGAGGACCTCCAGGGGGCCCTCGGTGAACTCAGCTACGCGCTCGCCGACGTGGCCCGGTTGGTCCGCGACAACCAGGACGTGATCCGGAGCAACGCGGACCGGCTCGTCACCCTCAGTCAGATCACCGCCGACCAGAGGGACGATCTCGAGGAGATCCTCAAGACGGCGCCGCTGGCCCTGTCCAACCTCATCGGCGCCTACGACTCCGAGTCGGGTTCCCTGTCGATGCGCGCGAACCTGCCGGAGAAGCAGGACCCGGCCGGCGTCCTGTGCTCACTCATGACGCTGAGCCGTCTCAACCCGGGGGACCAGATGTTGGCGGAACTGGACAACCTGCGTCGGGCCGACATCCAGGCCTGTGAGGCGCTCGCGCCGGAGCGAAACCGCGAACTCCGGGCTTCCAATCCCGACCTGCCGCTCGGGATCCTGGCTGGCGAGATGAAGCAGTCCATCCCCGTCCCCGGAACGGTGCCGGGCAATTACGGCTGGCCGATGACGCCCGCCTCGGAAGGGGGTCGGGGATGAGTCGCCACACGCCCACCGTCGTCAGGCGCAGGGTCCGTGCCCTCGGCGTCGCCGCCGTCGTCACCGCTCTGGCCTCCGGCTGCTCCATGGATCTCGAGGACTACACGCTGCCGGGCGGTGCCGATGTGGGGGACGACCCCATCACGGTGGCCGTCCAGTTCGACGACGTGCTCGACCTCGTCCTCCAGTCCAGCGTCAAGGTCAACGGTCTCGACGCCGGCCGAGTATCGGGCGTCTCGCTCGCGGAGGACGGGTGGACGGCGCGCGTGGAGATCATCCTGCGCGACGACCTCGAGCTGCCCTCCAACGTCGAGGCGTCGATCCAGCAGACCAACCTGCTCGGGGAGAAGTTCGTCCAGCTCACCCCTCCCGAGGACGAACCGCCCACCGGCAGGCTGTCCGACGGCGACGTCATCTCGACGTCCAACAGTCGCACGGCCACGGACATCGAACAGGTACTCGGTGCACTCTCGCTGCTCCTCAACGGCGGCGGCGTGGACCAGATCCAACCTATCGTCGCGGAGCTGCGCGCGGTGACCGACGGCCGCGAGGAGGGTCTCACCGCGACGCTGCGCTCCGCGGACGAGCTCATCTCCGGACTCAACCGCCAGCGCGACAGCATCACCGATGCACTCGAGGGCGTCAACCTGATGACGGCCCGCGCCAACGATCAGCGGGACCAGATTCAGGCGGCACTCGACGAGCTACCCGCCGGGGTGGCCGTGCTCGAGGAACAGCGGCCCCAACTGGTGGAGATGTTGCGCCGGGTCGACGCGCTCGGTGAGGTGGGATCCGACATCCTGCTGACCAGCCGGGCGGATCTCATCGCGGACCTGCGGGCACTGCGACCGGTGCTGCAGTACCTGGGCGAGTCCACTCCTGAGCTCATCGACCTCACCGCGTTCGTCCCCACCTTCCCCTTCCCCGACGCGTCGATCTCGTCGACGGTCGGCGGCTCGGCCAACGTGTTCCTCTCGGTGGACGCGACGATCTCCGAGACGCTCCGGAACCTCGGCGCGAACCAGGGCGATCCGGTGCCGATCGTCCCGAACACCACCAGTGGCCCGTACAACGTGGACCAGGGCAACCCCTGGGTGGACGGAAACGGCCCGGACAGGCGGACCACGATCGTCCTGCCGCTGTTGCCGGTTCCGCCGATCATGGACCGGGCAGTAGTGCCCAGGCCCGCGCCGGGTACCTCGGAGTTCTCCGAGACGTACCTGCCTGAACCAGGGGAGCCCGGATACCAGTGAGCAAGACACTCAAGACCCAGCTCATCGCCTTCTGCGTGATCGCGGCCGTGGGGATCAGTTACGTCGGCGCGAACTACGTGCGCCTGCCCTCGTTGTTCGGGATCGGCCAGTACCAGGTGTTCCTGGACCTGCCCGACACCGGCGGCGTGTTCACCAACGCGGCGGTCAACTACCGCGGCACCCCGGTCGGTCGCATAGGCGAGCTCTCGCTGACCGACGACGGCGTCCGGGTCGAACTCGACCTGGATTCCAGTGCCCCGGACATCCCGGCGGACACCGTGGCCGTGGTGGCCAACCGCTCGGCCATCGGCGAGCAGTACGTGGACCTGCGGCCCAACTCCTACTCAGAGCCGTATCTGAAGGACGGGGACGTGATCAGCGCGGGCAGCGAGGCGTTGCCCGTGCGTGTCGAGGACCTGCTGGCGTCGGTCGACGAGCTGTCCCGTTCGGTGCCGCTCGATGACCTCGAGGTGATGGTCGACGAGCTGGGTACAGCGATCGAGGGTCGGGGGCCGCAACTGCAGCGACTCTCGGACTCGCTCATCCGCATCTCCGATTCCGGGATCCGCACGATGCCGCAACTGCAGGCCCTCATCCGGGACGGAGCGACCGTCCTCGACACCCAGGCCGACCAGTCCGCGGAGATCATCAGCTTCTCGCGTGACCTTCGTACCGTGACCGAGGCCCTGCGTGATTCCGATTCCGACCTCGAGCGGCTCATCACCACCGGACCCGAGTTCGCGGACGAGACCCGGTTCCTGGTGGAGAACTCCGGCGAGCCGCTCACCCGGACCATCGGGAACCTGTCGACCACCATGAAGACCGTGGACCCGCTCGCGCCGTCGTTCAAGGTGCTCCTGCAGCTGCTCCCGGCACTGGCCGCCGGCGGCCTCTCGGCGGCACCGGGCGACGGCACCATCCACTTCGGTCTGGTCCTGGAGATGGACAACCCCACGCCGTGTACCCAGGGCTACGAGGGCACCTGGGACATCATCAACGAGATCAAGGCGCAGGACCCGTCGTTCGACCCGCAGGAACAGAACTTCCCGCCGAACTACGACGCCAGGTGCACGGTTCCGTTCGGCAGCCCCACCGCCGTGCGTGGCGCCGACCGGGTCGAGTACGCGTACCCGGGCGTGACGCAGCCCTGGGACGCCACGCCCAAGATCGACCCGGACCGGCTGAACCTGTCCGTGGCCGCCGAGCAACTCGCGGTCCTGCAGGGGCTGATCCCGCGGTGACGGCGCGACCGGGCGGCGATCCGGCGCGCCGCGGTTCAGGTAGCGTCGCCGCCATGAGTTCGCAGGGGAAGAAGAGGGGCGACCGCCGCCCGGCGGGAGACGGCACTGCAGGCGACGGCTCTGCAGGCGACGGCACCGCGGGGGACCGGGCCGTCCCGAGGTGGCTTGCGGTCGTCTCGATCGTCGTGCTGGTGGCGGGTCTCGCGGTGCTGGGCGTGTTCGGCTGGCGTTATGCCGAAGCGCGGTCCGCGCACGAGGTCGCGGCCGAGCGCGAGACCGTCTCCGAGGTGGCGTCGCAGGTGATCATCAACGCGTTCAGCTTTGATCACCGCAACGTGGACGACTCCCTGCAGCAGCTGGCCGATGCCTCGACGGGTGATTTCCTCGTGGAGCAGGAGCAGTGGGCGGACGACGTCCGCACCCGTGTCGTGGAGCAGAGGGCGGTCACCACGGCGACCGTCTCCCAGGCCGCGGTGGAGGTCCTCGACCTCGAGGCGGGCGAGGCCGCCGTGCTGGTGGTCTTCACCGCCCACTCCGAGCGGGAGGGCGAGGACGACATCACGGGCCGGCAGGCGATGCGCGTGGATCTCACCCGGGCGGACGGCACGTGGAAGGCCAATGCGGTCAACCAGGTGGGAGTGACCGTGCCGGTCGGGACCTCGAGTCAGTCCGTGCAGGAGCTCGAGGTGCCCGAGACGCAGGGCGACACCGACGACACCGAGGCGGACTCCGACGAGGACTCCGATTCCAACGGCTCCGACGACTCCGAGACGGAGGAGGAGTCGACCCCCGCGCCGACCACCTCCGCCGGCCGATGAGTAAGGACAGCGAATAACTGATGCCACCCATCAAGAGGACGCCGAAGCCCGCCGGCCAGCCGGCTCGCCGGCGCCTGGCCGGTCACGCCGGATCGACCCGGCCCGAGGCCGGTTCCCGCCCCGAGAAGACCCGTGACGACGACGAGCTCGCCGGGACCGCGGACGGTGCCGGGACGGCCGACCGTGACGAGACGGCGGACGGTGCCGGGACGGCCGACCGTGCCGGGACCGCGAACGTTGCCGGGACCGCGGACGGTGCCGGCACGCGTTCAGGTCCCGGGCTCCCCCGGGGCCGGACGCTCGCGTACGCCGCGCTCGCGGTGGGTCTGGTGGCCGGAGCAACTGGTGCGTTCCTGGCCACCGGGCCCGGCGTGGACGTGGACAACCAGGCGTTCGTCGACCAGGCCGTCACCGACGAGGTCCTCACGGCGGCGAGCACGAACGTCCAACGACTGGTCGCGATCGACCACGAGGCGCTCGACGAGTACCACGACTCACTGGGGGAGTTCCTCACCCCGGCGCTCGTGACCGAGCTGGACGAGAACTGGCCCGCGCTCCGCGACAGCTACGAGCAGTCCGCCACCGCCGTCGAGGCGCAGGTCCGCGAGGCGGGGCTGTCCTACCTCGACGGGGACAAGGCCGAGGTGCTGCTCGTGCAGGACGTGTCGATGACCCGTGACGGCGTCGCGGCCGGCAGTACCAGTGGCACCTACCTGGTCGGCCTGGACAGGATCGACGGGGTCTGGAAGCTGTCCCGGATCCCCGACCTTCCCTCCTGACGGGTCGGCGGACGGGTCGATCCCGGGCCGGACCGCGCCAGATCCTTGACGAACGGCCTCCGACCCGTCACCCTTTAGGGGCATCGGGCGATCAGATCGCCCGCCGGTGCGACGTCCCGACCGGGAGCCGATGAGGCGAGAGCCACGAGGGCAACCAGCGCAGGGACGGACGACGCACCCGCCCGCGAACAGCCTCCGGGAGCACTCCCGTGGACGGCTGGACTTCCGCGCCGCTATCCGCTAGATTAGGTCGTTGCGCTGGCTGCTATTTGCACTCTCGTCCGTCCGTGACGGCTCGCCCCCGGTCAAACCGGGTGTCTTCCGAGTCCTCGATCGGGTCGGACCTGGGTGGATACCCGTCGGCGGACCGCTCGCAGATACATCTGTGGTCACCGCCCGTGGTGATCACGTGAGGTGCTGGAAGGACCCATCTTGGCAGTCTCCCGCCAGACCAAGTCAGTTTCCACCGTTCCCGGTGCGCCCCGGAGAGTCTCGTTCGCGAAACTCTCCGAGCCGTTGCCGGTCCCGGGACTGCTCGACCTCCAGACGGAGTCGTTCGAGTGGTTCATCGGGTCGGAGGAGTGGCAGAAGAGGGCCGCATCACGCGGCGTCACCAACCTCGAGGGAGGCCTGGAGTCCATCCTCAGGGAGATCTCCCCGATCGAGGACTTCTCCGGATCCATGTCGCTCTCGTTCTCGGATTCGTACTTCGAAGAGGTCAAGGCCTCCATGGAGGACTGCCGCGAGAAGGACCGTACGTACG
>JBKBRA010000071.1:0-12737 GCA_046292305.1 Dietzia sp. | reverse complement strand
GTGAAGGCGATACCGAGGAACATCGTGGTACGGAGGGTGCCGGCCATCTCGGGCTGGCGGGCCATGCCCTCGACGGTCTTGCCGACGAGGATGCCGATGCCGATGCCGGGGCCGATCGCGGCGAGGCCGTAGCCGATCGCGCCGTAACCGGTGTTCTCGACGGTCTCGACAGCCTGGGCGAGAGTGACGATGTCCATGGGGTTTCCCTTTCAGATGGCCGGCGCGGGCTTTCCCGCACCGGTCGGACGTGAATTGTCGGGTTGACAGGTGGTCGTGCCAGGCCTGACGGCCCGGGTTCTAGTGGCTCTCCGCGTGGAGCGCGAGGTCGATGTAGACCGAGACCAGCAGCGCGAAGATGTACGCCTGGAGGAAGAGCACCAACAGCTTGAACAGCGTGAAGGCGACCGACAGCAACGAGGTGCCCACCGCCAGCAGCGTCCAGCCGTTGAACTGCCAGAAGAAGAAGTTCGTGGCGCTGAACAGCAGAACGATGATCAGGTGTCCCGCCAACATGTTGGCCATGAGACGGATGGTCAGCGTGGCCGGGCGGAGGATGAACGTCGACACCAGCTCGATCGGTACGACCAGAATGTGCAGCACCGGGGGAAGCCCCGGGATCACCACGCTCGCCTTGACGAACTTCGCGAACCCGTATCGCTTGGAGCCCGCGTAGATGAAGGTCAGGTAACCCAGGAGCGCGAGCATCAGCGGGAAGCCGATCCTCGCGTTCGGTGAGATGTTGAGTCCCGGGATGATCGTCGGAAGGTTCATCGCGAACACCGCGAAGAAGATCGTCGCGATGATCGGCAGGAAACGACGCCCCTGCTCCTTACCCAGGATCTCCTCCGCGATGTGGACCCGGACGAAGTCCAGGCACATCTCGGCGAAGTTCTGGACCCCGCTGGGGACCAGCTTGGGGTTCCGCATCGCGATCATGAAGAAGCCCAGGAGGACCACCGTCATGAGCAACCGGATGATCATGAGCCGGTCCAGGACGAACGCGTCGCCGGCGAAACCGGTCAACCACTGATCGGTGGGGAAGAACTCATAGTCGATGTTCGGGGGATGGAACTCGCCCTTGAAGGCCAGAAGCGTGGTACTCAGTGTGTTCTCCCCTGGTCGTGTTGGGCGACTGGCGCCCGAGCTCGTTCGGTACGAGTGGCCCGGTGTTCGCGGCCGAGTTGGGATTCCGCGCGGACGCCTCGGGCTGTCACACGGCCCGGTGACGTGCTGGTCTCACCGCGGTTGAGAATAACACCCTGGTCTCGGTGCGGGGTCACAGGGGGACCCGTCAGGCGCCGGTGGGCTCCACGTACGGGGCCCGGGTCTTGAGAATGGCCCACGTCTCCCCCGCCAGGACCACGATCATCGCGGCGATGACCGTCACGGCGAAGGCGGGCCGCGAGTAGAAGTCGAATCGGGAGAGCACTGCCACCAGGACCATCGCGGCGAGGAGTTTGACGAGCCAGGTCCCCAGGACGACGGCCGCGGTCGTCTGCGGGGCGGAGTGGGCCGTGGCGATGACCACGATCGCTGTGGTGAGGACGAACGCTCCGCCGACCGCGGCGCCCATGACCGCACCCCACAACCCGGGCGTGCCGTCGACCGCGGTCCACGCCGCCGCACTGATCACGGTGAGTACGACGAGCGCCAGTGCGCCGAGTCGGACCGCCTTACGGAGGCCTGCTGTGTGTGGGCTTTCGGCGGGCTGCGCGGGTGTCGCGGGGTTGTCCGTCATGACGAGCAGCCTAGCGGGAGCCCCTCGGACCGCTCGTGCCGCGCTCGCCCCGCGAGCTCCTCAGACGCGGGACCAGCGTGGCGGCGAGGACCGAGATGAGCCCGGCGGCGGCGAGCGGGACGATCACCTCCGTCGGGAGCATGGTCGCCCCGACCGCTCCGAACGCGATGAGCGACACCCACGCGTAGATGACCAGGGCGACCCGCCTGTGGGAGTGCCCGAGGTCGAGCAGGCGGTGATGCAGGTGCATCTTGTCGGGGGAGAAAGGGCTCCGGCCGGCACCGACCCGGCGGATCACCGCCATGACCAGGTCGAGCATCGGGACGAACATCGCGGCCGCGACCACGATCATCGGCGAGAGCAGGACGATCATCTCCTGCGGGCCGTACAGGCTCTGGGAGATCTTCCCGGAAGCGCTGGTGGAGGCCGCGGCGAGGACCAGACCGATCAGCATCGAGCCCGAATCGCCCATGAATATGCGGGCCGGTTGGAAGTTATGGGGCAGGAAGCCCAGGAGCGACCCGGCGAGGACCGCGGTGACGAGTGCCGGGGGGTACGCCCCGACCGCGCCGCCCTGGTCGAGCATGATCCCGACGGAGAACACGCAGATCGCCAGGGCCGCGATGGCACCGAGCCCGGCGGCGAGACCGTCGAGGCCGTCGACGAAGTTCATCGCGTTGACGATCGTCAGGGTGAAGACCACCGTGAGCAGTCCCGCCTGGAGCTGGTCGAGGACGAGGATGTTGCCGTCCCCGAACGGGATGTACACCAGGTTCCACGACACGCCCATCGCCACCAGTACGCCGGCTGCAGCGGCCTGACCTGCGAGCTTGGTGACGGCGCCGAGGCCGAGGATGTCGTCGACGATCCCGACCAGCACGATCACCCCGCCGGCGATGATCGTCGCCTCCACGTCCGGGGCGAACGGCGGGAACGCCCGGTTGAGAGCCGGTAGCTGTGCGGACAGGTAGACCGCGACGAGCATGCCGGTGAAGATGCCGACCCCACCGAGGCGGGGCGTCGGCACCACGTGCACGTCCCGGTCGCGGGGATAGGCCAGACCACCGATGGCCGGGGCCACTCCCCTGACGAGGCCGGTGACGATGAAGGTGACAAGGCCGGCCGTGACCGCGATGAGCAGGAGCTCGCGGAACGGCACCCCTATTCCCACGATCAGACCACCCGGTCAGCCGCGCAGGGTCGCGGGGTCGGTCCCCAGGACCTCCCCGACTCGCTCCGCGCTCACGGCCCCCTCCCGCACGATGCGGGGCGCCGGTCCGGTGAGGTCGACGATCGTCGACGGTTCGCCGACCGCGCAGGGGCCGCCGTCGAGATAGACCGCCACCGAGTCGCCGAGCTGGTCACGCGCCTGCGCGACCGTCGTGGCAGGAGGCTGGCCGGAGACGTTGGCGCTGGAGACTGCGAGCGGCCCGACCTCACGCAGCAACTCGATCGCGACGGGGTGCAGCGGCATCCGGAGCATGACCGTCCCCTGGGTGTGCCCGAGGTTCCAGTTGAGTGACGGCGCCTGGTGCACGATGAGGCTCACGCCTCCGGGCCAGAAGGCGCGGATGAGGTCGCGTGCGCTCGCCGGGGTGCTCACGACCAACCCGTCGATGGTCTCCCAGGAGCCCACCAGGACGGGCACCGGCATATCCGGTCCGCGGCGCTTGGCCGAGAGGAGGAGGGTGACCGCGTCCGGGTCGAAGGCATCGGCGGCGATGCCGTAGAGGGTGTCCGTGGGGGTCACGACGAGCCGCCCCGCACGTAGTGCGCCCGCCGCGGAACTGAGGCCGACCTCCCGGCCGGTGTCCTCGGTGCAGTCGTAGGTGATGGTCACCGGGTGATCCCCTTCTGGGCTGTCGGGTCGACCTCGTCGTCGTCGTGATGACCGTCGAGTCTTCTCGCGGTGACGAACCGCGGACGTCCGGCGAGGTCGGTGTGCTGTTCCACGTTACCGAAGCGTCCCTGCGCCCAGACCACCGCCGCGACGGCGGCGCCCGTCGTGTCGTCGTGCTCCACCGCCAGATGACCTCCCGGGACCAGGAGACCGGAGGCCACACCGACGAGCGGCGTGATGACTGCGAGGCCGTCGGCTCCCCCGAACAGTGCGGTCGACGGCTCGTGCCCGAGCACTTCCGCGGGGAGGTCGCCGGACTGCGGGATGTACGGCGGGTTGGACACGACCGCGTCCACCCGGCCCAGCAGGTCCGTCAGGAGGTCGGGGTCCGTGGCGTCCCCCTCGTGCACCTCGACCGGGGTGTCCCCCGCGGCAGCCCGTTCGGCGGCGTTCCGCCGGAGCCACCCCAGAGCCCGCTCGTGGAGTTCCACGGCGTGGACCCGGGCGTCGGGCCTGGCGTGAGCGATCTCCAGTGCGAGGGTGCCGCTCCCCGCACAGAGATCCACCACGACCGGCCCGGCGCCCGCACCGGCCGCGGGGAGCGCTGCGAGCGTGCTCTCCACCAGGAGCTCGGTCTCCGGCCTGGGGATGAAGACGCCCGGTCCCACGGCGAGATCGAGACGTCCCGACACCGCTCGGCCCAACAGATACTGGAGAGGGGTCCGGTCGAGCGTGCGGGCGGCGACGATCCGCCCGACCTCGGCGACCCCGGCGGCGTCCAGCCCCTCCGACAACAGGAGCGCCGAACGGTCGACACCCAGGACGTGCGCGCAGATGAGCTGCGCCTCTACGAATGCGGAGTCGATTCCGGCGGCCTGCAATTCGCGCGCGGCCGACCTGACGACCCCGGTCGCCGGTACCGGGCGGGGGCCCACGGCCTACGCATCTTCCATACGTCTACGGCGGTCCTCGACCGCGAGGGCGTCCAGGACCGCGTCGAGGTCGCCGTCGAGCACGGCGTCGAGATTGTGCGCCTTGAACCCGACCCGGTGATCCGCGATCCGGTTCTCCGGGTAGTTGTAGGTGCGGATCCGCTCCGAACGGTCGACCGTTCGGACCTGCGTGGCCCGTCCCTCTGATGCCTCCGAGCTCGCGGCCTCCTCGGCCGCCGCCTGGAGCCTGGCGGCGAGAACCTCGAGGGCGCGCTGCTTGTTCTGTAGCTGACTACGTTCGTTCTGACACGTGACGACCGTGCCGGTGGGCAGATGGGTGATCCGCACCGCCGAATCGGTGGTGTTGACGCCCTGTCCGCCCTTGCCGGATGACCGGTAGACGTCGATGCGCAGGTCGGAATCGTCGATCTCGACCGGGCCCACGTCCTCGGGCTCCGGGAAGACCAGGACGCCGGCCGCGGACGTGTGGACTCGCCCCTGGGACTCGGTCACGGGAACTCTCTGGACCCGGTGGACGCCACCCTCGAACTTCAGACGCGACCACACGCCGTCGCGCGAGGGCTGCCGGGATCGGATGGAGAACGAGGCGTCCTTGTAACCCCCCAGGTCGGACTCCGTCACTCCCAGGACCTCGATCACCCACCCGTGCTTCTCCGCGTACCTGGTGTACATGCGAGCGAGATCCGCCGCGAACAACGCGGACTCCTCGCCGCCCTCGCCGGACTTGATCTCCATGAGCACGTCGTCCGCGTCGTGGGGATCCCGGGGCGCCAACAGGTCGGCCAACCGCGACTCCAGTTGAGTGGCCTCGGACGCCAACCGCTCGGCCTCCTCGGCGAACGACGAGTCGTCACCGGCCAGTTCGCGCGCGGCGGACAGATCGCCCCGCGTCGACTCCAGCGCGCGGTAGCACTGCACCACGGGGGTCAACTCGGCGAAGCGCTTGCCCACCCTGCGCGCGGCCGCCGGATCCTCGTGGAGCGCCGGGTCCGACAGCTGCGCCTCGAGGCCCCCGTACTCGGAGAGGACGTCGTCGACCGAGGACGGGTGGTGCCCCGGGGCGTCTGTCACTCCTCGTCCTGCGGCAGGGTCGGAGTCGTCTTGGCCACCTGCAACAGGAACTCGTAGTTGGTGTTGGTCTTGCGCAGCTGCGACATCAGGAGGTCGATGGCCTGGTGCGAGTCGAGACCCGACAGCACCCGCCGCAGCTTGTGCATGACGGTGGCCTCCTCGGGCGTCATCAGGAGCTCTTCCTTGCGGGTACCCGAGGGGCCCACATCGACCGCGGGGAACACCCGTCGCTCGGCGATGCGCCGGTCCAGCTTGAGTTCCGCGTTGCCGGTGCCCTTGAACTCCTCGAAGATCACCGTGTCTCCGGCGGAACCGGTCTCGACCATCGCCGTGGAGATGATCGTCAGGGATCCACCGTTCTCGATGTTGCGCGCCGCGCCCAGGAACCGCTTGGGCGGGTACAGCGCCGTGGAGTCGACGCCACCGGACAGGATGCGCCCCGAGGCGGGCGAGGAGTTGTTGTAGGCGCGACCCAGTCGGGTGATGGAGTCGAGGAGCACCACGACGTCCTGCCCCATCTCGACCAGACGCTTGGCCCGCTCGATCGCGAGCTCCGCGACCTGGGTGTGGTCCGACGGCGGACGGTCGAAGGTGGAGGCGATGACCTCACCCTTCACCGACCGCTGCATGTCGGTGACCTCCTCCGGTCGCTCGTCGACGAGCACGACCATGAGGTGGCATTCGGGGTTGTTGACCGCGATCGAGTTGGCGATGTTCTGCAGGATCGTGGTCTTGCCCGCCTTCGGCGGGGAGACGATCAACGCACGTTGGCCCTTGCCGATCGGCATGATCAGGTCGATCACACGGGTCGAGATGATGTTCTTCTCGGTCTCCAGGCGCAGTCGCTGGTTGGGGTAGAGCGGCGTGAGCTTGCCGAACTCCGGGCGGTTCCGGACATCCTCGAGGGGTCCACCGTTGACCGAGTCGATCCGGACCAGCGGGTTGAACTTCGCCCGGTTCTTGCCACCCTGGCCACCCTGCCCGCCGCCTCGACCGCCACCCTGCCCGCCGCCGGGCGCATCGATCTGGCCGTCACTCTGGCCGTCCCGGGGCATCTTGACCGCGCCGGTGATCGCATCGCCACGCCGGAGACCGTGCTTGCGGATCATGTTCATCGAGACGTAGACGTCGTTCGAACCGGCGAGGTAACCGGAGGTGCGCACGAACGCGTAGTTGTCCAGGACGTCGAGGATTCCCGCGACCGGCTGGAGGACGTCGTCGTCCCGCACCTCGGCCTCGCCCTCCACCGGGCGGCCACCGCCGCCGCCCCGGTTCCGCTCACGCCGGCGACGGCTACGGCGACCGCGGCCGCTGCCGTCGTCGTCACGGTTCTGGCCGTCACCGCGCGGGCCGTTGTCGCCGCCCTGGTTGCCCTGGTTGCCCTGGTTGCCCTGGTTGCCCTGGTTGCCCTGGTTGCCCTGACCAGCCGAATCGGTGGACGACTGGTCGCGGCCGCGGCCGCCCTGCTGGTCGCGGTTCTGCTGGTCACGGTTGCGACCGTCCTGCTGACCAGAGCCCTGGTCGTCGCGGTTCTGGCCGCCCCGACGCTGCCGGTTCCCCTGGTTCTGGCCCTGGTTCTGGTTCTGACCGCCGCTGCGCGGGCCGTCCTCCCGACGGTTCCGGTCACCCTGGTTCTGACCGTCACCGCGGTTCTGGCTCTCGTCGCGGGATTCTCCGTCCCCGCGATTCTGTCCCTCGTCGAGATTCTGGCCCTCGTCGCGACGACCGCCCTCGTCGGGGTTCTTCTGCTCCCGCCTGGACTGCTGACCTCTCGGGGGTTTCTGCGCGTCGGGCTGGGGCGCACTCTCCGGAGTCGCCGCGGGTGCGGACTGGGAGGTGGCCTGCGCCTTTCCGCCGCGGGCGTTGTCGATCATCGCCACCAGATCGCCCTTGCGCTTACCTGACAGACCCTTGAGGCCCATCTGCTGGGCCAGGGTCTTGAGATCCGCCAGGCGCATGGCTGCCAATGCAGCACCCTGCGGCGGCGTGGATTGGGTTTCCGTCGAGGTCACGGGTGTCCTTTCTGGGCCCGGGCCGGGGCGGTGTCAACCGCCTCGCACCGAGCATCTGTCCGGGACGCGGACGGGCGTCCCGGGTGGCCGCTGAGGCCTTCCGTGGCGGCGAACTGGCCGGACACGGATTCGTCTGAGGGGGATGTACACGAGGTGATACCCACCGGTTCGACGCGATGTTGACCGTCGACAACGGAATAGAACCACTCACGGGCACGACAATCCCAGTTGACCACTCGCCGATCGGCCGCTCCCGCCGGGACCGACTCGCGGGCCGCCGACCGATGAGGCGGTAGGCAAACTGGAGACGTCTCGGGATGCGGGGACGACCGGGCGTCCGTGGCTTCGGCAAGCATACTACCCGTAGTCCGATTGCACGCGCGTCCCCCTCGCGAGTCCCACCGGCCGTGCCCGCATCTCCGCTGGCGGGCGGTAACCTACAGCCCACTGTGGCCATGCGGAGGGAGGTCCCGTGTTCGGAACGATGCTCGACACCCCGTTACTCGTGTCCCGGATCCTCGACCACGCCGCGGAGCGCCACGCCAGCTCCACGGTCACCGGTTTCGTGGGGGATATGCAGCCGCGGACCACTCGATTCGATGTGATCGCCGCCAGGTCCGCGGCCACGGCGCACGCACTCGCCGATCTCGGCGTGGGCGAGGGCGACGTCGTGGCCGTCCTGTCCGGCAGCCGCACCGAGGTCGTGGAGTCGATGTTCGCGATCCCGTCGATGGGTGCTGTCGTGCTCTCGGTCAACATCCTCCGATCGCGGTCCTTCCTCGTCGCGGCACTTCGCGACAACGACGTCTCGGTCGTGCTGGTGGATCCCGAGTTGATGACCCTCGCGCTCGACGTGGTCGCGGGTCTCGAACACGTGCGTCACCTCGTCGTCTTCGACAGTCACATCCCCGGGGCCACCGTCGACCCGCCCGGGGACGGTCGCGACGTCGAGTTTCACGCGCTCGAGACACTCCTCGACGGGCGACCCACCAGCTATCCCTGGCCCGAACTGGACGAACGCACCGCCGCCGCGCTCGCGTACACCTCGGGCACCACCGGTCTGTCCAAGGCCGTGGCCTTCACGCACCGATCGATCTGGCTGCACTCGATGGAGATGTGCATGGCCGAGAGCGCAGCGCTCCGCAGCGGAGACACGGTCCTGACGACCGTGCCGATGTACCACGTGCTGTCCTGGGGTCTGCCCTACGCCGCCTTCATGACCGGGGCGAGCGTCATCACCGCCCGGCCGCGGCCAGGCCAGGCCATGCACACCGGGCGGGACCTGGCCGAACTGCTGGCCACGTTCCGACCCAACAAGGTCGCGACCACGCCCGCCTCGTTGCAGCGGCTCCTGCGACGCCTGGAGACCAACCCACAACCACTCGGCCACCTGGGCGAGGTCCTGGTCGGCGGCTCCCCCGTCCCCGAGGCGCTGTTCGACGCCTTCGTCACACGGCACGGGGTCACCATCATGCAGGCCTACGGCCTCACCGAGTCGAGCCCGATCGCCACCTTCGCCCGTGCCGACCCCCACTCGTCCGCTACCCACCGACGGGCACAGATCCTCGGGCAGGGCAGGTTTCCCGCCGGGGTCGAGGCACGGATCGTCGAGGCCGGGAGGATCCTGCCGAATGACGGCTGGTCGGTCGGCGAACTGCAGATCAGGGGGCCGTGGGTCACCGCTCGCTATCTGGGCGACGACGCGACCGACCGGTTCGTCGACGGCTGGTTGCGCACCGGGGACATGGCCACCATCTCCCCCAGGGGCTACCTCGACGTGGTGGACCGGGTGGACGACATCATCGCCTCGGGAGGCGAGCTGATCTCGTCGGTGGAGCTCGAGCACGCCGTCCTGCGGGACGAGCGGGTGGCGGACGCCGCGGTGATCGGGGTACCGGACGAACGGTGGGGCAACAGACCCATGGTCCTGGTCAACCTCAAGCCCGGGGCCGCGGCCACCGCGCGGGCGCTGTGGGAGGGGTTGGACGGCCACGTCGAACTGTGGAAGCGCCCGGACCACTGGGCGTTCGTCGACGACATCCCCCGCACGTCGGTGGGAAAGTACGACAAGCGGGCGATCCGTTCGCTCCACGCCGACGCGGCGTATCGGGTCACCACGATCTCGCCGGGTTCCACCGGCTGACCGGCACCACCGCGGGGTGGTCCTCACGTCCCGTCGAGAACCCGGGCGCCCTCCGCGATCTGCAGATCCAGGACCTGCCACCCCTGCGCCTCGGCGTCCCCGCGAAGGTCTGCCGGGAGCGCGGAGGTCCCCAGCACCATCACCGTGGGGCCCGCGCCGGAGACCGTCGCGGCGAGACCGCGGCCCCGCAGCCGGCCGATCCACTCGGTGGTGCCGACGAGCGCCGGGGCACGGTAGGGCTGGTGCAGACGATCCTCGGTCGCGGCCAGGAGGAACTCCGGGTGCGAGGCCAACGCCACGGACATCAGTGCCGCGCGACTGGCGTTGAACGCCGCGTCCTCGTGGGGGACCATCTCCGGCAGCAGTCCACGGGTCTGCGCCGTCGAGGAGGTCTCCTCCGGCACCATCACGGTGGCGACGATCGTCGGGTCGACATCCATGCGGACCGCCCGGTAGGTCACGGCGGTCGTCGACCGTTCGGTCCACGAGACCACGACCCCGCCGAGCACGCTCGCCGCCGCGTTGTCGGGATGCCCCTCGAACTCGCTCGCGAGCTGCACCAGGTGCTCGTCGGTCAGCACTCCGCCCATGAGACCGTTCGCCGCGACCAGCCCCCCCACCGCGGCGGACGCGGAGGAACCGAGGCCTCGGGAATGCGGGATCGCGTTGGTACAGGTGATCCTGACCCCCGGGGCGCCCGTTCCACCGGCCCGCAGACCCGCCTCCACGGCTTTGGCGACGAGGTGTGAGGCGTCGGCGGGGACCTGGCCGGCGCCCTCCCCCGACACCTCGAGTTCGAGCCCCGACCCGATGGTGGTCACCGTGATGGTGTCGTATAGGCCCAGGGCCACCCCGAGAGCGTCGAAACCCGGACCGAGGTTGGCACTGGACGCGGGAACCTCGATGGTGACCGAGCGCCCGACCGGCAGGATTCGTCCCCCGGAGCTGCCGAACACCTCGGGACCGGTACCGATCACGTCGCTCATTCCAGTCCGAGGGCGCCGGCGACCGCGGACGGATCCACCGGGATGGCCTCCACCTCGGGCATTCCCAGGAGCGCGGTGTCCGGGTCCTTGAGCCCGTTGCCGGTGACCGTGCAGACGATCGTCTGACCGGACTCGAGCTCCCCGTTGGCGTGCGCGTCGAGGAGCCCCGCGACCGACGCCGCCGAGGCCGGCTCCACGTACACTCCGTCCTTGCCCGCGACGGTGCGGTAGGCCTCGAGGATCTGCTCGTCCGTGCGCTTGCGGAACGTGCCACCCGACTCGTCGCGTGCGGTCACGGCGCCGTCCCAGGACGCCGGTGCGCCGATCCGGATGGCGGTGGCGATGGTCTCCGGGTTCTTGACCGGCGCGCCGTCCACGAGGGGCGCAGCGCCGGCCGCCTGGACACCCATCATCCGCGGCCGGGCCGCGACGACGCCGTCGGCGTGGTACTCGCTGTAGCCCTTCCAGTAGGCGGTGATGTTGCCCGCGTTGCCGACCGGGAGGAAGTGCAGGTCGGGAGCCCGTCCGAGCACGTCGACGATCTCGAACGCGGCGGTCTTCTGCCCCTCGATCCGCACCGGGTTGACCGAGTTGACCAGACCGATCTCCGCGTAGGTCGCGGTGGTCTTGCGCGCCAACTCCAGGCAGTCGTCGAAGTTGCCGTCCACCTGGATGATCGTGGCGCCGTGCATGACCGCCTGCGCCAGCTTCCCCGCCGCGATCTTGCCCTGCGGGATCAGCACCGCGCAGCCCATGCCCGCGCGGGTGGCGTAGGCGGCGGCCGAGGCCGAGGTGTTGCCTGTCGAGGCACACAGCACGGCCTTCTGGCCCCGAGCCTTGGCGTCGGTGACGGCCATGGTCATGCCGCGGTCCTTGAACGAGCCCGTCGGGTTGAGTCCCTCCACCTTGAGGTAGACCTCGCAGCCGGTGACCTCGGAGAGGTAGGGCGCCGGGAGAAGCGGTGTGCCGCCCTCGAAGAGCGTCACCGGCTCCCAGGTGTCCCCGATCGGTAGCCGGTCGCGGTAGGCCGCGATCAGTCCGGGCCAGCGGTGGTGCACGGGCTGGTGGGTGCTGCTCATTCGGTGTCCACTCCCTCGAGTCGGATGACGCTGGTGATGACCGAGACCGCGTCCTGGTCGGAGAGCGCGGCGACCGTGTCGGCGAGCGCGCGCTCCGAGGCCCGGTGGGTCAGGACGGTGAGCTCCGCGGTGGGTTCGGCGTCGTCCATCTCCGACTCGGGGAACTCGACCTCGGTCTGGCGGACCTGGGCGATGGACACCCCGTGGCGAGAGAACTCCGCGGCGACCAGCGCCAGCACCCCCGGCTTGTCGGCCACGCGCATCCGCACGTGGTACCGGGTGGAGACCTCGTCCATCGAGGCCACCGGGAGGGCCGCGTACGTCGACTCGCCGGGAGCACGACCCGAGTCCACCTTGTTTCGCGCCGCGGCGACCATGTCACCGAGGACGGCGGACGCGGTCGGGGAACCACCGGCCCCCTGCCCGTAGAACATGAGGCGGCCGGCCGCCTCCGCCTCCACAACGACCGCGTTGAAGGCGCCGTTGACGGTCGCGAGCGGATGGCTGTTCGGCAGCAACGCCGGGTACACGCGCGCCGACACCGCCTCGGTCCCGTCCTCCCGCTGCAGCTTCTCGCAGATCGCGAGGAGTTTGATGGTGCAGTCCATGTCCCGCGCCGACTCGAAGTCGTCGGGAGAGATCCTGGAGATCCCCTCCCGGTAGACGTCGCCCGCGGTCACACGGCTGTGGAACGCGATCGAGGCGAGGATCGCGGCCTTGGCCGCTGCGTCGTACCCCTCGACGTCGGCGGTCGGATCGGCCTCCGCGTACCCGAGCCTCGAGGCCTCCGCGAGGGTCTCCGCGTAGTCGGCGCCCGTGGACCCCATCGCGGAGAGGATGTAGTTGGTGGTGCCGTTGACGATCCCGAGGACCCGCTCCACCTGGTCGCCCGCCATGGAACGGCGCAGGGGTCCG
>JBKBRA010000070.1:0-13207 GCA_046292305.1 Dietzia sp. | reverse complement strand
CAGACCGGGCATCTCGTGCTCGGCCAGACGGATCTGCTTGCGGCCCGCCTCCGCCAGCGACAGATCCGCCACCTTGAACTCGACACCGTTGACGGACTGCACCTGGAGATCAGCAGACATGTGTGCGACCAGCTCCTCATTGTGGGAAATAGACTTCGCCACCACCCTAGCGGGCACCCTGACGGGGCGGCCTACCGCTGCCGCGTCCCCGTCACCGGACCGCCGACGCGGGTGCGGAAGACGGTGGCCCCGTCGGCGGTGTCCAGCACCACCCCCGGCGTCGAGGCGGGCACCCACACCGCGTGGCCGGGCCCGAGGGTCTCCGTGGCCCCGTTCTCGGACACGCACATCCGCCCGGAGGTGCACAGCAGGACCTCGGGACCGTCAGGGTGGTAGCTGACGGGAGCGGACGACGCGGGCAGCACGATGCGCGAGAGCGCGAAATCGGGCTCGGGCGTGGGGTAGTCCATCTCCCCGGGGATCCCGCGGTCGGCCGGAACCGGCCGCACGGTGGGGTCCGCCAGCGGGTCGAACTCGAGTACCCGCATCAGCTCGGGGACGTCGACGTGTTTGGGGGTCAGGCCACCACGCAGCACGTTGTCGGAGTTGGCCATGACCTCCACTCCCACGCCGCGCAGGTAGGCGTGCAGCTGACCGGGGCCCAGGTACACGGCCTGCCCTGGCCGCAGCACGACCCTGTTGAGCAGCAGGGCGCCCAGTACACCGGGGTCCGTGGGATAGCGCTCGGCGAGTTCGACCACGGTCGTGGCCTCGTTCGACCACTCGCCGGCGACCCCCCTCGCGGTGAGATAACCGACGGCCGCGGTGACCAGGTCCGCCACCACCGTCGTCAGTGCCATGTGCGGCATCGTCACGAAGGTGGTGAACACCGCGCGGACGCCCTCCGCGTCCGGCTGTCCGTCCAACATGTCGCGGAAGGGGCGCAGCGCCGACACGTCGAGGGCGTCGAGTAGCGCCACGGTCCGCGACACGGGGCGGAAACCCACCAACGCGTGGAACTCGGTGAGTGCCACGAGGATCTCGGGCTTGTGATTGGCGTCGCGGTAGTTGCGGTCCGGGGCGTGGACTGCGATCCCACGCGCGTCCTCCGCGGCGAACCCTTCCCTGGCCTTCTCCGGCGACGGGTGCGCCTGGAGCGAGAGCGCCTGCTCGGCGGACAGGAGTTTGACCAGGAACGGCAACCCTCCCCCGTGTTCCGCGGCCACGCGGGCACCGAGTTCGCCCTCGGGGTCGGCCGCGATCCGTGCGTCCAACCCGCGGCCGTCAGCGCAGAGCGAGGAGCCGGAGTCGTGGGCGCCGAACCAGTGCTCGGCCACCGGGTGCGGGGCCGGGGAGACCGTCCCGCACAACTCGGGGAGCGCGGTCCGGGAGCCCCACGCGTACGCCTGGATGACCGGGCTGAGAACCACCACGGATCTAGAGCCCCCCCACCAGCAGGTACGCGGCGGAGAGTTCGGTCCGTGCCATGAGCGCGGCCACCTTTCCGCTCAACGGGGCCGGTGACGTGCCGACCGTGTCCCGACCACGATCGGAGATCCACTCGACGTCCGCGAGGGGACCCGCGGCCAGCCGGACGAACTCCTCGTCCGCGCTCAACACCATACCGAGGTGCCGGATGGTCCTGTCCTCCCGTGCGCCGTCCAGTTGGTCGTCGTGGAACAGGCTCGCGAGGGGGTCCACGGCGGGCAGGCCCCGGGCGCGCTCGGCCTGGGACCGGACGGCATCCGTGACGGAGGAGGTGGCCGTGACGCGGCCGGCGTCGCAGAACGCGGCCACGGCCCGGGAGCAGTAGGCCGCGGACAGCGGATCCGAGTGGATCCACACGAGCGGGTCCGAGCCGGCGACCGCGGTGGCGAGGAGCTTGGCCGGGTTGACCGGCGTCGCGAGATCGGGCCCCAGACCCTCGAGTTCGACGTCGACCGCGTCCGCGGCAGCGCCGACGTCCAGCCCCGGTACGCCGAGGGCGGTGAGGACCGCCATCCCCGCGGCCAGGTGGTGCAGGACCCCGCGGTGCGGCGGCAGGTACGGGAGCGGCGCGAGCCAGATGGCCCGGCCCCGTCCCGACTCGCCCACCGGGCCTTCCCGCGGCACGTCCACCACGACGGCCGAGCCCCGGTTGGCGGCGGTCTCGACGGCGGACGCGAGGTCTCGGTCGCCGGCATCGTCGCCCGAGACCAGGACCACGTCGAGTGCCCCGACCCAGGTGGGGAGAGTGTGGGCGTGGACCAGCGGCGGGACGGCTGCTCCGCCGACGACCTCACAGAGAGCCGTGACCACGCCGGCGGCGTGCCGCGCCCGGTCGGAGCGTCCGGACACCCACACGAGTGCCCTGGGCCGGAAACCGGAGAGCCCGTCCAGCGCCCCCGAGTCGACGGCCGTCGCGACCGCACGGAGCTGGGCCCCGGCCATCGAGGCGTGGAGCAGGGCCCCGGTGGCGTCGGAGGAACGGAGGGCCTCGGCGTCGTCCAGGTCCACCCGACCGGCCCCGGTGTCGCTGGTCAGGTCAGGCACGGACGATCGCGAGGACTTCGTCGACCAGAGCGGCGACGTCCTCCCCGGTGGGCGCCTCAGCGTTGAGGCGCAGCAGTGGCTCGGTGTTGGAGGCCCGGAGGTTGAACCAGGCGCCGTCCCCGAGGTCGACGGTCACGCCGTCGAGTCGGTCCACCGACGCGGCTCGGCCGGAGAACGCCTCGATGACCTGCTCCATCCGCGCGACCTGCTCCTCGGCCGAGTCCAGGGTGGAGTTGATCTCCCCCGACGCGGCGTACCGGGTGTACTCGGCCATGACCTCCGAGAGCGTCGAGTTCTGCTCTCCCAGGGCGGCGAGTGTGTGCATCGCGGCGAGCATGCCCGAGTCGGCGCCCCAGAAGTCACGGAAGTAGTAGTGCGCCGAGTGCTCGCCACCGAAGATCGCACCGGTGTCCGCCATCTGCGCCTTGATGAAGCTGTGGCCCACCCGGGTCCGGATGGCGACGCCGCCCTTCTCCTCGACCAGTTCGGGGACGGCCCTGGAGGTGATGAGGTTGTAGATGATGGAGGCGCCGGGTTCCTTGTCGAGCTCGCGCCCGGCGACCAGTGCGGTGATGGCCGACGGGGCGACGGGCTCGCCCCGCTCGTCCACCACGAAGCAGCGGTCGGCGTCACCGTCGAAGGCGAGGCCGATGTCCGCCCCGCTCTCTCGGACCAGCGCCTGGAGGTCGACCAGGTTGGCCGGCTCGAGGGGGTTGGCCTCGTGGTTGGGGAAGTTGCCGTCGAGCTCGAAGTAAAGGGGGACGATCTCGAGGGGCAGCCCGCTGAGGACCGCGGGCACCGTGTGGCCGCCCATCCCGTTACCGGCGTCCACGGCCACCTTGAGCCGGCGGATACCCGACAGGTCGACCAGCTCTCGCAGGTACGCACCGTAGCCGTCGAGGACGTCGCGTTCCGAGACAGTACCGACCGCCCCGTCGAACTCCGGGACGCCCCCGACCAGCCCGTCCGAGATCACGCCGAGCCCGGACTCCTGGCCGACCGGCTTGGCGCCCGCACGGCACAGCTTGATGCCGTTGTACTGAGCCGGGTTGTGGCTGGCGGTGAACATGGCGCCCGGGCAGTCGAGCAGTCCCGAGGCGTAGTAGAGCTGGTCGGTCGACGCGAGACCGATGGTCACCACGTCCAGGCCCTGCGCGGTGACGCCGGCCCCGAACGCCTGGGACAGTGCCGGGGAGGAGTCCCGCATGTCGTGGCCGACCACCACGGTGTCCGCACCCTCCGACCGCATCAGGCGGGCGAACGCCGCGCCGACCTCACGGACGAAGTCCTCGTCGATCTGCTCACCCACGACGCCTCGGACGTCGTAGGCCTTGATGACTGCTCGGACGGACTCGGCGCTACGTGCCACGTGCTGCTCCAGGGATGAGAGGCGGTCGGACGGTGTCATCCGTCGACCCTACCCGCCGGGTTCCCGCCCGGTCCGATGCTTGCGGGCGCGGGCGGCCGTTACCCGGTCAGCCGAGGCCGGGCCCGGTCTCCCGGGCGCCGTCGACCGGTCACGCCGACGGGGACTCGTCGCGGTCCGGGGAATCGGGGACCACCCGCAGGTGGGGGCGGCCACCGGAGGGCGCCACCGGGGCCTCGGCGAGCACGGGACCCGGGTCGGAGACGCCCAACCGCCGTAGCCGGTCAGCGTCCACCAGGGCCGCGCCCGCTCTCCGTCCGCCGACCGGACCGCCGGCCACGGCGTCCAACAGGGCGGTGAGGTCGGAGTCCTCTGCGGACGCGTCGATGTCGGGATGACGCACCAGTTCCCAGCCGCGGGGCGCGGTGATGCGCAGCGCGTGCGCTGCACACAGATCCCACGAGTGCGGCTCCCGGATCGCCGGGAGCGGACCGACGACGGCCGTCGAGTCCGCGTAGACGTAGGTGAGCGTGGCGACCGCACGATTGGGACACCCCGGGCGGCAGCAACGACGGTTCTCACTCACGAGACCCCAGCGTAGTCCCGTGCGGCGGTCGCGTGGGCCGCGACCCGCCGCACCGGTACCGCGGAGCCCGCGGGACGAAGGCTAGTCTCGCGTCATGACGCCAACCGCACCGGTCCCCGGACGGCCGCCGACGGGGAACGCGATCCCGGGCGCGGGCCAGAACGACGTCTGTGCGGGCAGCCGGATCTCGGTCCGGGACTTCCCCGGCGACCCCGGACGCCGTGGCCTACGGGTCGTGACCTCCCGACGTGCGGCCCGGCGTGGTCACGGCCCGCGCGGCCCGATCCTGCCCCCGGAGGTCCCCCGGTGGCGGAGCCGGGCCGCCGAATTCGACGCCGCCGCGCTCGAGGCGTTCGCCGAGATCGACCAGCACTGGCATTCCCGCCTGGTACATCTGGACCTCGCCGTGGACATGGTGCCGAGGATGCGGTTGAAGCCCGGCGAGACGTGGCCGGAGGAGGTCGTGGCGGACGGACTGATCCCGCTCGCGCGGCTGGTCCCCGCCGGCGTCGACCGGGCCGGTCAGCCCACGCGGGCGCGGTTGGTGCTCTTCCGCAGGCCACTCACCCGCCGCGCGACCGGCGGGGACGACCTGCGCGACCTGGTCTACTCGGTCCTGGTGGAACTCGTCTCGCAACACCTGGAGATCTCACCGGACGAGGTCGAGGCCGGCCCCAACGACAACTGACCACCCCGCAGGGTGGTCAGGCAGCGAGAGTGGTCGGGCATCGGGAGCGTCGCCGTGGGTTGAGTCGTCTCAGTGTCGAGATGCCGCCGGGTGTCGAAATGCCACCGGGTGTCGAGTCGCCTCAGCGGCCGCCGGGGCCCCGGGACCAGTCGGTCCCGTACGGACTCACATCACGGCTTCGCGCTTGATCCGGCGCCGCTCGCGCTCGGAGAGTCCACCCCAGATCCCGAAGCGCTCATCGTTGGCCAGCGCGTACTCGAGGCACTCCGCCTTGACCTCGCACCCCGTACAGATCTTCTTGGCCTCGCGGGTCGAGCCGCCCTTCTCGGGGAAGAACGCCTCGGGATCGGTCTGGGAACAGAGAGCCCGGTCCTGCCAGCTCTCCTCCTCGTCCTCCACGAAGAACGCACCGGTGCCGAAGTCGACCAGGGTCAGTTCGGGTCCCGCTGCGGTGCGTGACTGTCGATCCACGGTCATCCCCTCGTGTTACGTTGCTCGTCGCTCGTGCGTCTGCCCGGCCCGGAGTGCCGCTCAGATACGAATGACACACCTGTGATTACACACATGCGAATCGCTGAGGTCAAGCGAAATCGGGGATACCTAGCATTTTCCTACGACAGCCCGGCCTGTGACACGCCGCGAATCAGTGTGGCGTGGGACACCATCACTCGCCGCGGCGGGGCTGACACACCCGGCCACCCGGGACCCGTCGCCCCCTCGTCACTACTCTTGGTCGACGTGAGGATCTGTGTGGTGGCCGGTGGCGTCGGTGGCGCCCGTTTCCTGCTCGGCGTACGCCGACTGTTCGGGCTGGACCCCGCACCGGGGGGTGCGGGCGCCCCGCTCCCGGGCGCGGAACCCGTGCACCGTATCGACGCGGTGGTCAACGTCGGCGACGATGCGTGGATGCACGGCGTCCGGATCTGCCCCGACCTCGACACCTGCATGTACACCCTCGGCGGGGGCATAGACCCCGGACGTGGATGGGGACACGCGGGCGAGACGTGGAACTGCCGTGACGAACTCGCCGCCTACGGCGTCCAACCCGACTGGTTCGGACTCGGGGACAAGGACCTGGCCACCCACCTCGTGCGGACGCAGATGTTGGGCGCGGGCTACCGGCTGACCGACGTCACAGAGGCACTGTCCGCCCGCTGGTCCCCCGGGGTGCGCCTGCTCCCGGTGACCGACGACCGCTGCGAGACGCACGTCGTGGTCTCCGGCGGGACCGATGGCGAGGAGGGTGCCGGTGAACGGGCGATCCACTTCCAGGAATGGTGGGTCCGCCACCGGGCGAAGCTGCCGGCCTCCGGCTTCGTGCAGATCGGCGCCGATGCTGCCCGGCCCACCCCGGAGACGCTCGAGGCCATCGAGTCGGCGGACCTCGTCGTCGTCGCCCCCTCCAACCCCGTGGTCTCCGTCGGCGCGATCCTCGCCGTCCCCGGGATCCGCGCCGCCCTGCGTTCCACCTCCGCACCGGTCGTGGGCGTGAGCCCCGTGATCGGTGGGGCCGTGCTGCGCGGGATGGCCGACGCGTGCCTCACCGCTATCGGGGTGGAGACCTCCGCCCTCGCCGTGGCCCGACACCTCGGTGCCAGGTCCGGCACCGGTCTGCTCGACGGCTGGCTCGTCGCCCCCGGCGACGGCCCCACCGACCACGCCGACCACGCCGGCAATGTGGACGGCATCGCCGTCCGCGAGGCGCCGCTGCTCATGACCGACCCGGACGCCACGGCGCGGATGGTGGCCGCCGCCATCGAGCTTGCCGGGCTCGAGGTCCCCGCGCGGTCCGACCGATGACAGACGGAGCCGTCCCCGAGATCCGCCACTGGTCGGGAGAACACGCCGCCCCCGCGGATGTGACCATGTGGGCTCCGGACGGGCTGCCGGAGTTCCGGCCGGGCGACGACCTCGCGGGCATCCTGGCCGGCGCGCTCACCGACGACCCGCGCGGGCTGGTCGACGGCGACATAGTGGTGCTCACCTCCAAGGTGCTCTCCAAGACCGAGGGACGTATCGTCGCCGCCCCCACCGACCCCGACGAGCGGGACGCACTACGCAGGCAGCTGGTGGAGCGGGAGTCCGTACGGGTGGTGGCGCGCGTCAACCGGACCCTCATCACCGAGAACCGGCTCGGCATCGTCCAGGCCGCCGCCGGGGTCGACGGCTCCAACGTCGACGCCCGGGAGCTCGCGCTGCTCCCCGAGGACCCCGACGCCTCCGCCTCCGCGCTCGTGCGCGGACTGCGTCGACGGACCGGCGCCACGGTGGCCGTCGTCGTCACCGACACCATGGGCCGGGCCTGGCGCACCGGTCAGACCGATGTGGCGATCGGCGCGGCGGGACTGCGCGTCTCGGTCGGCTACGACGGTGCGGTGGACCGTCAGGGCAACGAACTCCAGGTCACCGACGTCGCCGTGGCCGACGAGATCGCCGCGGCCGCCGACCTGGTCAAGGGCAAACTGGGCGCCCGACCCGTCGCGGTGGTGCGGGGGGTGGGGCACCTGCTGCTCGGGGATGACGACGACAAGCGCGGCACCCCGCAACGGGCCCGCGACCTGGTCCGCGACAGCGCGTCGGACCTGTTCCGGCTGGGCACCGCCGAGGCGTTGGCGCAGGGCCGACGGGAGGCCGTTCCCGGCCGCCGCTCGGTCCGGAGGTTCTCGGACGAGCGGGTCCCCGAGGAGTCCCTGGCCGACGCGGTGGCCGACGCCCTCACCGCGCCGGCGCCGCACCACAGCACCCCGATACGGTTCGTCCGGGTGTCCGGAGACGCCCGCACGCGCCTGCTCGACGCGCTGCGGGCCGACTGGGAGGCGGACCTGAGCGCCGACGGGCACTCCGGCGACGTGCTGGCCCGCCGCCTGGCCCGCGGAGACCTCCTGCGCACCTGCCCCGAGTTGATCCTGCCGTTCGTGGACGACTCCGCCGGGGCGCACGACTACCCGGACCCGCGGCGAAATGCCTGCGAGGAGACCATGTTCACCGTCGCCGGTGGCGCCGCCGTGCAGTCGCTCCTCGTGGCACTGTCCGCGCGCGGCCTGGGGTCCTGCTGGGTGGGGTCGACGATCTTCGCCGCCAAGACCACCCGGCGTGTGCTCGACCTCCCGCCGTCCTGGCGGCCGCTGGGGGCTGTGGCCGTCGGTGTCCCGGCCGAACCGGTCCCGCCCCGGGCACCGCGCCCCGTCGGGGACGCCTACATGTCCGTGGAGTAGCGGATCCCACCGTCGGGGATCACGACGCCGGGCCAGACCCGGGCCCCGCGCAGCAGCTCGCACCTGGCGCCGACGTCGGCACCGTCTCCGATGACGCCGTCGCGGATCAGCGCGCGGTGGCCGATACGGGCCCCGGCACCGATGATCGACCGTTCGACCGTCGCCCCCGCCTCGATCCGGGCGCCGTCGAAGACCACGGCGCCGTCCAGCCGGACACCGGCCCCGATCTCGGCGCCGCGCCCGACGACCGTCCCGCCGATGAGTACCGCCCCTGCGCCGACACCCGCGCCGTCGTGGACGAGCGCCTCACCGTGGTGGCCCTCGAGTGCGGGTGACGGCGCGATGCCCCGCACCAGGTCGGAGGACCCGCGGACGAAGTCCTCGGGGGTGCCCATGTCACGCCAGTACGCCGAGTCGACGAAGCCGTAGACCCGTCGACCCTCACTGAGCAGCTGGGGGAAGGTCTCGCGCTCCACGGAGACGGGGACGCCCTCGGGGATCTGCGCGATCAGCTCGCGGCGGAAGACATAGCAACCGGCGTTGATCTGGTCGGTCGGCGGGTCCTGGGTCTTCTCCAGGAACTCCAGGACCCGTCCCTCGTCGTCGGTCGGCACGCAGCCGAACGCGCGGGGGTCGGAGACCCGGACCAGGTGCATGGTCAGGTCCGCGCTCCTGGAGTGGTGGAGGTCGAGGATCTCGGTGAGGTCGGTCCCGCCCAGCACATCACCGTTGAACACCATGACCGTCGAGGCGGTGAGCTCGTCCAGCACGTTGCGGATGCCACCACCCGTACCCAGGGGCTCGGTCTCCACCACGTACGCCAGTTCCAGGTCGAGATCGGACCCGTCGCCGAAGTACTCCTCGAACACCTCGGCCTTGAACGAGGTGCCCAGCACCACGCGCCGGATCCCGGCCGCCCGGATCCGCGAGAGCAGATGGGTGAGGAAGGGCAGACCGGCGGTGGGCAGCATCGGCTTGGGCGTCGAGATGGTCAGCGGCCGCAGGCGGGTCCCCTTCCCTCCCACCAGGACCACCGCCTCGGTGTCAGCGATCAGGTCGCCGGGGCCGGTGCTGGAGGGGGTCGTCGAGGTCACAGTCTTGCTCCCGCTGTCATGGGCCCCCGGCCGCGCGTTCGCGCGGACCACACGGGCCGGTGGTTGGTCTCGTCCGGCCTCAGCGCAGGTCGCGCCTGGCGGATCGGATCGCGAGGCGGCACCGGAGTTCCAGGCCCGCCTTGAGGGCCCAGCGTATCGGGGCCTGCCACGCGTTCGGATGCCTGTCCGCCTGGAACAGATAGGCGCTGTGGTGGTGTGCCCGGAGGGTGAACTCGGGAACTGTCCGGGCCGCGTGACCCTGGTCGTGGTGGATCACCGACGACGGCACATAGATGCTCTGCCACCCGGCGCGGCCGAGCCGGTCCCCCAGGTCCACGTCCTCCAGGTACATGAAGTAGCGCTCGTCGAATCCGCCGAGCGCGTCGAACGCTTCGCGTCGGAGCAGCAGGCACGACCCGGACAGCCACCCCGCGGGCCGCTCGGAGTCCATGTCGGAGTCGTCGAGGTAGTGGGCGGTCCACGGGTTGCCCGGCCACACCGGGCCGAGCACCGCGTGACCGATACCGGCGCCGAGCCGCGGTACGGCGCGGGCCGAGGGGTACACGGAACCGTCGGTCTCGGCGATCTTCGGACCGAACGCCGCCGCCCGGGGCCACCGGTGGGCGGCGGCGAGCAGCGCGTCCACGGACCCCGGCTCGAACCTCACGTCCGGGTTGACGACCAGGACGAACTCCTGGTCGAACTCCTGCGGGCGCCGGGAGATCTCCGTGACGGCACGGTTGATGGCGGTCCCGTATCCCAGGTTCCCCCCGGTCGGGAAGAACTCGGCGAAGTCGTGGTCGGCAGCCGCCGCCTCGGGCGCGCCGTCCGTGGAACCGTTGTCCGCCATCACCAACCCCACCGGCCGCGTCGTGGACCCGGGCAGGGTCTCGACGAAGCTGCGGAGGTGGTCGCCGGGAGAGTAGGTCACCGTCACGACGGGCAGTCGGGTCGTCACGCGACACACACTACGACGCCGCACGCCGATTCCGACGCCCGGCACGCGGCGCGGTACCGTGGGGTGATCATCGGCGGCCTCGCGCGCCCCCCGGTGCCGTACCGACGGCACCGGCCCGCGGGCCCGGCCCTCCTTTCGCGGGAGCGGACCGACCGCCCCGATTCGACGACAAGGACGGTGGATGAGCGCCGAGCTACCCGCGACGCCCCGTCGCGCACCGGCCCCCGGACGCGGTCGGCGCCACGCCACCCCCTCCCGGCCCCTGGGCTCGCGTATCGGTCGCACCCTCGCGGCCCTGGTCTCCGTGTTCTGTCTCCTGGTCACCGGCGTCGGCTGGTCGCTGTTCCACGGTCTGAGCTCCGACCTGTCCTCCGCCGGCGGGCTCGACGTGGGCGACGGCGGGCTCGACGGCGCCGTCGACATCCTCCTGGTGGGCACGGACAACCGCACCGACGCCCAGGGCCAGGCACTGAGCCAGGAGGAACTCGCCACCGTCCGGACCGGGGAGGATGAGGGCGAGAACACGGACACGATCCTGCTCGTCCGGATCCCGGAGGACGGGAGCTCCGCCACCGCGATCTCCATCCCGCGGGACGTCTACGTGGAGACCCCGACCATCGGGGGCGGCAAGATCAACGGGGTCTACGCCGGCTACAAGTCGGCCTATCTCGACCAGGCCGTGGCCTCCGACCCGGACGGCGCGCTCGACGAACAAGACCAGCGCGACGCCGTGCAGGCCGGCCGCAACGGGCTGATCAACGCGATCCGGGACCTCACCGGTGTGCAGGCCGACCACTACGCCGAGATCGGGTTGCTGGGTTTCGTACTGCTCACTGACGCCGTCGGTGGCGTACCCGTGTGCCTGAACGCCGACGTCGACGAGCCGCTGTCCGGGGCGGACTTCCGGGCCGGGGTACAGACCGTCTCCGGGTCCGACGCGCTGAGCTTCGTGCGTCAGCGACACGACCTGCCCGCGGGCGACCTCGACCGGATCGTCCGCCAGCAGGCGTTCATGTCCCAACTGGTCAAGAAGACCCTGTCGGCCGGCACGCTCGCGGACCCGTCGAAGCTCGGAGCGCTCGTCGACGCGGCCCGACGCTCGTTCGTCATCGACGAGAACTGGGACTTCGTGGACTTCGCGATGAAGCTCCAGGACATCAGCGGCGGCAACGTGCGGTTCGAGACCATCCCGGTCACCAGCATCGACTCGTTCACCGAGTGGGGCGAGTCCATCGTCACCGTCGACCCCGACCAGGTCGCGGAATTCGTCGGCGGATTCGCCAGCACCGAGGGCGTGGAGGAGGAAGAAGAGCAGACCCCGACCGGCACACCCGGTGTGGACCCCGCCGCCGTGATGGTGTCGGTGGTCAACACCACCGTGATCGACGGTCTCGCCGCCCGGGTGTCCGGCTCGCTGTCCGAAGTCGGGTACGGCGTCGGGGATCTGCTCACCGATCCGGACGCCGCCTACACCTCGCACGTCGCGGCCGGCTCGGCCGACGACCCCGCGGCGTTCGCGGTCTCCGACGCCCTCGGCGGTTTGCCCGTCCAGGTGGATCCCGCGGTGCCCCCCGGAGCAGTCCGGGTGGTCCTCGCCGAGGACTACAGCGGCCCCACCGGAGACGCCTCCGCGACCGAGTCCTTCTCCCCCGAGACCACCACCTACGCCCCGCTGCCGCCGTCGATAGCGCAGCGTCCGACCTTCGACGCCGGCGGCTCGGACGTCCCCTGCGTCAACTGACCGAACGCCAACCGATCGAGCGACAACCGACCTGGCGTCTACTGACCGACCACCCGGAGGACGACCCGTGAACACCGCCGCAGACACCGTGCTCCAGCCGCTCCTCGCAGCGGACCCGGGCGCGCCGCTGGTCACCCACTACGACCTCGGGGCCCCGTCCCGGATCGAGCTGTCCGTGACCTCCACCGCCAACTGGGCCGCCAAGATCGCCGGGCTGCTCCGGGACGAGGTGAGCGTGACGCCGGGTGACGTCGTGGTGTGCGATCTCCCGGCACACTGGCTCACCGCCGGGGTGCTCCTGGGTGTCTGGTGGGCCGGTGCCGAGGTCCGGACCGGGCCGGCCGACGACGCCGTGGCCGTGATCACCACCGCCGACCGCCTCGACCGCCACCCGGCCGAGGTCGAGACGCTCCTCATGACCACCGATCCGATGGGCCGCCCGCTGGCCGCGGTCGGCCTGGACGTGCCCCCGGGTGTCATCGACCTGGCCGAGTCGTGCCGGATCCACCCGGACGCGTTCATCCCGACCGGCGAGGGTCGGTTCGCCCTGGACGGGCGGAGTATCGGGGAACTGACCGACCCGACGCTGGCCGGGCGAGCGCTCGTCGCGGGCTTGGAGCGCGACGACGTCGTGGCGGTCCTCGCCCGGGTCTTCGCCTCGGGCGGCTCCGCGGTCCTGGTCACCGGGGCGGACGCGGACGCACCCGGCGTCGTCGACGTGGCGACCACGGAGCGGACCACTCTCACCCTCTGACAGTCCGCGCACACCGGCAGAACCACGAGATCCGCTACCCTCCCGCCTGATCCGCGACCCTTGTCGGGGTAGCGGATCCGGCCTCGGGGTAGCGGATCTCGGGGGTCGGGACGCGGCCCCGTCAGGTCAGCTCAGGACCTGGCGGGCCATGACCATGCGACAGACCTGGTTGGTGCCCTCGTAGATCTGGGTGATCTTGGCGTCGCGCATCATGCGCTCGACCGGGAAGTCGCGGGTGTAGCCGGCGCCGCCGAAGAGCTGCACCGCGTTGGT
>JBKBRA010000069.1:0-13531 GCA_046292305.1 Dietzia sp. | reverse complement strand
GGCGGGCGGCCTGGGCCGGTTGTCGTTGGGGGGGGGGGGGGGGGGGGGGTGTGGGGGCCCTGGGGCCCCCCCCCCTTAAACTTGGGGGCCCGGTTTCTCCCGGCTCCGGGGGCCACTTCTACTGTCTCGACACAGTGTGCGCGAGGGGGGACTTGAACCCCCACGTCCGTTAATAGGACACTAGCACCTCAAGCTAGCGCGTCTGCCATTCCGCCACTCGCGCTCGCACACTGGTGACCTGCACCGGATCGTTCCCGGCTTGGTCGTGCGAGGAATGACACTAGCCGATGCCCGAACCGGGGGACAAATCGGCCCCTGCCCTCGTCCCGCACCGGCCGGTCATCGCTGGTAGACAAGGACGTGACCGGCTGGAGTCCCTCCGGCCGTCCGACCCAGGAGGAGAAGATGACCGACTTCCGCGTGCCGAACCCCTACGACGCCCTTCCGGACCTCCCCGCGCTCGAGGTGACGAGTGAGTCGTTCGCCGAGGGCGCCACCCTGTCGTCCGCGCAGCTCGGCGGGGTCATGGGAGTCGAGGGCGGGTTGGACAGGTCGCCGCAGGTGAGCTGGAGCGCCGGGCCGGAGGGGACCAGGACCTACGTGGTGACCGTCTTCGATCCCGACGCGCCGACGGCATCGGGGTTCTGGCACTGGTCGGTGGCCAACATCCCGGCCGGTGTGACCTCACTGCCGGAAGGGGCCTGCACCGGTGGCGACACCTCGGGACTCCCGGAGGGGGCCGTGGTGGTACGCAACGACGCCGGGTTCACGGGGTTCGTGGGGGCGGCCCCGCCGGAGGGTCACGGCCCGCACCGCTACATCCTCGCCGTCCACGCGGTCGGCGCCGAGCTCGAACTCGGAGAGGACGCCTCCTGCGCCTTCGTGGGGTTCAACCTCTTCGGGCAGGGCCTGGCCCGAGGAACCACCACGGCGATCTACGAGCAGTAGCGGTCAGCTGACCGCCGAACCGACGGCGTCCGCCAGGGAGGCGAACCCTCCCTGGCGGAGTCGACGGGCCACGAGCTTGTTGGTCCCGCGGATGAGCTCGGGGCCGGTGAACACGAAGCCGGTGTAGGTCTGGACCAGCTGGGCGCCGTGGGTGATGCGGTCCCACACGTCCTCCGGGGTCTCGACGCCGCCGACCGAGATGATCACGATCCGACCGCCGGCCCGCTCATGGATCCGGGCGAGTACCTGGCGGGACCGGGCCGCGACGGGAGCACCGGAGATCCCACCGGGACCCATCGCCTCGACCGCGCCCGCCGGGGTCGTGAGCCCGTCACGCGAGATGGTGGTGTTGGTGGCCACGATCCCGGCGAGGCCGAGTTCCAGAACGAGATCGGTGACCGCGTCGATGTCCGCGTCGTCGAGATCCGGGGCGATCTTGACCAACACCGGGATCGTCGCGACGTCGCGGACCGCCGTGAGGATCGGACGCAGAGAGTCGACCGCCTGCAGGTCTCTCAAACCGGGGGTGTTGGGGGAACTCACGTTGACGACCATGTAGTCGGCGAGGCCCGTGAGCATGCTGGCCGAGGCCACGTAGTCGCGCACCGCGTCCTCCGCGGGCACCACCTTCGTCTTGCCGATGTTGATCCCCACCGGATCGCCGCTCCGGCGCCGTCTGAGGTTGTTGGCCGCGTTTCCCGCCCCGTGGTTGTTGAACCCCATCCTGTTCAGGATCGCCCTGTCCTCCACCAGCCTGAACAGGCGGGGCGACTCGTTTCCGGGCTGGGGCGACGCGGTGACCGTACCGACCTCGCTGAACCCGAAGCCGATCGCCCCCCACGAGTCGACGGCCGCGGCGTTCTTGTCGAACCCGGCCGCGAGCCCCAGTGGTCCGGGGAAGCGACGGCCCAGCACCTCCTGGGCCAGGATCGGGTCCCGGACGCCGAGGAACCGGCGCACCAGTGCACCCAGCGGCGGCACCAGGGTCAACAGCTTGAGAAAGCCGAAAGCCAGGTGGTGGATCCGCTCCGCGGGAAAGCGGAACAGCACGCTCTTCATCAGCGAGTACACGGTCCTCCTCGATGGGACGTGGGTGGTCCTTCGATCAGCTCGACAGCACCGGGAGATCAGGGCGCATCAGGTGGAGGCCGGCGCCGTCGGAGGAACCGACGACCACGGTGCCGGAGGTCGTGACCACCAGCGAATCCGGCTGACGCACCGTCGTGATCTCGTCGCGCCGAACCCCTGTGCCGTCGCGGAGATCGTACGCCTGGACGGTGTTGTTTCCGGTGGAGGTGACCCAGACGACGTCCCGGGTGACGTCCCCGGCGACCGCCCAGGGGGCCGCGGCGACGGGGAACTGCTGATGGAGCCGGATCGGCGAGGTCGAATAGACGAGGAGTGTGTCACCCACCGTGTCGCTGGCCACGACGGTGCCCTCGCCGTACTCGCCGAGTGTCCCGGCCCCCCTTCCTGCGCGAAGGAGCGGACCGGCACCGTCCTCGTCCAGATCGATGCTGGCGATGACCGTGTCCGGCCGGCTGAACGCGGTGACCGAACCGTCCCGGGCCACACTGATCCGGTCGACCGACGTGAGGCCCCTGATGCGATGCTGCTCCGTCCCGTCGGCCGCCCGGACCACCACGTCACCGTCGGGGGTCCCCGTGAGCATGCGCCCGTCGGCGGTCACGGCAGCCGCGGTGACCGGTCCCAGACCCGAGACCTCGCGATCGTCCCCGGCCGGCGTGACCACGACGACGCCGTCACCGTAGGGGACCAGAACCGTCCCGTCATACCCTGCGGTGGCGGTTCCCGCGTCGGCGGGGAGTTCGACGGAGGCCTCCGGAATCCATCGGGTGCCGTCCACCCGGGCGATCTCCAGTCCGGGCGGGCCGTCGACCTGCGCCACCACCCGGTCACCCACCGCCACCAGGGATGAGACGGACCCCGGGGTCGAGACGACCTCACCACCCTCGGGATCGGAGACCTGCGGCGATACGGCGGGCCGGGCGTTACCCTGCTCGAGCTGGGTGTAGTCCTCCAGTTGGCTGTTGGTCGACGCGCAGCCGGTGAGCCCGACGGCGAGGGCGAACAGAGCGGCTGGTACAGCGGAGCGGCGGTGGACACGAAGGGGCACGGTGTTCCTTTCGACTTCTCCACATTGTCCATCACGCGGGTCCTCAGTCGCCGTCCAGGTCCTGACGACTACCCTCACGGCGGTGCGCCCGACGCACCCGTGCTCGTGCCGACGTTCCCCGAGAGAAAGCAGCGCCCGTGAACCCGACGGTCCTGGCCGCCCCCGCCGCGGACGGCATGTCCTGGCTCCAGGTGATCGTGCTCTCCGTCATACAGGGGATCACGGAGTTCCTGCCCGTCTCGTCCTCCGGGCACCTGCGGATCTTCTCCACCTGGCTCTTCGGGGCGGACGCGGGCGCCTCGTTCACGGCGGTCATCCAACTCGGCACGGAGGCCGCCGTGCTGGTGTTCTTCTTCAAGGACATCGTGCGGATCATCGCCGCCTGGTTCCGGGGCGTGTTCAACGCCCGACTCCGCGACGACCCGGACTACCGACTCGGCTGGTACGTGATCGTCGGCTCGATCCCCATCGCCATCATCGGGTTCTTCGGCAGGGACCTCATCCGTGATGCCGCCCGCAACCTGTGGATCACGGCGATCGTCCTCATCGCGTTCTCGTTCGTGTTCCTGCTCGCGGAGAAGTTCGGCAAGCAGGACCGTCCGATCGACAACAAGTCACTCGAGGGCCTGACGATGAAGGACGCGGTGGTCATGGGGTTGGCCCAGTGCCTGGCCCTGATCCCCGGTGTGAGCCGTTCGGGCGGCACCATCTCCGCCGGCCTGTTCCTCAACATGTCCCGCGAGGCCGCCGCACGGTTCTCCTTCCTGCTGGCCATCCCGGCGGTCCTGGCCTCCGGGTTGTTCAGTCTTCCCGACGCGTTCGAACCGTCCGTGGGACAGTCCGCCACCGGGATCCAGCTGATCGTGGGTTCGGTCATCGCGTTCGTGCTGGGCTACGCCGCCATCGCCTGGCTCCTGCGATTCGTCCAGAACCACTCGCTGGCCTGGTTCGCCGGATACCGGATCATCCTGGGCCTGGCGGTGATCGCTCTGTTGTCCACGGGTGCGATCCCCGCGACCTGACCGCACCACCGAAGTGGCGCGGCGTCGGTAACCTGCCGACATGACCGTCATCCTCCTCCGCCACGGCCGCTCGACCGCCAACACCGCGCTCACGCTGGCCGGCCGCACCTCCGGGGTCTCGCTCGACGAGACGGGCCGGGCGCAAGCGCAGGACCTCTGCCGGCGACTCGCCGGTCTCCCGGTCGAGGCGGTCGTCCGGTCACCGCTCATGCGCTGCCGCGAGACCGTCGAGCCGTTGGCCGCGGCATTCGGTGTGGAGCCGGTGGTCGACGAGGGGCTGGTAGAGGTCGACTACGGGACCTGGACCGGACGAACCCTGACCGAGCTCGCCTCGGAACACATGTGGTCGGTGGTGCAGCAGCATCCCTCCTCGGCCGTCTTCCCCGAGGGTGAGTCCCTGGCGGAGATGGCGACCCGCGCCGTCTCGGCCGTCCGGCTACACGACCGGCGGCTGGCCGAGGACGCGGGCCGCGACGTGTTGTGGTTGGCATGCAGCCACGGGGACGTGATCAAGTCGGTGATCGCCGACGCCTACGGGATGCACCTCGACCATTTCCAGCGCATCGTGGTGGAGCCGGGGTCGATGTCGGTGGTCCGCTACACCCCCCACCGGCCGTTCGTCCTCCGGGTCAACGACACCGGGGGAGACCTGGCGAGCCTCCGGGGGGAACCCGCCGGTCACGTGGGCAACGCCACGGCCGGCGACGCCAGCTCGGACGCGATGCCCGGCGGGAACGTACCCTTATGATCCGCACCACCACCCGGGACCACCCGGCACCACACGGCAGCACACGAGGGAGACGACCGGCATGAGCAGGGAAGTCCACGAGTTCCGCGACCCGGCCCGGTTCGTGGTGGGCACGGTCGGTCAGCCCGGCGAACGCGTGTTCTTCGTCCAGGCCACGGGCGGTGGTCGCACCGTCTCCGTGCGTTGTGAGAAGCAGCAGGCCCAGATCCTCTCCGAGCGGATGGGGGACCTGCTCGACGAGATCGCGGCGAAGTCCGACGTCCCCGTTCCCCCGGCCGCCGGTGTCGTTGACGACCTGGAGCCGCTGGAGATGCCCGTCGACGCGGAGTTCCAGGTGGGCACCATGGGTCTGGGCTGGGACGGCGAGAAGAGCCAGATCGTCGTGGAGTTGCTGGCGGCGGACCCGACCGCGACGGACGAGTCGGTCGTGCTCTCGGATGCGGAGGACGCCCCAGACGCGCTCCGCGTGTTCCTCACCCCGCACCGCGCACGACAGTTCGTCCTGCGCAGCGAGAAGGTCGTCTCCGCCGGACGCGCTCCGTGCCCCCTGTGCGGCGAGCCGATCGACACCACCGGGCACCTGTGCGTCCGCCTCAACGGGTACCTACCGCGCTCCGGCGACGCGCTCGCCGACCTCGTCGACCCGTGACCACCCGCCCGCCGGGCCCCGAACTCACCGTCCTGCACCGGATCCCCTCGGGCAGCAACGCGGTGTACCGCTGTGTCGACGCCGAGGGCGGGCACTGGGTGTACAAGCCGTCGGCGGGGGAGCGCCCGCTCATGGACTTCCCCGACGGCAGCCTGGCTGCCCGGGAGATCGCGGCGTACGCGGTGTCGGTCGCACTGGGGTGGGACCTGGTTCCGGAGACGGTGCGAGCGCACGGCCCCGGTGGCCCGGGGATGGCGCAACGATGGATCGACGAGTTCGACCGGGGTGACGGGCCCGGCCACGACCCGGTGGACGTCCACCCGGTGGACGCCCTCCCTCCCGGCCGGGTGGCCGTGCTCCGAGGCGAGGGTTCCCGTGGGGAGGACGTGGTGGTGGCCCACGCCCTGGACGAACGCCTCCGGCGGATCGCGTTGTTCGACCACGTCGTCAACAACGCCGACCGCAAGGGCGGGCACGTCCTGGTCGACACCTCCGGAATGATCTGGGCGATCGATCACGGCCTGTCCTTCCACCGCGAGTCGAAGCTGCGCACCGTCCTGTGGGGGTGGGCCGGCCAACCGCTACCCCCGGAGGATCTCGAGGGGCTGGAGAAGATACGCGGGGGACTGGCCGGAGAGGCCGTCCTGGAGGAAACACTGTGTGACCTGCTCTCACCGGCCGAGGTACGCGCTCTCGCCTCGCGGGTCACCGCTCTGGTCGACGGCGAGGTGTTCCCCGTCCCGGGACCGGGCTACCCGTTACCCTGGCCGCTCTTCTGACCTCGCACGGTCTCTAGACTCGGCCGCATGCACTCGTGGTCCCCGCCTGCCGTCCCCGCCGTCCCCGGCGACGGAACCCCCCTGAAGTTGTTCGACACGGCGAGCGGCGAGATCCGGGAGGTGTCCGCCGGGCCCGTCGCCGGGATGTACGTCTGCGGCATCACCCCGTACGACACCACCCACCTCGGTCACGCGGCGACGTACCTGACGTTCGACCTGGTGTACCGGCTGCTGCTGGACGCCGGGCACGAGGTCCACTACGTCCAGAACACCACGGACGTCGACGACCCGCTCTTCGAGCGGGCGGAGCGCGACGGCGTGGACTGGCGGGACCTCGGGGATCGCGAGACCGATCTGTTCCGCTCCGACATGGAAGCACTCCGTGTGCTCCCCCCACGCGACTACGTCGCCGCCACGGAGACCATCGACGAGGTGGTGGAGATGGTCGCCGAGCTCATCGACCACGGTCACGCCTACCAGGTCGATCCCGGGGTCGACGGCTACCCCGATGTCTACTACCGGCACCGGGCCACCCCGGGGTTCGGCTACGAGTCGGGGTACGACCCGGACGCGATGGCCGCCGCGTTCGCCGAGCGCGGCGGGGACCCGGACCGTCCCGGCAAGGAGCACCCGCTGGACGCACTGCTGTGGCGGGTGCAGCGACCGGGGGAGCCGTCCTGGCCCTCGCCCTGGGGCGCGGGCAGGCCGGGCTGGCACATCGAGTGCTCGGCGATCGCACGCAACCGACTGGGCATGGGGTTCGACATCCAGGGTGGAGGAAGCGACCTCGCGTTCCCGCACCACGAGTTCTCCGCCGCCCACGCGGAGGCCGCGACCGGGCGTTCCCCGTTCGCCCGCTTCTACGTGCACGCGGCGATGATCGGGCTCGACGGGGTCAAGATGAGCAAGTCACTGGGAAACCTCGTCCGTGTCAAGACGTTGCGGGAGCAGGGAGTGGACCCGGCCGTCATCCGACTCGCGCTGGCCGCGGGGCACTACCGGACGGACCGGTCCTGGTCCGAGGAACTGCTCGCGGAGGCCCGCTCCCGGTGCGAGACCTGGTCCCGGGCGATCTCTCGTCGCTCCGGCGCCGACTCCGCAGCGGCCATCATCGCCCTGCGGGAACGCCTCTCGGACGACCTCGACACCCCCGGCGCCCTGGCCGTGGTCGACACCTGGGCAGAGGCGACCCTCGCCGGAGACGAGTCGGACCCGTCCGCCGGACCGTCTATCGCGAACGCGCTCGACGCCCTGCTCGGCGTCGCCCCCGCCGCCTGACGGGCGACCCCGTGACCGCTGGGCGCGGCGTGGCAGGGAACCAGCGTGGCACGGGACCAGCGTGGCACGGGAGCGGCGTGCCACGGGATTGCCGTCGCATGGGATCAGCCGGGCTCGGGCTCAGCCGGGCGGATGACTAGCCCGCGTCGGGCTCGTCCCGCTCACCGCGCAGGAAGCGCTCGAACTCGGCGGCGATCGCCTCTCCGTCGATCAGCGGCATCGTCTCCCCGTCGGCGGCCCGACCACGGTCGGGTTCGGGGTCGACCCCCGCACCGACCCCGTTCTCGTCGTCCATCTGGTCCTCCAGGGACTGGATGTAGTCACGCAGGTCCTCGTCCTCCCCGGCCGCGGCGTCGACCTTCGCCACCCACGTCCGCGACTGCATCCGCAGCGCGTCCATCGGGACGGCGAGCCCGAGGTTCTCGACCAGCCAGGAGAGAACCGCCTCCGTGCCTCGAGGATTCGGCGGGGCGGCCACATAGTGGGGGACTCCGGCCCACAGGCTCAACGTGGGGATACCCGCCTCGGTGAGCAACTGCTGGAGGACCCCGGTCATCCCGGTGGGGCCCTCGTAGTCGGAGGCCCGGACCCCCATGCCGACCATCCGCTGGCGGTTGAACGCCGTTCCGGTCAGGGGCACCGGGCGGGTATGGGGCACATCGGCGAGGAAGGCCCCCAGGAGCACCACCTGGGACACCCCCAACGTGTCGACCAGATCCACGAACTCGGAGGCGAACCGACGCCACTTGAGCCCCGGCTCGGGTCCGCGGACCAACAGGACGTCGTGGTCGAACCCGTCCGGACGACACACCGACACCAGGATCCGCGGCCATTCGACCGACCGCGACACCCCGCCCTTGTGGCGGACTATCGGCCGCTGGTCGAGGTAGTCGAAGAACTCGTCTCCACCGATCTCCGCGATCTCGCGGGCCTCCCAGTTGAGGGCGAGGTGTTCGATGGATCCGGTCGCCACGTCGGCGGCGTCGTTCCAACCCTCGAAGGCCACGATCATCACCGGGCTCTCCAGGTCGAGGTGCCCGTCGGGAGTCCATTCGACAGTCATCCGTACAGCCTACGTTCGTCGGCTCACCGGGCACCCATACACTGGGGAGCATGTCTGTCGATTTCGATTCGCCCCTGTTGGACGCCGCCCGTCGGCGAGTACTGATCGGTGACGGGGCGATGGGAACGATGTTGCAGGCTGTGGACCTCGATGTCGACACCGACTTCCTCGGCCTGGAGGGGTGCAACGAGATCCTCAACGCCACCCGCCCGGACGTGGTGGCGGACATCCACCGCGCATTCTTCACCGCCGGCGCGGACCTGGTGGAGACCAACACCTTCGGGTGCAACCTGTCCAACCTGGGCGACTACGACATCGTCGACCGCATCAGCGAACTCGCCGAGAAGGGTGCGGCGATCGCACGGGGGGTCGCCGACGAGATGGGACCGTCCGAGGACGGCACCCCGCGGATGGTGTTGGGCTCCCTCGGCCCGGGAACCAAACTGCCCTCACTCGGCCAGTCCACGTTCGAGGAGATGCGGGACGCGTACGCGCAGGCCGCGGAGGGGTTGGCCCGCGGGGGTGCCGACGCGTACCTGGTGGAGACCAGCCAGGACCTGCTCCAGGTCAAGGCCGCGGTGCTGGGCTGCCAGGACGGCATGGCGGCCGCCGGTCGCCGGCTGCCGATCATCTCCCACGTGACCATCGAGACCACCGGGACCATGCTCCTGGGTTCGGACATCGCCGCGGCACTGACCGCGCTCGAGCCGCTCGGCGTGGACATGATCGGGCTGAACTGCGCCACCGGACCCGCCGAGATGATCGAGCACCTGCGCTACCTCACGCAGCACGCCGGCATCCCGGTGTCCGTCATGCCCAACGCGGGTCTGCCAGAGCTGGGTGAGCACGGAGCCGTGTACCCACTCGGAGCCGAGGCCTTCGGCCCCCAGGTGGCCGATTTCGTCTCCGAGTTCGGATTGTCGATGGTCGGCGGCTGCTGCGGCACGACCCCCGAGCACATCACCCGGCTCAGGGACGAGGTCTTGTCCCGTGAGCGGGCCGTGCGGAAGGTCGAGCCGGTCAACGCCGTCGCCTCGCTCTACACCTCGACCCCGCTACGTGCCGACGCCGGGATCCTCATGATCGGGGAGCGCACCAACGCCAACGGGTCCAAGCGGTTCCGGGAGGCCATGCTCGCCTCGGACTGGGACACCTGCATGGACATCGCCAAGGAGCAGATGCGCGACGGCGCGCAGATGCTGGACCTGTGCGTGGACTACGTCGGCCGAGACGGCTCCGGTGACATGAGGGAGCTGGCCGGTCGGCTCTCCACCTCGTCGACCCTGCCGATCATGCTCGACTCCACCGAGCCGGAGGTCATCGAGGCCGGACTCGAGCACCTGGGTGGCCGCTGCGCGGTCAACTCGGTCAACTACGAGGACGGCGACGGCCCGGACTCGCGGTTCCAGAAGATCATGGAGCTGGTGTCCCGGCACGGCGCGGCCGTGGTCGGCCTGACGATCGACGAGGAGGGCCAGGCCCGCACGGCGGACCGCAAGGTGGAGATCGCCGAGCGGATCATCACCGACCTCACGGAGAACTGGGCGGTCTCGGAGGACGACATCATCATCGACTGTCTGACCTTCCCGATCTCCACCGGCCAGGAGGAGGTGCGCAAGGACGGGATCGAGACCATCGAGGCGATCCGCCGGCTCACCGAGTCGCATCCGCGGATCCACACCACGCTGGGTCTGTCCAACATCTCCTTCGGTCTCAACCCGGCCGCGCGCCAGGTGCTCAACTCCGTGTTCCTGCACGAGTGCATCCAGGTGGGCCTGGACACCGCCATCGCGCACAGTTCCAAGATCCTGCCCATGAGCAAGATCGACGACCGTCAGCGGGAGGTCGCGCTCGACCTGGTCTACGACCGCCGCCGGGAGGGTTACGACCCCCTCCAGGTGTTCATGGAGCTCTTCGAAGGGGTGTCGGCCGCCAGCGCCAAGGACGCGCGTGCGGCCGAGCTCGAGGCGATGCCGCTGATGGAGCGGTTGTCGGCGCGGATCGTCGACGGCGAGCGCAAGGGGCTCGAGGCGGACCTCGACGCCGCGATGGCGGAGATCCCCCCGCTCGAGATCATCAACCTGCACCTGCTGAACGGCATGAAGACGGTGGGCGAGCTGTTCGGCTCCGGACAGATGCAGCTGCCGTTCGTCCTGCAGTCGGCGGAGACGATGAAGACCGCGGTCGCGCATCTGGAACCCCACATGGAGGCCAGTGACGAGGACGGCAAGGGCCGCATCGTGCTGGCCACGGTCAAGGGCGACGTCCACGACATCGGCAAGAACCTGGTGGACATCATCCTGTCCAACAACGGATACGACGTCGTCAACATCGGCATCAAGCAGCCGATCGCCGACATCATCTCGGCGGCCCGCGAGCACAAGGCCGACGTGATCGGCATGTCCGGCCTGCTGGTCAAGTCGACCGTGGTGATGAAGGACAACCTCGCCGAGCTGAACTCGGAGGGCATCGCCGGCGAGTTCCCCGTGCTCCTGGGCGGCGCGGCTCTCACCCGCGCCTACGTCGAGGTGGATCTGGCCGGGATGTACCAGGGCGAGGTGTTCTACGCCCGCGACGCCTTCGAGGGTCTGCGTCTCATGGACGAGGTGATGACGGCCAAGAGGACCGGAGTCCCGATGTCCGAGTCGTCGGACGCCGCCGCCAAGGCCGCCGAGCGACGCGAGCGGCGTGCCCGCAGTGAGCGGATCGCCGCCAAGCGGGCCGCCGAGGCCGAGCCCGTCGTGGTTCCGGAGCGGTCTGACGTGGCAGCGGACCAGCCCATCGCCACCCCGCCCTTCTGGGGGACGCGGATCGCCAAGGGCATCCCGGTGTCGGACTATGCCGGCCATCTTGACGAGCGCGCGCTGTTCTTCGGGCAGTGGGGACTGCGCGGCACGCGCAGCGGGGACGGGCCCGACTACGACGAGCTGGTCGCCACCGAGGGTCGGCCCCGCATGCGTTCGTGGATCGACCGCCTCACCACCGAGCGGATCCTGTCCCACTCCGCGGTGGTCTACGGCTACTTCCCGGCCTACTCCGACGGAGAGGACATCTGCGTCCTGGCCGAGCCCCGGCCGGACGCCGAGGTGCTGCACCGCATCTCGTTCCCGCGTCAGCAGCGGTCCCGGTTCCTGAGCATCCCGGACTTCCTCGCCTCCAAGGAGCGGTGCGAGGCGGAGGGGATCGTCGAGGTCCTGCCGTTCCAGCTCGTCACCATGGGGACCCCGATCGCGGACTTCGCCAACGAACTGTTCGCGGCGGACAACTACCGCGACTACCTCGAGGTCCACGGCCTGTCGGTCCAGCTCACCGAAGCCCTCGCCGAGTTCTGGCACCGGCGGGTGCGCGACGAGCTGCGCCTTCCCGAGGGCGTGGTCTCGGACGAGGACCCCGACGCGATCCACGACTACTTCGATCTCAAGTACCGGGGGGCCCGCTACAGCTTCGGATACGGTGCGTGCCCGGACCTGGAGTCCCGCCGGGTCGTGGTGGATCTGCTCCGACCGGAGCGCATCGGCGTTGAGCTCTCGGAGGAGCTACAGCTCCACCCCGAGCAGTCGACTGACGCTTTCGTGCTCTACCACCCGGAGGCCAAGTACTTCAACGTCTGACGAGAACTCAGACGGGCCTCCCGCCGATCATCACAGCCTCTCCGGTTAACGATCGGCGGGCCCGGGTCGATGACCAGATATGGATGCACTCGACGACAGTGCACCGTGGGCAGCCCGGCACGAGGAGCCAGTCATGACAAACATCCGTCGATCACTCGCCCTGACCTGCGCGGCGACCCTTCTCGCCGGGGGAGCAGCCGTGGCCGCTGCTCCCGCGGCCTCGGCCCAGGTGTGGCACCACTCGCCGGCCTGGGACGTCCGAATGCCGTACCCGCTGGGCGGGGAGCACACCATTCGCTTCGGCGCCTTCACCACCTGCAAGCTGGGCGGCGACGAGCGCTTCCACCAGGCGCTGAGCGCGAACGCCAGGGACCTCGACCAGCCCGTGGGTTCGTTCGACTTCTCGGCCACCCTGTTCCCGTTCAACTCGGCGACCGTGGAGTGGCACAACATCGATACCAACGCGAGGGGAGTGCACACGGTCCAGTCGACCGGGCCGGAAGTAGGCGTCGGCGGCGTGTTCACCGGGCACGGACGCCTGGCGGTCACCATCACCACCAGCAAGTCCGCCCTGCCCACCTTCGCCCCCGGGTCGGTCGTACCGTTCGCCTCCGCCACCCACACCGAGCGTTTCCTCGTCCCTGCGGGGACCTGCCACTGAACGGCGGTTGACGGAGGAACCAACGGGGCCGGTCACGGTACCCCCGGTCACCCGGTTTCGGGTAGACAGTAGGCCGTGACCAGCATTTCGTACGACCGTGCCCCCGCCGCCGTCTGTCTCGACATGGACGGCACGCTCGTCGACACCGAGCGACTGTGGGACATCGCCGTCTACGAGCTCGCCGAGTACATGGGCCGGCCCCTCGATGAGGCGACCCGGGAGCGGACACTGGGCAACTCCCTCCCCGGCTTCTTCGCGATCCTCGGCGAGTACACCGGCCGGACCATCGAGGGCGCCGAGTTCGAACGACTGGCCGACCGTCTCAACTCGCGGGTCACCGAACTCATGCGATCCGACATGCGGTGGCGGCCGGGAGCCGAGGAGCTACTGGAGGACCTCGCCTCCGCCGACGCCCCGGTCGCCCTGGTGACCAACACGACGGCGGACGTCGCGGCGGTGCCGCTGGAGTTCATCGATCGTTCCCGGTTCCATGTGGTGGTGACCGGGTGCATGGTCGCCGACCCCAAGCCCGCGCCCGACCCCTACCTGCTGGCCTGCGCACGGCTCGGCGTCGACGCGAGGGCCACCGTCGCGGTGGAGGACTCCGTCACCGGGGCTACGGCGGCCGTCGCCGC
>JBKBRA010000068.1:0-13563 GCA_046292305.1 Dietzia sp. | reverse complement strand
AAGCTAAGCCTGCCAGCGCCGATGGTACTGCACTCGTGAGGGTGTGGGAGAGTAGGTCACCGCCGAACACAACTTCACACGAGAGCCCCGGATCGCTAACGCGACCCGGGGCTCTCGTCATTTCACCCCTGACCGGCAAAGCACCCCGACCTCACACACCCCTCACCGCCACACCCACAACCCGACGAGCCAACCTGGATCCCCGAAGCCCTTCTACAGAGACCACCTGACCCCCGGCGTCAGACAACGACACACGCCAGTTCGGGTACTCATCCGACGTCCCCGGCATATTGACCGGCCGGCGGTCTCCCACCAGGTCGGCGACCGACACCGCATAGAGAAGGGAAGGCGCGGCGGCGAGCAAGCCGTGCAGTGCGACGACCAGATCCTCCGGAGTGTCTCCCTCGAGGAGGCCGCGCTCGCGGACGGCGTCGGTGTAGGACCGTATCTCGCGCGCGGCTTCCCGGCGTTCCTGTTCGACGTCCCCTGTCAGCTGTCCCAGCTCTTCACGGATATCGACGTGGACGAGGTCCACGTATCCGGCGGACGGCGGGAGGTCGTGAGTCGTCACCGACGCCATGCACAGGCGTCGATAGTCCTCCGGCGGTACCGGTTCTCCATCCTTCTGTTCGAACCACATCACCGAGGTGCCCAGGACTCCGCGCTCGGACAATTCTTCCCTGACCCCCGGTGCGACCGTGCCCAGATCCTCTCCCACGACCACCGCGCCCGCACGCCACGCCTCGAGCGCCAGGACACCGATCATCGCTTCGTGGTCATAGCGGACATAGGTTCCCTCTGTGGGCGAGAGGCCCGAGGGTATCCACCAGAGCCGGAAGAGGCCGAGGATGTGATCGATCCGAACACCTCCCGAGTCGCGCAACGCAGCGCGGACGATGTCCCGGAACGGCCGGAAGCCCTCCTCGGCGAGCGCATCTGGTCGCAGCGGGGGTTGAGACCAGTCCTGCCCCAGCTGGTTGTAGACATCCGGTGGCGCGCCGACTGAGACCCCTCGTGCCAATGACCGGTGGAGGGCCCAGGCGTCTGCACCTGCGGGATGGACCCCGACAGCGAGGTCGTGCAAGATCCCCAGGCGCATGCCCGCCGAGCGGGCCGCCTCCTGCGCCCCTTCCCGTTGCTGAGCGACCTGCCACTGCAACCACTGGTGGAAACGGACTTCCTCCGCGTGGTCGTGAGCGTATCGAGCCACCGCCTCAGAATCCGGATCCTGCAGCTCCCCGGCCCAGAGCGACCAGTCCGGTCCGAACTCGCCCGCCAGAGCGCACCAGGTGGCGAAGCGATGGAGCCCGGGCTCCTGTTCGTGGAGGTAGTCGTTGAACGCCTCCGACCGGTCGTCCGGCAGGGGAGCGGAGAACAGCACCCGTAGTGCGCTGAGCTTCGCGCTCCACGAGGAGTCGCGATCGATCGTGTCTGCGGTGTTGCTCCGGTGCTGGGACCGCGCGAGATCATCGACCAGCTGCCTGTCCTCGGCGGAAAGGGCGGTGTACTCCGCGATCTGCTCGGGGCGCAGATACAAGGGCGAGGCGAACCTGCGGGTGGTGGGCAGGTACGGCGACGGCTCGACAGGTGGGAACGGTTCCCCGGCGTGCATCGGGTTGACCAGGATGAAGTCCGCTCCGAGATCCCGACCCGCCCAGTCGGCGATGTCGGCCAGATCAGTCAGATCCCCGACGCCCCACGATCGCTCGGACCGAACCTGGTAGATCTGCGCGGCCAGACCGACTGCGCGGCGTTTCGCGAGGTCCGGGGGAACAGGTATCGACTGCGGGGACACCAGCAGGGTGGACTCGACGGTCCGGGATCCCTCGCCGGACCGGCCCGAGCCGCCCGGTGCCCCCGAGACGACGGCGACCAGGCGGTGCCACCCGAGGGGCAGGGAGGCGGGGAGGTCCAGTCGGACCCGGTCGATGAGCACCCCGTCGACTTCCCGTGACTCCTGCGGCGCCACGGGGAGCGCCAGGTCGAGCGGTGCGGCCGAGTCCTCGAGATGGGCTGACAGCGTCACCACCGCGCCACGCGGGACGTGTATGTCGACACTGGTGCCCGCACCCTCCCTGGTCACGACGGTCGGGGGCAGCACGCGCCGCCACGGGCGCAGCCGAACCTCCTCGAGAGCCATACGGACCGCGGTGCCGGTGTCGTCGTCGTCATCGCCCGTGGCGACGCCCATGGCGGCGAGAACCGACCGGAGCGTCCGGGCAGTGATGTCGTGCCGGACACCACGGGCGTCCTCGTAGCTCGTGGCCACACCACACGTATCGGCGAGCTCCACCAGGGCGGGGGGTACGGCGTCGGTCAAGGTCACGTGTCGTCCTCGCGGGGTCGGGCGGCTCCGGTCTCACCGCGCCGCGGGCAGTCAGGGTCCACTGTGCCATCGGAGGGCCCCGGGTGTTGGTCGGCGAAAAACGGACCGCACTCCGAGCTTGCGAGAAGGGACAACGTAACCTGAGTTCGAACACGTATCAGTTCCGCCCAGAGAAAGGCCGTGGACAACCCATGACCGAGGCATTCATCTACGACGCCATCCGGACTCCGCGAGGCAAGGGCAAGCCTGGCGGCGCTCTGCACGGGGTCAAGCCGATCGACCTGGTCGTCGGCCTCATCGAAGAAATGCGACGTCGCTTCCCCGACCTCGACGAGAACCGGATCTCGGACATCATCTACGGGATCGTCACCCCGGTCGGTGACCAGGGTATGGACCTGCCGCGCATCGCCGCGCTGGCCGCCAAGATGCCTGACACCGTTGCCGGCGTACAGATCAACCGTTTCTGCGCCTCCGGCCTGACCACCATCAACATGGCCGCGCAGAAGATCCGATCCGGCTGGGACGAGGTCGTCCTCGCGGGTGGCGTCGAATCCATGTCCCGCGTGCCGATGGCCAAGGACGGCGGACCCTGGGCCCTGGACCCGGCGACCAACTACGACACCTACTTCTCCCCGCAGGGAATCGGCGCCGACCTCATCGCCACCCTCGAAGGCTTCACCCGCGACGACGTGGACCGCTATGCCGAGCGCTCGCAGCGGCTGGCCGCGCAGGCCTGGGCGGAGGGGCGGTTCGCGAAGTCGGTCGTGCCGGTCAAGGACATCAACGGCATCACCGTCCTCGACCACGACGAGCACATGCGTCCGGGCACCACTGCCGAGACGCTCGCCGGCCTCAAGCCCTCGTTCGCGATGGTCGGCGACATGGGCGGGTTCGACGCGGTCGCGCTTCAGAAGTACCACTGGGTCGAGGAGATCAACCACGTCCACCACGGTGGGAACTCGTCCGGCATCGTCGACGGCGCCGCGCTCGTGGTGGTCGGCTCGGAGAAGGCCGGTCAGGAGATGAACATGACGCCGCGCGCCCGCGTCGTGGCCGCGGCCACCTCGGGTGCCGACACCACGATCATGCTCACCGGCCCGACCCCGGCCGCCAAGAAGGCCCTCCAGACTGCCGGGCTCACCCCGGATGACATCGACCTCTGGGAGCTCAACGAGGCGTTCGCCTCCGTGGTCCTCCGTTTCCAGAAGGACCTGAACATCCCCGACGAGAAGCTCAACGTCAACGGTGGGGCGATCGCCATGGGGCACCCCCTCGGTGCCACCGGCGCCATGATCACCGGCACCGTGCTCGACGAGCTCGAGCGGACCGGCGGCAAGCGCGCGCTCATCACGCTCTGCGTCGGCGGCGGCATGGGCGTCGCCACCATCATCGAGCGCGTCTGACCCGCCCCACCGACACCACAGCCTTTAGGAGTAGAGAACCAGTGAGCGAAAACATGTTCCGGTGGGAGCAGGACGGCGATGGCATCGTCACCCTCACCATGGATGATCCCGACCACGGCGCCAACACGATGAACGCCCGATTCATCGACGACTTCGCGGAGACCGTCGGCCGCATCGAGGCCGAGAAGGAGTCCATCAAGGGCGTCGTTCTGACCTCCGCAAAGAAGAGCTTCTTCGGTGGCGGCGACCTCAAGTCCATGATCAAGGCGGGTCCCGGCGACGCCGAGCAGCTGTTCGAGCGGTCCATGGGGATCAAGGGCAGCATGCGCGCCCTCGAGACCAGCGGCGTACCCGTCGTGGCCGCCGTCAACGGCGCGGCCCTCGGTGGAGGCCTGGAGCTCGCGCTCGCCTGCCACCGTCGCGTCCTTGCCGATGCCCGCGGAGCCAAGGTCGGACTGCCCGAGGTCACCCTCGGACTCCTGCCGGGCGGAGGCGGCGTCGTCCGTGCCGTCCGCATGTTCGGCCTGGCCCAGGCGGTGCCCAACATCCTCATGTCCGGCCGGTCCTTCGCCCCGGCCAAGGCGCTCGAGGCCGGTCTCGTCGACGAGGTCGTGGCGCCCGAGGAACTGATCGACGCCGCCAAGGCGTGGATCCGGACCGACCCCGAGGCCACGCAGCCGTGGGACCGCAAGGGCTGGACACTGCCCGGCGGCACGATCGAGGACCGCGCCTTGAGTTCGGTGCTCCCGTCCTTCCCGGCCAACATGCGCAAGCAGACCAAGGGCGCGCCCTCCCCGGCGCCGCGTGCCATCATGGCCGCGGCCGTCGAGGGCTCGCAGGTGGACTTCGCCACCGCCGAGAAGATCGAGGCGCGCTACTTCGTCTCGCTCGTCACCGGCGCCGTGGCCAAGAACATGATCCAGGCCTTCTTCTTCGACATGCAGCACTGCTCCTCGGGCGGCGCGCGGCCCAAGGCCGCCGACGGTTCGGAGATCCCCAAGACGCAGTTCACCAAGGTCGGCGTCCTGGGTGCCGGCATGATGGGCGCGGGCATCGCCTACGTCTGCGCCAAGGCCGGCATCGAGGTCGTGCTCAAGGACGTCGAGATGGCGGCCGCCGAGAAGGGCAAGGCGTACTCGGAGAAGATCGAGGCCAAGGCCCTCGAGCGCGGTCGGACGACCCCGGAGAAGTCGGCCGAGTTGCTCGCCCGGATCACCCCGGCCGTGGACCCGCAGGCGCTCGCGGGATGCGACATCGTGATCGAGGCAGTCTTCGAGTCCCCGGACCTGAAGAAGAAGGTCTTCCAGGAGGTCCAGGACGTTGTGGCGCCGGACGCGCTGCTGGGCTCCAATACGTCGACTCTGCCCATCACCGACCTCGCGACCGGCGTCAAGCGCCCCGAGGACTTCATCGGGCTCCACTTCTTCTCCCCGGTCGACAAGATGCAGCTCGTCGAGATCATCTCCGGTGACGCGACCACACCGGAGACGCTGGCCAAGGCCATCGACCTCACCCTGCAGATCCGCAAGATCCCGATCGTGGTCAACGACTCGCGGGGCTTCTACACCTCGCGCGTCATCGGCACGTTCGTCAATGAGGCGATCGGCATGCTCGACGAGGGGATCGACCCCTCGACCATCGAGCAGGCCGGCCGCATCGCCGGTTACCCGGCGGCGCCGTTGCAGCTGTCGGACGAGCTGAACCTCAACCTGATGGTCAAGATCCGTCAGGCCACCCGCGAGGCGGAAGAGGCCGAGGGCAAGGAGTACGTGCCCGCCGCCTCCGACCGCGTGGTCCTCAAGATGGTCGAGGAGATCAAGCGTTCCGGCCGTGCCGCCGGCGCGGGCTTCTACGAGTACGCCGACGGCAAGCGCGCCGGCCTCTGGTCGGGTCTGCGCGAGGCGTTCAACACCTCGCCGGACAACGCCCCGCCGCTGCAGGACCTGGTGGACCGCATGCTCTTTGCGGAGGTTCTCGAGACGCAGAAGTGTGTCGACGAGGGCGTGATCGTCGACGACGCCGACGCCAACATCGGTTCCATCATCGGCATCGGGTTCCCGGCGTGGACGGGCGGGACCCGCCAGTACGCCAAGAACTACTCCGCACCGGGCGAACACGTCGCCTCGGGCTACACGGGCTTCGTCGCCCGCGCCGAGGAACTGGCCGCCAAGTACGGGGAGCGTTTCGCGCCCACCGAGTCGCTGAAGAAGGCGGCTGCCGAGCAGAACTGACCAGGCCACTGGCCGAGCGGTCCGCTACACACGCGGTAGGAGCGGCCGCCCCCGGGATCCCCGGGGGCGGCCGCTTTCGCATATCCATCGGATTCTACGCAGGGACTTAGAGTTCTCAGCGGGCAGACTTCGCCGCGGTGCGGTAGAAATCAAGTCTCGTAAACGGCGCTGTACTGCGGAAACGTAAATAAGGTAAGCCTGCCCTCGCAAAGGTTAGGCTGTCCTCAGTTGGGGTGCTATCGTTGCCGCATGTTCAGACAGCGCTCAGGCTCGCTCCGGCTGGCCACCGCCGCCATCCTGGCTCTCACGCTGACCTCGTGCGGAGTCGCGACCGGGCTCGGCGGCGACCCCGAGAAGATCTCCGGGATCCCGCTGGCGTCGGAGGTATCGGCGATCGGGGACCCGCGGTCCTTCAGCGGCGAGCTCGCCCTGGAGCTGGTCGACGATCCGGTCGAGCCCGTCGCGACCGATCCGGCTCCGCAGCTGCCGGCCGTCGTCACCGACAACCAGGGCACGGTCGTCGAGGTGGCGGACGTCTCCCGGATCCTGCCCCTGGACATCTACGGAACGCTCTCGCGCATCGTCTTCGAGCTCGGGCTGGGCGACAACGTGATCGGCCGCGACATCTCGTCGGCCTTCCCTGAGATCACCGATCGGCCCCTGGTGACTCAGGACGGCCACCAGCTCAACGCCGAGGCGATCCTCGCGCTCGACCCCAGCGTGATCATCACGGACACCTCGCTGGGTCCGTGGGACGTGGTCCTGCAACTCCGGGACGCAGGGGTTCCCGTCGTCGTCATCGACTCCCACCGGTCACCGGCCAACGTCGAGGCTCTCACCCAGTCCGTCGCCGACGGTCTCGGCGTGCCCGAGCTGGGGCGTGAACTGGGGGAGCGCACCCGCGCGAAGATCGTCGAGGCCGAGGAGTCGATCTCGACGCTCGTGCCGGAATCGGAGACCGCTCGGCTGCGCACCGTGTTCCTCTACGCCCGTGGATCCGCGGGCGTGTACTACATGTTCGGACAGGACAGTGGCGCGGACGAGTTGATCACCGCGGCCGGCGGCTACGACGTGTCCTCCGAGGTCGGGTGGAAGGGTGCCAAGCCGGCCAACGACGAGGGGCTCATCGCGGCCCAGCCGGACGTCATCATCATGATGAACAAGGGGCTGGAGTCCGTCGGCGGCGTCGACGGACTGCTCGAGAAATTCCCGGCCATGGCGCAGACGCCCGCCGGTGCGAATCAGCGGATCGTAGCGATGAACGACGACCTCGTCCTGTCCTTCGGTACCAGGACCCCCGCTGTGCTCAACGCGCTCGCGGTGGCCCTCTACGCCCCCGACGCGCTGTGACGCTCACGGAGGAGCGCCTGAGGCAGGCTGCGCGACCCGCATCCGGTTCCGGCCTCGCCCGGACACCCGGCGGCACCAACCGCATGCTGACCGGTGGCCTGCTGGTCGCCGGGCTGGCCGTGGCGCTCACCGTCCTGGCCGTGGTTGCCGCGGCCTCCGGCCAGCTGTCCATCCCGGCGACGGAGGTCGCGTCCGGCTTCCTCCGCGGTCTCGGCATCGACATCGGTCCGGCTGCGAGCCACCCCCGCGCCGACGCCACGCTGTGGAGCGTCCGCTTCCCACGGGTGGCGATGGCGATGGTCGTGGGCGCGGCCCTCGCAGTCGCCGGGGCGCTCATGCAGGGTGCGTTCGGCAACCCGCTCGCCGAGCCCAGCGTGGTGGGGGTATCCGCCGGCGCGGCCGTGGGCGCCGCGTCGGCGATCGTGTTCGGACTGACCGCCTTCGGTGCCTGGACCAGCGTGGTGTGCGCGTTCGTCGCCGGCATCATCACCACCACCGCGGTGTACCTGTTCAGCCGCACCGGCGGCCGGACCGAGGTCGTGACCCTGGTCCTCACCGGCATCGCCGTGAACGCCGTCGCAGGTGCCGCGCTCGCACTGCTGATGTTCCTCGGCGACACCCAGGCCCGCGAGGAGATCGTGTTCTGGCAACTGGGCAGCCTCAACGGCAGCCGGTGGGAACACGTCCTGGTGGTGGCTCCGCTGGCGCTGCTCGGGCTGGTCCTGGCGGCCCGCCTGTCGCGACCGCTGGACCTGTTGTCCCTGGGTGAGCGGCCCGCACGGCACCTGGGCGTGAACGTGGAGAGACTGCGGATCTTCTCCATCCTGTTGGTCGGACTGCTCACGGCCGCGGCGGTGAGTTTCTGCGGCATCGTCGCCTTCGTCGGGCTGGTGGTTCCACACCTGGTCCGCATGATCGCCGGACCCGGGCATCGTCTGTTGCTGCCGGCGTCGGCGCTGGGTGGAGCGGTGTGCCTGCTGGCGGCCGACCTGCTCGCCCGCACCGCTGTGAACTACGCCGAACTCCCGTTGGGGATGGTCACGGCCGCCGTCGGAGGGCCGTTCTTCTTCTGGCTCCTCCACCGCACCCGTCGTACCGCAGGAGGGTGGGGATGACCGTCAACGGGACCCGGACGCCGGTGCTGTCCGCCGAAGGCGTCACGGTACGAATCGGCGGTCGGGTGCTGCTCGACGCGGTGGACCTGGACGTCTACGCCGGTGAGGTGCTGGCGCTGGTCGGCCCCAACGGCGCGGGCAAGTCCACGCTGCTCGGCGTGGTCGCGGGGGACATCGACCCGGACTCCGGGCGGACCCTGCTCGACGACACCGATCTACGGCGGTGGCGGCTCGGAGACCTCGCCCGCCGGCGGGCCCTGCTCACCCAGGCCAACTCGGTCGCCTTCCCCTTCACCGTGCGTGAGATCGTCGCGATGGGGCGTGCCCCCTGGGCGGCGCTGCCCGAGGGCGACGACGACGAGGAGATCATCGAGGAGTCGTTGACGGCCACCGACACGTCCCACCTGCAGTCCCGCACCTTCCCGACGCTCTCCGGTGGGGAGAAGGCGCGGGCCTCCCTCTCGAGGGCGCTCGCCCAGCGAGCCGGTGTGCTGCTCCTGGACGAGCCCACGGCGGCCGTGGACCTACGCCATCAGGAGATCGTCCTGGAGTTGGCACGGACCGTCGCTGACGACGGCGGCGCGGTGGTGGTGGTCCTACACGACCTGGAACTGGCGGCTGCGTGGTCCGACCGGCTCGTGATGATCTCCGACGGGCGCATCCGTGCCGAGGGGCCGCCCGAGCAGATACTCACCGCCGAACTGGTGGAAGAGGTCTACCAGCAGCCGGTCCTCGTCCACCGTCATCCCGTCACCGGGGACCTGTTGGTCACCCCGGATCGACGACGATTCCGCACCACCCGGTCGCCGGCCGACCCCGCGATCGGGGCAGCGCTCGAGTCGGCACTCGTCAAGGAGTTCTCGTGATACACACCCGGTCATCCACAGTGCGGGCGTCCGCGGTCCGCATAGTCGCCGTCCTCGCCCTCACCCTGCTCGGGACCTCCGTTCTCGCCGTTCTGTCCGGGACTCCGGCCAATGCCGCGGCGCGCCTGTCCGCGTCCAGTTCGCTCGGCGGGGCGGTGGCGTCGACCTCCGGCCAGACCGGATTCACGGTGTCGGGTTCGGGGTTCCAGGCCGTCGACGGTGGTTTCGGTGGTGTGTACATCGGCTTCGGGTGGGTCAACGGGTCCGGCTGGGGGCCGTCCAAGGGAGGTTCGACCGGCCGGACCTACGACTACGTCCCCGATGAGCAGTCGCGCAGCAACCAGGGCTTCCAGGCGTTCGTCGCTTTCCCCGGGTCCTCGACATCGGGTGAGGCCCAGGCGACCATGGGCTCCGACGGATCGTTCCGGGTCAACCTGACGGTCCCAGGGCCCACCTTCACCGGGGCCGGTGGCAAGAGCATCGACTGCACCAAGGTCACCTGCGGCTTCCTCACGTGGGGAGCCCACGGCGTGCGCAACGGCGCCAACGAGACCTTCACCCCGGTGACCTTCCAGGGCGGCGCGCCGGCCCCTGCGGGTGAGGAGGCTCCGGCAGCCGGCGCGCCGTCCGCTGATGCCCAGGCCGGTCGTTCGGCTACGACCGGTCGGGCCGCCACCCGCTCACGCACCAGCGTGTCGGCACAGGGCGCGGCGGCCGGAACGGCCGGGGCCACCGGGCAGCAGTCCGCGGATGCGGCCGGTTCGGGTGGTGCCGATACCGGGGCGGGGGGAGGTGCCCCCACAGACGGTGTGCCCGACGCGGCGACCGGGGGGACCACGACCGCGCTGACCGCGGTGATCGAGGTCGACAGAAAGGCCGCCCGGCCCGGCGGCACGATGGGTTTCGCGGCGGCGGGGTTCTGGCCGGGTGAGCAGGTCTACGTGGTGCTCGGCGAGGGTGACGCCGCGGTCGGGCCGGTTCTCGCGGGAGTCGACGGTGAGGTCGCGGGAGTGCTCGTGCTCCCCGAGGACATCGCCCCCGGGACTCACGAGATCCGGGCTGCGGGCGCAGGCTCGGGTCTGGAGGCCGCAGAGCGGTTCCCCGTGCGGACGGACATCTCCCCGACGGCATCGGCCGCCGGACTCAGCGGCTCGGCGGGGTGGGTCTTCTTCGCCCTCGCGGCCCTGGCGTTGTTGGCCGCCACGGCCGTCACCGTCAACCGGAGGTTCCGGGCCAGGCCCGATGTCGTGGACGAAGCCGACGATCTGGACGAACCCGGCGATCTGGACGAACCCGGCGAGGTCGCCGGACCCGGCGACCCCCACCAACCCACGACCGTCTTCGAGCAAAGGGATCTCCGATGACCAGTCAGCTGCGATCGAATCACCGCGGGGCCACCGCGCTGGCGTTGGCGTTGTTGCTCGCCTTCGGTGCACTGATGAGTTCACCATCGGCGCGTGCGCAGAGCTCAACGGTCGAGCTGACCGACGCGGAGTTCCGATGGGGGCTCACCAAACAGAGCTCCGGGCCGAGCCATGGCCCCGGACTCAACTTCCTCTCCGCAGGGGACAGCTCGGCGGCGCTCGCCGGCTCCGGGGCGACGATCACCGAGCAGACGTGGAGGGCCACGTCGGGCGACGTGACGATCGAGAAGCGATCCCCGAACGGAGCCACGTCGACCACCGCCACCTGGGCCGGCACGCAGACCGACCAGTCGGGCACGCCGATCCGTGACGCCGCCTCGAGCAAGTACAGCGGCCTCGAGATGGTCTTCGGCAAGGGCGTCGGAACCGTCGACGCCGAGGCGGGCACCGCTGAGATCGAGTGGAAGGGCACAGCCTCTGTCCTGTACTACTCGGGCCTGGTGTTTCTGAGCATCAAGGACCCTGTCCTGACCGTGACGCCGACGAGGGCTGTCGTCACCGCGACACTGGGTGGGCGTCAGAGCTCTCAGGACAATCCCGAGGTGTCGGTCCCGATCTCTTCCCGCACCGTGGTTATCGCCGACCTATCCCGCACTAACGTCGAATTGGGTGGGGAAAAGGGATTCTCCGTGACTCCGGAATATCTCGGGGTGACCTATTCGGCCAAGGCCGGAGAGAACCCCCAGACCAGAGATGGAAGCAATTGGGGGTCATTTCCCAGAGAATTCGTGGACTTTGCCGCGGATGCGGGATCCGGAGGGTTCTGGTATTCCACCGGCACCTCCGATAATGCGAAACCCGCACTCCCGATAGCGGTGAGTTGGGACGCTGACGAACCGGAGGAAATGCCGGGTTCCGGCGGATCAGGTGGTTCCACAGGGATCGTGGGGCAGGTCATCGGCAACACGGTCGAGCAGATCCTCCGCTCCGCGGGTGACGACGTCGCCGACACCGCGGCCGCCTGGATGGACGAGGCGTGGAAGCCGCTCCATCCCGACGCGGTCAAGGCGGCGCAGGAGAGCGGCGGACCGGTCTCGGCGGGCGGCGGGGACGCCACCTCGGGCGACCGGGTCGACGAGGTCTTCGAGGGGTACTACGAGGAGAACTACTCCTCGGGTGCACCGATCACCGCCGGGACCGTCGCGGGGACTCTCGCCTCGATCCCCGCCTCGGCGTCCGGCGGGGCGTCTGCGGGCGGTTCCCCCGCCGCCTCGCCCCCGAGTCCAGCCACATTCGCAGACCAGGGGACGGTCCCGGCGGCGGCGAACGCGCCGCTCTACGGCTCCGACGTGGTCTACGCACAGACTTCCGCCTCCCAGAAGGACGGAAACCCCACCCACCAGTGGCAGTGGTGGGTGGGGGCCGCATTGCTCGCGCTCGCGGCAGTGCTGTTCTACCAGATAGTTCGACGAAAGGACTGATGTGAAGTCATCTCGATCCCGGCTCGCGCTCGCCGGTCGACGGGGCACGATGCTGGGGGCAACGCTCGCGTTGCTCGCCGGAGTCGTCGCCGCCCCGGCGGCCCAAGCTCAGGACACCTCCCCGGGGACCGTCTCCGACGCCTCGTTCGTCTGGGGAATCAGCGGATACGCCCAGAAGGGCATCTTCGGACCGTGGCGCATCTTCGACGCCTCCGGTGACGCATCCGCGCTCGTGGGTTCGGTCTCCGGCGGGACACAGACCGAGTACACCCCGGGGGCGTTCCCGGCCACCTCGATGCCGGCCAGGTTGGTCGACGGCCAGCAGGCGACGCCGAACGCGATCAAGTTCTCCGACGGTGAGGGGGCCCGCAGCGCGGACGGCACCGTCACCATCGACTGGGACGGCGAGTTCACCTTCAATGCCTACCCGGCCAACCTCAACGCGCCGGATGAGACCCTGGCCGACCCCGAGCTCACCGTGAACGCGGACGGCTCCGGTGCGCTGGACGCCGATGTCACCATCGGCGCGGCGACCGACATGAACGGCAACCCGACTCCCGAGGTCAACGCAGGTCGGACGACTGTCCTGTCCTTCGGGGCGGGCGCAGCCCAGGTGGCGCAGGACGGCACGATCACCCTGTCCCCCGAGTACGCCGGAGTGCAGCACAACGGCGGCACTCAGGACCGGACGTGCACCACACCGAATGTCTGGGGCGCGTGGGCTCCCGAGTGGTTGGCGGCCGTGCCGAGCTCTGTGCACCCGCACTACTACAACACCGGGTGCGGTGGAGACCAGAACATCAAGGGTCCGCTGCCTCTCCAGGTCCGCTACGACCTGGCCGAGGACGAGACCGAGGAGCCCGTCGGAACCCCGACGATCCAGGTCTCGGAGACCTCTCTGGCCGCTGACGGCAGCCACCAGGTGACCATCACCGGTTCCGGCTTCGACGACCAGTCCGTGGTGGGCGTCCGGCCGCCGCTGGCGGGCAGGCCCGCCGGGTTCTACCTGGTGTTCGGCAAGTTCGAGGACGCCTGGAAGCCGTCTGCGGGTGGATCCTCCGCGGCGCGCAAGGTGGTCGAACAGAAGTGGGTACTCGGTGCCGAGAACCACGCCACCATCGGCGGCGCCGCCGCCGGGGCGGTCGAACTCCGGCCCGACGGCACCTTCACCACGACCGTCACCGTCTCCAAGGATGCGGCCGACGCGAAGTCGGAGACGGGAAGCTACGGCATCTACACCTACGCGGCCTCCGGCGCGGTCCACGCGCCGTGGGAGCTGAACGTGCCGATCACCTTCACCAGTGGAGGGGACGACGACGACACCGGCACTGTCGGCGGTGGCTCGCTCGCCGGGATGACCTCCCTGTTCGGCAGCCTGATGTAGGTCACACGCATGAGTTGCGGCCCCGACACCACTCCACGGTGCC
>JBKBRA010000067.1:0-14367 GCA_046292305.1 Dietzia sp. | reverse complement strand
AGGCGCTGGACAATGCCCGGGCGTTGTTCCCGACGCTCGCGTACGCGGGGTCGGCGATCGAGGCGTGTGAGGGTGCGGACGTGGTGCTGGTGGCCACCGAGTGGGCCGAGTTCCTGGAGTTGGACCCGGTGGCCGTGACGCGGGTGGCGCGTGGGCGGATCCTGCTGGACGGCCGCAACTGCATGCCCGCCGACAGCTGGCGCGCCGCCGGCTGGACCTACCGCGCCCTCGGCCGCGGAGTGACCGCCTCCTGACCGGTCGGCGCATCTCCAGCGGCCGTCCTCCGGCTGTCGCGAGGACTCGTCCGGGCTAGGGTTACCGCCGTGAGCGACCGGCCAGCGACCCCTCCCAGGCACAGGCACCGAGCCGAGCCTCCCCCGCGGCGATCCCTTCTCGTGCCGTCCGGCAGCGCCGGCCGGATCACGGTCGTCACCCTGGTCCTCGGCGCCATCGCGACGATGATCGGGGTGGCGTTGCTCTGGCCGACCTTCGAGGACCCCGAGCTGGACCCGTACTTCGCCCAGTCGTCCGGTTCCTCGGTGGTGACCGAGCGCGGCGAGGTCGTGTCCACCGAGGTGGCGCCCTGTGGTTCCCCGGACAACGGACGGGTCCTGCCCGGTCCGCCGCTCGAACCCCGGTTCCCCGGCCCGGAGTGTCCGCGCTCGATCGTGCAGCTCGACACCGGTCCGGACGCCGGCCGACAGGTCCTGCTGGAGATCCCACCGGGGCCCGGGTCGCCGGACCTCAGCGCGGGCGACGAGATCCAGCTGGGGCGCTCGGCCGTGGGGGCCACGGCCACCTACGCCTTCGAGGACTTCACCCGGACCGTGCCCATGGCCTTGTGGCTCGTCGTGGGCGCTGTGGTGATGGTCGCCGTCGGGCGGTGGAAGGGGCTGCGGGCCCTGATCGGGATCGCAGTGGCCCTCGGGGTCGTCGTCGGGTTCGTCCTCCCCTCGATCCTCGACGGCAACCCGGCCATCCTGGTGGCAGTGGTCGGCGGCTCCGCCGTGCTCTACCTGGTGATCTACGTGGTGCACGGGATCAACCTCAAGACCCACGCCGCGCTGCTCGGCACATTGTCGGCGATGCTGGCGGCGGCGTTGTTGAGTTGGGTGGTCATCGAGACCACCAGGATCACCGGGCTCAGCGGTGACTCCACCACCCAGGTCCAGGTGTTCGTCCAACACGTCTCGCTGACGGGGCTGCTGCTCGCCGGCTTCATCATCGGCGCCCTGGGAGTGCTCAACGACGTCACCGTGAGCCAATCCGCGATCGTCTTCGAGATGCGCCAACTCGACCCGCACGCGGGCCCCTTGCAGGTGTTCCGGTCGGCGATGGGAGTCGGCCGCGACCACGTCGCCTCGATGGTCTACACCCTGGTGTTGGCATACACCGGGTCGGCGCTGCCGCTGCTGCTGCTGTTCTCCCTGGGGACCCGCTCGCCGCTGTCGATCCTCACCTCCGACGTCGTGGCCGTGGAGCTGATGCGGTCGCTCGTCGGCGCGATCGCGCTCGCGCTGTGCGTACCGCTCACCACCGCGGCGGCGGTGTGGCTCTCCCGCGACGTGACCCCGGAGGAGCTGGATCGGGCGACCGTGGGCGCGAGCCGCCGAGCGTCCGCCGATTCGTCCGGGTGACCGAAGGGGCGGGCCTCCTGAGGGGGAGTGCCTACTGGCGGTACGAGGCCAGGAAGTTGCCGATCCGCTCGATCGCCACGGCCAGGTCGCGGCCGGCGGGCAGCGTGACCACCCGGAAGTGATCCGGGTCGGGCCAGTTGAACCCGGTGCCCTGGGTGACCAGGATGCGCTCGCGCTCGAGCAGGTCCAGCGCGAACAGCCGGTCGTCGTGGATCTCGTGGAGGTCCGGGTCCAGCCTGGGGAACACGTACAGGGCGCCCATCGGCTTGACGCAGCTCACGCCGGGAATGGAATTGAGCTTCTCCCACGCGATGCCGCGCTGCTCGTGCAGCCGCCCGCCGGGCTCGATCAGCTCGTTGATCGACTGGTAGCCGCCCAGGGCCACCTGGATGGCGTGCTGCGCGGGGACGTTGGGGCACAACCTCGTCGAGGCCAGCAACTCCAACCCCTCCAGGAACCCGGCCGCGTGCGCCTTGGGGCCGGTGATCGCCATCCAGCCCGCCCTGTAACCCGCGACCCGGTACGTCTTGGACAACCCGTTGAAGGTCAGGACCAACAGGTCGTGGGCGAGAGTGGCGATGGACGTGTGCTGGGCCTCGTCGTAGACGATCCGGTCGTAGATCTCGTCCGCCAGGATGAGCAGGCTGTGCTCGCGGGCGAGGTCGACGATCCCCTGCAGGATCTCCCGGGAGTAGACCGCCCCGGTCGGGTTGTTGGGGTTGATCACCACGATCGCCTTGGTGCGCGGGGTGATCTTGGACGCGATGTCCTCGAGCGACGGGTTCCAGTCGTCGGCCTCGTCGGCGAGGTAGTGGACGGGCTTGCCGCCCGCGAGCGAGGTCATGGCGGTCCACAGCGGATAGTCCGGAGCCGGGATCAGGACCTCGTCACCGTCGTCGAGCAGCGCCTGCATCGTCATGGTGATGAGCTCGGACACGCCGTTGCCCAGGAAGATGTCCTCCACGTCGAGGTGGGGGAAATCCGGGACCAGCTCGTAGCGCGTGAAGATCGCGCGGCGGGCCGACAGGATGCCCTTGGACTCCGAATAGCCCTGCGCGTGGGGGAGTGCGGCGATCATGTCGCGCATGATCACGTCCGGCGCCTCGAAGCCGAACGGCGCGGGGTTGCCGATGTTCAGCTTGAGGATCCGGTGACCCTCCGCCTCGAGCTGGTTGGCTCGTGCGAGAACCGGGCCACGGATCTCGTAGAGGACGTTCTTGAGCTTGGAGGACTGGTCGAGCGTGCGCGGTTGGCGGAGCTCGCGTCCCAGGGTCTCAGGCGTCATACCTGATGATTGTGCCACCCCCAGTGGTTCGGACCGGGGTCCGGCCGAGGGACCTCCGGTTCAGATCCCGTAGCGGAGATCGTTGATGGCGGGAATCTCCGAGTCGGGCAGGAGCTCGTCCGGATGCTCCACCGAGAGGAAGTCCACGCAACGCCGCTCGTGCGGTGCCAGCGAATACGGCTGCGAGTCGATCGAGAGCCCGGTGAGCTGACGCAGCCTGCGGACCTCGCCTCGGACGGTGGACGTGGCCGAGGGGTCGCCGTACAGCGCCTCGGACAGGGCCCGCGCCGTCCACGCCTCACGGGACGCCAGGAGGGCGAGGAGTTCGGCGCGCCGCGGGGTGAGGGCGATCGTCGACCCGTCCGCACGGATCAGCGAGGGCTTCCACCCGAGCAGGCGGATCTCGGTGACCGGGTTGCATGCGGGATCCGCGTCGTCACCGGACCCGGCGGCGAGGAGGGTCTCGGCGAGCCGGGCACCGCATCGCACCAGGGACGCAGTCTCGGCGGTCGAGTACCTGAGGGGGTGTGAGACGTCGAGGACGCCGACGATCGATCCTCGCGCATCCCTGATCGGACTCGCCGTGCACGTCCAGCCGTGATGCGCGCGGACGTAGTGCTCGCCGGCCGTGGCGTGCGTCAGGGTGCCTGTCTCGAGGGCCAAGGAGATGGCGTTCGTCCCGATCCCCTTCTCGGACCAGTCCGCACCCTCGGCGAACGCGATGGAATCCGCGCGCCGGAGTACCTGGGCGCTACCCGACCTCCACAGCAGACAGCCCCGCGAGTCAGTGAGGACCACCAGGTGCCGGCCCGCTGCTGAGGTGTCGGACACCGACGAGACCACGTCCGCAGCGATATGGCGCAGGGGCGTGATCTCGCGTGCGTCGATGATCTGGTCGTGGGAGAGCACGCGCGTCGGTTGCTGCTGATCCGGGGAGATCCCAGCCGCCCCACTGCGACGCCACGCACGCAGCACCCTCGAGTCCAGGGCGGAGGTCGTGCCCCCGGCCAACGCGACCCCGTGGGCCTCGATCGAGCGCGCCGCGAAGGCCCGCGGGTTGGAGAAGCGCAACGTCGGATGCAACGACCTTGCCACCCCCTTGCGGAGAAAGTGTGATCTACATCATTGCAGAAGCTACACGAGCACGAAGGAGTGGACATGACCGAGATGACAGCAGCGCCGACCGAGCGGGGTCGGGACGACGATGTCGGCCGGGGCGTCGACGGCGACCCGGTGAACGCGGACTCCGCCGTCGAGCAGTGGCTCGCGGCCTTCGACGAGGCACTGCGGGCGGGGCAGCCGGACCGAGCGGCGGAATTGTTCGAATCCGACGGGTACTGGCGCGACTTCGTCGCCTTCACCTGGAATCTGCGGACACTCGAGGGCCGCGAGGAGATCCACCGGATGCTCGAGGCCCAGCTCGCGGAGATCTCCCCCTCGGACTGGTCACGCGACGAACCCGCCACCATCGCCGACGGCGTGGTCGAGTCGTGGGTCACCTTCGAGACAGCGTCCGGTCGGGGGTGGGCCCACCTCCGACTGCGCGACGGCAAGGCGTGGACGTTGCTGACCACGATGCAGGAGCTGAAGGGCCATGAGGAGAAGACGCGCAGGACCCGCGAGCAGGGGGTCGAGCACGTGGTCCGCCGTGGCCGCAAGACCTGGCTCGAGCAGAAGGCCGAGCGCCAGGAGACACTCGGCTACAGCGACCAGCCCTACGCCGTGATCGTCGGCGGCGGCCAGGGTGGCATCGGGCTCGCCGCGCGGTTGAAGCGACTGGGCGTGCCGACCATCGTGATCGAGAAGAACGAGCGGGCCGGTGACTCATGGCGAAAGCGGTACAAGTCGCTCCACCTCCACGATCCCGTCTGGTACGACCACCTCCCGTACATGCCCTTCCCTGACCACTGGCCGGTGTTCCCCTCGAAGGACAAGGTCGGGGACTGGCTCGAGCACTACGCCGCGATCATGGAGCTCGACTACTGGACCGGGACCCGGTGCCTGAAAGCGGACTTCGACGACGAGTCGGGGACCTGGCGGGTCGAGGTGGACCGGCAGGGCGAGAGGGTCGAGCTCCGACCAACCCAACTGGTCTTCGCCCTCGGCGTCTCCGGATATCCGAACATCCCGCGCTTCGAGGGCACGGAGGACTTCACCGGGGAGCAGTGGCACTCCTCCGAGTTCACGGGCGAGGGGGATGTGGAGGGCAAGCGCGCAGTGGTGATCGGGTCCAACAACTCCGCCCACGACATCTGCGCCGCGCTGTGGGACCACGGGGCCGAGGTGACGATGGTGCAGCGCTCCTCAACCCACATCGCGCGGAGCGAGTCCTTGATGTCCCTGGCGCTCGGGTCCCTGTATTCCGAGGACGCACTGGACGCCGGCGTCACCACCGAGAAGGCGGACATGCTGTTCGCCTCATGGCCCTATCGGCTGCTCCCCGGTGTCCAGATCCCCGTGTACGAGCAGATGGCAGAGAAGGACGCGGAGTTCTACCGGCAGCTCCGTGAGGCTGGGTTCGAGCTGGACTTCGGCGAGGACGGGTCCGGTCTGTTTCTCAAGTACCTACGGCGCGGGTCGGGGTACTACATCGACGTCGGCGCGAGCCAGCTCGTGATCGACGGCGAGGTCTCGCTGGAGCGCGGCCAGGTGACGCGGATCCTGCCCGACGCGGTCGAGCTGGACGGCAGAACGACGCTGCCTGCCGACATCATCGTCTACGCCACCGGTTACGGCTCGATGAACCAGTGGCTGACCGATCTGGTGTCGCAGGAAGTCGCCGACAAGGTGGGCAAGGTGTGGGGCTACGGCTCGGAGACGACGCGGGACCCCGGGCCCTGGGAGGGCGAGCTCCGCAACATGTGGAAGCCGACGAACGTCGATCAGCTCTGGATCCACGGCGGGAACCTGCACCAGTCCCGCCACTACTCGAAGTACCTCGCGCTGCAGCTCAAGGCGCGGATGGAGGGGATCCCCACCCCGGTGTACCGGGTCCAGGAGGCGCATCACACCTGCTGACGGCGGCACCCGGAAATGGCCTGCGGCCCGTGATCGAGGTTCGGATCACGGGCCGCGGTGGCGTCTGGCGGGGGTCAGCCGAGGGACAGGCCGTAGCCGCCGGGCTTCGTCGAGCGGGGGATCGAACCGCCCTTCCCGGGCGCCGACGGGGCGTCGGTCTCGGGGGCCGTGGCGTCGACCTTAGGCTCCTCGGTCACGGTGTCTGACTCCGAAGCGGTGCCCGACGCCGACGCGGGCTCTGAACCGGACCCGGACGCGGGCTCCGCCGGCGTGTCGTTCGCCGGTGCGGCGGCGGCCGGGGCCGCAGCCTTCGGAGCGCCGGAAGCCTTTGCTCCACCGGGGGCCTTGGGTGCGCCGGGGGCCTTGCCTCCGCCCTTCAGTCCGAGGCCGACAGCGGGCTTGGCCGGCTTCGCGGGCTCGGCTGTGCCGGTCGCGTCACCGGCGGACTCCGCCGCGGCGGTCTCGGTGGCCTCGGGCTCGTCAGTAGCCGGGGCCGCCGCCTTCGGGGCGCCGGGGGCCTTTGCTCCACCGGGGGCCTTGGGGGCTCCCGGAGCCTTGGCGCCGCCGCCGAGCGTCAGCCCACCGGCCTTGGGTGCACCGGTGGTGGCCGGCGCAGTGCCCGCGGCGGACTCGCGGGTCTCCTCGGTGCGCTCGGCTTCCTTGACCGCGGACTGCGCCTCGGTCTTGGATTCCCCGGGCGCCTTGGATTCCCCGGGCGCCTTGGGTCCACCCGGTGCCTTGGGTCCGCCGGGCGCCTTTCCGCCACCGCCGAGCGAGAGGCCGCCCGACTTGGGCGTGCCCTTCGAATCGGCGGCCGACGGACCGGCCTCGGCGGCGCTGACGGTGCCCGCGGTGCCGGCGGCGGCCACCTCGGCGCCCTCTCCCTTGTCGATCACGGGGTTGTCCGGGGCCTGCTCGCCCGTGGTGGACGCGCCCGTGGTGGACTCGGTGGGCTCGGCGACCGCGGTCTTGGCCTCCGGAGTGCCGGCGGCCTCCTTCTCAGCGGCGGTCTGCTCGCGCTTCGGCTGCTCCAGCCACGACGCCTCGCGGGGCTCGGGCAGGCCGTCGCGGGTGACGGACTCCAGCAGCAGCTGGGCCACGTCCACGACCTCGACCTGGCCCTCCAGATCGGTGCCGTCGGTCTGGGCGGTGGTGCCGTCCGAGAGCATCACGCGGCAGAACGGGCAGCCCGTGGCGATCTTGGTGGGCGAGACCGAGAGCGCCTCGTCGACACGGTCGACGTTGATGCGCTTGCCGACCGTCTCCTCCATCCACATGCGCGCGCCACCGGCGCCACAACACATCGAGCGCTGACCGTGGCGGGGCATCTCCTTGAGGGTGACGCCGGAGCCGTCCATCAACTCGCGGGGCGCCTCGTAGACCTGGTTGTGACGGCCGAGGTAGCACGGGTCGTGGTACGTCACGGTGCCGTCGATCGGGGCCACCGGCACGAGGCGCTTCTCCCGCACCAGGCGGTTGAGCAGCTGCGTGTGGTGGACCACCTGGTAGTCGCCGCCGAAGTCGCCGTACTCGTTCTTGAGCGCGTTGAGGCAGTGGGCACAGGTCACGACGACCTTGCGCTGCCCGGTGGGCACGCCGTCGAAGGCGTTGTTCATGGTCTCGATGTTCTGCTCGGCGAGCATCTGGAACAGGAACTCGTTGCCCGCGCGGCGGGCGGAGTCACCGGTACAGGTCTCGCCCTGGCCCAGCACCGCGAACTTCACACCGGCGGTGTGGAGCAGGGTGGCCACGGCCTGGGTGGTCTTCTTGGCCCGGTCCTCGAACGCGCCGGCACAACCGACCCAGAACAGGTACTCGGTGTCCGAGAAGTCCTCGATGTCCGAGCCGATGACCGGGATGTCGAAGTCGAGGGTCTTCATCCAGTCGTCGCGGCCCGAGTTGTTCTGGCCCCAGGGGTTGCCCTTGTTCTCGAGATTCTTGAACAGGCCGGCGAGCTCCGTGGGGAACTCCGACTCGATGAGCACCTGGTAGCGGCGCATGTCGATGAAGTGGTCGACGTGCTCGATGTCCACCGGGCACTGCTCGACGCAGGCGCCACAGGTGGTGCAGGACCACAGGGCCTCGGGGTCGATGATGCCGGCGAGCATCGGGTCCTCGGAGGCGTCGGCGGTGGTGTGGCCGATCAGCGGGCGCTGGGCCTCGAGGCGGGAGGCCTCGGGGATCTTGGCCAGACGCTTCTCGTCCGGGTTGCCGTCGGCGTCGACCAGCCCGGTCTCCTCACCCATGGTGGTCTTGCCACCGGCGAGCAGGTACGGGGCCTTGGCATGGGCGTGGTCACGCAGGGCCATGATCATCAGCTTGGGGCTGAGCGGCTTACCGGTGTTCCAGGCGGGGCACTGCTCCTGGCAGCGACCGCACTCGGTACAGGTGGAGAAGTCCAGCCAACCCTTCCACGAGAAGTCCTCGATCGCGCCCGCGCCCAGGACCGGCTCGAAGTCCTCGTCGGCCTCGGTGTACTCCTCGATCTTCTCCATGGTCAGCGCTTCGCCGTTCATGGTCATCGGCTTGAGGGCGCCCAGCGCGGTGCGACCGTCGGCCTCGCGCTTGAAGTAGATGTTGAAGAACGCGGAGAAGCGGTGCCAGGCGACGCCCCAGGTGATGTTGCGGCCGACCACGTACAGCCAGATCATGCCGGTGAGCAGCTTGATCAGCGCGAAGATCGAGACCATGAGCTCGTTGGCCGGCAGGATCGTCGAGATGGGGCCGGAGACCCAGTCGGTTGTCCAGTGGAAATCCTGGCCTTCCGCGCGGTACAGGGCCAGCTTGCCAGCCTTGACGAAGATCATGCCCAGGCCCTCGAGGAGGACGACCGCCTCGACGAAGTACGCGGCCCTGCGGTCAGAACCGGTGAAGCGGTTGAGGCCCCGACGCTGGTTACGCTGACGGATCAGGATCAGGACGGTGATGCCGATGACCGTGCCCACGCCCAGGAACTCATCGACGCCGTGGTACCAGTTCTGATCGGAGAGCCACGGCCATCCCCCGCGCGGGTTGAACGTCTGGATGTAGGCCTCGAACCAGACGATCGAGCCCAGCATGAAGCCGATCATGACGAACCAGTGGAAGAAGCCGACCGATCGCTTCCTGGCCATCCGGGTGTGGGCGGCCACCTCGATGAACGTGGTCTTCATCCGTGCGAACACGGGCCCGAATCGGTTGAAGCCGTCCTTCTGGCCCAGGAGGATGCTCCGCACCATCCGCGATACGCCGCCGATGAAAGAGGCCCAAGCAAATAAACTGAGCAGGACACCGATCGTCCCGAGAGTGATGGTCACGCCTGACATGGTTCGCGGCCTTTCGTCGCACTTCTCGACGCACGAGCACTTGACGACCCCTGGGGTGCCCGCCGACGGTCTTGTCGTTAAAGGTAAGCCACACGGGCCCCGTCCCACGAGTTGAGGTCGCCCTTAGCGGAGCGCGCTCGACTCGTGGGACGGGGCCCGCGGGTCGTACTGGATCAGTTGGTGCGCAGTGTCAGTCCGGGATGCGCGGCCAGGACGTCGGAGATCGGGACCGCCGACAGGCGCGGGACGTACCCGTTCTCCCTGGCCACGGCGTCCGCGTTGGCGCAGGTTCCGGTCTCGGCGACGTTGGACGCACTCGAGATCCCGAGGGCCTTGTCGCCCGAGAACACCACGCCGCCGCTGTCGCCGGGGAGGGCGCAGAGGTCCACCGTGAACGCGTTGGCGATGGTGCGGGAACCGGCCACGTCGATCAGCGCGCCGACCTCGGAGACGGTGCCACAGGAGAAACCGGTGCGGAATCCGGTCTTACAGGCCTTCTGGCCGACGACCGGGTCGGCGGTCCCGGTGATCGCCTGGGTGGTGTCGGGACCGGCGCCGACCAGGTTGGTGCGGAAGCGGTCGGTGAACTCGGGGTCGACGGCCACGAGCGCCGTGTCGATCCCGTCACGTTCGGTCCGGGTCATGGTGCCGAACTCCTCGCCGTCGGCGAGTGCGGCGCGGGTGCCGTCGGCGCCGGCGCAGTGCGCGGCGGTGATGACGACCGGCTTTCCGTCGAGCTCCCCGTTGAACCCCGTGGAGCACTCGAGGATCCCGCCCGGGACCGCGACGGAGTAGGCGGTGCCTCCCGCGATGGGTCCGGTCGGAGCCGGGCCGGCGGCGCGGGTCTGGTTCTCGGGGACCGGGGTGACGGGGTCGGACATCGTCTGGCTCATCCCGTCGATGATGGAGCCGGTGCCGGGGGTCAGTCCGGAGAGCAGCTCGACGATCGTGCGCATCGGGCCCTCCGGGATCACGCCGGTCTGGTTGAGCAGGGCCAGGCTGCCGAGGGAACCGGAGTCGCCGCCGGTGCCGGACTGGCCTTGAGTGCCGGCGCGGGTGGTGGCGGGTTCGAGCCCGTCCGTGGTCGGCTCGCCGTCGGACTGGGTCCCGCCCTCGCTACCGAACGGTGCGGTGTCCCATGCGGGGTCGGGGGCCTCGGTCATGTCGATCTCGGCGAGATCCTTCAGCCGTGCGGTGAGGTTGCCCAGCTGGGCCGCCTCCCCGCCACGGGTCGCGACGACCACGGCGTTGCGGGTGGGATCGACCCGTACCCCGGTGACCAGTGCTCTCAGGTCCTCCGGGAGGTCCTCGACGATCTTGCCCACCTGCCGCTCGCGGGCGGAGAGCTCCTCCGTGGTCAGTGCCACGTCCTGGACGGTGAACCCGGCGTCGGTGGCCTCCGTGCGCAGCAGGTCGCCGGCTTCACCGGCCACCACGCCCACCAGGCCCGTGCCCTCCTCGTCCAGCCACACGCCGCCGAACGAGTCGCGGAAGGCCTGCTCCCAGCGGGGGCGGGACTCGGCCAGACGTTCACCGATCCCGGCCTGGTCCAGGAACTGCTCGGGGGTCAGTCCGAGGTCCCGGCGCAGGGCCTCGACCAGTGAGGTCAGCTGAGATCCGAGGGCGTCGTCGAGGGTGGGCAGCGCCTGTGCGACCGCCGGTGCCGGTGCGGCGGGAGTCGGTGAGGGGGCCGCGCCGGCGGGGGCGGCGGTGACGACCAGGGCCGCGGCGGCGGTGAGGGCGGCGAGCTTCGAGGTGGTGCGCATGTTGGCCTTCCGTGATGCACGGTGGACGACTTCAGGTCGACCAGTTGCGGCCAAGATTACGGAGATGTGATTACTGAGTCCAGTGTGACACGTGTGATTAGTGGGATTGGTGTGTCACGAGGCGCCCACCTGAAGCCCTGGGAATCTGTCCGCGATCGCGCCGACGGTCACACCGACCATCGTGGGGACCGCCCCGCGGCGGGCGAGTTCCGTCCGGGCCACCTCGCAGCTCGGATAGGGCTGGTCGTTCTGGTCGAAGGCGTTGGACAGGCTCGTCACCGCCACCGCCCGGGTGTCGGAGAACACCACGCCGCCGCTGTCGCCCGCGATCGCGCACAGTTCTATGGAGACGTTCCTGACACCCCCGGAAGTCGCGGAGTCGGTGCCGGACACCCTCCCGCACGTGTACCCCGTCCGCTGGCCGTACTTGCACAGGACCTGACCCCTGACCGGGGACTGGGTGCCGGACAGGGCGAGGGGTTGCGCTCCGCCGGTGAGCACGTGGGAGTTGCGGAAGCGTGGGGTGTCCTCGGGATCGACGGTGATCAGTGCTGCGTCGAGGGCCTCGTCGGCCTCACCGGACGTGAACGTCCCGAGTCTCGGCGAGGAGCTGTTCTCCGAGACCGTGCCTGGCCGGAATACGGGCCGACCCGTGGTGGGGTCCGTGAACGAACTGCAGTGGGCAGCGGTGATGTTGACGACCCGCCCGTCACGGATCCCGTTGAAACCGAGGGAGCACCAGTTGGCGACGGTGCGGGCGGGGGAGAGGACGTACATCCGGGTGCCGCCAACCATGGAGTTCGGTAGCAGGGTGGGGTCCGGTGTCGTGGGGGTCTGGGTGGTGGGTGGGGTGTCGAGCAGCGTCGCCGACCCGAGCGAACCCTGGGCGGGGCGGAAGCCCGCTTCCCGGACGTCCGTGCCGAGGTCGGCGGGGGGAACGGGCGCGGCCCCCGAGTCCTCCACGACCACGGTGACGTCGCCGGTGGAGGGGTCCACGTCGATCGCGGTGACCCCGTCCCGCTGGCCCGGGGGGAGGGAATCCGCCCAGGCCTGCGCCCGCTCCGCCCTCTCGTCCAGCTGACGGGCCGGGGCGGGAGCGGAGTGCACTGCGAAACCGCGGGACCGCGCGTCCGCGATCAGCGTGTCCACCCGGTCTGCGCCCAGGACCACCGCCACCTGACCGGTGGCCCCCACGATCCGGACGCCGGCGAAGGCCGCGGGGAACCGGACGGTGTAGTCGTCCGAGGCGGCGGCTAGACGGTCCGCCAGGAGGGACTGCGACCGGAAGCCTCCCCGGGTGGTCCCGACCTCCGCGAGCGCTCCCTCGAGGGAGTCGTGTTCGATAGCGCTCATCGCGCGGGACTCGTCCACCACCGGGCCGCCGTCGCGCGGCTGGGCCTGGGCGGCGACAGGAGCCGTGACCACCGCCACGGCGATCAGGGCGCCGATGCCCCACTGTCGAGGGCGGGGGAGGTGTCGCATGTGGGTCTCTGTTCCTCTCAGCACGGGGAGGGGACCGGCCGGGTCCGTGACCGTTGATCGTATGGCCGGATCCACCTCGGCGGAGAGTTTCGCCCGGGGGAGTTCGCGGCGGGGTCCGCCGCGGCCTGACTCGGTGATCCACCTCGGCAGACGCTAGGCTGCGGCACGGCGACGACGCGGTTGTGGCCGTGGCAGCCACCTCCGGTACCTCGGTCCGAGGTGGCGCCGGAAGCGGGTAACCCGTGTACTTGTAGTCCCTAGACCGGAGGTCCCATGTCCGACGCCGACGCCGCACTGCACGACGCGCTCGAGACCGTGGTGGCGCGCAATCCCGGGCAGAAGCTCTTCAGGCAGGCCGTGCACGAGGTGCTCGAGTCACTCGCCCCGGTGGTCAAGCAGCATCCCGAGTACGTGGAGGGCGGGATCCTCAAGCGGATCATCGAGCCCGAGCGCGTGGTGTCCTTCCGCGTGCCGTGGGTCGACGATTCGGGAGCGATCCAGGTCCAGCGCGGGTTCCGGGTCCAGTTCAGCTCCGACCTGGGTCCGTACAAGGGTGGTCTGCGCTTCCACAAGTCCGTCGACGAGGACATGCTGAAGTTCCTCGGCTTCGAGCAGGTCTTCAAGAACGCGCTCACCGGCCTCGCCCTCGGCGGCGGTAAGGGCGGCTCCGACTTCGACCCCCACGGTAGGAGCGACGGCGAGGTCATGCGCTTCTGCCAGTCGTTCATGGCCGAGCTCGCACATCACATCGGGGCGGACCTCGACGTGCCGGCCGGCGACATCGGCGTGGGTGCCCGCGAGATCGGCTATATGTACGGCCAGTACCGCAAGGTCACCGGTCGGAACGAGGCGGGCGTGATCACCGGCAAGGGGATCGGCTACGGGGGATCCTGGGCGAGGACCGAGGCCACGGGCTACGGACTGGTCTACTACGTCCGCGAGATGCTGCGCGAGACGGACTTCAGCCTCGAGGGATCCCGCGTGGTGGTCTCCGGCTCCGGCAACGTGGCCCTCTACGCGGCCAGGAAGGCCACGCAGCTCGGCGCCACCGTGGTGGCCTGTTCGGACAGCTCCGGTTACGTGGTCGACGAGAGGGGTCTCGACCTGGACCTGCTCGCCGACGTCAAGGACGTCCGACGGGAGAGGCTCTCCGTCTACGCGCAGGAGCGGGGCAAGTGCGAGTTCGTCGAGGGGCGTCCGGTGTGGGAGGTCAGGTGCGATATCGCACTGCCCTGTGCGACGCAGAACGAGCTCGACGGCGACGCCGCGCGGACCCTGGCCGAGAACGGCTGTCGGCTGGTGGCTGAGGGGGCGAACATGCCGTGCACCGAGGAGGCCGTCGAGGTGATCCACGAGAAGGGTCTCCTGTTCGGCCCCGCCAAGGCCGCCAACGCCGGTGGTGTGGCCACCAGTGGGTTGGAGATGCGCCAGAACGCCGGCCGGCTGCAGTGGGATTTCGAGCGGGTCGATTCCGAGCTCGACCGCATCATGACCAACATCTACGCCACCACGGCCGCCACCGCCGAGGAGTACGGGATGCCCGGCGACCTGGCGGCCGGTGCCAACATCGCCGGTTTCCGTCGGGTCGCGGACGCGATGCTCGCTCAGGGTGTCATCTAGTACAGGCACACTTTCCCGTCTGGAAGAGCGTTCCGCACGCATCGCCGGAGAGGCGTGCGTGTGGAACGCTGTTTTTGTTGAGTCACGGTGGCTCAAGTTGTGGTGTGAGTTGGATCACTCCGGGAATGGATCCGGCCGGTCTCCAGTTGTACAAGGCGTCAAACCTCAGCGATCCGGACTCAACTTGGGTTGACGGCGCCACCTGGCGACAGGCAGGGTGGAGTCACTGATCCGAGCCTTGAGCCGGGTCTGCT
>JBKBRA010000066.1:0-14536 GCA_046292305.1 Dietzia sp. | reverse complement strand
CGCCTGGAGTCCGGCTGCCACGCCACCCTCTCCCCCGGTGCCACACCGGTGATCGAGCGCTACTTCGAGCCGACCTTCCCCGTGGTCCCGGTCGCCGACGGTGATGCGGAGCGCCGCTACGAGGAGATCGCCGTGGCCCTCGAGGACTCCGTGGCCAAGCACATGCGCGCCGACGTCACCGTGGGCTCCTTCCTGTCCGGCGGCATCGACTCCACCGCGATCGCCGCGCTCGCCCGCCGCCACAACGAGAACCTCCTCACCTTCACCACCGGTTTCGAGCGGGAGGGCTACTCCGAGGTCGACGTCGCCGCGGAGTCCGCCGCGGCGATCGGTGTGGAGCACATCGTCAAGGTGGTCTCGCCCGAGGAGTTCGCCGCCGCGATCCCGGAGATCATCTGGTACCTCGACGAGCCGGTGGCCGACCCGGCCCTCGTCCCGCTGTACTTCGTCGCCCGCGAGGCACGCAAGCACGTCAAGGTGGTCCTCTCGGGCGAGGGCGCCGACGAGCTCTTCGGCGGCTACACCATCTACAAGGAGCCGCTCTCGCTCGCGCCGTTCGAGAGAATCCCCGGCGGCCTACGACGGGCGCTGGGCAGGGCGAGCACCCGGATCCCCGAGGGCACCCGAGGCAAGAGCCTGCTCCACCGCGGATCGATGAGCCTCGAGGACCGCTACTACGGCAACGCGCGCTCGTTCTCCGAGGACCAGGTGCGCTCGGTCCTCAAGGACTACCGACCGGAGTGGAGCCACCAGGACGTCACCGCTCCGGTCTACGAACGTTCACGGGGATGGGACCCCGTCGCCCGCATGCAGCACCTGGACCTGTTCACCTGGCTGCGCGGGGACATCCTGGTCAAGGCGGACAGGGTCACCATGGCCAACTCGCTCGAGCTGCGCGTCCCGTTCCTCGACCGCGAGGTCTACGAGGTCGCCTCCCGCCTGCCGCACACGGAGAAGGTGGCGCACGGGACCACCAAGTACGCGCTCCGCAAGGCGCTGGAGCGGATCGTGCCCGCGCACGTCCTGCACCGCAAGAAGCTCGGCTTCCCCGTCCCGACCCGCCACTGGCTGGCCGGGCCGGAGCTGCACGACTGGGCGCGCGAGCAGGTCATGGCCTCGGGCACCGATGAGTTCATCGACTCCGGCGCCGTGCTGCGGATGCTCGACGAGCACCGACGTGGCGAGTCCGACCACAGTCGCCGGATCTGGACCATGCTGTGCTTCATGATCTGGCACGGCATCTTCGTGGAGGGACGGATCACCCCGGACATCGAGCAGCGGGACTACCCGGTCCGCCTCTAGCCCGCCGAGGGGAGGCGCGGGATCAGGCCGGGAGAAGTGCCGCGAGCTCCTCGGCGGCCTCGTCCCCGTACGCGGCGGCGAGTCGGCGGCGCGCGGCGGCCGGGTCGATGCTCCACTCCTGTGTGCCGGTGGTCTCCAGCACGTGGGTGGCGATGAGGGCGCCGAACTGCGCCGACCGCTCCAACGTGAGGCCGTCGATGACGCCGGTGAGGAAGCCGGCGCGGAACGCGTCCCCGACGCCCGTGGGGTCGAGGAGGTTGTCCGAGGGCACGATGCCCACCTCGAGTGGCTCGGCGCCCTGCTCCACGATCACCACGCCCTTTCCACCCCGGGTGGTGACGCGGGTACCGACCTTGGCGTCCAGCTCCTCGGCCGTCCACCCGGTCTTGTTCAGCAGCAGCTCGTACTCGTACTCGTTGGTGAACAGGTACCGGGCACCGTCGACGAGAGCCGCCGCAGCCTCCCCGTCGAGGAACGCCAACTGCTGGGAGGGGTCGGCCGCGAAGTCCAGCCCGAGCTCGCGGCACTCCGCCGTGTGGGAGTTCATCGCGGTCGGGTCGTTGGCGCCGATGAGCACGATCTCAGGCCGACCGATGCGGTCGACCAGACGGGCCAGCGAGATGGTGGCCGCCTCCCCCATCGCTCCCGGGTAGAAGGACGCGAGCTGGGCCATGTCCGAGTCGGTGGTGCACACGAACCGGGCGGTGTGCAGCGCGGAGCTGATGTGGACGGCCGAGGTGTCGACGCCGTGCCTGTCCAGCCAGTCGCGGTACTCGGCGAAGTCCTCGCCGGCCGCGCCGACCAGGTGGGGCCGGCGGCCGAGCACGCCGAGCGCGAACGCGATGTTTCCACCGACCCCGCCCCGGCGGATCTGTAGCGAGTCCACCAGGAAGCTCAGCGAGACGTGGGCGAGCTGGTCCGGCAGGAGCTGCTCGGAGAACCGACCCGAGAAGGTCATGAGATGGTCGGTGGCGATGGAACCTGTGATTACTACGGACATGCACCAGACAGTAGACGACCCGGGCCGACCAGCGATCGGCCCGGGTCGTCAGTGCGACCGCGAGGTCAGTTGAACGAGTCGCCGCAGGCGCACGAGCCGGTGGCCTGGGGGTTGTCGATGGTGAACCCCTGCTTCTCGATGGTGTCCACGAAGTCGATCGACGCACCCGTCAGGTAGGGCACGCTCATCCGGTCGACGGCGAGCTTGATGCCGCCGAAGTCGTCCACCACGTCGCCGTCGAGCGTGCGGTCGTCGAAGAAGAGCTGGTACCGCAGGCCGGCGCACCCACCGGGTTGGACGGCGATGCGGAGGGCGAGGTCGTCGCGTCCCTCCTGGTCGAGGAGGGCCTTGGCCTTCGCGGCGGCGGTGTCGGTGAGGAGCACGCCGGTGGCGGTGCTCTCCGTGGCGGTGTTCTCCGCAGTGGTCATGTCGGTTCTCCTAGCGATCCGAGAAGGTCTTCTCTGGCGTCCTTCGGTGGCGTCCTGAGTCGTGCAACGTCCACCGGGGAGCTCTCTATTCCCCGGACGTCCCTTCGTCCGACACGATACTCCCGGAGTGACGTACGGGTGAATATCCGTCGTGGAGGTCGATCGCCTAGCCTGGGTACGTGAAGTTGCGTGCATTCGGCTCCAGTAAGAACGAACCCGTCAAGGGCTCCGCAGGTACCGACACCGGGCCGGAGTCCTCTCCGGGCACGGACCCGGGCCCGGCGGGGGACGTCCGCCGACCCGCGGGCAAGGGCAAGCCCACCCCCAAACGTCGGGATCAGGAGCGTGCCCGGGGCCTGCGGACTGGTCCCGTCACCGCTCCGGTCACCCGCAAGGAGGCCAAGGAGCGCAAGAAGGCCGCCGAGGCCAGCATGACCAAGGACGAGCGCAAGGCCGCCCGGGCCGAGCAGCGTAGCGCCCGCGAGGAGCGCCGCCAGCTCATGATGCAGGGCGACGACCGCTACGTGCTCTCGCGTGACCGCGGCGAGGTCCGCCGCTTCGCCCGCGACTGGGTGGACACCCACCGGCGCCTGATCAACTGGTTCATGCCGCTGGCACTGTTCGTGATCGTGTTCCAGCTCATCCCCAACCCGGAGCTGATGTTCTACAGCCAGAACCTGTTCCTGATCCTGATCGTCGTGGTGGTGGTGGACGGCATCCTCCTCGGGCGCAAGGTCAACAGTGTCGTCCGCGAGCGGTTCCCGGGCACCGAGGACACCGGGTTCGGCATGGGGTGGTACGCGGTGATGCGGGCGACGCAGCCGCGGATGCTCCGCACCCCGCGCCCCCGGGTCCGCCCGGGCGACTCCATCTGATCTCGTCGTCGATCCACGGAAGGCCTCTGACGCCATGCGCCTGCTCGTCCTCGGCGGCACCCGCTCGGGCAAATCCGCCCACGCCGAGTCGGTGGCCGCCGCTTCCGGTGCGGACGTGGTGTACGTGGCCACCGCGCGACGGGATCCCGACGACGACGAGATGGCCCGCCGGATCGCCGCGCACCTCGGACGCAGACCCGCCGGGTGGGCCACCGAGGAGACCGACGAGATCGCGCGGGTGCTGGCCGATCATCCGAACGACACGGTGCTCGTGGACGACCTAGGGGGATGGCTCACCCGCCGGATGGACGCCACCCTCGGGTGGACGGACGGCGGGGAGGTCGTGGCCGACGAGGTCGATGCGCTCGTGGCGGCGGTCGCCGCGCACACCGGCTCGCTGGTCCTGGTCTCCCCCGAGGTCGGTCTGGGGGTCGTGCCCGACACCCTCTCCGGGCGGCTCTTCTCGGATCTGATCGGCTCGCTCAACCGGGGGCTGGCCGAGGTCTGTGACGAGGCCGTCCTCGTCGTCGCGGGTCGGGTCCTGTCCCTCACCACCCCCGGCGTTCGCGCCGCGACGGACCACTCCCCCGGTGAACCCACCGCACCGGCACCGACTCTCGCCGCGGTGGCAGTACCCACTCCCGGTGAGGCCGCCGCTGCCACCGCGGTCATCTCCTCCGCCGCGGGTTCGCAGGGACCGCCGGCGGTCGGACCGGAGATCGTGCCGGAGAGCTCGGCGGCGGTCGACCCGGAGACCGGACCGGAGACCGGGCCCCCGACGCACGATTTCCGCGGCCTGGCCGACGTCGAGCACTACGAGGACCCGGTGGCGTTCCCCCCGGTCCACCCGCCGTCGCACACCGTCGCCGACGAGGCTCGCGCGCGGCAACTCGTGCTGACCAAACCGGCGGGCTCGCTCGGTCGGCTCGAGGAACTCGGCGTGTGGATCTCGTCGTGCCAGGGCACCTGCCCGCCTCGCCCCCTCGACCGGGCCCGGGTCGTGGTGTTCGCCGGCGATCACGGCGTCGCCGAGAACGGGGTCTCCGCCTACCCGCGCGAGGTCACCCTTCAGATGGCGGACAACATCGTGGGCGGCGGGGCCGCCGTGTCCGTGCTGGCCCGTGCCGCCCGGGCGACGGTCCGCGTCGCCGACATGGCCATGTCCGCCGAGCGGCCCGGAGGACTGGACGACCACAAGATCCGTCGCTCGAGCGGGTCGATCGACCGCGAGGACGCGCTCAGCCCCGACGAGGTCCGGGCGGCCGTCGCGGCCGGCCGCAGGATCGCCGACGAGGAGGTCGACTCGGGTGCGGACCTGCTCATCGCGGGCGACCTCGGGATCGGTAACACCACCCCGGCCACGGTGATCACCTGCCTGGTCACCGGCCGCGAGCCGGTGGAACTGGTCGGGCGCGGCACCGGGGTCGACGACGACGGGTGGATGCGCAAGACCGCCGCGATCCGGGACGCGATGTTCCGGGCCTCCGGCGACCTCCGGGACCCCGTGGCGATGCTCCGCAGGGTCGCGGGCGCCGACCTCGCCGCGATGGCGGGCTTCCTCGCGCAGGCCGCGGTCCGCAAGACGCCCTGCGTCCTCGACGGCGCGGTGGTCACGGCCGCGGCGCTGCTCGCGGAGTCCCTGGCACCCGGGGCACGCCAGTGGTGGGTCGCCGGGCACCGCAGCGCCGAGCCCTCCCATTCCGCGGCTCTCACGTATCTCTCGCTCGAGCCGATCCTCGAGCACTCCATGCGGCTGGGAGAGGGCAGCGGCGCGGTCGCGGCGCTGCCCACCGTCCACGCCGCTATCGCGATCCTCACGGAGATGGCGACCTTCGCCGACGCCGGGGTCAGCGGCAAGGCCTGACGTCAGGTGTTCGACGCGGTCCGCCTGTCCCTTGCGTGGATGACGGTGCTGCCCGTGGGTGGGCGGGGCGTACCGGGCCCGTCCGAGGCCGGTCGGGCGATGACGGCGATGCCGGTCGTGGGACTCGTCTGCGGGGCCGTCGCCACCGCGGCCGCCCACGGGGCGCACGCGCTCGGTGCCGGGACCCTCATCTCCGGCCTGGTGGGTATCGCGGCGGTGCTGGCGCTGACCCGCGCGATGCACGTTGACGCCCTGGCCGACACCGCCGACGGGCTGGGTTCCTACGCCGGTCCCGAGCGGGCGCTGGAGATCATGCGATCGGGGTCGGTGGGACCAATGGGCGCCGCGGTCCTGGTGCTGGTTCTCCTCGCCGAGGTCGCCGCCCTCGGGGCCCTGGTCGGGTCGGGTGCGTGGCTGGCGCCGATCGCCGCCTTCGTGCTCGCCCGGTGTCTGCCGGTGGTCCAGCTCCGCAGAGGTGTCCCGGCGGCGTCTACCGCGGGCTTCGGCGCGTTGGTCGCCGGGTCGCAGTCCCGGGCCGCCGTGGTGACCGTTGGTCTGATCTGTGCCGCGGCGGGCGCCGGCCTGGCCGGGTCCGGATGGGCGGCGGCATGGTGGGAGGCGACATGGTGGGAGGCGGCGAGGTGGGCGCCTGCCGTCGGGGCCGCGGTCGGTCTGGCCTTCTACGCGGCCGCCGCCGGATTCGCGCGGCACGCCGTGCGCCGCCTCGGTGGTGTCAACGGGGACGTCCTGGGGGCGGGGATCGAAATGGGGACGGCCGCAGCCCTCGTCGTCGCCGTCATCCTGGCCTGACCCGACCCGCCGCCGGCCCCTCATCGAGAAAAACCGGGCGGGGCCCGGTCAGACCAGCGTGGTCATCCAGCCGAACGTGTCCTCCACGGACCCGCGCTGGATCCCGGTGAGGGTCTCGCGCAGACGCATCGTGATCTCGCCGGGGCCGCCGTCGCCGATGGTGTACCCGCCCTCGCTGTGCCGGACCGAGCCGACGGGGGTGATCACGGCGGCGGTGCCGCACGCGAACACCTCGGTGATCTCGCCGGAGGCCACCCCTGTCTCCCACTCCTCGACCGAGACCTTCCGCTCCGTCACGGGATAGCCGAGGTGACGTGCCAGCTGGAGGAGGCTGTCGCGGGTCACACCGGGAAGGAGCGACCCGGACAGCTCCGGGGTGACGATCTGCGCCGAGTCGCCGGAGCCGAGGATGAAGAACAGGTTCATCCCGCCCATCTCCTCGACGTACTTGCGCTCGATGGCGTCGAGCCAGACCACCTGGTCGCAGCCCTCTGCGGTGGCCTGCTCCTGGGCGCGCAGCGAGGCCGCGTAGTTGCCGCCGAACTTGGCCGCTCCGGTTCCGCCGGGGCTGGCCCGGACGTACTCCGTGCTCAGCCACACTCTCACGGGGGCCACGCCCCGGGAGAAGTAGGCGCCGGCGGGCGAGGCGATCACCGAGTAGAGGTATTCGTCGGCCGGACGCACCCCCAGTCCGGTCTCGGTCGCGATCATGAAGGGGCGCAGGTAGAGGGCCTCCTCCCCGCCGGCGGCGGGCACCCAGTCCCGGTCGATCGCGACGATCTGCCGGAGGGACTCCATGAACAACTCCTCCGGCAGTGTCGGCATGGCCAACCGCCGCGCGGACCGGTTGAAGCGCGCCGCGTTCTGCTCCGGGCGGAAGGAGGCGATGGAGTCGTCGGCCTGCCGGTAGGCCTTGAGGCCCTCGAAGATCGTCTGGGCGTAGTGCAGGACCACGGCGGAGGGGTCGATCGACAGCGGGGCGTACGCCTCGACCGTCGGGGTCCCCCAGGCGCCGTCGGAGTACGGGAGGGTGACCATGTGGTCGGTGAAGTGCTTGCCGAATCCGGGAGCGGCGAGGATGGTCTCGCGCTCGGCGGCCGACCTCGGCGAGGCCGAGGGGCGGATGTCGAACTGGGACATGGCGTCTCGTTCCTTGAGAAGGGGCGGGCTAGCGGGTGCGGATCTCCACGAGCGGGGGTACCGCGAGGCGGCACGGTACCTCTCGCCCCCGTACGTCGACCACGACCTCGTCACCCTTCTTCACACCCGCGTCCACGTCGATGAACGCCAGGGCGATCCCGGTCTTCAGCGTGGGCGAGAAGGTCCCGGAACTGGTCACACCCACCTCCCGCCCACCGGCGCGGACGGACTGCCCGGCGCGCAGGACGCCCCGGCCGGTGACCTCGAGCGCGTACATACGACGGGCCGGCCCCGCCTCCTTCCGGCGCAGCAGTTCCTCGCGCCCCCAGAAGGACGGCTTGTCCCAGCCGATCGCCCAGGCACAGCGGGCCTCGAGTGGGCTCAGGTCGATGGAGAGCTCGTTGCCGTGCAGCGGGTAACCGGCCTCGGTCCGCAGTGAATCCCGGGCCCCGAGTCCACACAGCGCGCCCTCGCGGGAGAGGACCTGCTCGGCCAGGGCGTCCCAGAGGGGGCCGGCCTGGTCCCACCCGGGGAGCACCTCGAACCCGTACTCGCCCGTGTACCCGGTCCGACAGACGCGCACGGGTGCGCCTCCCCAGTCGGCGTCCACGTAGGCCATGTAGTCCAGATCGGTGGGCAGTCCCAGAGCGGTGAGCACCTCCCCGGCGAGCGGGCCCTGGACGGCGATCACGGCGCGCGAGCGGTGCTCATCGGTCACGGTGACCCCGGGCGCGCGCTCGGCGGCGGCGACCTGCAGCCGCCTGACCACCTCTGCGGTGTTGGCGGCGTTGGGGATCAGGAAGATCTCCTCGTCGGACACCCGGTAGGCGATGAGGTCGTCGACCACTCCCCCGGAGTCGTCGCAGCAGAGGGTGTACTGCGCGCTGCCCGCGGCGATCCGGTCGAGGTCGTTGGTCAGGCACGAGTTGACGAACTCGGCGGCGCCCGGGCCGGTCACGAGCGCCTTGCCGAGGTGACTGACGTCGAACAACCCGACTGTCGTGCGGGTGGCGTTGTGTTCGGTGACGGTGCCCGAGTACTGCACGGGCATCGACCAGCCACCGAAGGGGGCGAACGTGGCGCCGGACCGCACGTGACGGGAGTGCAGTGGCCCCTCGCCTGGGTCCCCGGTGTCTGTCATGTCGGCCACTCCTCGCGCTCTCCCGTACGGATGTGCCCATACGTTAGTCGATAGACTGTGGCGACTATGGCGCCCTCGCCGTTGCGGTCCGCCGAGCGCATCGGGCGTCCGCCGTCCCAGTGACCAACAGCCGATCCCAGGAGCGCTCCATGCCGACCGCGCAGTCGATACTCTCCCACTCGCCCGACGTCTCCCCCCTCGAGGCGGTCACGACACCCGTTGAGTCCGATGTGGTGGTGATCGGTATCGCCGCGGACACCGACGGGGAAGGCGCCGCCCCGGTCGTCGTCGCCCCCGGTCTCTCCGACGACGTCGCCGCCGCGGTCGCCGCGGCGGCCCGGTCCGTCGACGCCTCCACCAAGGTGGGGTCGACCACCCGGCTCCCCGCTCCCGAGGGCGTCCCCGGTGACTCGGTGGTCCTGGTGGGACTCGGATCCTCCGGCGACGAGGTCTCCGACGAGACGATCCGCAGGGCCGCCGGCGCCGCCGCCAGGTCGTGCCGTGGACGCGGTTCGGTGTTGGTCCTGCTCGACCGAGATCGTGCCGAGGCCGTCGCGCTCGGAGCAGCGCTCGGATCGTTCCGGCCGGCCAAGGTCACCGCCGTGAAGGGCGACGACGACGAGGTCACGGACTCCCTCCGGATCCTCGTATCCGAGGAGTCCACCGATGCCGTCTCCCGGGCGGCCGCGATCGCCGAGTGCGTCGGTGTGGCCCGCGATCTGGTCAACACCCCGCCTAACCTGCTCTTCCCCGGCTCCTTCGCCGACCGCGCCGCCGAGCTGGGCACTGCGGCGGGTCTCGAGGTGGAGGTACTGGACGAGGTGGCCCTCGCCGAGGGCGGGTACGGCGGGATCCTCGCCGTGGGCCAGGGTTCCTCCCGGCCTCCCCGTCTCGTCCGGCTCACCCACCGCGGTGCGGAGGGTCGGCCCACCGTCGCGCTGGTCGGAAAGGGCATCACCTTCGATACCGGCGGCATCTCCATCAAGCCGGCCGCGGGCATGGAACAGATGACCATGGACATGGGCGGGGCGGCCGCAGTCGTCGCGACCGTGATCCTGGCAGCCCGCCTGGGGCTCGACCTCACGGTGGTGGCCACCGTGCCGATGGCCGAGAACATGCCGTCGTCCACCGCCTACCGGCCCGGCGACGTGCTCACCATGTACGGCGGTACGACGGTCGAGGTGAAGAACACCGACGCCGAGGGCCGGCTCATCCTCGCCGACGCCATCGTCAGGGCCTGCGAGGATTCGCCCTCCCACCTCATCGACACCGCCACTCTCACCGGTGCGCAGATGGTGGCGCTGGGCAAGAAGTCCCCCGGGGTCATGGGCACCGAGGACTTCCGCGACCGGGTGGCCGAGTTGAGTCGCGGGGTCGGCGAGGGCGGCTGGCCCATGCCGCTCCCCGAGGAGCTCCGCGACGGCCTGGACTCGGAGGTCGCGGACCTGACCCACGTGACCCCGCACCGCTGGGGCGGCATGCTCTCCGCGGGTCTGTTCCTGAAGGAGTTCGTCGACGCGGGTGTCGAGTGGGTCCACATCGACGTGGCCGGCCCGGCCTACAACGACGGTGGGCCGGAGGGCTACCTGCCGAAGGGCGGGACGGGCGTGCCCGTGCGGACGATGCTCGCGGTCCTGGAGGACATCGCCTCTCGGTGAGAGGTGTTCGGCGATTCTCCACTGCAGGGCGCTGACATCGTCCGCACGGGTCACGCTGGACGGGGTGCGGTCACGCTGGGTGGGGTGCGATCACGCCACCGGCTCGAGCACCCCGTCCGGGACAGACTGCACGTCCACGGCAGCTGTGGCGTTGCCGAACCCGGGATTGCCGGCCGTGGCGAACCAGTCCCGGGCGACGGTGATGTCGTCGGTGAAGGCGCGGCTCAGGATGAGCAACAACCGGGCCTTCTGCGGGAGCAACTCGTTGCCGGAGATCATTCCCGCGGCACTGGTGGGGCCGACGGTCCCGGAGCCGGTGCGGCTGGTGGAGACGAACCACACCCCTTGGGTGATGGCATCGCGGCGAGCCTGGCCTGCCGCCGAGGAGATGCCGCCCGCACCGGTTCCGGCGGTGACGATTCCGGTTGCCCCACCGGTGACCATTCCCCGGATCGCATCCCCGGAGGCCTCCTGATAGTTGTAGAAGATCTCCACCTTGGGCAGATCGCCTGCTGAGATCTCCGACAGGTCGAAGGGCGTGAGCCACCGGTCGGACTGGCAGTCGAGCACCCTGGACGGTCCCCGCGGGAGACTGATCCGGTCGCCGTCGATCCACCCGAGCACTCCGACCCGACGGGACTCGAACGTGTCGGTACGCATGGTGTTGCCCTTGGTGACGTCGCGTGCCGCGTGGATCTCATCATTGAGCATCAACACGGTGCCGAAGCAGTAGGTCTGCTGCGATGCTGCGAGCCGGATCGACTGGACCAGGTTGGCGGGGCCGTCACTGCCGAACACCGGGTCGACATCCGGAGTCGGGCCGGCGGCCCACGGACGCATCGCGCCTGTGATGACTACTGGCTTCTTGCTCTGGACAGTCACGTCAAGCCAGTAGCCGAACTCCTCCATGGTGTCGGTTCCGGTGGTCACCACGACGGCATCCGAGCTTGCGAGTGCTTGTTCGACCGCCAGCGTCAGCTCGCGGTACTGCGCGATGGTGTACCCGCCTGAACCGGCGTTGCCGAACTGCACGATGTCCACGTTGGCCATCTGGTCGATGGCCGGGGCGATCTCGGGGATGAGCTCGGCCATCGGGTACGTACCGGCGCGGTAGTTCGAGTACGAGTCCTGCGTGGTCGCCCGGCCGGCAAGGGTGCCGCCGGTTGCCACGACCGTCACGGTGGGCAGGGTGGGATCCCCGTCATCAATCGGCTCGGTCGGATCGGGCTCGACCGGACCCGGTTCGATCGGAGTCTCGGGTGCGTCCGGCGCGGTAGTGCCCGTGCTCGATCCGAGACTGCCGGCGGCGAGGCTGTCGAAGGTGGAGCCCGCCGCTGCGCTGGGCAGCCCTGTGACCAGCAGTCCGGCGCAGGACAGAGCGGCCACGAACGCTCGTCCCCTGCGGCGGGGTGTCATCTGGAGCATGTGCGCTCATTTCTCTGAGTGGGAAGGGAAACCCGGTCGCTCATGGAAAGGGATCCACAACTGGTTCGAGCGACCAGAGACACACTCTCGCTCTGCTGTTTCGGCAAAGTTTCCGGCGCATCTTCTTAGGTTTCAAAACCATCAAGGGCGAGTTACGTACTGGTCTCGATGGTCGCCGGACCCGGCGCAGGACCTCGTTCTGCTGCCCGAGCACACGGATCCGCTTCTCCGCCACGTGGCGCGGCGTGCTCAACAGCTGTCATGCCGGGCTTCACCCGTCCCCGGCACCAGCAGCCTTCGTCCAGTTCGCCGGGCACCACCCGCTGGCGCCGGGCGATTCCCCCCGGAGCTGGCGCGATAGGTGCGCGGTCGAATGGAGCGGCGCTGCTATTCCCTGTTCTCTCGCAACTGTTCGCGGAGTCGGCGGGCCCTCTCCTTGCGTTGGCGCGAGATCCGGACCTCCTCGTAGAGCCTCATCCGGTCCGGGTAGCCGGTCTCCATCGCGTCGAACAGGGGGATCTTGAGCTCGTCGGCGAGCTTGCGCGCCGTGGCCACGTCCCCCACCTCTCGACGGGTCCACTCACCGTCGAAGGCGACCAGGCGGAGTCCCGGTACCGACACGAGCGTCTCGGGCTCGAGGAACGCCTCGACCCCCACTCTGGTCTCACACCAGGACCGGAGGTGGTCGAGATCGGCGGGGTCCGCCGGAATCCGCGTCTGCCGCCGCCGGAAAAGATCGCGGAACGCCACTGTCGGTCTCCTCCCGCGGCCCCCCGTCCGGGGTGGGGCCGTCTATGAGATCCGATCGTACCGAGCCCCAGCACTGGTGATTGCGCGGCCACCGGTCGGATCGGGCGTCTACTGACCCCGGGATCGGGGCGTCCGCCGACACCGGCTGGTGGCACAGGGCACAATGGTGGGCGATCGTCCGGGCGGGGCGCCACAGCGGATCCGTCCCGGGTCGTCTCGAAGAATTGATAGCTCACAACCATGTCGCCGCTCACGCGGGCGCGGATCGCGCCGGCGGGCAGCGCCCAGAACTCTTGAGGAGTCACGACACCATGGCCTTCTCCGTACAGATGCCGGCTCTCGGTGAATCCGTCAGCGAGGGCACTGTCACCCGCTGGCTCAAGAAAGAGGGGGACACGGTCGAGGTCGACGAGCCGTTGCTCGAGGTCTCCACCGACAAGGTCGACACCGAGATCCCGTCGCCCGCCGCGGGCACACTGTCCAAGATCGTCGCCGACGAGGACGAGACGGTCGAGATCGGTGGTGAGCTCGCGGTCATCGACGACGGCTCCGACGACTCGGACGGGCCGGCCGCGGAGGACACCTCCGACGACGACTCCGCCGACTCTGCAGACGAGGCCGAGGCCGACGAGGCGCCCGCCGAGAAGCCCGCACCCACGAAGTCCTCCGGCGGCTCCGGCGGCAAGAGCTCGGGCGGCAAGGGCACCGAGGTCACCATGCCCGAGCTCGGTGAGTCCGTCACCGAGGGCACCATCACCAGCTGGCTCAAGGCCGTCGGCGACACCGTCGAGGTCGACGAGCCGCTGCTCGAGGTCTCCACCGACAAGGTCGACACCGAGATCCCCTCCCCCGTCGCCGGCACCCTGCAGAAGATCGTCGCCGAGGAGGACGAGACCGTCGAGGTCGGCGCCACCCTGGCCGTCATCGGCGACGGAGCATCCTCCGACGCCGACGAGCCCGCCGACGACTCCGACGAGCCGGCCGCGGAGGACACCTCCGACGACGACTCCGCCGACTCTGCAGACGAGGCCGAGGCCGACGAGGCGCCCGCCGAGAAGCCCGCACCCACGAAGTCCTCCGGCGGCTCCGGCGGCTCCGGCGGCAAGAGCTCGGGCGGCAAGGGCACCGAGGTCACCATGCCCGAGCTCGGTGAGTCCGTCACCGAGGGCACCATCACCAGCTGGCTCAAGGCCGTCGGCGACACCGTCGAGGTCGACGAGCCGCTGCTCGAGGTCTCCACCGACAAGGTCGACACCGAGATCCCCTCCCCCGTCGCCGGCACCCTGCAGAAGATCGTCGCCGAGGAGGACGAGACCGTCGAGGTCGGCGCCACCCTGGCCGTCATCGGCGACGGAGCATCCTCCGACGCCGACGAGCCCGCCGACGAGCCGGAAGACGAGGGGACGCCAGACGCCGCCGAGTCCACCCGCCCGGACGATGCCCCCAAGCAGGCGGAGGGCGACGCCACCGACGCATCCGGTGCCGCAGAGCAGGATGACGCGGCGGGCAAGACTCCGGAGGCCGAGAAGAAGGCCGCACAGAAGGCTGAGGCCAAGGCGGACAAGGCCCAGAAGAACGAGGAGTCGGACGGCGGTCGTGACTCGTCGGGTGGCCTCCCGGAGCGCGCCGAGCCCGCCGCTGCCGCAAAGGCCGGCACGTCCCCGTACGTCACACCGTTGGTGCGCAAGCTCGCTCAGGAGCACGGCGTGGACCTCGACTCCGTCAAGGGCACCGGCATCGGCGGGCGCATCCGCAAGCAGGACGTCCTCGCCGCAGCAGAGGGTGACGGCGCCGACAGTGGTTCTGACGCCCCCGCGGAGAAGAAGACCGCTGCCGGGGGGCCGTCCGCCGCCGGTGTCCGGCCGGAACTCGCAGAGCTGCGTGGAACCACCAAGAAGGCCAACCGGATCCGCAAGATCACGGCAAAGAAGACCCGCGAGTCGCTGCAGACCAGCGCGCAGCTCACGCAGGTCTTCGAGGCTGACCTGACCCGCGTCGCCCAGCTGCGAGCCCAGGTCAAGGAGCAGTTCGTCGACAAGCACGGCGTCAAGCTCACCTACCTGCCGTTCTACGCCAAGGCCGTGGTCGAGGCCCTGGTCTCGCACCCGAACGTCAACGCGTCCTACGACGAGGACACCAACGA